>JABHEG010000323.1 GCA_018676675.1 Lentisphaerota bacterium
CCCCGTCACGTCATGAACCGCAAAAGGATCTGAGGCCGTCGCGCCGCCCGGACGCTTAGGTTGACGGCATTGAGGACGGGGGGGGGGACGACGCGCTACTCGGCCGGCTGCAGTTGGCCGACTTTTTCGCGTTCTTCTGAGATGATCACCTTCGCCATCTCCCGCAAAGACCGCCATTCGCTCTCGTAGAAGACGTAGCCGTTTTCCTCATTCTCCTTGGCCGCGCGCCCTTTCTGCATCTTCAGGGCTGCGGATTTCACGCTGCGGCTGAACGCTTTGCGCTCCATCTTGTGCCGGGTCATTGTCTCCTCTACGTACTGCGTCCGGAGCTTCATGGACTGCGGAGAGTCGAACATGAGAAGGATGTCCTTATTGGCCGGCACGCGTTCGATGTCTCGCATCATCACGCGCTGGGAGCCGATCACCACGAACTGCCCCTGTCGGCCACGGTAGATGCCGGTAAGTTTCCGATCCATGGCCGGGCTGCGGTACACGACAGTGATCTTCTGTCCTTCCACATAAACAGGGAACTTCTCTGCGGCTTCCTTCTCGAGGGCTGCTTTGTCCGGGGCCGGATATTTCTTGGCGACCAGCTCATCCGTGAGGCGCTGGGCGGACTCGCGGCATTCCTCCTCGGTCCGTACGTCAAGGGCGGGGCGTTTGGTGCAGTCATCGCTTTTGGCGAATTCGCTCAGAGCATTGCGGGATACTCGCAGATCGCTCGCCTTTGGGTTCGCTGCCAGTTCGGCCTTAATCAGGAGTCTGACTGCTGCGACCCGGTCGGTGGAACGCGCTGTTCCCACCAGCTGGGCATGGCCACGGTAGGGCGCAGTCAGCACGATGGACAGTGTCAATGCGGTCACAGGAAAGAGAGGAGAGTGCCGTTTGAGCGCCCTGAGCATATTGTCGTCCTTTCGCCTATCACCATCAATGCTGGATGTGAGACACGTGACGGCTCGTATGCCTTCCCATGCATCAACCAAACCGCTTAATGGGACCCCTCGTGGGGTCACCGTGTTCCGTTGTACTCTAGATCAAGGGGAGCCCCTACGCAATGGGTTCTCCTACGCGGGAGCCCTTCGGTGGCGCAATGTCCCAGTTACATGGGGGAGAACGCCAAGACGGCTTGAGGGACTCTCGCCCTCCATGGAGCGCAGATGCCCCAGGGGAGCCGAGACGGCTCGAGGGACTCTCGCCCTCCATAGAGCGCAGATGCCCCAGGGGATCTCGAGGGATGACCCGGTGGCCTGACTTCGTCCTTGACCCCGTCCCCCTTCGCGACTATCATGATGTGGTTCGATGGATAGTCACTGTGGGGGACTATGGTTGCAGCTGAAGCAGAACGTTTGGTGCGTCGCGTCGCCTTCCGCATTGAGTTGGCGTCGGCCGGCCGTCGGGCCTATGCCGCTTCACTGGTCTTAGCCGGAGCCGGTGCTCTACTCTTCGTCTGTTCACGGTTGTTGGGCTTGTTCCCCGATCTGTTGACGCCACCCATGGTTCCGGCTTTGTCGCTGGGAGGGCTTGCCGCCGGCGTCCTGCTGCGTAGCAGAGGGAGTCCCGTCACGGCCGCTCGCTCTATTGATGAGCACGAAGACACATCGGATCTCTTTCTCACGATTCAGACCATGCCTCCCGGGCAGACAGATTTTGCGCCACTGGTCTTCCGGGACGCCGAGGAGCGGTGCAAGGACGTCGCTGCCGTCGACATCGTCCCCTTCCGTCCTTTGCCCTCTCTCCTGCGATTGGTGTTGGCCTCCCTCGTCTTGCTGATGGCGATGCGGTTTGTGCCGCAGTGCGATCCGTTTGGGAAAGACGATCAGCGGCGGCGCGTGGATGCTCAGCGAGATGCCGTGGAACAGACCAAGACAGCCACTGCTCAACGACGGGCGGTCCTGGCGGAGAAGGATGTGACGGCGAAGCACTCTGAAGCGGTGGAAGCAGAGCTTCAGAAGCTGGTTGGGACGTTCAGCGAAGCCAAGCCGACGACCAAGGGCCTCACGTCGAAGCGTCTCTCAGGGCACCAGCAGCAGATGGGGAAGCTGTGGCGAGGCATCAGTGAGAAGCAACTGCGCGGCGCATTTGATCGAGCAGGGATGCGTCAGAGCTTTGGCGGCGGTGATCTAGCGCGCGCGGACGAGTGGCGTCGACAGCTCAGTCGAGGTGACACCAGCGGGCTGAAGAAGGAGTTGGCCGAACTGCAGAAGATGGCTGAACAGATGGCTGCGACTCCCGATCCGGCGGCCCGGCGTAAGCTGGCCCGGGAACTGGCCCAGCGGATGAAGGGACTCTCCGGGTTCATGGGGAGTGGGACGAGTTCTCCGGGCATGCAATCAGCGATGAAACGAGCGTTGGAGCAGCTTGGGATGGCGAAAGACGGGAAGGTTGGCCCCGAAGCTCTGAAGGGCCTCAAAGATTCCCTCGGACTGGCGGGGATGGAGCTGGAGGCGATGGCCCAGTCGCTGCGTGATCTTGAGGCCCTTGAGCAGGGGCTGCGGGCTGCGCAACTGGCTCAGCAACTCAATGCGATGAAGGGATTGGCTTCTGATGGCATGGGGGATCTGGCCGGGGCAGCGGACTACGCCCAACTCTACGAGGAGCTTCTTGCGAAGCAGCGGGGAGAGGGAAAGGGGATGGGCGAGGAAGGTGTTGGGCGAGGCGGCCGGGCCGAAGAGGATGATGAGACGGAGACGGACTTTGAATCGAAACGCTCCAAATCGAAGGTCACGGCAGGCAAGGTCCTCCTGAGTTGGCAGACCAAGGAGGTCCCGGAGGCCGGAGAGGCCCGCGTCGCCTATGACAGTCAGGTTGTGAAGGTGCGGCAGGAGGCCAGCGAGGCCATCCTCCGAGAGCACATTCCCCCGGGGTACCACGAGTCGATCCGGCGCTATTTCGACAGTGTTGGTGGAGGGGGGAGCAGTGCTGCGAATCAGGACAAGTAGCGGATGTCTCTGCCCGAAGAGTCGCCGGGTGGCACCGCCTCCCACATTGTGTGCTTCTCGAGAGCGGGAGGGGCTGCCATGCCGCGACCGTCTCCAGAGGAAGTCAATAGCATTGGGCGGCGTGGCAGGAGAACGCACTTCTGCCGGCCGTCTTCTCGTGGCACTTGCGTTACTCCTCGTGCTCTGCGGCTGCGGGGGCGCCCCAAATCAGGTCGCGTCTATACGGATCCGCCACACGCGAGTGTGGCGCGTGCTCCCCGATCGAGCACGCATCCCCGCACCGCGCGGTGTGGCGTTGGGGCTGGAGGGAGAAGTTTACCTGCTGGACACGGCCGCTCGGGTCCAGGTCTACGGACCGGATGGCGAGGTCCGCCGGCACTGGCGGATGCCTGAATCTGAAGTCGGGAGCCCGGAGGATCTGACGGCTTTGCCTGACGGACGGATTGTCGTTCCTGACACGCACTACCATCGCGTCATCACTTTCGATCGCGATGGCGTCGAACTCGCTCGGTTTGGGGAATTCGGGCGGGAGTTGGGGCAGTTCATTTACCCCGTGTGTGCCGTAGTGGACGATGAGGGGAACATGTTTGTCTGCGAATACGGGTCGAACGACCGCATACAGAAGTTCACGCCCGATGGCGTCCCTCTTCTCGCGTTCGGAGGCTTTGGCACGGAACCGGGCAGGTTCCAGCGTCCCTCCGGGATGGTCTGGCTCGACGGTCGCCTGTACGTGGCTGACGCGGCGAACAATCGGGTGCAGGTTTTTTCAGGTGACGGGGGATTCGTTGGCGTCATGACAGACCCGTCGGGCCTTTCTCCGGCTTTGCGTTTCCCCTACGACATCACGTTGGGGCCGGAGGGGCGGCTTTTGGTGGTCGAGTGGGGAGGCGGCAGGGTGACGGAGCTGTCCCGCGATGGGACCGTGCTTGGGCGCTACGGGACAGCAGGGGCTGGTGACGGTCAGTTCAGTACGCCCTGGGGCATCGAGTGTGACTCGTCCGGTGGGGGACGCATATGGGTGGCCGACACGGGAAACCGACGGTTAGTCGTGCTGGATCGCGAAGGGGATCGTGGATGAGTTCAGGCGGAGATGCAGAGAGAGGAGTGATATTCGTTCAGTGACGATGGTCTGGACCATTTTTCTTCGTGTTGCGCGCGGGGTGATTCCTCCCTCCCGGGAGAGAGTGACGGTCCGTCGTGCGCTGCCGTTGTTGCTGTTCGCTGCCGTCATTGGTGGCGCATGCGTCGCAGCCGACCTGTTGGACGTACTCATGTTCTCGAACCGCGGGGCCTTTGCTGTTCTTCTGGCACTGCCGTGGGTGTGGTGGATCCACGTGACAGGGCGTAGCGGACTGCGTGGGGGACGGGCACTGGCTGCCCTTCTGGTCAGATTGCTTCTTCTCACGGTTTTTGCAGTCCTGCTGAGTGAACCGCGCGCGGTTCGGCGGAGCAGGCGTCTCTCGACCGTCTATGCGCTCGATGTCTCGGATTCGGTGGGGCCTGCGGCGACTGACGAGGCGCTGACTTTTGTGGTCAAGACCGCCTCAGAGAAGCCCGAGGGTGATGAGGCCGGGCTGGTCGTTTTCGGGCGTGAGGCGGGAGTTGAACTGCCTCCGCGTCAGACGTTCCCTTTCGAGGCCATCAACAGTCGCATAGGTCGGGATGGGACCGACCTCGGTGCAAGCCTTGGGCTCGCGGCGGCAGTCCTGCCTGAAGCGAATGACGGTCAGATTGTGCTCATTAGCGATGGTGTTTCTACAGACGGCGATCTCTCAGGGGCATTGGATGAGATTTCGTCCCGAGGCATTTCCGTGGATGTGCTCCCCATTCAGTATGATTTCGGCGACGAGGTCTGGCTTGAGAAGCTTGAGGTGCCGCGGGTGGTGAAACTGGGGGAAACGTATGAGGCTTCGATCGTGCTTTCGTCCCTCACCTCCGGCCGTGGACGGCTGGTGTTGCGGGAGAATGGCAAGCTGATCGGCGAGGAAATGGTTGACTACCAGCCGGGCAAGAACCGATATGCGCTGCCGTTGTATCTCCGCGAACCCGGGTACTACGAATACGTCGCCAGGATTGAGGTCCCGGAAGCGCGTGATGGGTGGCGCCAGAACAACATCGCGATGAACTACGTCTACCTGCGCGGGGAAGGGCGGGTGCTGTTGGTGACGGATCCGGAGGGAGACCCACGTGAGTGGGAGGCCTTCGCCGGGGCGTTGCGCACAAGCAAACGGATCTGCGACAGTCAGGTGGCCTATGAGTTCCCTCGTGACCCGATGTCTTTGATGCCCTACGACTGTGTTGTGTTCGCCAATGTTCCGGCTGACGCATTTGATGTGGTGCAGTTGGGGGCACTCAAACAGGCGGTGCACGATCAGGGCACGGGTTTCCTGATGATTGGCGGACGGAACAGCTTCGGTCCGGGCGGGTACCATCGAAGCCCGATCGAGGAGGTGCTTCCGGTCACGATGGACATCAGTCAGAAGAAAGTCCTGCCCAAAGGGGCGTTGGCGCTCATCCTGCACACCTGCGAGTTTCCGGAGGGGAACACGTGGGGGAAACGCGTGGCCAAAGAGGCGATTCGGGTGCTCGGGGATCAGGATGAGGTCGGGGCGCTTGTTTACGACTACCAAGGTGGCGAGAAGTGGCTGTTCCCTCTGACGCCGGCGGCGGAGTACGATGATTTGGTCAAGCTGATCAACAACGCGGCGATCGGAGACATGCCGAGCTTTTCGGCGACCATGCAGCTGGGATTGGATGCGCTCAAAGAGAGCGATGCCGCAGCCAAGCACATGATTATCATCTCTGACGGAGATCCTTCCCCCCCGCCTCCCGCAATGGTTCAGGAGTTCGTGGCCAGCGCCATCAGCGTCTCGATGGTTGCCGTCTTTCCGCACGGCGGACAGGATATTTCCATCATGCGCTCGATCGCTGCTACCACCGGCGGACGATACTACTTCCCCCAGGATCCCAGCCTGTTGCCCTCGATTTTCATCAAGGAGGCAAAGAAGCTCAAGCGGAACCTGATTCAGAACAAGACTTTTGTGCCGGTCGTCGAGTACCCGTCGCCGATCTTGAAGGGAATGACGGGACTGCCTGAGCTCAAGGGGTATGTGCTGACAACGCCCAAACCACGGGCCGTGACAATTCTGAAAGGCCCGGAGGAAGAGGAGGTCGATCCTGTTCTATCGGTCTGGCGTTACGGTCTGGGCAAGACGGCGGCTTTTACCTCTGACCTGTCCCCCAACTGGGCATCATCGTGGGTTGAGTGGGATCGCTATTCGGCCTTTGTGGAGCAGCTCGTGACCGACATTTCCCGTACGGAGCTCCGCAGTGATCTCTACCTGAGTACCTATGCATCGGGGCGAACCGGAATCGTTCAGATTGAGGATCACGGGGCTGGGAGCTCGTATGTCGAGCTTCGGGTCCAGGTGAATGGGCCGCGCGGGAAATCGGTGAGTGTTGAGGCAGGGCAGACCGGCCCCCGACGATATCAGGGCGTGTTCGATTTGTGGGGACAGGGGCGGTACCGAGTAATGGTTGCCGGCGTGAGGCGAGACGCCACCGAACGGATTGTCGGAGGCTTCGTTGTGCCCTATTCGCCTGAGTACCTCCGTTTCCGCTCCAATCCCATCGTGCTCTCCCAGATTGCCGAACGCACAGGGGGGCGGATTCTGACCGGGGCGGAGAGCGGCACGGAGATCTTTCGGGAAGATCGTGAATCGCGAACCACCAGCCGTGCCGTGTTTGACTGGTTCCTGATCCTGCTTGCGTGTTTGATTCCCCTGGATGTGGCCGCTCGTCGGGTCCAATTGGACTGGGGGGCTGTCCGTGAGTGGTTTGGAGCCAGGCGTTCCTCTGGTGAGTCCGGTGAGACGTTTTCTGCCCTCTTGCGGCGTAAAGACAGCATTGCGTTTGATCGTGGCGAGTCGAGTGAGGCACGTGTGCCGCCGGTTTCGCCAGGCGTGGAGAAGCGCGCCATCGGGACTCCGGGCACGAGAAAACCGTCGTCGACACAGCCGAAGGAAGCTGCTCCGCCGGCTCCGGCAGATGCCGTATCGACGACACAACGCCTGTTGGCCCGCAAGAAGAAGTGGAAAGATGACTCTGAGTAGCTGCGCCCGTCGCATGAACGAACGGTCAGGTGAACAGATACGACCGTCCGTCCGCCGGGGCACGTCATGTGCCTGGGTGGGTTGGACGCCGATGAAGGAGAACAGGACTGATGAGTGATGAAGCCAAACTTGCACAGGCTGCGTCGGCGTTCCGGGCGGATGTGGAGCGAATTCGTGCTGCCGTCGGGGAGGTCATTGTCGGGCAGGGACGAGTCGTGGAGTGCACGGTTACTGCCCTGATCGCCGGTGGGAACGTCTTGCTCGAAGGTGTTCCCGGGCTTGGCAAGACGGAACTGGTCAAGACGTTGGGGCGGGTTCTCGAGCTTGAGTTCAAGCGCATTCAGTTCACCCCCGACCTCATGCCTGCGGATATCATCGGGACTAAGGTCATGGCGACCGATCCTACTGGGCGTTACCAGTTTGAGTTCCGGCACGGGCCGGTGTTCACCCAGCTCCTGCTCGCCGACGAAATCAACCGGGCAACGCCGAAGACCCAGTCGGCCTTGCTTGAGACTATGCAGGAACGCTCGGTCACAGTGGACGGAACGACCCACAAACTCACTCCTCCTTTCTTCGTGCTGGCCACTCAGAACCCGATCGAGCAGGAGGGCACGTATCCGCTCCCTGAGGCGCAGCTTGACCGCTTCATGTTCAAAGTGAGTGTGCCTTTCCTGGATCGTGACGAAATGAACGAAGTCATGACTCGAACGATTGTTGCCCAGTCGGTCGATGTAGAGAAGGTTGTCAGTGGCGCTCGGATCCTGGAGATGCGGGATGTGCTTTCGAAGGTGGTCATTGCAGAGCCCATGCGCGACTATGCGGTGCGGTTGGTATTGGCAACGCATCCGGACAGTGAGTTCTGTCCGGAACGGGTGAAGTCCTATGTGCGCTGGGGAGCCAGCCCCAGGGCGGGGCAGGCGCTTCTGCTGGGCGCGCGTGTTCGGGCTCTGGCGGAGGGGCGTGTGCACATTTCGTTCGAGGACCTGGATTATTTCGCGGCCGAGGTCCTGCAGCACCGTGTGCTACTCAACTACGATGGACAGGCGGAAGGGATTCAGACCAAGGACCTCATCGGCGACGTGCTGGAGTACGTGTCACCGGTCTGATGGTGACGACAGCGTTCGGAGGAGCCGCGTACAACGCAGGCGGTTTCTGAGCGGAACAAACACGAGAGCGAGATGGCGGCAAGCACGGAACAACGGCAACTGACCTCACTGCTGAGCAATGCGACATTGTCGCGTGTTGAGCGGCTGCGCATTGCCATGCCGAGGCTGTTTACGGACCGGCGGCGCGGCGAGCACACCAGCGGGCGTTCAGGGACCAGTAATGAGTTCTCTGATTTCCGTAACTACGTGTCCGGGGACGATGTTCGGTTCGTGGACTGGAATATCTTTGCTCGCCTGAACCGGCCCTATATCAAGCTGTACATGCAGGAAGAGGAGATGAATGTCGCCATCTTCGTTGATGCGTCCACATCGATGCTCTTCGAGGGGAAGTTTGAGCTTGCTTGTCGCCTGGCGGCGGCCTTTGGTGTCATGGGGCTCTTTGGCGGTGAGCGAGTCAGCGTTTACGGCCTGAACCAAGCAGGGAGGCAACCTGCATCCCTCTTGAACCGAACCGGGCGAAGCTCGATGGCGTCTCTTTTCCGGTTTCTCGAGTCGCTGGATGGAGGGGGCGATCTTCCGGTGGAGGAAGGAATCGAGTCTGCGCTCAAACGCCATGTTGGCCGCGGCATAGCCATCATCATTTCCGACTTCCTCAGCTTTGGTGATCTCCGCCGGGCTTTCAATCTTCTGTTCAGCAGCGGGATGGTCCCGTGCGCTATCCATGTGCTCGGCCCGAGTGAGCTTGATCCTGAGCTTTCCGGGGACAGTCGTCTTGTGGACAGCGAAACCAACGAGAATCTGGATGTGACCTGTTCCGGAGACTTGGTTGATCTGTATCACGAGTACCGGCAGGAACATGAGAGAACGGTCTCGCTGCTGTGCCGCCAGCGCTCGGGGCGTTTCGCGGCTCTGGACTCATCGACCTCGGTCGAGGACATCCTCTTTGACATGTTGCGTCGAGGGGGGTGGCTGAGATGAGTCCATTCGGTTTCTACAGCTTGACTGGTGCCTGGCTCTTTCTGCTGATCGGGCCTCTGGTCCTCTTCTACTTCCTCAAGCTCCGACGCCCGCGAGTCAGGGTGACATCGTTGGCTTTGTGGCGGCGTGTCATGGCGGACAAGCGAGTCAATTCTCCGTTCCAGAGGTTCAAGCGGAACATCCTTCTCCTGCTGCAATTGCTTCTTCTTGTTCTGATTGTTCTGGCGGCCATGCAGCCGTATCTGCGCGGTCGCGCATCGCGCATTCGGCGGCTGCCGATACTGGTGGACTGCTCAGCCAGCATGGCCGGTCTCGACAAGCCGGGCGGTGTGTCTCGCCTTGCTGAAGCCAAGCGTCAGGTCCATGAACGTGTTGACGGCATGTTGCCGGATCAGGAGATCTGCCTCATTTCGTTCAGCGGCAGAGCACGGAAACGCTGTGGCTTCACGGACAACAAGAGGGCACTGCGGGCTGCGCTGGAGGAGATGTCTGTGGAGGATGTCCCAAGCTCGCTGGATGAAGCGTTGCGGATTGCCCAGGCTCTTGCGCTGACTGCTCCGTTTGAGGAGGTCCTGCTGATTACGGACGGAAACCTCCCGGAGGATGTCGCTGTTGAGCTCCCGTTTGATGTCGAGTTCCACCGCCTGGCTCCGGCCGGGCCGAATTGCGGGATCACGGCTCTCAATGCGGAGAAGAATCGTGAGGGCAGTTGGGATGTGTTCGTGCAGGTTGACGGATCTCACGATGCCCCTCTCGGCCTGCGCGTGCTGCTTTCGCAGGACGGGCAGAGCATCGGCGATCAGGACGTAACCCTGGTCCCCGGCAATGGTGAACGTCTGGTCTTCCGGGTTGATGGTGGTGAGAGCGCCCTTCTCGAGGTGCGGCTCGTCCCGGACGGCCCGGACTCACTGCCTGCCGACGATGTGGCCTGGTTGCGAATTCCGCGCTCACGTCCGTTAGCTGTCTACGTGGATCCTGGGCTTGCGGCGTTCCGACACGCCTTGGCGGCGATGAAAGGGTTGGTTGTTTACACGGATCCACCGTCGGAAAGCGGGGCTTCGGATGTCGATCTGGCCATTCTCGCGGAAGGGAGTGGCGAGATCATCGAGGCCGGTCTCACCGTCCACGTTGGCGGAGTGCCGCAGGCGCTGGGCAAGTATGTGTCGGTGGGCAGCGGAGGCACAGAGGTGGTGGATTGGGATCGGGGTTGCGACGCTCTGCGGCATGTGGAACTGCGTGATGTCGTCTTGATTGAGAGCCCTGAATTCAGTGATGGAGCGCACGAAGGCGATCTTGAGGGCGAAGGGTATGAGGTGTTGGTGCACGGTCGACGTGGGCCTCTCATGCTGTGGCGCGAGCATGGGGGACAAGCCGCGATCAATGTTCTGTTTGATCCGGCCCGTTCGACCTGGCCGTACCGAATCGGGTTCCCGATATTCGTGGCCAATCTGGTTGAAATCGCGATGCATGAGGCCGGGATCGCCGAGATCCAGGCTGCCCGCACGGGCGTTCTTCCGGCCGTGTCCATGCTCCCCGAGACGTCGTATTCCTGTCACGCCCCGAATGGTGAGACTTCGGAGCGCACAACGGATGCCAGCGGCTGGTTGAGCGGGCTCCCCGCTTTGCAGGCCGGGCTTTATCGACTTAAGGGCGGGGCGGAGGACCGGGCATTCGGCGTCTCCCTGCTAAATCTCCGCGAAACGCGATTGGCAGCCGCTGAAGAATTGCGATTCGATGAGCATCTGTCAGTGGAGGCGAACGAGACGGTTGTCAAAGCCGAGAGTTCTCTTTGGGCGACGTTCGTGTTGCTGGCGCTGATCGTCCTGCTTGTGGAGTGGTGGTTCTATCACCGGCGGGCCGGCGGGTGAGGTCCGACAGGCATATCGGGGCAGTGTAACTTGCGTCTCTTCGGTGTCTGAACAGAGCCGCGACTTACGGGAGCGGTTCCCATTGAGAGTGCCGAGCAAGACCGCTCCCGTAGGTCGCGGCTCTGACGGACAGCCCAGACCGCGATTCGTGCTGAAGTTACAGACGAGCCTGTCCTGCGGTGCGGAGCGCGTCGCTCACGTCTGCGGAGTGTGACCGCCCACAGGTGCATGGAGGAGCCGGTTCTCCGTAACCGGCCTGGCCGCATACGGAGATGCGGCGCCTCCAACGGTGTGTCCGCGACCGACAGTTCCGTGCGCAAGTCGGGTGATGTCGCGTACGAGCCCAGCCGCGGGCGGAGGCCCGGCAGTCGGCTTGGTGTGTATTGCTTACAGGAGAGATTGTGGGGCGTCTCAGAACCATTGTTTCCGTTGTGTTGTGGGTTTTGGTCGCGAGGCAGGTCGTCGCTCAAGGCGACTCGTCGTTGCGCCTCCATCTCCTCCCCGTTCTGCCCCGTGACAGGAGTGGTGCCCCGATTGAGATCGAGGCGTCCTTCGGGTTCCGGGGCGTTGGGGTTCTGACGGGTGATCTGGTCCTGGATTTCCAGGATGGGCGCATTCAGTGCTGCCGCGTGCTGACGCCAGACGTCACCATTACGGCTCCCGGGACCTCGGTAATGGTCACGCTTCCTCCGATCCCCGCTCCGGAGCACAGCGCTCGTGCAGACGTTGTGGCATCACTCCGGACGGCCGACGGCGATATTGATCTGGGCTTCAGTCAGATTGACCTGCCACAGCCGACCATTCGTTCGCAGGTCCTTGCGGTCTGCGCAGCCGCAGGGGACAGCACGTCCATACCTGCAGCCGCGGTCAAGCGCTTGCTAATCAGTCGGTACGACCCCACTCACAAGGACGGCATTGAGCACCGACTCTCCTGTTGGCCTCTGCGACTCACTGTGGAGGACCTGCCGACCAACAGCCTGGGCTTCTGTGCGTATGATGTTCTTGTTCTGACCTCGGAAGCTGTCCGGGAGTTGGGGAGTGTCCACTGGCAGTCGATGCGGGCATGGATCCGAGCCGGCGGAGTCGCCTGTATCGCTGTTCCTGAACAGTTGCCGCCCCGTCTTCGGGAGCGCTTCCAGGACCTGTTGGGCGGGAGCAGCGATGACGGGGCAAGGCGGGCTGCCTTTCAACTGCTTGCTTCCGGAGCGGTAACGGGGCCGGTTGCAGGAGATGTGGGTATTGGCCACGTCGTTTTGCTGCCTCCTGGAGAAGAACTCCAGGACCTCTCCGACGACGCATTCCGGAAGCTGGCATGCTCCCTGTGGCGGGTGACGCGGCATCAGGCGGAGGGCATCTGTGCGAACGGCAGCTGGAGAGAGGACCAGCTCCAGCATGGGTTCGGGGTGGTCGGTGCTGCCATGTTCCCCAACCAAAGGCGCCGACAGTCCTCCCAGCCTCGCCCACCCCACGCCTCCTTCGGGAGTTTTGAGCCCCGCTGTCGGCAGACGCTTGTCCAACAACTGTTGCCTGACAAGCTCAGGATCATGCCGTTGTGGCTTGTTGCCCTGGTACTGGTGGCCGTAGCCGTTCACGGGGGTGAGGTCAAGCCCGATTTCACGTTGTTGTGAAAGAAGCGCGACTTTCTTTCGGGAGACGGCTGGGATCTAACACACCTCGCCGTTATAGTGGCGGCCATGAACACAACCATGGCCAGCCCG
>JABHEG010000134.1 GCA_018676675.1 Lentisphaerota bacterium
ATTCTTGCGGTCACTCCTTACTTGCTGGCTTGCACTGTTCGGCGCCCACCTGAGACACTGCCAATATAGCGCTAACCGCCTGCGCCGCAACAGGTGCCATGGCATTCTGCCCGCTTAAGTTGACGGCATTGGGGCCGGGGGAGCCGCTGATCCCCCGGCGGGGGCCGGGGCAGCGCCCCGCCTGCTCTCTCCCTGTGAACGACGCTCTCACTCGTCATGGGCTCGCAGACTGTGGGCGCCCTGGCTCATCTGCCTGCTCTGGGCAGCGCTGCCGACCTCAGCTGGGCCGCCTGCCGGATCGACTCCACCAGCACGCCCCCTTCCCAACTCTCCCTATCTTCAGTCCGAACTCGCCGTCCTCATGGATGCGGTCACGCTGCAGATGAGCTTCGACAACCGCTCGATGACGCCTGACATGTCTGCCGCCGAATCCGACTTGAAACCACGCGTATTCGGTCCCTACAGTGACCGAAAGGCGCCACCGGAGTTTACGGCCGGACTGATCGGCGACGGACTCATCCTCGGGACCGGAGTGGCCATGGTCGCCACTGCCGGCACCGTCGACTTCGCCCACCAGGGAGCAGTCGCGTTGTGGGTCAAGCCCCTCGAATGGAAACGACCGAACGGGAGCAACTGCGTCTTCGTCATGAGCAGTGCGGCTACGTTCTACATGCAGCGCCAGGGACCTGCAGTCGGGAAAGATGGCAAGGTCCGGCGCCACGAGAACATCCAGTTCCTGGCCAAGGCCCGGAAGAAGGACAAGCGGTTCACCGGAATCACAGGAGGAAACTGGGAGAACGGCAAGTGGTACTTCATGGTGGCATCGTGGTCGTGGCCGAACATGACCTTGAGCATCAATGGTTCGCCGCTCCGGACAAAGGCCCTGCGTGGGAAACCGGAAGATAGTCGTTTCGGGAACTTGATGGTCGGAGCTGGCGGAGGAGATCGAGCTCTGCTGGACGAACTGCTCGTCTTCAGCCGTCCGCTCTCCCTCGAAGAGACTCGTCTTCTCTACAAGATGCTCCGCCCGCAGGAGGACGAGTAGGCACTTGGAGTCGCGGCTCTCCTAACCGGCCGCCCCTCCCTTGTCAGCGGTTCTGGAAAGCAAGCCGCATACGGAGATGCGGCGGCGCCATTCGACAGCCAAGGAAACCAAAACCAATGCCCAAAATTGCTCTTCTCGGTGACTCTATCCGCGGGAACTACGAGCCGCATATCCGCAAACTCGCGGGTGACGCTGCCGACATCCGCTCGCCCGACGAGAACTGCCGGTTTTCAGCCTACACGTTGTTCAATTTGGCCGTCTGGATCCCGGATGATGACTACGATGTGATCCACTGGAACAATGGGCAATGGGATACCTGCTACATGCCCGACGGCAAGATACACACACCGTTGTCTCAGTACCTCGAGCTCCAGAAGCGCATCGCGGACATCGCACTCAAACGCAGCAAGCGCGCTATCTTCGCAACCACATCGCCCGTCTACCCGGAACAATTTGAGAAGGCCGAACGCAACGGACGCAAGAACGAGGACATTGTCGAGTACAACCAGAGGGCCACCGAACAGCTGTCTGCCATGGGCGTCGAGATCAATGACCTGCATGCTGCTCTCGTTCAGGACGTCAAGACCTACATCTGTGACGACATGGTTCACCTGTCAGAGGCAGGCGCGGCACGCTGTGCAGAACAAGTATGGGAGATGGTGGGAAGCTGAGACACGGCGGTCGGGGCGACACGCCCTCCAGAAAGGGCGCAGCACTTGGAAGGGCCGATGTCCCCAGCGGACGTCTTACAGGCCCGGATTTTTGGAGCACGGCGGTCGGGGGCGACACGCCCTCCAGGAAACGGTGCCCAAGCGGAGCGTCTTTGGAGGGGCGATGTCCACAGCGCCCGTGATTCCCAGAGACAACGTCGACCTGGGGCTCGACGCTCCCGGGGAGGATGGCCGCCATCCCCGAGCCGCGTCCTCACTCGTACACTTCGGCCGGGCCGAAGATATCGGGATGCGTCTTGCGCAGATGCCGACGGGCCAGGAAGCAGAGCTCGCAGCCTTGGGTCACGAACTCGGGGAACTCGAAGCCGTACTCGTCCCGAGCCAGCTTGGCCAAACCGAGGGGACCGGCTGCGCAGAGGCACTCGACGAAGCGGTTCGCATGCTCGGGGCCGGCCGCCAAGACCGCAGCGGGACGAATCGTGTCTGTCTTCCCCAGGATGATGCCACAATTCGTCTGGACATTGCCATAGGGATCCACGTGGATTTCCCAAATGGCATCCGCCCGAAACTGCTCCAGGCACGCGGGAAGATCGAGGGTCCGTCGCCAGCCAGCCATGGGCAGATCGGGGTCATCCGGCGCGAAGTCGTCCAGGTATTGCGACAGCTCCCGACGAGATGTCCCCACCATGACCGGCGGGTGTGTTCCCACATGAGCGCGCAAGCGTCCCTCGGCCTGGGTGACCATGGTCAGGGCTTCGATGTCCGCAGCGTCGGCACCGTTCCCGTAGAAGTTGTCCTCACCAAAGATCCTGCGCGTCCAATCTCTCACCCGCAGGAATCGTTCGGGCGGCACCCACTCCTGATGATACGGGTCCGCGGAAGCCAGGACCCCGCGCACACCGTGCTCTTGCAGGAACGCCAGCCGTCTCTCGACCACCCGGTCATCGGTGGCAAAGCTGCAGTTCGTCTCGATGAAGTGTGGCGCGTTTCCCTCGGCGGCCGCCAGGCGAATCCCCTCTGCTAACGTCTCCCAATAGACCATGGCTTCCCCGCCAGCGACATGAACGACCCGCCCCGTCTCGTGCAGCATCTCGAGTACATCGGCCAACTGCCGGGAGGCCATGACCGTATCAGGAAGGTCCTCCCGGCAACCGAACAGGCAGTGTCGGCAACGTATCGAGCAGCGATAGGTAAACAGCACCCCCGCCACGTGCAGCCGGGCAGACGCAGCCACGATCCCCACGTCGTCGATCAACGCATCTATGACCGGCGATCGGCTACGGCATGACATTGTCGAAGTGCCACCTTCTCAGGGAGTTGCCCAACAGAATATCGCGCAACTCTCCATGGCGCTGGTGTTCGACATGCCCATCGGCAAAGGCAATGTTGTGTCCCCCACTGTGCCGGGAGTTCTGAATGAGGCGACGCTCTGGATGGCAACCGCCCCCGCACGCGTTCGCGTAGGCCACGGTCCATCCCTGGTTGCCGGAGTTCATCACCCAGTGGCGTTCGTCCGCTATCATGTAGAGCTGGGATGGATCCCGGACCTGTATTGCCGCCCTGCCGTTCAGATAGCTGCTGTACCCGTAACAGCGTTGGAGTTGTGTGTTGACGTTCGAGGCATCCCCCCGCCAACCGGTGGGGCACAGGAACATGTCCCATTCCTCGACATAATCGATCACGGCATACCGCCAGAAATTGCGATTCGTGTTGGAGTAGGTACCGCCAGGTCTGTAGCCCATGTAGTTGTCAAAATGGTGCCTGGGGTAGCGCAGATCATTGTCGTCAACATACATGCGCGCGCCTAAGGCAAGCTGCTTGACATTCCCCTGACAGGTCGCGGTCAAAGCCCGCCCACGGGCATTCTGAAGGGACGGCAACAGCATGGACGCCAGGATCGCGATGATCGCAATCACGACGAGCAGCTCGATCAGGGTAAATCGCTTCCGGCCGGAATCGAGCGATCGACGAATCTTGCGGAAGGGCAGAGTCTTCTCAGCAGTCTGCATGGCCTTTCTCCCTGGGTTGGTAGTCTCAGACGTGATCAGTTCCCCCGAAACCGAAACTGGATCCCTGCATGCCCACTCAAAATGATACACCCCGTTCTCCTACACCGCAAGACTAAACCTGATGCCCCGATGGGACGCCCGCCCGTTAGGCGTTGGGCGAGTTCAGTTCCAAGACACGAAATGCAGTGGCGTGACCGTCGACACAGGCGCACGTCAGTACCGAAACTCGCGCGCTGTGCGGTAGAGGCTCAGGATGTTCTCGATAGGGACATCCGGCTGAACGGCGTTGGAAGCGGCAGCGATGTATCCGCCATTTGCCCCCAGAACGTTGATCAAGCGGAGTACGTCGGCCTCCACCTCGCCGGGGGTTCCGTACGGAAGCAGTCTCTGGGTGTCGACACCCCCGTAGAAGGCGATTCTCCCGCCAAAACACGCCCGGAGGTTCTCGGCGGACATGCCCTCGGTGTTCGGTTGAATCGGGTCCAGAAGGTCCAACCCCATCTCAATGAAATCCTCGATGATCGGGAAGACCGATCCGTCCGTGTGATAGCGTGTCATCACGCCCATCTGCTTGAAAGGCTCGATCAGCTCTCGATGAAATGGCTTTATCCGCTCTCTCCAGAGCTCTGGCGAGAACATCATTCCGCTCTGCATGCCTACATCCCCGGCACTCCAGACGATGTCGATCTTCCCCTGTGCCTCCTCCAACGCACGCATGGAGCTCTCTTTGCAGAGCGGGGTAACCCTCCGGAGCATGGCGTCAACCATCTCGGGTTGCTCGATCATGTCCGCAAGGAATTGCTCAAAGCCTCGCATGGCCCAGGCGATCTCGATGAACGACCCCATGCTGAACACGATTGCCTTCGGTTCGGCCTGGTTGATCCGCCGGATGTCGTCGCCTATGTGAGCAAACGACAGCCAGTCAATACTCGGCCAGTTGTACGCTTCGATGTCGCTAACCGTCCTGGCCTGGGCGAGCGGATGCCCGACGGGCTCGTAATAGGTACACCACTCGTTGCGTGCCGGGCGCCATTCTATGCCCCACATGTCCACCCCGCCGGTGCCGAACCCGAATGCACCGGAAAACGTGTCCGGCCCGACGTATCGAGCCGAGACATAGCGCATATCCGCCCCAAAGTAGCAGAGCAATTCCTCCGCGGTTTCAAGGCCAAGATGCCCCAGCAGCTTCTGCGTCGTCTCCGGGGTGCCATAGTAGTTCAGCGGGGGTCGATCCGGCCGTTCACGGCGTAGCGCGGTCATCACCCGGTCATGCGACGTCATCACGTCAATCTCCTTCACCCAATCATCCCGCCACCCAGAGGAATGAACGCCTGTCAGGGCGCTGGACGAGTGGATGCTTTTCGTCCTATTCGGCTCCACAGCTCCGGCTTGGAGCGCTCCATTGCCACGTAGGAAGGTGGGTGCTTACCTCCCCTTTTTCAAGGTTCCCCACGTCTGTTGGCACCGTGTAAGAGGCTGTAGTGCTTCAGAGATCTGGGGGCATCTGAATGAGGCGAAACTTAGTAGCCCTTCAAGGTGGGAGGGGCTGCCACGCCCCGATCTTTGTCTCCAGACCAGGAACTAAGCAATCGGCGGGTGGCGCCGCCTCCCACGTTGACACAGCCGCCTGGAGGGCGTGAGGTGCTTGGTGGTTCCGGGGCATTCGGGGGCATCTCAGAGCCGTCCGCGTAAGTGGTCAAGAAGATGAGTCAAGGGGCGCTGGCGCCAGGCTGGGCCCGGATGCTCAGTCCTGTCTGTTGACAGTTGAGATCTGACCCCGAGCGCCCCCTCACGATCCCCGAACCACGAATCAGCGGATCAGCGAATCTCGAATCAACGCTCCCACCCGTCGCAATCCGGACTGCCTTGCATCCTGAGCTGCCTACTCCTACCTTTACGGTGGTCAGGCTTGAAAGGCTCGAATGCGACACTGGAGGGTGGATCGTGAGAAACCGTAGGAACTTCACGCTCATTGAGTTGTTGGTCGTTATCGCGATCATCGCGATCCTCGCAGCAATGCTGATGCCGGCGCTGGCTCAGGCTCGGGAGAAAGCCCGACAGACGGCCTGCACCGCCAACGCCAAACAGATTGCGCTGGGAGTGCTGATGTATGTGGACGATTCTGAGGAGCGTTTCCCCGTGATGTACCGTGCGAGAACGGGAATCGGGGGGATCGGGAACCCGAACTACGACTACTGGCCTATGATGGTGATGCCGTATCTGGGGAATACGGACATTTTCGTCTGCCCTACCCGCAAGATGGGGTACTACAGCTGGTCGTTTCTTGGCTACGGCTACAACTACTATTACCTGGGCAGTCCCTATGGCGGACACCCGGGAACAGGCTGCACCAAGGTTGCCAGGATAAAGACCCCCGGAGAAACGCTCCTGCTGGCTGACGGCCGCGGCCGTACCAACGGCTCGACGATGGGGCCGTACGGTCCCTACATCTACAGCGGGCAAGTCTGCTATCCAGGCCGTCCTGCCCATTACTATGTCTCCAACTGCCACATGGACGGGACGAACGTCGCCTGGTGCGACGGGCACGTCGAGCGCATGGGATACAGGGCCATACAGTCCCGCGCCGATCTGTGGGACCTCAACTGAGGGGAGTCTCCCGGTAGGTCGCACGGCCCTCCGGGCGGCATCCCTCTAGAAGCGGTCGGAGGGCTTGCCCTGCTGGACAGAAGGGCCGCCCGCCGTACGAGCGGCCAGGTCATTCAGGAGGCAGCGGGACAGGGAATCGGGCGTTGGCTTGTGCCAGCAGGTCGGTCAGACTCTCGTCGAGCTCCGCTGCCTGCCGGGAGTCCATCGCCGAACGGTCGTTCTGTTCCCCCACATCCCGGGCAAGATCGTAGAGTTCAGCGCGACTGTCCTCGTAGAAGCGCAGCAATTTGCGGTCTCCGCGGCGGATGGCCGAGTGAGGCCGTGTCTGGCTGAGCGCGAAGTCGCTGATCCCGATCTCCTGACAAACGTCTGCGTAGCCATCACCGGGGTGGTAGTAGGGGAAGTGCCAATAGAGATCCCGCTGCAGAGTTGCCGATGGATCTCGGAAGAGCGCCAACAGACTGTCGCCATCCAGATTTGATGCTGCCCTGTCAACCGGGCGCCCCGCGAGTTCCGTAAAGGTAGGCAGCAGATCACAACCGGTCACTGGTGTGTCACACACGGCACCACCCGGGATCTCCCCCGGCCACCGGACCAGGAACGGCACACGGACACCCCCCTCGTAGAGGTTCCATTTGGACCCTCGCAACGGGGTGTGCCCCGTATACTCCGGATGCCCCCCATTGTCCGACATGAACACCACCAACGTGTTGTCGCGCAACCGTTCATCATCCAACGCCGTCAGCAAGTGCCCTACGTAGCGGTCAAGCGTCTCAAGGAACGCGGCATAGGCAACACGCTTCCCACGATTGGGCGCATCTGCGGGAACCTTGGCCTCGTACTTGTCGAGCAGCCACCGGCACGGCGTCTTGACCGGAGTGTGCACATAGAAGTGCGACACCATCAGGAAGAACGGCGCCGTCCCGCGCCGTCTGAGGAAGTCGATCGCGTGGTCCGTGACCGCGTCCGCAGGCAAGACTCCCGGTTCCGTGACCGGATCCGGCTCTCCACACTTGCGGTAGCTGTAGGGATGGCTGCCAAAATCCTCGATCGCGTGCTGGAAACCACGCTGAAGTGGACCGTGTGTGGGGCGCCAGCCCAAGTACCCTCGGTAGTGCTGATTCATATGCCACTTGCCAAAGAAGGCCGTGTTGTAACCGGCCTCACCGAGGTAGGCGGGAATGACCTTCTCATCGAGCGGCAAATCAATCGTGAACGGAGGTGTCTGAAGTCGCTGCCCGGGTTGTGCTTTCTGCGGAATGACCTCGTCCTTGATGACAAACTCGAAACCCAGTCGAGCCGGTGCCTTTCCGGTCAGGATTCCCGATCGAGACGCAGAACAGATCGGTGCCGGGGCGTATCCCTGGGTGAAGCGGATGCCGTCGGAGGCGAGAGAATTGAGGGCAGGTGTATCGTGCCAGGGATGCCCATAGCAGCCCAGGTCAGCCCAGCCGAGATCGTCGACCAGGATGAACAGAATGTTGGGCACGTCCGGAAGCGCCGGGCAAGCTGGCCCGGGGATAGGCGAATGCCGCGTGCGGTCCTGTTCGACGTCCGCACACCACGTCTCGAGATCGGCCTCCATCTGAGCGCAGCGCTCGGGATGGAGAGCCGAGAGGTCGGTCGTTTCACCGGGATCCGACGCCAGGTTGTAGAGGACTGAAGGGCAGTCCGGATCTTGCTTGATGTACCCATGAGTCACAAAAGGGCGGACGAGTTTCCAGTCGCCCTCTCGTACGGCTGCGTTGTGGGAGTAGCGCGGTTCGGCCCGGTTCCATTGCCAGAAATGCTGAGACGGCGCGCGCGCCTCCTCCCCGCTGAGCACATCGGCCAGACTCACACCGTCAAGCGCCAATCCGTCAGGGAACTCCAGGGCGCAAAGCTCCGCGAGGGTAGGCAGGATGTCGGTGAAGTGGAGGAGATGATCACGCTCACCGGGTGCGAACTCCGCAGGCCAGCGAACTATGAACGGGACGTGGATGCCACCCTCATAGACGGTGTACTTGGTGCCCCGCAACTGGTGGTTGAAACGCTCCTCCGTGAGTGGATCCGGGCCATTGTCACTGGTGAAGATGACCACGGTATTGTCGGCAATCCCCAGCGTGTTCAACTCAGCCAGCAGACGCCCGATGCCCTCATCCATGATCTCGATCATGGCGTAGATGGTGGCGACCTCTTGGCTGAAACCACGTTTCAGATAGGGCTGAATGCGCTCTTGCGGCGCTCCCAACGGACGATGGGGGGCATAGTGCGCAAGATGCAGGAAGAACGGCTGGTCTCGATGCCGGCGCACGAAGCGGACCGCGCGGTCTGACAGGTCGTCGGTCAGATAGCCGTCATCGACCTCATGGACCTCATCCTGGACCTCGAGTTTGTAGCGGGAATAGTCGGGCACATCCAGGTGGCTGATGAAGCCCTCGAACTCGTCGAAACCACGGGCCAACGGGTGATACTCGCTACCCATGCCGGAGTGCCACTTGCCCACCAGTCCGGTTGCGTAGCCACTGGCTCGGAAGACATCGGCCATGGTGGTTTCGTCTTTACGGATCCGAGACAGCTCGGGGTGCTTCTCCATGTTGAGCGTCACCGCACCGGTTCGGTGGGGGTAACGCCCGGTCAACAGCGCAGCCCGAGCCGGGGCGCTGACAGGGGAAGCCGAGTACGCCCGGCTGAACCAGACGCTCTCTTCCCTGAGTGCATCGAGGTGTGGAGTACGGCTGCGTCCCTCATTCAGGCACGAGAGATCACCAAGGCCCATGTCGTCCGCCAGAATGAGGATGACGTTCGGTTGGTTGGACATAGGGGGATGCTCTGTTCTTTGTCTGTGCCTGCGCTGCTGCCTTTGGGCGCGAACGGGTCGACGCAGACACACCGTTGGAGGCGCCGCATCTCCTATGCGGCCAGGCCGGTTACGGAGAACCGGCTCCTCCATTCGTTGACGGCCGCTACGCCCTCTGATAGGTCAGGCCTCCTCTCAGCGGGAACTCGCCCCAAAGGCACGCTGGAGCGTGACCTCCTTACGGGGGCATCCGGGCTGTCGGGTGTTCACACTTTAGTGTGTCTTCCCGCTCAAGACACTACACACCCCCGAAACGGCACATCGCTACGCTAAGTGCCTTCCTACAAACGGGGCTCCACCAAGAGAGCACCAACGCCCAGCTCTACTCACCCCCAGGCCAATCCCAAGTCGTCAAATCACTGCTCCAGGCGATGCCGATGTGGCAGTTGGTGCAGATGTTCCACGTGGTCTTCTCCCTACCGGGTCCGCTGCCATGGAAGAGCATCACGTAAGCGCCGAACTCGGGGACACGCCGCAGATCCAGGACAAAGCCGGCGGTCAGGCGCGTTTCCGCCCAAGGCCAGTCGTGCTGCCCCAACGTGGTGAATCCGGCATCGCGCCAGTTGACCAAGTCGGCCGAGCGCATCGTCCCGATACCGTTCTCGGGCGAGTGGAACATGACATACTCGTCGTCCTCGATCAGCACGCAGACGTTCTCGCCGCTGTCGGTTCGGCCGCTGTACGTCCACGCGTTGAGATCGTGGGAACAGGAGTAGCTGGCCCCATTCTGCTTGTAGAAACACCACCACTTGCCGGATTCGTCCTTGTCTTCGACAAGATAGGGGTCAATCATCCGTCCCATGTCCTCAACGGCAACCCCGACTCCCTTGACCTTCAGCAGCTCTGGCTCATCCCAGTGGACAAGGTCGGAGCTACGCATCAGAAACAGCCGGGCATTGTTGTTCGCCCAACATAGCGGTCTGTCGATCGCGTGCCCGGGAATGGGATAAGTCTGGAGGCACATCACCCATTCGTTGCCGACGCGGACCACGCTCCCCGGGCTGCTGTAGTTGAGGTGCTGACCACGAGGTGTGATCGGCGTCGGCGCCGACCATCTCTGCAGATCCGCTGAACTGGTGTGGATCGTGTACCAGTACAGCTTCGCCTCCTCTTCCGTCCGAACCAACGTGCTGTAGAAGTGCAGCACGCCCTCATGATAAACAGCTGTGGGATCGCGATAGGCGTGCGTGTCATCACCCGCCAGCACAATGGGCGATGCCAGGCCTTCGAGCAAGTTGTCCATGCTTCTGTACCCTCGTCTGACCTTGATCTGCGACCGGTCCGGACCGGCACTGGGAGGAGCGGCCGGGCGCCTTGTCCGTTCGTCGCGGCTCTGACGGACAACCATCGCTTCCATCAGTCTCGCATGCGCGTCAAGCCAAGGCGTGACCCGTTCTTCTACAGCGCAATACACCACGACAAACGATGGTATCACAGCCACCGTCTACGTGGTCGCCCGTCGCGCGAGCAGCGGTCACCGGGGGCGCGAAGGTCAGGTGGGCTTGGTCACCTGGCGTTCGCGACACCAGTATGTGGGGGGCGGGGGGGGAGCCGCCGGTCCCCCAGCGGGGCCCGGGGCAGAGCCCCGATTCTTCTGCCGCAATGAGTTACGGCTTAGCTTGGCACGCATGCGTTCGTCACGGCTCTGACGGACAGCCAAGACCTGTCACCACCGCGCACACGTAAGGCGGCTACTCTACACGAGAGTGCCAAAGCTGTGCCGACTCTGTCTCGCCGTCATAGCCACCCTCGAACGGCAATCTGTCATTCCGTGCCAATCGTGTCTCGGTCCACCTGCTCACGTTGCCTGGCGATCGCGTTCCGCATGCCGTCGGGCAATCGGCAGACGCGCTGGAAGTACGTCTCTTCGTTGAAGCGCAGGTTATTGCGTTTGAAGAGGTCGCGATCGACATCCCGACTGAGGTCGCAATCGAAGCGGGCGAGGACCGACTCGTTCACGCGCCCACCGCCATCGGGATTGATGTGGCAGAGGCCCCAGGTGATGCCGCGTCCGTCGCCGTTGTCGGCGAAGGCATCCGGAACAAACGGTCCGGGGGCGACCGGGGGAACTTGAGCCAGGGCTTTCATCTCGAAGTTCAGGCCATCCGGTGCGTACTGGATCGTGTTCTTCTCCGGGCCATCCAGGCTGACCAGGGCCACGATGCCTTCACGGTAGGGCCAGAGACACGTCTCGTGTCCGGAGTTGAGCACCGGATTCAACGGCGATTTCTCGAACGGGCCGAGCGGGTGGTCCGCGATGGCCACCCCTTGAGCACGGGTCATATGTCCAGGAGCACCTTTGGTCGCGTTCTGGCCTTTGTAGTAGAGCCAGATCTTGCCGCTGTAAATCAATGGGAAAGGATCGTGGATGCAGGCATCATCCCAGGCGCTGGCCGGGCTTGGCTCAATGACCGGGCGGCCAAGCGGCCGGAAAGGCCCCACCGGCGAATCCGCTTCGGCCACGGTCACAGGGCAAAAGTCCCCACCCTGAATGACCTCGCTGTAGGCCTGGTAGAACACGTAGTATCTGCCCTTCCACACCAGAATGTCAGGCGTGCAGTTGGAGCGCCAGCCGAACTCCCCCTTGGCCGGACGCTGCGTGGCGGGACCGATCTCCTCCCAGGCAAGACCATCTGCGCTCTTCGCAACCCAGACATCGCCCAGGTCCCAGTCGAACGACGGGAGCGTGTCAGTAGCCTTCTCGGGACCGCGTGGAGGGCCCTCGGTGCGCCGACAGGTGTAATAGACATAGTACGTACCGTTGACCCGGATCACTTTGGAGGGATCGCGGCGGGACACGTTCGGCTCCCGGGAGAAGCCCTTCAGCGGCGTGTACTTGAAGTTACTGTAGAACTCGTTGCCCCGATCCTCCTGCGGGTTCCACACATCGTACATACGCTGCATGGCGGCGCTGAGGGGACGGTCGGTCGGCTTCTCAAGCGGCATGCGAGATGGGAATGGTGTGCTCATGGGTGTCTCCTCAATTGGCATCGCCGGGCGCGCCTTCGGTGTCGAGTCTCAGCACGGCCCACAGATCGAGCTTTGGGATCGTGATCCTTACCTGGTCCCCATCCCGGACGGCCCTGCACGCAATCGCTTCCCGTCCTGGCGCCAGCAGCGTTGCAGCAGTAACGGGCGACGGCAGCAGCGATGCTGAAAGGCTGACCGTAAAGTCCTGCTGCGGCTGCATGGAGTCGCTGCCAGGCATGTAGTTGCCGTTCAATAAGTGACAGACGAAGGGCCAGCTCGCATTCTCCTGCCTGGCACGAGGCAGCACGGTCACGTTGGCAGCCCCGGTGACGGTGACCTGCCGCGGCAGCAGGTCGAACAGACGATCCTCGTCCGGCCATTCGACGGTCCGTTCGCTTGCCACCCGCAACACGGTGAGTTGCTTCGTTCCGACGATGGGGGGAGGCGCCACAACCAGTACCTTCAGATCCGCCAGGTCTTGCTCGCGCAGATCGACGGGCATCCAGTCGTCCCCGGCAATGACAAAACGGAAAGGGATGTTCTGTTTCGTCAGTTCGTAGCAAACGTCCTGCGCCTGTCGCCGCCAACGGCGGAAGGCAGTGTTGCTGTAGAGTACACCCACCTGGGCGACGGGTTCATAGCGGTCGAACAGCTCCGCGTACTTGCGGACGAACCGATAGAGGTCGTCGCAGTCGCCTGGTTTGCTCTCGTACCGCGCCTTGTCGCCTTCACCGCACCACATGCTGTGAGGGACCATGAACTGGTGGCCGTACGCATAGGCTTGGGCAATCCAGGTGCGGACCAAGCCGGGCAGGGCGTTGTCGCGGACGAACGTGAAGTCCCACTGAGGGACCCCTGTGGCCAGCACGCGTGTGTTGAGGGCATCGGCGAGTTTGTATCTGAAGATCGGTTCCCGCGGGATCGCCCGTTTCTTCGCGTAGAACATTGCCTCGATGGTGTAGTGGTCAGCTACCGGGAACGCCCACCAGTCCCGTGGCTGCCGAAGGAGGGTGCTGGTGCCGATGGGTAGACGACGGCCGGCGATCTCCTCGGCGCGGCGTCGGAAAGCGTCGATGAAGCCGCGCGCAGCAAGGTGCTGGAACGTCAGGTATTCCTGCGCCAACGGCAGCGTCGCCGGCCAACGGGTGACCTGTTTGCCGAACTCCTTGTCCGTCACACCACGCCCCCGGAGAAACGCACCGTAGTCGAATGTCGCCATGTCGTCGATGCCGTGCTTGGCTAACGCTTCACTCGGGACTTCCGTCCGGAGGTACGCCCGGAACGCCTCGACGCACGACCTGCAGAAACAACCGCCGCGCCAGAACGTTCTCGATGTCACCTGGATTGCGTCGAGCAGCAGCATGTCCGGCTCGGACGACAGCGCCTCGCGGGCTTGCTGCACCAGATACTCGCGATACGTCGGGGAATTCGTGCAGCATTGGTAGGCAGGATGCCCTTTGTGGGTCGCCGCCCAGAACTTGTAAGTGAGGACGTTGCCTTCGAGCGACCGGCACGCGGCCTCCTCGGGGTTGGGCGCGAAATCGATCCAGCGTCTCCAGGCCCCGTCCAACTCCACACGCGCCTGGAACCGGGCGCCGACGCTATGGGCCACGTCGCGCCTGCGACGCCATTCCGTGGTCAACTCCGCGCCATCGACGTTCCACGGGCGAAACCCCCAGGCGACGACGGTAGCGCCGTATCGCCGGTACGCCTCAGCCGGCGCGATGTAAGGGAAGATGACGTCTGAGCGCTTCAGGTGTTCCGGCGTCTGGCCATGGGTCAGGACCGGCAACAGAAACGCCAGCAGAGCTGTCACCGTTCGCTTCGCCATCGTTTCAGCTCCCAATTCTGCTGACGTAGACGTAATAGGCGCCACGGACAACGCCTTCTTCGTCGGTGAAAACTGTCTCGAGTCGGGTGCGTCCCACAGGGAGCTGCACGCGAAATGAGACCGCTGCATCGGTCTCGTGCACCGGGCAGCATTGCACAGTGCCTCCGACGCTAATCCGGGCCTCCACAATCGACAAGGCTTCCCCGGGCACGAAGTCATCCACGAAAGGCACACCGCTGCGAGGAGGTATGGCTGACCTAATCGGCGTATCCGCCTCTTCCGGCCAGCGAGACAGGCGGAGCTCATACTCGTCCGCGGTGACGACCTCGAGGGGCCAGTAGCCGTTGTCCACCAGGCCCGGGCGCACGTGCCATTGGTTGTACAGCCCTTCTTTCCCGTGCCAGGCATGGCAGGTGATTTTCACCGGATTCTGCTCACCGCCAATATAGATTGGGGAAATGTCACCGAAACGCTCAGAGATCGAAGCCCACCAGCCCTCGTACTCGGCCATCAATCGCTCAACAGTCTCGGGATGTTCCGCGGACAGGTCCCGTGCTTGACCGGGATCATGGCGGATATCGAAGAGCTGGCGACTCTTCCCGCCCCATTGCGCGGTCTGAGCAAGCCGCCAGTCCGAGGTCATGACCTGGAAGTCCTTGTATTTGACCGGAGTGTCACGCTGCTGGTTGTGGACGCACAGAACGCGCTCTTCCTCATGGTCCTGCCGCTCACCACGCAGGATGGTGGCGATGCTGCGCCCGTCGAGCCGTACATCGGGCCTGCGGAGACCGCAGAGCTCAGCGAGGGTGGGGAGAAGGTCGATCTGGGCGCTCAAGCAATCGACATCACGACCATCGGTGAGATCCCCGGCCGGCCAGTGAATGAAGCAGGAGTTGCGATGCCCGCCCTCGAACGCCCAGCACTTTTTGCCGCGCAGGCCGGCGTTGTAGCCATTCGTCACAAAACCGTCACGATCGAGGCCACACCCGCAAGCCGTCCCGTTGTCCCCCATGAATACGAGGATCGTGTTGTCCCTCAGGCCGGCGGCAGACAGATGGTCCCGCAGGCGGCCGATATTCTCGTCAATGCAGGTGATCATGCCGTAGAACCGGGCGCGCTCTTCCGGGACGCCCATCGCGACGTAGGGATCACTGTAACTCCCGTAGACATTGAAGGGACTATGCGGGGCGTTGGTCGGGATGTAGCAGAAGAACGGGCCGTCACGATGCCGGTCGATGAACGCGATGGCTTCGTCGAACCAGACGTCGGTGCAATAGCGGTCGTCGAATCGCTCCGGCACGCCGTTGCGCAGATACGTCGCGCTGAAGTAGTCGTTGTCCCAATAGTCCGGGATCTCACCGACGACCCCGCCGCCGAAGCTGAGCGTTTCCTGGAATCCACGATCATGGGGACGATACGGCCACGAGTCCCCCAAGTGCCATTTGCCGAACAGACCTGTCGCGTAGCCGGATGTCCGGAAAACGTCGCCTATCGTCGTCTCGTCCGGACTCATGATGTAGCGGCCGGTCAGGGTGCTCCAGACGCCGGTTCGGGCCGAGTAGCGGCCGGTCATCAGGCCAGCTCGCGTCGGGGCGCACATGGGATCGACGTGGAAGTCTGTCAAGCGAACCGACTCTGCCTGCAACGCATCCAGATGCGGGGTCCGCAGCCAGGGGTTCCCATGGCAGCCCACATCACCGTATCCCTGATCATCGGTCAGGATGATGATCACATTGGGCTGTGTCATTCCCGTCCCTCCATCGCAGGCGTCGTGTACGCGTTGATCAAGGCAACGGTGGTGACGTAGCCACGCTCCTCCGGCACACTGACCGAGACCGTATTGGTCCGCTGAACAAGCTCAGGAGGAACACTGACCGTCACATAGCCCCAGTAGTTTCCGGGCTTCGTCTGTGGCGTAATGACCATACGACGCCGGATTATCCTGTCATTGAAGACGACGGTCATCTTGCGGCTGAATCCACCATCTCTCGAAACACAGATGCGGAGGTCCGCCTGGGCGATATCCCCCGCAGGGCACTTCACCGAGAACACGACAGGTTGGCCGGTCGGCTGCAGGACCTTGTCTCCGTAGAACGTGCGTTCGTCGAGGGTCGCCGTGGCCGGAGAAGGCCGGTCAAGGCGTATCTTGATGAGCGAGGTCTCCTCGACGGCGACGGGAAAAGCACTAAGCTCAGCATGCTCAACGGTTTCGAAATGCACCTTTCCGCCGTCGAAATAGAGCCGCAGTTGCTCGACGCGAACAGGTTTGGCTGAGCCGGCCATCAGGGAGAGGTCGGCGTGGATGCGGTAGGGGTTGAGGTTGTTGATCGCCACCCAGATTGTGTTGCCGTCGATCACTGAGTGCAGATGGACGTTGGTGTCCCGGGTCACCACGAGGCTGGGCAGCCGGTCTCCGCGGTAGTCGGTCCAGAGATCCAGGAAGTACCCGACCTTTGGGTCCATGGTCAGTTTGCCGTCCTCGCCCTTGTTGAAGAGCGAGTGACTGTGCTTGTCCCACCACACGTAAGGAATCAGCCAAAGGCTGACCAAGTCGAGTTTGTCGGCCTGGTTCATGTAGCGCACGAGGTAGCTGCTCATGTTCTTGGTGTTCAGCCAGATCCCCATTTCCGAATTACGGTCCGCCAGCGTACCTGTTTCGGTGACCAACATGGGTTTCACGTTGCCGGTCAGTTCCATGTGATTGCGCAACAAGTCGAGGCATCCTTCCAGCCGCCCCATGAGGTAGCCGCCGGAGAACGCGTCGCCTTCGGAGAGGATGAGCTGCTTGCCCTCGTAGAAATGGTGTGAGTAGAAATCGAGGTACGCCCTGGTCTCATCCATGAAGCGCAACTGCTTACGGCCTAGGCCAAAGTCACCGTGATGCAGGGCCATCCAGGCGCTGGTTGGGCCACCGACGAGGACCTCGGGATGGTCGCCGTGAATGGTGTCGGCCATGATGTTGTGAAACCTGGCCAACTCCCCCCAGCTGTCGACACCTTCCTCCGCGTGCAGGACCCATTCATCAGTGATTGTCGACTCGTTCTTGACCTCCCACCAGTGATCCGCGTTGCCTCGAGTGGCTTTCTGCCAACCGATAGCCGCGGAAGCAAGCTTGGCCGCCTCGTGGAAGTCCGCGGGGGTGCCGCGGTGGTTCTTGACGCGAGTTCCTTTGAGGGCCATGAACGGCGGCCAATTGTCGAAGCAATTTGCCTGTCTGAAGTCGCGCGGAAACGCGGCTTCACGCATGGTCTTGGCGTCCGCATCCAGAGTGAGTCCCGCCATGGCCGTGTAGTCCGGCTTGCCTGGCTTTAGGGCATCTTCCTTCAGTTTGAGCCCGCCGATGCCCCACCTGGTGAGTCCGTCCAGCTTCCATATGCCTCGCCCCGGAAGAAACCCCTTCCCAGCGCAGTAAGTAGCAGCAACAATCCCGTCCGGATGAGTCCCATCGTGCGATGGAATGCGCCAGAATTTCTCTCGTTCGAGGCGGACGCTCCCGGCAATCGCACGGCGGCGGGTGGCATCCACGGTGATCTTGACCCGTTTGATCGGCTTGTCTTTGCCGAGGGTGGACCAGGGGTTGTCATCGAACTTGGCGGAGACGCCGTGGTTGCTGCGCAGGACAACACGATCGATCCTCCCCCGTCCTTTGACGACGATTGTGTAGCCTTCATAGGTGTCATCCGTTGGACGCATGCGGTTGGAATGCCCCGCGAGCATCATGTCCTTGTCCCGCCAAAAGCCGTACTCATGGTTGCCGGTGGGTGTCTCGAAGTGTATGGCTTGTCCCGGCTTCCCCAACCCACTGCCATAGAACCGCAGGTCATTGAACAGCTTCCAGACACGCACCATGTCCGGCGGCACGGGAATGCGCATCTCACCATTGACCTCTCCGAGGTCCTCAGCCCAGGCCACCGTGTGGATCCGTGGAATCATCTCGTTGACCTGGTCTTTGACCTCGCATGGGTAACGTTTGGCGACCTCGCCAAAGAGAGACTCCAAGCGCGCCTTCTCCATGAGGGCAACCGGGGGCAGTTGGGTCACTGAAGGCACAGGCTCGTGCTGGCAGGAGACCATGCCGATCAGTACAGCGAACAAAGGGATCATACGTCGAATCATCGTCGTCTTTTCCTTCTGGGCCGTGGGCATGTCCCCAGCGGCCTCGTGTCGTTGATGATTGTGCAGAGCGCTCAGCGGTCCGCGATTCTCCCCATGACACGATTCTTGTGGTCCTCGTCAATCCAGAAACGCTGGATGAACCCCTCGTTGCGCCGGACAACGTGGCACAACCCCCAGCGGATGCCTTCCAGTGGACCTTCCTCGTGATCCGACATGCGGAAAAGCCCGAGGGCTTCCGGAGCACCCTTGATGTGAGCTTCGATCTCAAAGTTGATGCCATCCGGAGCCCACTGCATCGTGTTCCGTTCAGGGCCATCCGTTGTGAGAAGCGCCGCGATGCCGCCGTTGTGGTGCCACACGCAGACCTCATGGCCGGAGTTGGTCACCGGGTTGTACTCGCTCTTGACGTAAGGCCCCCTGGGATCCTCGGCTATGGCAACCCCCCATTTGATCTCACGCCCTCCGAACGTCATCTGCTCCCCCATGGTCTCACCCTTGTAGTAGAGGTAGAACTTGTCGCGGAAGGACATGAGGCAGGGATCGTGGACCTTGTGATTATCGAAACTGCCCCGCTCCTTGACCACAAAGCGGTTGTCCTCATCTCCGAGCCACTCACCATCATCCGTGGGTGACAGGATCGGCTCCGGCAGCTTGTTCCACGGTCCTGCGGGGTCATCGGCAATCGCCATCCCGATCTGGTTCTTGACGCGGCACAGGTACGGGGACTTGACCACTTGGTACACGAGGTAGTACTTGCCCCCATGGGCGAAGACCTCCGGTGTGAAGACGCTTCGGTCGTCGTAGGCTCCCGGCGCCCCGCGACCGACGGCCAAGCCCTGCTCATTCCAGGTCCAGCCGTCTATCGATGTGGCATGCCACACTTCAGAGTAGTCCCAGGGGAAGACCTTGGCATCCGGATTGCCGGTCAGGAAGCCTTGGCAGACCCCCGCTGATTTTGAGTACCACACGTGGTAGACGCCGTCAATCTCCAGAACGGCGCTCGGATCACGACGAATGACGCCTTCCTCGCATGTCCCCAAGTCTCCACCCACTGTCCTGGTGCGGAAATCGCAGTACCACTCGGGGCCTTTGGTGTAGTTCAGAGCACGCTTGCCGGCGGCGCTCAGTTTCGGTTCGTTGGTCATATCATCTGCTCCTCAGTGATGTCAAACTCAGAACCCGAATGATCCCGCGTCGGCGGCGGGCAAGATCCGCCTTCTCGCCTTGCCCGCACCAAAGCTCAATCACGGGCTCCGGCGGCAGCAGGTCCTTGGAGGCCTCGGGACACACGTCCTGTTCCTCGAGGCGCCGCCGCTGACGTAACCAGTCCCATGTCGCGGAACGGGATCGGTGAACTTATCCGGGATGTAGGCCCGGCCGGCCGGAGGCACATCCTCAAGTGCTGCGACGACGTCGAAATTCACGCCATTCTCGGAATATTGGACCGTGTCCTTTTCTGGACCGGCCCAGTCCACGATGGCAGCGACGCCGCTCTTCCACGGCCACACCCAAATTTCGTGACCGCTGTTGGTGATGGGATTGAGCGGATGCTTCACGTACGGTCCTTCCGGGTTGTCCGCAACGGCCACGCCCCATTTGGAGTCCGCGGGCATGGTGGACCCGATCTGGTGACCTTTGTAGTAGAGCCAGTACGTGCCGAAGCGAGGGAGGATGCCGGGGTCGTGCACGGCGCCGCTGTCCCACGGGCCTTTCTCCTCGGACCGCGACCAGTTGGCGTAGCCGCTGCCCTCGTCAATGAGCTTGCCGTCCGGTGTTGTCTGCAGAATCGGTTCGGGAAGCTTCTCCCAAGGCCCGCCGGGAGAGCAGGCCTTGGCCATTCCGACCACGTTGCGCGCACTGCGGAAGCTGCGGGCCTGGTAACAGAGGTAATACATGCCATCGGCCACGAGGATATTGCAGGTGAACACGCTGAAGTCATCCCAGTCCCCTTCGAGGCCGCGTTCGACGGCCGGGCCGTGTTCCGTCCAGCTGCGACCATCGAGACTGGTCGCATACCAGAGGTCTGTGTTCAGCCACTTGTACTTGGGGTCCGTGCAACGCGTGTACCAGACGTAGTAGAGCTCGCCGACCTTGATAATCGTGCTCGGATCGCGACGGTTGATCCCCTCTTCGTACCCCAGTCCCTGCACCGGCTCATAGCGGAAGCGCGTGTAGAGCTCGTTCTCGCTGTCATCGCGACGATGACGAGCCGTGGCTGCGCTGAGCCGGGAATTTGGGTGAACAGCTTCCGGTGTATGGTTGCTGTTGAGGGTCATGCTACGGAGCCCTGTGCCTGTCTCTCGGTCTGTTAACGCCCCCACGTGGCAGCTCACTTTGTCCGGAAGCGCCAGACCTGTCCCGGCTCTGTCTCGCCACCACGCGCCGCGTCGACGCGCCAGCAGTAGGTTATGCCCGGGCGCAGCTTCGGCGGGGTGACGATGTTGGTTGTGTCATCCTCGAGGTCGGCAATCAACGTCATCGCCTTCGCGTCCGTGCCGAACCATACACGATGGTACGTGCACTGGTACGCTTCGAGGAACATCAAGTCCGCGTCCTGTTTCACGCCGACGGCCCCATCGGGCGGCACAGGCGTGGACGCCTGCGGCAGCTGACAGCCCGGTATCCAGTAGCGCTTGTCACCGTGTTCGTAGGCCCCGATGTCAGGGGCAGTACCGAGGAACGTCAGGTCCTCGAACCGCGCGACAGGACTTCTCACTTCGGCTGCGGCAACGCTCTGCCCGCCGTCAACCAGCGGCGATTCCCCCTTCGGCCGAAGATCCAGGTTCTGCGGGTCGCGCAGGTAGGTGTAGGCGGCTCCCGGTTCCCGCATGTTGTGGTCGCAGACCCCCGGAATGACATAGGGGCCAGGTTGCTTGTAGCCGTCCTTCCGGGTCCACCAGCCTTTCTGTCCGCCTCTCGGCTTCAGGTTCCATGAACGGTGCGACAGGTTGGCAAGGTTGTTCCGGGTCAGGCTGTTGGCGTTGCCCTCGATCTCGTGCATGGACTTGAAGCCCTGCACGCTCATGTTCATCAGTTCCTTCTCGGGGTCGGGGTAGCTGTTCACGTTCACGACCGTGTTGTTGAGGATCAGGTGACGGTCGCCCTTGACCTGACTGGGCTGGGTATTCCAAGTGACGTTTCGCGTGTAGACCCCGTCCCCGTGGATCTGACCATCCTCGCGCAGGATGTTGGTGCCGTGGTAGTCGAAGCGTATGCCCTGACGATTGGCGTCGTGTGCCCAGTTCCGGGTAACGACGGCCCGGATCTGGTTGCGCGTGCCGACATTGATGGCCGCGCCGTCATGCTGGAGATTGCCCATATCGAAAGCACGACACAGCTCGATGCGCGCGCCGCTGTCTAACGCCCGAATGCCCTCGGAGTTCCCGGTACGCCAGACTGTGTTGCGACGGAACACGCAGTCCTTGCCGATGACCACCGCTCCTGACGCGCCGTTGGAGTTCAGGTCCCACTCGATATCGTGGAAAAGGCAATTCTCGACCACGGTTCCCTCACTGCCGAAGTAGAGCGGCGCATTGCAGAAAGCGAATTGGCAATTGGCAAACCGATTGCCTTTCCCGCCACGCACGACAGGCATCTTATTGGCATTGGCAACCGGGTTGAAGAAGGCGAACCACTTGAACTCGCCCAAAACCCACTTGTTTGTAGCTGAGAAGCGGAACCGGCAATTCTCGAAGGAGATGCCCTCACAGTCACGAATCCAGAAGCCTGCGCCGAATATGTCCAATCCCTCGAAAGTCAGGTGTGCGCAGTTCTGCAGGTCGATGGCGAAGTCCTGTGTCCTCCCTCGCAGCTCCATCGTGTTGGGATCCTGCCCGGGTGGCGGCATGTAGTAGGCCGTCTTGTTCGTCGCGTCGAACCACCATTCGTTGGGACGATCCAACGCAGCCAGTCCCAACACGTACCAGGCAAAGAAGCGCTGGAGGGATGTCTGCTCTTTGCCCGTTTCGTGGCGGAAGTGATCGGTGCCCGGGCTGTGCTCGGTGATGCGGCGCGCCCAGGTCAGCCAATGCCCAATATTGAGCACGGCGACAGCGCCGGTGAAGTCCTTCCCGGACTCGGCCAGCGACTGCTGCTCGCCTGTAACCTCATAGCGGCTGTCACCCTCATGGAAGCCGGCTTTGCCTGTGTGGGACTTGAAGGGTGCATCATAGATCAGGCCCTCCTCGCAGCGCCCGAAGAACGCTTCCTTGCGCTTGTTATAGCCCCCGTCTGCCGAGCGCATGCACTGGGTCATGCGCCAAAGCGAGCCATCCTCGAAAGACGCGTCCGGCCAACGAGCAACGTGGACGAGCTGCTCGCCAACGAAAAGCTGCCAGATGTCGTCCTCGATCTGCGTGCGCCAGATGCCCTCGCGCCACAACCTCCAAGGGGTCGTGATCAGACGCGTCCCGTCAAGCACCGCGCCCGGCTCCGCCACGATGCGGATGGGTTTCCCCTTCGTGCCCTTCAGTCCATCCAGAACGATGGGGTGAGGGTATCGACCCGAGGGCAACCGGATGGTGTCACCCGGCTTGAGTGCGGACAGGTCGGGCAGCTCAGCCGCCCGCAACGGTAGGCATGCACCCGCTAACAGGATCGGAAAGAAACATCCACGCATCATCGTTTTTCCTTCGCTTCACGCTTGCGGGGACTTTTCCGAGACGCTTTCCCGCCGTCGTCATCTGCCAGCTTTTCGACCGCGACACAGTTCACGCCCAGGCGCAGTGATCTGCGGATGCCGTCGCTGTAGGCAGCCGCGCTGACCACAGTGGTTTTCTCGATACTCAACGCCTCGGAGTAGAGCGGCGACGTCTCGTCCGGCGCGGTACCATCGAGAGTGTATCGCAGTTCGTAGGATCCGTCGCCCGGAGGGAGAATTGTCAGCCGAAGGACTCCTGTGAAGTCGAGTTCGCTCCGAGACAGGCGCTGGGTGTACCGCCAGTTGGTCTGTCCGTGCGTCGGCCGCACGTCTGGCGGCCGCGTATGGCGCCGGTACAACGCGATGCTGGCCTGGTTGGGGAAAGAACACCGACAGGCTCGAGTGTCGTCGGGCATCAAGACGATGCCGCCCACGGGAATGGCGTTGAGCCAGCAACCGCTGCGGATGCCGCCGTAGGTTTCCATCCAACCCGAGTTGTGTGTGATGTCGTAGTAGCCAACCGCACCGGAACGCACGAACAGCATGTTCCGAGAACCCAACGGGGTGCCGCAACCGATCCCCTTACCTAGGACAGACCAGACTGCGGACGGGGCGTCCGGCGCGACTCCTGGCTTCAGTGGGCGCTGTTCCCCCGTGAGCAGGTCAAAGGCACCGCGGAAGCAGTACATAATCTGGTCGTTGAGCACGGGACGGGCCCAGATCTTGTCCACGTCCCACGCGCGTTCGCCGGTCGCGCCCCGGTAGCAACGGGCCCGCTTGCTATGCCCGTCGGAGGGGAGAGAGCGCCCAACTTTGTTGTAGGACATCACCAGCAAGTCATGCTTCTTGCTCAGCCCAAGTGTCGTGCCAAAGACATCGTCCTCGGTCCGCCACAGTTCGCGACCGTTCTCAGCTTCCAGACAGACGAGCAGGCCGGGTGCATGCGTTGGGACAGGCTTCCCCCCTCGGCGTCGGGCAGCGACCTCGGTCTTCAGCAGGCGGTCCATCGCCGCCGGTTCCCGATCGATGAAGTAGACACGACCATTCCCCAAGGCAACGGCATTGTTCCGGATCGAGTCCCGAGCAGGCTGTGTCCAGATGACCGTGCCATTTGCGGCATCCATTGCGAACAGGAAGATCGACTCGGTGAAATGGCGGTGCATGGGATCTTGAACTGCTTCCCCGCCATTGCCGTGCTGTCCCTTCACCGCGTGTTCTTCGTTGGCAAGCGTACCGATGAGGATGCCATGCTCAACAGCCAGATAGCCCCACGTACCGAGTTTGCCGTCAGGGCGGAGGGGAGCGGGGTGTTTGGCGCGCTGCTCACCGGTCTGCAGATCCAGCACCAAGCAGTGGTTCTCGTGACGCAAATACAGGGCTCCGTTCTCAATGCAGCATATGCTGCCCATGGCCACAGCCCCCACCGCGCTTCCTCCTCGGTAGTCACGGAGCAGACCAGAAACCTGCCGTTTCCAGAGCTCAGTGCCGTTGTAGGCGTCCACGGCCTTGACCGCATCCAATCCCACGCGAATCATAACCCCGTCGGCATAGAGAGGAGCGGGGTTCTTGCCGTGGCGATCGATGGTCAACATCCACTCGTCCTCGTACCAGAGAATTCCCAACGGGCCACTCACCAGCTCATCGTCCGAACACAGGGAGTTACCCGAGTCTCCCAGACTGTGCGTCCAACTCCCTGCTCCCTCGAGCGGAGGCCGAGAAACGGCCTCCAACACGCCGTTGCGGAGTCCGCAAAGCCGCCCACGTTCCGGAGACAGATGCGGCATGAGAAAACCGGTCTCGATGGCAGTTCCCTCGGCGAACGACGCCTGCGAGACGATCAGATTGGCAAAGTGAGGTGGGAATAGACTTTCCGACACGGGCCCTTCGAGCACCGTCACCCGCGTTCCATAGATGCCGGCGGCATCCAGTTTCTCCCGCGCCAAACGGGCCTCGTCTGCACTGGCGCTGACGGCCACGACGTAGAGATCGCTAAGGCGAGCAAGGTGGAAAGCCAATTCCCCATCCCCGCACGCCGCGTCCAGGCAGTACCCCTTGCTGATTCCCGTTCGGCGCAGAATCTCGACGGCGAAACGCGCCAACGGGGATGCATCGGAGTAGGGAGACCGTTCCGGACGTGGCCGGAGAACCGTGCCCTTCCCCTTCGCAGAGAAGCAGTAGACGGCCCCGTTGTCTACGGCAGCGAACAGACGTCCGTCGGCCGCGGCCAACGCCCGGACAACGCCGTCCACGGGACGCGACCAGACGAGTTTCCTGGACGCTGTGTCAAACGCCATCACGCGTTTGTCGGTTCCCAGGTAGGCAACCGAACCGGCTGCGATCATGGCTGTGGCCTCCACTCCCGTGTCAACGGTCCACATCGTTTTCACGAACGGGGCCTCGTCGATGCGCTCCTTGTGATATTTGGCCGCATTGCCTTTCGCCTGGACCTTGCCCACATGAGTGAGTTCTCTGGCGTACTTGAGGACCTGTGCTTCGCGCCGCGCAACGTGGGTCTTGGTCGTCAGCGTACCGCCGTGAAGCTCACTCCCGTGGTAATGCAGAAGTCCAGCCGGTGTAACGACGAGATTGCGCCTCGGACCATCAAGGAACTGGCCGTGGTACTTGTGCCCCTTGATGCTGAAGGCATTCCAGCGATCATCACGGCCCACCGCGCTGTAGCGCAATCCCGTCGCCAAATCGAAGACGAAGCCGCCGTTGTAGTACACATCCCCAATGGCAACCGTGTCCCCGCCCCCTACGCCCCACGGTGTCTTCCCTCCGTATCGGCTCAGGTGAAAGTGCTCCAGGCGTCCCGTTTCGCGATCGTAGACGGCCGGGGTCGACCGGCCTGTTGAGACAAGCACGTTGTCTCTGCTGACGGCAAGGTATCCCTGGGCCCCGACGCTTCCCCGCCCAACCGAGAACATGTGCGGATGTTCGATCTCATAGTCTCCTGATACGTCGTTGCACCACACGACGCGTCCACTGGCGCACTCCACAGCGTAGACGTAGACGCCTTCCACTGGCCAGGGCCCCGCCGCGAAGTAGACGACACCGTCACGAATGGCCGGGCCGCCTCGCGCCGCCCAGCGAGATACCAGCCGGCCATTGCCGATCATGCGCTCGGGGCCCGGTCCGGCCTGCATGCTCCACAGCAAGTCGCCTGTCCTCGCGTCCAGGCAATAGAGACAGCCGTCATCACTCACGGCGAAGAGCCGCTCCCGCCAGATCGCCGGAGCAAACCGCACTGGACCACCCGTGAAAAAGCGCCATATCTCCTTGCCCGTCGCCGCATCCAGTGCGTGGATCTGATGATCAGCCGAACTGCCGAAGAAGACCCTCCCTCCCGCAACCACCGGGGTGTAGCACCAATCGAAATGCATCCGGGAGGGGGACAGCAGGCGTCCTACCCAAGCCCGGTGCGGGGCGTGCCGAGGCGCGCGCACCCAATCGAGAGTGAGTTCGCCTGGTAGTTCCTCTGGGGTATATCCCAAGCGGGCGCCATCGGCTCGGTACTGAGGCCAGTCAGGGCCGGTTGCGGAGGCTACCGAGACGATGGACAATAGCCCGGAGACGAGGCATCGGCGGAGGACAGTTGGGACGCGTGGCGCTGACATGGGGACCGTAGCTCCTTCGACTCAGGATTACTCAATCACAACAATCTGGTTCATTTCCAGACGGGGGAGCACGAACTCGAGACGCCCGTCAGACCAGCTGACGTCCAGGTCGCTGTCCTCCGGAGCCAGGTAGACTCGGGTAGGTTCTCGCGGCGCCCTGACCGACACCGCGACGTCCGTCAAAGGCACAATATCTTCGATGACATGTGTCTGACCACGTTTGATCGGGACCGCATACATCAGATGCAGGACAAGCCGGTCATTCTCCTGCGGCTGACGCATTAAGCCGACACGCCCGCATGACGGCAGATTGACCGTGAGCAAGGGCTCGTCGTAGAGCAGATCGATACAGTTCAGTACCAAGTCCCGGTGCAGTTGCATGCCTTGATCGTCGTAGACGCGGAAGATAGGCTGAGCGATGTGGATCACGCCGCCCTTGCGGATGACGGCGGGCCAGTCGGCCGGTTTGTCGTACGGCGTGTTCCGGTGCGAACAGAAATGCCCGTAGGTGCGATTGAAGTAGGGTTGCCAGGTCTCCGCGAGCACCTCGGCATCGCCGACAGTCGTGGTCACGCCGGACTCGTAGACGAGGAACGGGGTCCGGACCATCTGGTCAGCCACCTCATCGCCAACCACGATGTACTCAACGTCCCACGGTGACATGCCCTCGAACTCCGCACCGATGTCGACGGCAAAGCCGTTGCGTGCCGGATTCAGTCCGCTATCCCCGGAGAGAAGCAGTTTTCCCCCAGCGGCAACGAAGGCGTTGAGCTCACTCTTCAGTTCATCGTCAACCAGGACACTGTCGGGCAAGATGAGCAGTCGGTAGGGGGCGAAATCCATGGTCTCGTCCAGCACCGCGAAAGGGATCTGCGCCTCCATCAGCATCAGGCCGGCGCCATTCTCGCTACATTCCAGCTCCCGATTCTTGTGCACGGCGGATGGTGACAGGATGGCCACATCGGCAACAGAAACTGCACCCTCAAGCCACGCCTCCCGCGCCTCGACGCGTTCGTAGGCTTCGCCGATGATGCGGTAGGTCTCTTCGTCCATCTTCCCATTGGGATGGAGTTGATCCCCCACCATGCAGTGACATCCCAGAGAGGTGATCTGGCCGACCTCGTACTGCAGCGCGATGGGGTTCTTGAAGCCGCCGAACTCACCCCACATGCGATGGAACTTACCAGTCTGGCTGATCACCTGGCAGTCGGGCAGCATGGTGAAGTAGCGGGCGTTGACCGGGAAGTGGTTGTACCCCCAGAGACCGGTGGGAAGTGACTCGATTTCGTAGTGAGACCAGTACGGATACAGGTCGTGGCGCCCCTTCTTGTCACTGCTGTTGTGGTACAGCGTGGCGTCAGGGTTGTGAGCCCAGACGATCTCACTGGTGGCCTTCAGGTATTTCTTGTAGACGTCCCGAGCCTGGACCATACGGTCCCCGGCATTGTCCGTATTCAGTCCCTTTTCTCGCATGTCCCGGAGACACCAGTCGCAGAGGCAGGCCGATTCGCCGGTGATGTCGAGGAAGATCCCGGAGGGGTTGTACATCTCCATGACCTCGCGGGTGACGGTCAGTACGCTCTCCTCCAGATAGGGTGTGTTGCAGCACAGTCGGTACCAGCCTTGCTTCTTCGGGCTGTGGGGATGCTTGGGCGGCGGGCCCTCGATCGAGCCATCAGGCCGCCGGACGCACCACTCGGGATGCTCGCGGGACGCCTTGTCATGCCACTGCACGGTGATGTAGACCGGCATGTTGATTCCCGCCTTCTTGCCGGCGGCCAGCATGCGGCCAACCAGATCAGTCTGCAGATGCGGATGCCGCATGTCGGTCTTGGTCGGGTAGTAACACCAGCCGTGGTGGCACTGCGCGAAGATCGTGACGGAATCCACGTGCGCCTTCTGCAGGCAATCGATGAACTGCTCTTCGTCGAACTCTCCGCCCACATTGGGGCAATGCTCGGAGGTGTGGAAATCCAGATGGATCTGGCGCCAACGTAAGCTCGTGTTCGGGTTCATTGTCGCCCTTTCCAGGTCTCGTTGTCATAGCCACCCTCGAGCGGCAGGCTGTCATTCCGTGCCAGTCGTGTCCCGGTCCACCTGCTCACGTTGCCTGGCGATCGTGTTCCGCATGCCGTCGGGCAATCGGCAGACGCGCTGGAAATACGTCTCCTCGTTGAAGCGCAGGTTATTGCGTTTGAAGAGGTCGCGATCGATATCCCGACTGAGATCGCAGTCAAAGCGCGCGAGAACCGATTCGTTCACCGCCCCTCCGCCGTCGGGATTGATATGGCAAAGGCCCCAGGTGATGCCGCGTCCGTCGCCGTTGTCGGCAAAGGCATCGGGGACGAACGGTCCGGGGGCGACCGGGGGAACTTGAGCCAGGGCTTCCATCTCGAAGTTAAGGCCGTCCGGTGCGTACTGGATCGTGTTCTTCTCCGGGCCATCCAGGCTGACCAGGGCCGCGATGCCTTCACGGTAGGGCCAGAGACACGTCTCGTGCCCGGAGTTGAGCACCGGATTCAACGACGATTTCTCGAACGGGCCGAGCGGGTGATCGGCGATGGCCACCCCCTGTGCACGGGTCATGTGTCCGGGAGCCCCTTTGGTCGCGTTCTGGCCTTTGTAGTAGAGCCAGATCCTGCCGTTGTAGATCAATGGGAATGGATCGTGGATGCAGGCGTCATCCCAGGCGCCGGCGGGGCTCGGTTCGATGACTGGACGACCAAGCGGGAGGAAGGGCCCCACCGGCGTGTCCGACTCGGCCACGGTCACGGGGCAGAAGTCCCCGCCCTCAATGACCTCGCTGTAGGCCTGGTAGAACAAGTAGTATCTGCCCTTCCACACCAGAATGTCAGGCGTGCAGTTGGAGCGCCAGCCGAACTCGCCCTTGGCTGGACGCTGCGTGGCCGGGCCGATCTCCTCCCAGGCGAGACCATCTGCGCTCTTCGCAACCCACACATCGCCCAGATCCCAATCGAACGACGGAAGCGTGTCGGTCGCGTTGGCCGGGCCGCGTGGAGGGCCTTCGGTGCGGCGACAGGTGTAGTAGACGTAGTAGGTGCCGCTGACCCGGATCACTTTCGAAGGATCGCGGCGGGAGACGTTTGGTTCCCGGGAGAAGCCCTCCAACGGCGTGTACTTGAAGTTGCTGTAGAACTCGTTGCCTCGGTCCTCGAGAGGGTTCCACTGGTCGTACATCCGCGCCATGGCTGCGCTCAACGGCCGGTCGACAGGCTTCTCCAGTGGCATTTTACAGGGGAATCCGGTTGTCATAGCGCCTTTAACTCCGCGAATGTTCCCGGGACGCGTTGCAGGTGCTGCGTGAGAAGGGCCTTCATCGCGGCCAGCTGTTCCGCATGAGCTGGGTCGGCAGCGAGGTTCTTCGTCTCACCCGGGTCAGTCTCCAGATCGAAAAGCTGATCACGATCGTAGTACACGCCGGCATAGCGTTTGATGGCGTTGCCGCGTTCGGTGTTCTGCCCGCCGGGGTACCCCATATGCGAGAGCGGCTCCTCAGGCCGGTTCTTGATGGTCTTGTCCTCGCGTCGCTTCTTCTGGGCGGCGTACCGGGCCAACGCCTCTTTGCGCTGCTCGAGGGTGAGTTCCTTGCTGGGGGGAATGCGGAACGCCAGGTACTTCCAGCGGTCCGTGCACACGGCCCGGGTGTAGCCAATCTCGAAGTAAAGGGAATCGCGCAACATCTCGGCCTTGCGGGTCAGCAGCGGCATCAACGTCTTACCGTCGAGATCCATCCCAGCCGGCGGGGTGACGCCACAGGCATCGAGGATCGTCGGCGCGAAATCGATATTCTGAATCAAGGCTTTGCTTGTCCCCGGCCTGATGCGGCCTGGCCAACGGATGATGATTGGTGTGCGGACGCCGCCTTCATAGCAGCTTCCTTTGCCTTGCTCGACACCGTGGTCGTTGAGAAAGACCACGAGCGTGTCCTCAGTGAGTCCAAGCTCATCGAGCCTCTTGAGGACAGCCCCGATACCGTCGTCGAGCCACGTTGCGGGGGCCAGCTTCTCCGAGATGCCGGCTGCCTTGGCTCTATCGGAAACAGACTGACGCGACGGCTGCACACGCAAGGGCTCCTTCAGGACCCCCGCATGGGTAAGGCGCGGGTCGGCGTTGAGAGACTTGAGCGGGCTGGGGCCGTGCATCAGAGATGTGGCCATATAGAGGAAGAATGGTCGCGTCCTGTTCTGCTCGATGAAGTCCAGTGCCCCTTTGGTGATCCAGTCCTGATTGTGCACGCGAAGCTCGCGGCAGACGTGCGCCCCGAAGTTGCCGAGGTTGACGCCGGCCGCGTAGTTGAAGCCACACGATTTCACATGCTCGTGGAGCGCTTCCTGGCCCTCCTGAAGGATCGCAGCAGTCTCAGGGTCGGCCGGATCAGCATTGCGCTTGACCTCCTTGTTCGGGCGGCGCCAGCTCCTTCCCCCCCCGTTGTGCCATTTGCCGGCGATACCAGTGACGTAACCAGCCTGCTGGAGCATCTTGGGCAAGGTCAACTGGTTGGGCAGCAGATCCACGTTCCACTGGACCGACGTCTGCCCCTCGACCGTTGTCGCCCGGCGGAAGTTCTCGCTCTGGGCTCGACTGGCGTACTGACCGGTCAGGCACGTGTAACGACTGGGCGTACAGACACTGCTCGAGACATAGCCCCGGGAAAAGTAGACGCCTTCAGCAGCCAGTCGGTCGATATTCGGCGTGAGTGCCTTCTTCCGAATGAACCCGAACGCGTCCAGTTTCTGATCATCGGTAATGATGAAAAGGACGTTGGGCCGGCGGCTCTCCTCGCCCGCCGCTCGAAGCAGAGCAGGGCCAACCAGCAGGCCCGCGGCAGAGGCCAACGAGTGTGCCAGGAAAGCCCGTCTTGATGTGCCGGTGTATGTCACTGCTCAGCTCCAAGTTGTCTATCGAGAAGGGAACCGCGGGAGACCTACCCCCCAGAAAGACGGCCGTCCCGAGAGGGACCGGAGGCACTCTTGCCTTCGATTCTCTCCCCGGGCAGGAATGCCCGGGGCCACCTTGGGTACACAGCCATCGTGAATGGTCTACTTCATCCCTGCAGGGCAGAATCTCTCCAGCGCGTCTTCATTGATGTGAATCCCCAATCCCGGCTCGTCGGGAGCGCTTACCCAGCCATCATCTGCCATGAATGCCTGACCGTACAGGGCCTGGCGGAGCTTGTACGAGCCACCGCTCGTGATGTACTCGGCGGCCAGGGTGTTGGGCGTGGAAGCGAGAAGATGGATGCTGGCCGCGACCCCAACAGTCGCATGGATATGCGGAGCAAGAGGCACGTTCCAGGCGCTGGCCATGGCAGCGATCTTCTTGGTCTCGGCAATTCCACCTGCATGGATGATGTCGGGCTGAACGATGTTCACCGCCCGTTTGACCAAAACGTCCCTGAATTCGAATCGCGTGTAGTAGTTCTCACCCGCGGCAATGGGCACTTTGACCGCCGATGTGAGCGCAGCCATGGCATCCAGATCGTTGATGGGAAGGGGTTCCTCCAGGAAGGTCAGATCGAACGCCGCCAGATCGTCGGCGATCTTCATGACGTCATGGTAGGAGTAGCTCTGGTTTGCATCGACCATGATACCCAGGTCGGGGCCGAGGGCATTGCGCACGGCCTCAAGATTGAGCAGATCCTGGCGATGGCCGAAGCCGACCTTCATCTTGACCCCCTTGAATCCCTCGTCAGCATAGCCTTTGGCCTCGTCCGCACACTCTCCCGGTGTGAGCGGGCGACCGCTCTTGCCGAAAAAACCGCTGGCGTAAGCGGGGATCTTCTCATGCACGCGTCCGCCGAGAAGTTGGTACACAGGGGTCTCCAGGCTCTTGCCGGCAAGATCCCACAGCGCGATGTCAATGCCGGCGACCGCACTCACAATCGCCCCCTTTTGCCCCAGAGCGTAGGAACTCGTCCCCCGGCCCAGCATTTTCTCGTACAGCCTTTCACGGTCGAAGGCGTCTTCGCCAAGGACCATGCCTGCGAGCTTGTCATCAACCATGGCCTTGAAGATGGCGATCCCGCCACCATGAATGGGACCGATCTCTCCGTAACCGAACGTCCCATCCTCAGCCGTGATCTTGACGATAATCGTGTTCCAGCTGTCCCACACGCCGGTCGCATCCTGCGCGGGAGTATCCAACGGGAAGGCAACGGGGAAAGCCCTTACATCGGTGATCTTCATCTGCTCAATCTTCCTTAAGGTGCTTCTCGAAAGCGCGGACGATCTGGACACTGGGGAGCGGCGGACAGCCGCCGATGAACGTGCCCTCGATGTCCGTGTCTCTCGCGCAGTCGCCAATGATGAATACGTTCTTGTAGTCCCTGACGGGCGAAGGCGCATTGTGGCCGATGATGACACAGATGTCATCAAGCCCATCGAGTTTGCCTTCGTATCGCAGACGCGTGACTGCCGCCCCGATCTGAGCGAGACAGAACCGGCAAGCCCCACCGGCAAAGACCCTGATCCGGTCGCTCGAGCCGATGGGATTCCACTCCCCCGCACGTTTGAAGTGCTTCATGACCGAGTCGATGGACTCCCCGCAGACATCGATCCGGGCGAGGTCACCGATGCCGATCCCTTCGGTGTGCCCCAATCTCGTGATGGGGACGTCAAAGGGGTCTATCCCCATGATGGCCGAGCAGACCGCATCGATCGCCACAACGTCGGTCGACGACACGATCAGGTTCATCTCGACGGGCTCGGTGTAGATGGGGCCATAGCCCTCACCGCAGATCAGGCCGTCCACGATGGTCACGTGCGGCTTTGCCACACGAAGCATGTCCACCATCTTCCAAGGGAAGGCCTCGTTGTGGAAGTTCACTTTGTCGTCCACACTGAATACCCCCTGCATGCTCTTCATGCCAACCGTCACTTCGGTCTGACAATGCGTTTTGAGCTTGGGAACAGAGATGAACGCATCGGCATCGAGAATCGACCTGGGCACATTGATCGTCCTGTAGAGTTCCCCGCCGGGGACGTCGACAGCGACAAACTCCCCTTCGTCCCATCCCAGGATCTCTCCGCCGGCCCGCCTGATCACATCCCCCAGTCCCAACGCTTCGAATGCCTGTCGGGGACCGGATTCGACGTGTTTGAGGTTGACCGACTTGCCCTCGGCCACCAAAACGCGCTTCACGCCGTAGTCCTTAAGGATCCCGACCAGTGCTTCCAGCACCCGGGCATCGGTGACGACGGAACCCGCCGTCCCCTCGAAGGGGACCTCAACCAGGTTGGGTTTCACGACAACCGTCCCAGCGCTGCCGATGGCCTGCCGGAGGCCTCCGATCAGGTCCAGAGACCGCTCGATCATCTCCCGCACGGTTCTCAGGTCTTTCTCAGAGTACTCGAACGGGCTCTCAAAAAGAGCTCCCTTGACAATGGAAACGGTGGCTCGATCACTGCTCATGTGGAAACGCCTCTCAAATCAGGGACGGGCAGGGGGTTGCCCCACGTGCTCATCTCGGAATCAACGGATGTTGCGGCCCAGCGCGTCAACCGCGCTGTTCACATCTCCCGCACGGACAGCGGCAAGAATGGCCTCGTGCTCCCGGCAGCTGTCCATCAAGCTCTCGTGCCGGGTGTAGTGAAGCATCATCCGGGCGACAATCGGCAACCAAATCGCCAGCAGTTCCGGCTCTTCTGCGGCCTCGATCACAGCCCGATGGAAGGCCATGTCCGCCTGTACGACCCCCGGAATATCCTCCGCCCGGCAGGCCGCCTCCAAATCACAAACGAGGTCTTCCAGCTGTCCGACCAACGCCTCCCGGGCTCCCGCAATGGCCCGGGTGACGGCAAACGTCTCAATGTGCAGCCGCAAATCCACGACCAGCGGCTGCAGCGCGGCTGTCAATGGCTCGTTCACCGCCACGCCGCAGTTCGGCTTCGCGACCAATACCCCCTCTTGCGTCAACTGCAGAAGCGCGTCCCGGACCGGTCCCCGGCTGACCCCATACTTCGTGGCCAACGACTGCTCGCGCAGCCGTTCCCCAGCGGCAAACTCGCCCGATAACACATCCGTCCGAATGTGCTCCGCGATCTGTTCTCGAATGGTCTTGTAGACAACGGCGGCCGGCATTCAACGCCTCCTCATGGATCACATACTCATGCTCGCTACCATATGACTCTTATTGTCGATTGTCAACAATATGCAGTGTAGTAGCACGGGTATGCCGCTACCGGAGGAGATCGGGGTGGGGAAATCAGTGGTGATCGGTTATCTGCCATTCGGGGCCCCGGATCCGTTGGTGTCAAGCAGGTCGGGGTACTCCTGTACGAACGTTGCGCCGCTCTCCGGGCGGCGTTTCTGACGGCCCGGAGAGCGGCGCTACCCCCAACCAAGCACGTCTTCACCTGCCTAACGGTGCCCTAAGAAACCCGCATCCCGAATACTCACTTGCTGAACGAGCGCCGGTAGGCTCGGGGCGTCATGCCGGCCTCACGCTTGAGGGCTGCTCCGAGGTTCGTGCTTGTGCTGTAGCCGCATGCCTGAGCGATGGCGGCAACTTTCTCATCCGTCTCCCTCAACAGCCTCTTGGCATGCCGGAGCCGAAGCCGTCTCAGCTCTGCACCAGGAGTCCGGCCCAAAACTCTCACGAAGGCCTTCTGAAGTCCGCGCTCCGACATCCTGCTGATGGGCAGCAGATCCTGAACCGTTATCGGGTCCTGGAAGTGATCGCGCAGGTACCTCAATGTCCTGGAGACCGGCGGGTGAGAGACGGCAACCACATCGGTGCTGCGTCGACGGACAACCCCGGCGGGTTGAATGAGAATGGGGTCGGCGTCCAACCCGATCTCGCCCCGCATAAGGCGATCCAGTTGCTCGGCCGCACGGTAGCCGTGCTCGTGGGGCCGTGTATCGATGCTTGACAAGGGAACGCGTTGGCACTCACAGATGTAGTGGATGTTGTCGGTACCGAGAACAGCGATTTCCTCCGGCACTTTGTAGCCGCTGGCGACGGCAATATCCACCAGGTTGGCCGCCAATCTCTCCTGTCCCGAGTAGACGCCGATGGGTTTCGGCAGCGCGTCCAGTTGCCTCGCGAGGGCGGCGCGGCGGTCGTGCCAACTAGGATAGAGCCTTGCCTCTCCGCGACGGATGTCGAAGATCGATTCTGCAGTGACCCCCGAGCCCATGAGAGCGTCGCGATACGCGACACGCCGCCGCTGTGATTCCCTGACGGCCGCGTATCCGTAATAGGCGAAGTTCCGGAAGCCGCAGTTGCGCAGGTGGTCTGCAGCCAGTATGCCGACGGCCTCGTCGTCCACTACCACACGCGGAATCTGCAGCGGGATATCCGCGATTGTGACATCGACCTTGGGCACATCCAGACCAACGATGAAGTCCGCGAGCCCCGGGCCATACCCGGTTATGGCACCGTCACCGCACCAGCCGTGAGCGATGTTCCGCCCCAGCAACATCTCGTTGGACAAGTGCCAATGGTGTGCGGCGGCGTAACGGGCCACGCCTTCGATAATGCGATAGTCACGCCAGTCCAAAGCAACCAGGATGCTCTTCCACTGAGTCGATGAAGAAATCACTGAAACAGCCTCCACAGTGCGCTTTGTCAATACAATAGTGCCGAAAGTCATTCCCGAAAAGCATTGCGGTGCATTTCCTTCCCCGCTAAACTGCCTAAGTAATGGTACTTTCCAGTTCGGATATCTGGTCCCGCCGGAACGCGGATTGATCCGAGGCGACTGTCGCCGTCGGGAATCTCCCGCAGGTTCGGCCGAGCACAAACGAAAAGGAGCAATGGGATGTCTCTATACCAACGACGCGCGGATTCTCTGCAGCTGTCCAGCGAAGGCAGATGCTCAGCGCCCCGAGGCTTCACCTTGATTGAGCTCTTGGTTGTGATCGCGATCATTGCCATCCTCGCCAGCATGCTGCTGCCCTCGCTGAATACGGCCAAAGAGAAAGCCAAGAAAGCCGGGTGCACGTCGAACATGAAACAGGTCGGTCTGGCGATGGCTCTGTATGTGGAGGAATTCGATGGCTACTACCCGTACAGCGAAAACACAGGCGGCTCGAAAATCACCTGGGATGATCGTCTCAGCGCTTACGACGGCAGGAATATGAGTGAGTCTCTGATGGCGGGGACCCCGCCCAAACGGCACCGGGGGCAGAACAACTCCCATCTGACGTACCATTGTCCATCGGACCGCATCGAGAGACAGTGGAACAACGTAGCGCGATCCTATTCAATCAGCATGGGAGCCCCGTCGGGAACGTGGAGTCGTGGCGTGTCTTGCAGTGGCTGGGCCGTCCCAACCGCCAGCGCCACTTGGCAGAAGATCTTCGCGCTCAAGGATGGGAAGATATCCGATCCGGCCCGAGCGATCGCGATGGTCGAGCTTCATCTGGCCAACAATGGGATCGGCGTGGCCAACTCCGCGGCAATCAACGCCAAGCTGATCGCTGACCAGCGTGCCAACCCATCTGCCTTCTCACACGGACACGGGAAGAGCAATTACCTGAAGGTGGACGGGCACGTCGAGTATCTGATGTTCGAGAGAACCTACGAAGGCGTGACCCGCGATCCCTGGACACAGTACAACGAGACCGGCACCATGTGGGACTGCCGCTAGGCAGGGGAAGCGTCCGGCAGGGGCTCGGGAAGGAGTTGGTCGCGGTTCGTGCGCACAGCCCCTTCTGACAGAGCCGCGCACAACGTAAGCGGTCTTCTCCCTCCGACAGAGCCGCGCACAACGTAAGCGGTATCCTCGCCCCTCCCCCTCTGACAGAGCCGCGCACAACGTAAGCGGTATTCTCGCCTTCCCTCTGACAGAACCGCGCACAACGTAAGCGGTATCCTCGCCCCTCACCCTCTGACAGAGCCGCGCACAACGTAAGCGGCATCCTCGCCCCCCCCTTCTGACAGAGCCGCGACTTCCGGGAGCGGTGCCCAAGGACACGATCCTCGAGGGGAGAATCGCGCGGCGCTGATTGACTGACGAGCATGCCGAGGTAACATACGGGAGTGACGGCTCAGAAGTCAGTGATCAGGATGCGTATAGACGACAGCACGAGCACGGCCCCAAAGCAGCGCTCAGGGCCGGAATGAACCAGCGAAGGTGGAGGACAGAACCGTGGCAGACCGTGTTTCAATCCCGAGAACCGAGTATCCGGAGCGCGTAGCCAGAGCAGGCAAGCTCATTGCAGCAGCCGGCCTCGATGTGATGGTCGCCAACTCGAACGAGGCGGACTACGCCAACGTTCGTTATCTGTCCGCCTTTTGGCCCTTGTTCGAAATGGGCGGTGTGGCCGTCTCTCCTGACGGACAAGCTGCATTGATGATCGGCCCGGAATCCGAGAACTTCGCCCGTGAACAAGGCACGATCCCGAACCTGCACCCGATGACCGCATACCGTGAAACGGCCGACCCGGAGTATCCCGGCGTCCCCGTCAGCAGCTACGCGAAGGCGTTCGAGTCGATCGGGGTCACCAACCCCAAGCGCATCGGTGTGGCGGGTTACCTGTGCACAAATATGGCCATGTATGAGGATCTCAAGAGCAGCTTCCCCGGCGCTGAGATCGTCAAAGCCGATGACATCATGACCACGTTGCGTTCGGTCAAATCCCCGGCTGAGCTCGCCTGTCTGCGGGAAGGACTCCGCATCGGTGAACTGGCCATGGAAGCCATGATCCAGGCCGTGCGCCCGGGCATGACCGAACTGGAACTGGCCGGCGTCGCCTCCAACATAATCTACGCCAACGGCGGCGAGTGCGAAGCCCACACGATTTACTCCTTCGGCGGCATCAAGACCAGTAGCGCGATCGCCCGCGGCTCACACCGTGAATTCGTCAAAGGCGACATCGTGCAGATCAACGTCGGCGGAAAAATTGACGGCTATTCCCCCTCAGTCGGCCGCCCAATCTGCCTCGGCAAGATGACTGACGAACAGCGCAGGCTGATCGAATACGGCCGCAAAATGCACTATAAGACCTACGAGCTGGCCCAAGCCGGCACGGTCGCCTGCGAGGTGGTCGAGAAGTACGAGGAACTGGTCAAAGAAGACGGCAACATGAAGTACTACCTCTACGGCCCCTGCCACGGACTCGGCTTGATCGAGGTAGAGAAGCCCTGGATGGAGTCGATCAGTAAGTACGAGCTGCTGCCGAACATGACCTTCCAGTGCGACACCTTCTTCTACTCCGACACCTTCGGATTGCGCTGGGAAAACGGCCTGCGGGTCAGCGAATCCGGTCCGGCCGAAATGATGAACGACGGTTCATACATGGACATCATTGAGGTGGATTGCTAAGCCCAACGTCCTAATCACGGAATGCGCAACCAAGGCGCCGGGTGCATGCATCCGGCGCCTTTCCCTTGCTTGAGTACGCCGAACGGCCCTCCGGGCGGCCCCCTTCATTTTCTTGAGTACGCCGAACGGCCCTCCGGGCGACGCCCTTCTCTGTTCACTGCGACTCGATGGCTCCGGCATCACGCCCCTTGCCGAGGGGCCGCGCCCCGGAAAAATCGCGGAACTGCGGACCATCGAACTGCCAGGCATAAAGCTCCTCGACGGTGGTCCGGGCATCTGCCAGGGTGCCGTGAGCGATGCGCAGGAAGTCGAAGGCAGCATCGATACACTCGCCGGTCGGAGAACCGCCGACGCAGAGGTCCGCGTCATTCGCCAACGATGTCGGGCCGAGGCCGGATGCGGTGGCGTCCTTCCTGCCATCGAGGTATAGAGTCAACAACCCGGCGGAGCGATCGGCTTCAGCGATCAGGTGGTGCCACTGGCCGTCAGCCAGGAGTGTCCCGCTGGTAACGGACGCCTGTTCACCGCTCTCCCCCTGGATTGCGAACTCCGCACAACCGCCTTTGTTCACCCGCGCGCCGTAACCCGCCCCTTCCCGCTTCGACACCAGGATCCCATGGCTCCCTGGTTTGACCCTCACATACAGTTCGATAAGCATGTTCGAACGATGCACTTGCGGTGTTTTCAGGTCCTCCCCGCTAATCGTGCATGTCTCAGGCTTCGCCCCTTCGTGACGGCTCTTCCGTCGAGCCTTAAAGGTAATCGGCTTCTCCATCTGAGCGTCTGACGCAACAGCGTATTGCCGTTTGGCGGAGCTGAATTCCAGCGCTCCCTTCCCCCAGTTCTCCAGCTCACCGTCGATGTAGTCTTCCACCTCAACGTTGTGTACCATGAGGGGATAGCGCGGCATACTGTGGTAGGTGCCGCGGTCAGTGTAGTAGTCAGCCATGTACCAGTGCTCGTCGATGATCCGGGAGGAGTCATTTCCGGCGGGATAGAAATGCCACTCGCCGACAACTCCAGACAGCGCCCACGGCACGAAAACACGAGCGCCATGATCGACACCGATGGACCCGGCTCTCAGCCGGAAGTCCCCATTGGCGGGGTCCCGCAGAGGAGCGCCTGTGGTCATGAGACCGACATCACACGCCAGGCTCTCGTGTTCCTTCAACGCAGCCCGGAAGCTGTCGGGGGTCTTCAACCAACGCCCCGACGTTTCAAACACCCCGACCTCAGCAATGTCGTGAAACACGTTTCGGGCGTAGGCATTGGTCTCGTAATGGAAGTGCTTCTTCTGCGGTCCGGCGTGGTGGGCATTGCCGTCTGCCGCGGTCTTGGCCGGCTCAGCGTGCCGGAAGACACGGTTGCTGATGCTCTGCCAGATGTTCCCCAGGTACTTGTTACGCCCGGCGCCGGGGCTCTGACGCCGGGATCCCACGTAGTAGTTGTAGGCCGTGTTGTTGAAGAACTCGTTCTGGAAGCTGTGGATTTCCTGGAACGCTGAGCAATTGACCAACTTGGTGGTCGGGTCATTCGAGCGGCCCCAGGCAATGTTGTTGAACAGGTAGTTCTTGAACCCACCATCGAGGTAGTAGGCGTGCCCGAACCCCGGGCTGCTGCCGTTCATCTTCAGGCGTCCGGCCCACATGCCGCGAGCATCGTGTGAGAGATTGTTGAAGATGTAGATCGGCCCGCTCTGCCACGCCTCAATACCGCCGTAGTCGTTGCAGTAAAGCATGGACTGCCAGACTTTGTTCTGGTGAATCAAGACGCGGGTGAACGGCACGTCTCCCCACATGCCGCTGCTCTTGCCCCCCACGACATTGATCCCCTGAGCCCCGCTGCGCTCAATGACGTTGCCGGCCACGTGGAGGGTGCGGGGTGCCCCGAAATTCATGGCCGTTCCATTGCCGTAGCGGCTTGGGCGCATGCCGGTCTCATGGGAGCGATTGCGGAACACACGAACATCGCCGATCCGCCCGTGGCGGCGGGCAAAGCCCCACCCGGAGCCGCCTGTGACAGACACGACGCCCCCGTCCGCATTGAGGATCTCGTTGTCCTCGATCAGAACATCGTCAATCTCTTCACTGCCATTCAAGGCCCGCAGGCGAATCGGGAAAACGACATCCCGGAAACGGCAATTGGCAATACGTATCCCGGTGCCCTTTCCCCACACGCGAATGCAGGCAGGATGCGCATCTTCCCGGAAGCTCCAGGGCTTGGTGCGGAAGTCCCACGCCACGACCGTCAGGTCCCACGCCGGGGTGGTGAAACGAAAATCCAGGCCGCTGATATCGAGATGGTTGACATCGGTGCCGTAGATCAGGTCCTGGCGTTTGCCGACCTCGATGCGAGCCTGATTGGGGTCAGCGTCCCCGGGCAGCCGGATGTACAGTCGCCCTCCTTTTCCCTTCCTCTCAAACCAGAACTCGCCGTTGGGATCGTCAAGGTAATGGGGCTTGTCCTCCAGGTAGTAGCGCATGTGCCGGAAGATGATCCCCCCACTCCCACCACCGGTCCAACCGGCGAAGGCCAGCGAGTGTTTCTGCACATCGACCCGCTCGACCCGCGTCGGGTAAGGAGCCCCCATCACCCAGCCGAACTCAGGCCAGATCAGGGCGCCCTTGAAGTAGTCCGGGGAACGCCCGGTGACATTCCTGGAGTCGCAACCGACGTTGCGGTTACCCGCTTCGTTCTTGAATGGGTGCGGCTCGTTCGTCCAACTCCACCACTGCTCCTTCATGTCGTCGGGATTGCTGTACGTCCAATTCGGGCTGCGGGCCAACGGGATGCGGGTGGCATCTTGTCCGGCGTCGTCGACGAGCCACACCGTTCGAGGCATGAATGTGAGGTCAGCGTACCACACGCGTTCAGGTTCGGGGATATCAGGATGTCTGGCCCCCTGCTGCCAGCCACCAATCCGTTCGGAACCGCAGATTACTGCGGGACCGTTGCCCCAGGAGGGATCGCGCGTCAGGCGAATTGGGTGTCCGGGACGCCCTCCCTCACGCACGGTCAGAGCCCCGCGGTAGTAAACGCCGCCCTTGAAAACGTAGGTATCGATACCGGAAGCGGCCTTGGCCTTGCCGACGGCAGCGCTGTCCCAGGGGTGATGCTCCCAAGGGCGCGTTCTCTCCGTTCCATCATTGCTGTCGGAGCCGGCTTCGTAGTCGATGTAGCGGATGCGGCTTCCGGCGACGAACACAAACGGGCGGGGTGTCCACTCGATGCTCCCGGCAGGCGTTACGTTGGCGTAGTCACGCTGCCACTCGAAAGTAGGTTCGGCGGCACGGCTACACAGCACAGCAACGCACAGGACCACACCGATGATCCGCGAGAATGATACACATGAGGCCATAGCCGTCATTCCTGTTGTTTGGGTCTCCGTCTCGGACGATCCGGGAGACATGTGGGGTTACTGGTCGTCTCCTGGCGGCGGTCGGCCTCGACCGTTTGGTCGTCCTGGAGAGCGGTCGTCCTCGACCGTTTGGCGCGCGCATAACTACGGCGGGAGACCGCCGCTCTCCAGGAAGAACCCTCGCTGTCGACGGTGAAGTCACGCGCGAAACCTCTGCACCTGCTGAAGAGATACTTGTATTGCCTCAAAGCGGGAGCTTCAATGTCTGCCTGTTGCCGCTGCCATCAAGTGCGCAAACCCAGTGCCGTGGAGTAGTGTAGAAAAAGGCCCTGCTCAGACAACGCCCACTGTGGAGGCACGACCATGCGCTCTTACCGCCACGGGATCCTGTTGATCCTCCTGCTGCTCTCTCGGTTGTCGCACGGTCTTGAGCCGTCCTGGAAGCGCCCCTATGCGGACCGGGAAACCGCCGCTCCGGACGTGATCGGCCTGTGGCAGTTTGATGGCGACGGGCCAACCGCACTGAGGGACCTGTCCGGTAACGGGCATAGTCTGTCTCTGCGCGGCCAGGCGCGAATCATCCCTGAGGGTAAATTCGGAGGCTGCCTCGAGTCCTTCCCCGCAGGTAACGACAATGACCATCCACAGGGAGCGACCGCAAAGAATGCCCCAACCCTGACCCCGAGCGGCCCGTTCTCCATCGATGTCTGGTTCCGGCTCAAACCTGGGGCAGCCAGTGGCCAACGTGCCTTTTTCCTCGACAAAAAGAACTACCACTACGACAGCGATCTGCCCAAGGCGAACCGAGACTACAACTTCTACCTTGTCCCAGTTGGCAAGCGCTGGTCCCTGAGAACTGATCTCGGCTTCGGGACGACCTCCGCGCATTTCGCTTCTCGAGCCCTGGAATTGCCGACAGAGGAATGGCACCACGCGGCATTCACCTATGATGCGGCGGGCACACTCCGATTCTTCCTCGACGGTCGAAGCGTCGGCGGTGCCACGAAAGAGGGGTGCGGCCCCGTGGCACACGGCCAGTTCCAGCTCGCGGTAGGCGATCGCATGGGGAGTACGCACCACGGTTTCCCCGGCTTCCTCGATCAGGTGCGCATCTGTAATGGTGTGCAGCCCTTCTTTACCGGCGACTTGACCCTCTCCGCGGCAGGAGGCCGAACCGTCTTTGAGCGTATGGAAAAGGACGCTGCCGTCGCGCTGCGCATCAGCAACGACACGGGGCAGGCACTTCCCGGGGGCACGCTCAACGTGGTATTCGGCAGTGCATCCGAGCACGCCGTCGCACCGATGCCGGCAGGCACAGAGCAGACGCTACGCCTCCCGGTCGACACCTCGCTGCGCGCCGATGACTACGTGCTCACGGCCACTTACACGGCCGGTGACTTCAGAAGCGAGAGTACGCTGACCGTGACCCTCATCCCCCGGGAGCGGCCCAACGTGATGCCGGTGGTCATGTGGGGTTGGGGCGATGTGGCTCAAGTCGCTGATATCGGTTTCACCCATCAAATCCGCTGGATGGGTTACTTTGACGGAGCTGCGATCCGAGCCCTGGCGCCAGTTCCCGATGCGGTTGGCGACGACGTCAAGTCCACCGTGATCCAGAGCCTGGAAGACCACTCCCGTGCCGGTGTCGGCGCCGTCCTCAAGCTCTATCCGGGCTCCTACATGGCACGACACAAGAATGTCATGAAGACGCACCAACGGGTGGACCGCGACGGCACGCCCTACAAGCGCATGAACGTCTGCGCCAGCCATGCCGATGTCCCCAAGATCGGGCACGCGGTCGGAGCCTCGGTGATGCAGAACTTCGGTCACCTGCCCGCGGTCAAGGCTGCTCTGGTTCATAGCGAAGTCCGCGACGGCACCGCCCCCTGCTTCCACGACCACGATCGCGCGGCATTCGAGGCATACTCAGGCTACCCAATCCCGCCGGAAATACAGCGCAAGACCGGCGTCGACTGGCGCAAGCTCAAGGACTTCCCACCCGACCGGATTATTCCCGAGAATCACCCCGTCCTGACCTACTACCGCTGGTTCTGGAAAGGCGGAGACGGGTGGAACAGCTTCCACAGCGCCGTGCATCAGGGGGTCAAGTCGACTGGCCGGAACGATGTCTGGACCTTCCATGACCCGGCCGTTCGGGTTCCCGCCATCTGGGGTAGTGGCGGCGAGGTCGATGCCATCAACCAGTGGACCTACACCTACCCCGACCCCATCAAGATCGGCCAGGCCGTAGATGAGCTGTTCGCCATGGCAAGGGGGCGCCCGGGCCAGCAGGTCATGAAGATGACGCAGATGATCTGGAAGCGGTTCCAGACGACCTCGAAGAACACTCCGGAGAGTGAACGGGCGGCATGGGAAGGCGAGCTGCCCGACGCCAAGTACTACACCATTGCGCCCGACCACCTGCGGGAAGCGTTCTGGTCCAAAATCAGTCGCCCAGTGCGGGGGATCATGTACCACGGGTGGGGCAGCCTGGTCGAGCTCGAGGGGAACAAGGGCAGCTATGTGTTCACCAACCCCGGGGCTGAACCCGTCCTCAGGGACCTGTTTCACCGGGTGGTAAAGCCCTTGGGGCCCACACTGCTCCAAGTCCCGGACTTCCCCGCGGAAGTGGCTGTGCTCGAGAGCTTCACGAGCCAGATGTTCGCTCGGTGCGGCAGTTGGGGCTGGAGCGTCAACTGGACGGCGGACGCCCACCTGGTGCTGCAGTGGGCCCGTCTGCAACCGGAAATCATCTATGAGGAAACCATCCTGCGCGACGGTCTGAATCGCTTCAAAGTGCTCGTGATGCCCAGTTGCGATGTCCTGACGGAGCCGATTCTGGCACGAATTCAGGCATTCCAGGATGCAGGGGGAATCATCGTGGCGGACGAGCGTGCCCCACCTGCCATTCTGCCCGACATCGCCCTGCCGACCTACACGCGCAGGCGCAAAGCAGCAGCGGATAAGGCGGCTCTACAGGAACGCGCCCTCGCGCTTCGAGCTGAGCTGGACACCATCCTCGCCCCATCAATGGACAGTTCCACGCCCGATCTGGTTCTGCGACGGCGACGTTTCGGGACTACCGACTACCTCTTTGTGCTCAACGACAGACGCACAATCGGGGCCTATGTCGGCCAGCATGGCCTGGTGATGGAGAAGGGCGTGCCGGTGGACGGCTCGATCACGGTTCAGGGCACGGGCCGAACTGTCTATGATCTCCTCGCGAACACCGCCGTTCCAGCTCCGAGTGTCGACGGCCAACAGCGCATCTCCTGCGCCTTGGGGCCAGGGGCAGGAAACATCTACATGGTCTGCGAACAGCCCATCACGACCGTAACGGTGACCGTTCCGGGAACCGTACGAAAAGGCAGCTCAATGGACCTCTCTGTGAGCGTATGCGATGCAACGGATGAACTCGTTGATGCCGTGGTGCCCCTGGAGATTGAGGTAACAGACCCGGAAGGCAGGGCTGCAGAATTCAGCGGGGCGTACGGGGCGGCCGGGGGCCGCGCAGACATCTCGCTGAACATCGCGGCCAATGATCTGGGCGGTCCCTGGCGTGCCAGCGTGCGTGATTTGGCATCAGGGAAGACGGTCGAGAAGACATTCATCGTGACCGACTGAGTTGAAGGATAAAGCAATGAAGAACGGTTCTGCCTTTCTTGCCGCGATGGTGTGCATGATCAACGTGTCAGCCGCGCCGACGGACGCCCTCCGGCGGCGCGCAGCACTCCAGCAGCAAGCCGCCTCAGGCCCAGCCGCAGTTCCAGCTCTCCTGGAAGGGCTGAAGGATGAGAATGTGGTCGTCCGGCGAACAGCCGCGCGCCTGCTCACGAGAATCACCCCTCTGCCAGTGAATGCTCTCGCCACCGCACTGACAAACAGCGACGGGCTCGTCCGACGGCTCGCCATCAGCACCCTTGTGAGAACGCCGGAACTCGACCCAACACCCTATCTGGAAACGGCGTTGAGCGATCCCTCCCCCGCTCTGCGCCTCAACGCAACCCAACGGCTCGCGGCGCTCTCCCCGCGGACCCCGCAGGTGACCGCACTTCTGGCACGAGCGCGACAGGATCGTGACAACACCGTGGCCCGGACAGCCGCGCAAGCGCTTTGGACCTTCCACAGAAGCACCAAACGACTCAGCGAACGGCCGGACTGGGACTACGAAGTGCGCACGGTCAAGACAATCCCGCTGCCGGCAGAAGGCTGGCATTTTCGTGTCGACCCACGGGCCGAGGGGCACTTGGAGAAGTGGTTCAGACCTGAACTCGATGACAGCAGCTGGCGCACCATCGCCATCGAGCAGGCCTGGCAGAAGGCAGGGGTTGAGTACACTGGCGTCAGTTGGTACCGACGCTCGGTCGACCTGCCGGCCAAGCCCGAACTTAACGCGACGGAGATCCGTTTCGAAGGGGTGGACGAGTCCACCTGGGTCTGGGTCAATGGGGTGTATGTGGGCGACCATGACATCGGTCCCGACGGCTGGAACGAACCGTTCTCCATTGACGTCACAGCAGAAATCAAGTGGGGGGCGACGAACCAGATCACCGTGCGCGCCATGAGCACCCAGGGAAACGGCGGCATCTGGAAACCGGTCAGCATCCAGGCGCTGAAGTAGCGCACTGGAGAGAGAGACGCGGGTGGAGCAGGGCGGCTCCTCCCACACTGAGAAGAGGAAGCAGACAACGTGGGAGGCGGTGCCATCCGCCGATTTTTGGTCTGCTGCGAGAAAGGCAGTCGGAGCACAGCGGCTCCTCCCACATTGAGAAGAGGAAGCAGACAACGTGGGAGGCGGTGCCATCCGCCGATTCTTGGTCTGTTGGGGGAATGGCAGTCGGAGCACGGCGACTCCTCCCACATTGAGAAGAGGAAGCAGACAACGTGGGAGGCGGTGCCATCCGCCGATTCTTGGTCTGCTGCGAGAAAGGCAGTCGGAGCACGACGGCTCCTCCCACATTGAGAAGAGGAAGCAGACAACGTGGGAGGCGGTGCCATCGGCCGATTCTTGGTCTGCTGCGAGAAAGGCAGTCGGAGCACGGCGGCTCCTCCCACATTGAGAAGAGTCACCTTCGCCGCTACGGAAGAGAGAGCGTATAGCTGTCGGCTCCGAACAGACCGATCCAGCACCCCTGGCCGCGGCGTAATGTGTCGCCTTCCTTCAGCCGGACGAAGTGCTGTCCCGCGCCCTCCCACACCCAGAAAATCAGCATACCCAAGGCCGTAGCGTCCAACGTCGCCAACTCCAGATCCTGAGTCACACCGACAAGATTCCAGCCGCCCACCAGCTCGAGGTCCCCAGTCTCAGTCGGATCGACATAAGGGATCGGCTTCCTCCAGGCTAACGTCCCCGGCCCCAAGAGCCAGAGTCCTTGCCTTGCCCTGAACGGCGAACTGACCGACGAGTAGGTCGCGCTGTCAGGATCCCACGCAAACGACGATCCAGCCACGGATGCGTTCCCCTCGGCATCCGGCAGAACAGTCGCGCTGACCCCCGCTTCAGTAGCCTCAAACGGCGAACACACCAGATTCCAACCCAGCTCAAGCGTGGAAGCGTGGAAGTCGGCATCATCAATCGTGGTCAGGGCAAACGAGGTCGAGACGCTGTGGCTCTGCCGGTCAGTTGCGGTCACCTTGACCGTCAACTCGTCGCCGAAAGCGCTTGGGGGAGGAGTCCCGCTGAAGCGCTTCTGTGTGGCAGAGAAGTCGAGCCAGGCAGGCAGAGGCGTCCCCCCTTCGAGGCTTGCGGTGTAAGTCAGGTCCTCTGCCGGCCCGTCATCCAGAATGATACCATCAGGAAGGTCCAGGATGAAGGGCAGACCTTCATAAGCGGACTGGGAGGCGAGCCCCTCTGTCATCACAGTGGGAGGGAAATGAGACGTCACATGCACGGTCGATGTCTCAGTCACGACAGGGCCGCTAACGGTTCTGACCTGGATGGTCACGGTCGTCTGCCCGGTTTTTGTTCCGGTCGGCGTCACCACCAGACTGCCGTTTCGCACGCGCACGGAAAGCAGATCGTCGTCACCGACCGACACTGAGTAGCTCTCGACCCCCACCTCTCGCACGGCCGCTATCATCACCAGATTGCCGACGGTCAGGGAACCCGGCGTGTAGTCTTCCAGGGGCAGGTCCCTGAATACGGAACCGGCGATATTGATGTGATGCGTCGGGATAGCCGCGATCTGGTCGACCAACGCCAAGCCATCCCCCACTACAGACGCAAAGACCGTGAAGCCGCCATTTTGCGCGTCCAGGTTCGCGGAGTTGTCAGCCAGGTTAAAGAACCACTCACTGGTGGCGCTGTCGGGATTCCCGCCAACTTTGGCCATCGCCACTGTGCCGCGGAGGTTGGAGATGCCGAACTCGTTCTCCACCGGTGCATCCACGTCGATGTGAGCAAGCCCACCCCCCTCAACATGGTAGCCTCCTCCCTGGAGTACGAACCCCGGGATGGATCGGTGGATGATGGTGTCGTCGTAGTCCCTATCCGAGGCGTACTTGAGGAAGTTCTGCACGGTCAACGGCGCCTTGCTCTTGTAGAGCTGTACATAGATACGCCCCAGTTCCGTGTCGAAACGAGCGAACGCGTAGTGGGCACTGAGGTCCACCGTGATGGGGAGTGCAACGGTTGTCGCTCGATCGCCGAGGACCTGAATCACTGATGTGAAACCACGAATCGGCAGAATCAGGCAGATAACTCCGACGATCAAAGACGGGACTCTGGGACTGATGTTCAAAGGACAGCTCCACTCGGAGAAATATGGCATGGAAGCCTGCGACGGACAGGCAGACGGTCACCGTGCCTCAACGGGAACACTCTCGACGGTGCATCTGGCTGAGGGCAGCCCGTCAGCGTTCGCCGTGATCACCACGTCGCCGGCTTCCCGGGTCGTGCGGATCACACAGATGCAGCGCCCGTACCACGTCGAACGCGCGTTCGACTGCCACGGTTCGTCGCTGACCACGTTCCCGCTAGCAACTCCCGCGTTCGTTCCCGGGCCAGTTACGTTGAAGCGGATCTCGGTCCCACTGTTCGGGACGACCTGCCCATCTTCGTCGACCAAGGCGGCCTCGACACAGACGGCGTCCAGCCCGTCAGCCGACGCGGCAGGTTTGTGTGGGCGCAAACGCAGGGCCGTGGGCTCACCTGCCGTGCCCAGGCAATGCCGGCACACTTCCGTCCCCCCCTTCCGCCCAACCGCCTCGAGCAGTCCGGCTTCGTAGGGCACATCCCAGTCCATTCTGCGATCCTCGCAATCGACCAGCTTCCTGGTCCCAAGTGACCTTCCGTTGAGGAGAAGCTCGACCTCGTCACCGTTGGTGAAGGTTGTAAGCTTCAGCTGGCTATTGCGAGGCCAGTTCCAGTGATCGACCATGGGTGGCCAGTCCCAACGGGGGCTCTCGATGGCATTGAAACGATCCACCTGCTCCTGGTCGATCTCGTAGACCATGGCATGGATCATGGGGGTCTTGCTGTAGAAGCTCTGGTAGTACCGGCCCAGCGGCGTGACCCAGCCGGACAGGTCAATCAGGGCTCTTCCCCACGTCTTCTTGGGCCAGTCGGACTCCCCGAGGTAGTCGTAGCCTGACCAGTGGTAGTGGCCAATCACGTAGGTAGGATCAAGCTCGAGCCAAGAGGGCCGACGAGGACCAAATCCCCAATTCGCTGCACTCTCAGAGGCAATGAACATCAGTTGCGGATACCGCGCGTGGTCCTGGGCAAACATGTTCTCGGTGTAATTCCAGCTAACCACATCCACATAGAAGGCCATCTCAGCCGGATGCGTCTCCGTGAACGTCTCGTAGTCGTCCCAGTGGTGCCACTCGGTGATGAAGGACTCACGTGCGGGAAACAGCCCAGTGGTCACTTTGCGCGAGGGATCAAGCGTGCGCGTGAACGCCGCCATGCGTTTGATTACATTCACGCCGTAGTCGGCGGCCGCCTCCCGCGTCTCGAACTTGGGGTCATGCTGGCCCTGTTGCTTCAGGACCTCATTGCCCATACTCCAGATGTAGACGCAGGGATGATTCCGGTCACGCCGGATGAAGGCCTCGAGGTCCACTTGCCATTGGCTCTCGAACGATGCTTCACCCCCGTAGAACTGTGACGTCCACTTATCGTACAACTCATCAAAGATCAGAATGCCCTTCTCATCACAGACATCGAGAAGCGCCCGGGCATGCGGGTTGTGGCTCAAGCGGAACGAATTGCAGCCAATGGCCTTCAGCTCGTCGATGTGACGCTCGTAGCCGCTCTTGAGAGCCGCGCTCCCCAGACACCCCAGATCGTGGTGCAGATCGCCCCCGACAGCCACGACTTTCCGGCCGTTCAGAAGCAATCCGCGCTCCGGAGTCATGCGGATCGAGCGAATGCCGAACCGCGTGTCATAGCGGTCCACGTCCTTGCCGTCGACCTGGAGCGTTGACACGGCCGTGTACAGATGCGGGGCATCCAGCTCCCAGAGCTGGGGAGCCATGACGTCGATCTCCTGACGAAACGTGTAACGCTCACCGGGCTGCAACGGTGCGACCGCTTGTCCTTGAGCAACGACCACCCCATTCGGGTCAGTAATCTGAGTGATCAGGCGACAGACCTGTCCTCGTTCAGAACGGTTGACGGCATCAGCCTCAACCGCAACCAATGCCGTTTCAGGGCTGACAACCGGCGTAGTCACGTAAGTGCCGTGAAGCGGCACATGGACGGGTGAAACGACCTTCAGCCAAACGTCCCGGTAGATGCCCTCTCCTGTGTACCACCGGGACGTCCCTTTCGTTCGGTTGTCATAGGCAACTGTGATGGCATTCTCGCCCCCAAGATCCAGATACGAAGTCACGTCATACTCGAATCCCAGATAGCCGTTGAGCTGCTTCCCCAGGTAGTGACCATTGACCCAGACTTCGGCCGCCCGGTACACCCCCTCAAACTCAACCAGAACGCGTTTCCCCTCGGCATCCTCAGGCACGCTGAAGCGCTTCCGGTACACGCCGACGCCGTAGGGCAACCATCCGTTGGCCGACGTCGACTCCTCATGGTCAAACGGACGGTGGACAGCGGGATCATGAGGCAGCTGCACGGTCGCCCATCCGCGATCGTTGGCGTGTCGTATGTAGTCCTGGGCAACCGGGCCGGTACGGTGGAGCCAGTCGAAGTTGAGCAGGATCGTTGTGCGTGGATTCTGCGGATCAAGGGCAACACACGTCATGATTGTACCTCACCAGATCGGGATCAGCGGCAGGGAACCTCACAGGCGCATGGCGCCAAGATAAGAGCTGAGACGGCCGGTGTCGCCACCGGACGGACGCGACTCCGGCAAGGCCTACGTCGCTAACTACGAACAGATTGTGCCACCCGCACAACGGCGTTTGCAGTAAGGCTCGTAGCGGAGCGGAGCGCCGTTTTTCCTGCCTATCTCAGCGACATTCAGCCCCACAGGCGCCGTGCGACCCTGAGCATACGCCCGGAGGGCGCGCTCCGCAAGTCCCTCTGCCCGACCGAGCCGCGACTAGCAGAAGCAGTCTTCCTCTGTCCGAACGAACCGCGACTAACAGAAGCGGTCTTCCCACAGTGGCGGAACCGTGCACCGGCCCGACGCGAAACGCCACGCGTTACTCTACCGCTCCACCCAAAGCCCTTCATAACCGTTCGGGATGACGAGTCTGCCCCGTTTCAAAACAAGCCGTCCGGGGTTCCCGGGTGTGTTCCACTGCTCGACGAGCTTGGGATTCTCGGGATCGGCAATGTCGATGGTCGTGATATCCCCGAACGTCCGAGCCGCGAGTGTCAGCTTGCCATCGATCAGTTGAGTGCGACCATGCAGACGTGTTCCGGCCAGCCGCCTGAGTCCGACCTCCTTCGGCAACCGTGTTTCACCGCGCTTCACCCGCAGGATACCACTCCACCACGCCACCAGTCTGTCATCGCCCACCGGCACACTTCCGCCGCCGCCCAGTCGGTGCCTGTATTCGTCTCCGCCGAACGTCGGTTTGGGGCCACCGTAGAGATCATACCAGCGCAAGCCGTGGAGTTGCCAGAGCACGACGAACTCACGCCCGTCGATCAGGTCCTCACCGAGGTGATACAGGAACCCATGTCCCTTATCAACATAGGCCGACTTGGGATGGGCCGGATCAGACACGTCGACAATGTTCATGATCGACATGTCCTCAAGCAGGACGGCATACCTCCCGGGTTTGTAGACCTTCACATCGCGCACAATCCTGCCTCGCGGCTTGTAGCGACCGACCGGCTTGAGCGCATCCCCGTCCCGCTGCCAGATCGACAGGCCACCTGCCGCCTCAGCCACGTACGCAGTGTCCCCGCAGACGCTGACCTCCATGGCAAAGCCCTGCGTGTCGTTCCGGGCGAGTGTCTCGAATTCCGGCCACACCTTGAGCAGGTGCACCCCATCCGCCCCCGCCGCGACGATGGCCAGGTCCCCCATGAACGCAACGCCACGCACTTGTCCGGGACAGGTCCAGATCCGGAAACGTTCGCTGCGACGCGGAGTGAAAGATGGAATCTGGGGCGGCGTGTCACTCTCTGGTTGAACGGGCTTGGCCACGCCCGGGAATGGGACCACATGCAGGTCAGACCAGCCGCCCGCCACATAAATGTGATCCTGCGCCAGCGCCAGCCCGCCGACGTAGCCCGGCAACGCACCTTTGCCCATGTAACGAGGATGCGGGTGGGTCGTTTCAGGAAGCTGACAGTGGGCAACGAAGCGGGGCTGCTTGGGGGCCCGGATACTGATCACAAAGATACCATTGTGCGTGTCGTGGACAAAGGCATGGTCGCCGGCGATCTTGACACCCCACATGTCATTGCCAATGCGGTAGAACGGTGGAGTCTTGATGCGGGAAACGAGGAGGGGCTTCCCCGGATCGGTGATGTCGTAGATCTCCAATCCATGGCCGCGGCCATAGCCCGGATCATCCGTTTTCGGGCTGGAGCTCTTGCGGGCACGGGAGTGATGCCCTGTCGCGACGTACACGTGCTGTCCGTGAACCGCCACGCCATCCCCGTAGCCGTCAAGTTTGAGCCTGGCCGTGATGGTAGGCTCACGGGCATTCCGCACGTCAGCGACGACCAGCTCGGACGTTCCCCAGATGCCTACGTAAGCAAACCCGTTCCGCACATCGAGCGACTGCGCTTCCCCAGTGCGCACGGTGCTCAGATGCAACGGACGCTCCGGATCCGACACATCCACCAACTCCACCCCGTGACTACGACAGGCCACAAACATGACCTTGCCCGAGACAGCCATACCGGTTGCGACTTCGATGGGGTCATAGTGGCATAGCAACACCGGCTTCACTGGGTCCGCCACGTCGACGATGAACACACCATCCTCCCGGGAGGTGATGTAAGCCACGCCATTCCGGACCTCGATCTGACGCGTGTTGCCCAAGCCTGCAAGTATTCCCAGTACCTGGGGCGTCCCGGGCTCGGAAATGTCGAAGACGCGCAGCTTTCCCCGCCCAATCGTGTAGAGCCTGTCCGCCACCACGCGAGCCGCCATGGTGGGACCTATTCCGAGATCGCGCGCGATCGACAGTTTCTTGCCATAGACGTCTTCCGGGTGTCCGACCTCTAAGGCCATCAGGGTGCCTCCAAACGCAAAGATGATCATTGCCGCTGATCCGGCGAGCAGAAACAGCGCGTTGGCTCGGGACGTCCCCGGACGGGGAACTGGACTCCCACGCAGGAGTCCATACGGGGCTACTGGAACGGACACAGTCATCGCCTCACCTCGTCACTCGGGTGTTGTCCGCGATCACGTCAATCAGTGGTGTCACGCCGTCAGCCTCGCCCAAGCCCATGATCGACTCGATGATCGTGTCCGCACCGGAGGGAGAACAAATGCCCGAGAACGCCGCGCATTCGTGGAACTTGCGGCTCACCATCTCGAAGGTCATGTTCTCCGGGCCGAGGCAATCGCGATGGGTCCGGAAGCAGGTGTGCGTCCGGCCGTCCCGGGTGCGGACCTTTACCCCATGGTTCCGGTTGCCGCCAGGCGTCCACTCGATCAGACTCGGATCCACCGGCTCAGGTTCGGGCAGGTCCGCCATCGGCTCCAGAACGACCTTGCTGGCAAGCTCCAGGACCTCGGTGTCCGCCAGCACCTGTTCGTCGGCTATCTCCGCCAATCCCATGCGGCCGCGCAGCACACCGAGCGCCGCGCAATACGCGGTTGAGAACTGCACACTGACCTGAGGGTCATCCCCAAGCTCGAATGGTCCTCCAGTGAGCCCGTGTCCGGTCATGTGCACCTGGATGTGCTCGATGTCCTCAAGCTTGAAGTCATGCTGCTGCCCCAACAGGACGGCCACGTGCGCGTCGGAAACACAACAGCAGGGGTGAGGCTTGATGGAATCGCGCTGGACTTCGTAAAACTCTCGGGGAGCCATCAGGTCTTCAAGCGTGCATGGATCCGCATGTCGGAAAACCGCGAACATCCCCGCACGTCCCTCCAGGGCGTTCGGAGGTCCGGTGACACCCCGGCTGGCAAGCGCCGTAGCCCACAGCGCCGAGCGGGCAGCAAAGGCGGGTTGCAGACGTTTGGTGAGTGTCTTATCGAAGAGCGCCTGCCGGTTACCCGATGCCTGAGCGTAATTGACACCCAGGGCGTTGACCGTCTGGTCTACATCCATCCCAAACAGCCGACAGGCGGCAGCCGTCGTGCCGAACCCGCCAACGACACTCGCCGGGAGGAAGCCGAGAGACGGGTACCCGCCCTTCACCTTCTGGTTGCGCCACGCAACCCCAAGGCGACAGGTGACCTCCTGCCCCAGAATAAGTGCCGCAAGGAAATCACTACCTGAAGCCCCGGTCATCTCCGCGGCAGCCAGGCACACGGGGAACAGTGACACCATGACGTGCCCCACCCCCATCTGATGAGTATGATCGTAGTCCTGTGCATGGGACATTGCGCTGTTCGCAAAGGCCGCCTGTGGCGCGGGAAGCTTGCCACCATAGATCAGAACGGATGCTTCAGGCTTCCCCCCCCAGTCCCGCATCTGCTCCATGGATTCCGGAATCCCACCCGTGTTGTACCCACCAATGGTGACGCCCACGGTGTCAAGAACCAACAACCGAACCGCGTCGTAGGCCGCCTCCGGAATATCCTCCGCACGTGTATTCAGAGCCATTTCAGTCAGGGCTTTTGTCAGACTCATCGCGGGAACTCCGGTCTGTGGTGGGAGCAGGAGGAAATGGCCTCAACACGAACTCACAGCCAATTGGGGCACGAGGAGTGCCCGCGCTGACCAGGCCGTCGTTCCAGGTGCCATTCCCTACTTCATCAGGCAGGCAACATCCTCGATCAGGCGATCCAAGTCCTCCTCAATGACGCCCCAGACGATGCGGTCGTCGATAACGTCATACCCGTGGATCAAGATATTGCGGAAAGAGATGATGTCCCGGTGATCCCGCACACGAGTGAGCAAAGGCAGATCAGATCTGCCTATTCTGCCAAGGGCCTCACCCATAATCTCGAACTTCCGCTCAACTGCGCTGCGTAGCATTTCGTCGCTGATATAGGAGTCAAACGTCTGATCAGCAACAAACTGCTTCACTGCGCGTGCAGCACAGAGGACGTCATGAAGATGCGCAAGTGACTCATCCCTCATAGACCAGTACCCTTTCGCGCAACACCCGCCTCTTGAAATACGGGTTCTTGAGGCTGTCACACGTCAGTAGATCAATGTCACACCCCAGCGTATCTTCAAGGCGATGGAGAAGCCCGAAGAACCGCTTCGCGGGATTGTGATCCGGGGCACGGAATTCGACGAGCAAGTCAATATCACTGTCGGCAGCCGACGTGCCTCGGGCGACAGAGCCGAAAGCATCGAGTCTGAGTACCTCAAACTCACAACAGGCTGGCATCACAGCAGTCCTTATGGCGTCAATCTTCATACGCGTATGATGCCTCAACACTAAGCGCGCGTCAAGGCAGGGAGGGATGCGAAGAGGGACTTCTTCACCGAAGGACACGTGCAGTTCAAGGAACAGCCTGAGGGGGAACGCTCTCTCGTTGCCGGGAGATGGCAAAGAGAAACTCAAGAGTCTGGATTTCAGCCGTCTCACTGAACTCCCCGGAGGCAGGAATGGCGCGAATGGCACGAGCCAACAGCAACCCGTCACACTGGGCTCGCGCGTCTGAGAGAAAGGCATCGAAGAGGTCCGGCCGCCCAACGGCAACCATCTCGATCAACAGAACACGTGTTCCGGAAGGCGCTGGAATCTCGTGGTCGACGACACATCTGAGCCGCACGACCTCCCGGAGCTTGTGACGAAGCAGTGCGTTGAGGACCTGCTCAACCGCGGCGAGGCGACTCAGAATAAGTGGAACGTCTTCAGGCTCAGGGAGGCTACTCCTGCGGGCTACGATCTCAAATCCAAGCAAGCGGGCTTCCTCGCCCATTTGAACTCCGGCATCGCCGGCCTTGGTGCGCATCTCACGTATGCGTTTGTCGAGACGTCTCACACACTCGATCGGGCTCGGATCCGCAGGGGAAGGTGTGTGTGAATGTGCGTGAAAAACGAGTATCTCGAGACGCTCGTGGTCACGCTGGGAAACGATGATCTCATCGATCCCGTCCCGATCCAGGTCAGCAGCACCCACTTGACAGTACCCACGCAAGCTGTCGTAGTCCTCCCATACGTACCTTTCGTTAGGGCCATAGACACGCAACGCGTAGCGACTGGAGCACATGCAGGCGCGAGCCGTGCGATCAAGACGGACGGTGACGTCTCTGCCTTGCGGGAGACGAAGAGATGCAGATCGTTTCCTCCGACCTTTGACACCCCAGCGAGGTCTCGCCTCCTCCTCAGTGACCAAGCGCTCGCCGGCCAGCCGGACAGCCTTGTAACGCCCATCGACCAAACACACTTCGAAGTCAGTTACTCGATGGTCTTTCCCCTTGCCACCCGCGGATCGCGAGACAGACAGAACGAAGGAGCCACCCTCTGTCGATCGAGATCCCCAAAGCTGCCATCCCGATACATCATCAAGCACCGTTCGGAAGACCAGTTTGAAGAGATCCGGCTCAAATACATCGGCCCTGCACTCACGACGCTGTAGCTCGGACCAATAGGGAACGATTCCCCGGCCCCTCGTCAATGAATCGACCACGGCTTTCAAATCCGCGACTTGCGATGTGGTCGTCACCCTCAGCACGCGGGTGGCCGGGTTGATACTGGCCGCCACACAGCTGGGAAAGAACGTGCGCAACGTGCTGACTTTCACCAGGCGATGGTACTGCTCTCCCTCAATGTACAGTCCTGGAATCGTGTACTCGTGCATTCCGTCGGGGAGTCTCTCGTGCAGAACCCCTCTCGGCAAACCGGCATTTTTCGGCACTGCAGGACGAGAGCCCAAACACCATCCAGAAAAGCAGCATGAACGTCAGTAGCCTTGGTCCAATCGCTGCCACTTTCGCTAATGTCATTGGGTCAACTCCTACTCCGGCAATCCACTACTACATGGAGTCTCTGTCAGTTGGTTGGCGGCCAGCCGCACGATGGCGACTCATCGCGACACCTCCAAAATCCACGTCGTCGGCGCCTCACACGCCAACCTTATCCGGTCCACGTCTCGGACCAGTGTCTGGTTGGTCGTGGCATCCGCGACAGTCAGCTTGTACGGCAACCGGATGTCGCGGGTGCCCGGGTCTTTCGCGTGCACCACCAGATGCGAGCCGCCCGCGTACACCACGTCGTTGCCGGTCGTATACTGGTGACAGCCCGCCACGTCGACTATGTGCCGGAGCACAGCCCCCGGCAACGGGCCGGAAGCAAAGTAGAAACTACGCCAACCGTCCTGTTCAGTCACGGCAGCGGCAGGGATATCGGTGCCCGAGTACGTGGCCAGCCTTTCGCCACTGTCCACTCGGAACGCCGGACTGAGCGGGATCTCACGGCCGAACCCTGTCGCGCCGGCAGTCTCAAGCCTGCTCAACGGTTCCAGCAGAGACGTCTTGAGGCCTTCCTCCTCACTGATGGTCATGCCCGTCAGCTCGCACATCCGGGCCAAATCAGTCCCTTCCGCACCGAGGAATCCCGGCGCGTAGAGCCACAGGCTGGTCACGCCGCGTGTTTGGGTCAAGCGTTTCAGGCACAGGGCCTGGTCTGCTGAAAGGTAATGGGCGTTCAGGAAGATGTGGACCCGGTAGCCGCTGATGCGGTCCAGATCGCCGAGGGAGAACATGTCGTAGGGTGCTCCCATCCTGCCCAATGCGTCCACTTGACCGTAGACCAGATCGCGAGACAGATCGCTCCAGCTTGAGTGCTGATGAAGACTCGCACGCGGATCATAAATGACGGCGATCTCTGCAGGCGGAAGTACGGCTTCATGCTTGATCAACGCCCGTTCCCATACGCGTTGGTAGAGAGCAAATTCGGCTCGTATGGCGTCGTCTCTGTACCAGACACCGCCATCAACCGCCTTCCCCCAACGTCCTGCCTGATCCCACCACCAGATTCCCAAGCCATGGGTCAGTGCATAGCCGAACCCCCGCCGCATGAGAGCGCGGGATTCCACCAGGCTCTGCGGGGCCACCCGGTTGGGCACGTTAGCCCCGTCCCCGTTCGCGGCGGCTAGGTGAGTCGGCTGGTCGTATTCGTACCACACGAACTTGCCGTGGATCCAAGCGGAGTCTACCAAGCACATCGACGGGCTGTGGCCGCCCAGCTGCCGGGACTGGTAACACATTGGGCTCGCGATGAAGTCGAGATCGGGGGAGGCCAAGACGCGCCCAATGTCGCCGTGCCCGGCCCGTTGCACGTTGCGAGACCCGCCGATGTGGGAATAGAGGAACGCCCCGAAGAACGCACCGGTAATGCGCCTCGGCGAACACCGGCGTGCGACCTGCGCAAAAGCGAGCAGCGAGTCAGCAACCTGCTTGGCATTGCAGGCGAAGTAATCCGCAGCCATCGCGCAGCCGGGAAGGGCGTTGAGTTGCCGGGGAAGCAGAGAACGGACCTGTTCTTCCGAGGGTGGGTTAGCGGTCTCGAGACCGACAGTGGCGTTCCCCCATCCGGCCTGCAAGCCCGCGTCACTCGCGTACTTGCCGCGAAGGAATGAGCGGAATGCGCGCACCATGGCGGGCGAGTGGTCCACGGTCATCCCAGCCAGTTCGGCGTAGCGTTTCCCAGGAAGCCCGGCCTTGTTCTGTCGGAAGAAGTTCCACTCTCCGCTCCAGCCCGCGAACAGCAAGTACCCCAACACGTGCTGCTCGAGCTGCACGGCCTGAAGATGCCGGATCAGGGCTGCCAAACGCCTCGACGCGTCGCCCCGCCAAGCCGTTGACGCATACGAGTGACACGCGGTCCACTTCGAGTGGAAGATCCTCGTACCGTCCTGGTATGTCAGGATGTCGTCCGGGTGCGCCTCACCCCACGTCTGTGGTGGGGCCATATGAACCCGAAGCAGGACGAGCACCTTTGGGTCCAGACGCGCCAGTGCACGCAAGCGCTTGTCCACGCTGCGATAGCGTTGGGCCGCTGTCGCGTCGTCGACGCCGTCGAAGCTGTCGTCCCAATCGAGGCCCACGTCGAACTGATGGAGGCGTATGCCCGCGTCGCTGAAAGCAGAGGCCAGGGAATCGGCCACGAGTTTCGTATCTGAGGTGGCATTGAAGAACATCTGCGGCGCCACGGGTTGCCCGTCGATGACAAGCCGCAGCTTGCCGCCGACCTCACGAACAGCCACCTCGTCCGCTGCCGACGCCGACATGCAAGAGCCGAGAACCAGGAAAGTGAACAGCCAGGCCCAACGAATCACGATCGCACCTCCAACCTCGACCATTCCCGACCCCCGTTCGGCCTACGCCTCTCCCGATAGAGCGAGATGGGCAGGACAGCCGCATAGTGCCGAAAAAGACCAGATGACAGTGCCAACGACAACTCTCATCGCCGTCTCGATTCCTTGTAGTCGTGACCCGGGTCGGGATCCATCGAGCCGAAAAGCTCAATGATCCCACGCTGCTTCCGACGATTCACGAACTCCTTGAGCGCCAGGTTGACGGTCTCTCGCTTTGTGCGGAGATGCCCCACCCCGCGAGCTTCTTCGAGAAGGTCGGTGTCTATAGCCAAGTTCGTGGCCATCTGCTCCTCCTAGGCGCCCCAAATCACTCTTCCCACACAATCACTTACACATTGCGTCACACACTATCATGAAGCGGCAGCTGTGTCGAATGGCAACGATCGCCTGCCCGCTAGTCCCGCATGCCACTGGCTACGACAGGTAGGAAGAACGGCACTCCGCTGCTCCACGTACCGTACTACAAACGCCGCCACACTGGCAGCGTAGTTCGTTTGCAGTTCGCAACGTAGGACGTGCCGGATTCGCGTTCATTCGGAGAGAACACCGGACGGTCCAGCCCCTATCTTGGCGGTGTTCTCAACCGAGTATCCTCGAACCGGACAAGCTGACGAGGTGGCAGGTGAGCGGTAGAGTACCGCTCCCGACAGCATAGGAGACCAGATATTGAGAACGAACGGCAAATGGTCCCGATCCTTCCCGTGGCCCCCCTCTGGCAAGTTGGTGACACTGGCCTGCATCCTGGCGTTCGCCGCTGGTCAGGCGATGGCTGACGATGTCGCCACCGACGACGGCCTGACACTCCAGGTTGCCCCGAGCGGCGCAGTCATCAGCTGCCGAATCGACGGACGCGAGCTGCTGCATTCGGGCCGGCGGGGAGGGACGTTCGTGGCGGACGTCAGTACACCGCCAGGGCCCGATCAGGAACTCCTCACGAATGCCGGTCTGGAGCAGACGGAAGAGGGGCAGCCTGTGGGCTGGAACACAGGCCCGGAGTGGAGCCCGGACCACGAGATAACCCACTCGGGCAACACCGCCATGCGCGTCCACGTCCCGGGCACCGAGAAGCGCTCCACCTCCGAGCTCTCCCAGGATGTCGTCGTCAGACCAAACACGCCGTACCGTGTTTCTATGTGGGTGCGCTCAGGCGGAGCCGTCGCCAATCTGTACGTGCAGCAGTTCGACGCAGCCGGCGCAATGCACCCGGACTGGCCACAGTTGACCACCGGGCACGCACGACGTCAATCCGACTGGTTCCTGCTCACACGGTCCTTCACGACCAGCCCCGTCTGTCGAACGGTTCGTGTGCGCACCAACCTCTGGAAGCAGACCGGAACAGCGTGGATCGATGACGTGTCTCTGGTCTGCCTGGACGACGACTGTGTGTCCCCACAGGAACCAGCACTCGGGACGGTCGCCCAGACGGAGAGTGGACTGACCCAGCACTCCCGCCCACCGAACTCAGGCCTGCAGGTAACAACAACCTACACCACACGGAAGAACATGATTGTGGTTGACGGTGAGGTGCGAGACACGTCGGGACGGGACCGCGCGGTGACCGTGTCGTTCAGGCTGCCGATCGACGCCACGGGTTGGACGTGGTTCGATGACACTCAGAACCAGCAGGGCATCGAGGAAGGCATTCGCTACGGGGCGGCACGACTGATGGGCGGAGATGGACGCCGGACGGTCGCACTGTACCCATTCGCGGCCATGGGGGACTCACGCAGCGCCCTGGCCATAGCCATCCCGATGGACATGCCGCGTGCGTTCCGGATATGCTTCGACTCCGAGCTCGGCTACTTCGTGAACTACGAGTTCGGTCTCAGCCAGGCGACGGCCAAGTTCCCGGGACGGGCCGCATACCGGTTCTTCATCTACCGGATCGATCCCGCCTGGGGCTTCCGGTCGGCTGCTGATCGCTATTTCTCAGCACACCCTCAGTACTTCACCAAGCGTCTGGCGCGGCAAGGGAGCATTGGGAGCCTCCACGAACCCGAACAGCACACGTCACCAGATTACCCCTTCGCAGCGTACGTCGACTTCAACTGGCACCGACGGAAGACTCTCCCCGCGTACCGTCGGGAGCTGGCGAACGGACTTCAGTACGCAGAGTTCATCGGCTGGTGGGGCTGGGCGCTGGGGATCAAACCCGACGAAGCTGCCACTCAACCGTCGCCGGAGGAAGCTCTGACGCGTGTCCGTGAACTGGCCACTCAGGATCCGCCGCAGAAGGTCGCCCAGTGCATTCTCAACTGCATCCCCCACGGACGCGACGGCAAGCCCCAACTGCACCGCAACTACGTGCCCAAGTGGGGTGGCTACAACTATCTCTGCAATCCGGATCCCGAAATCGAGGGCGTGGGAGGAAAGGTGAACCGGTACACGCTCACCTACGAGCGGGAAGTGTCACGAGTTGACCAGTACAAGCTCGCAGGCATGCGCTATGACAACCCGATCGTCTTCGCCGTTGATAACTTTCGGCGCGAGCACTTCAAGTGGAGCGATCACCCTCTTGCCTTCGATCACGTCAGCAGGCGGCCGGTCCTGCCACTCGACTTCTCCAGCTTCGAATGCGCCACCTCGATCGCGGACGACATGCATGCCCAGGGGAAGATCGTCGGCTCCAACTACACGCCGGTTGCCTCTCCCAGCGACATGTTTCACGTCCAGTCTCTGGACCTCATCGCCAGCGAAACGCTCTGGACGTGGCCCAGCGGTGCCAAACTGCGCCTGCAGCGGGTGCTGGCAAACCAGAAAACCGTCGCCATGTGCTGGCAGGAAGCAAAGAAAAGCTGGGATCGCGAACGCGTCGAACGCGAACTCAAACACGCCATGTTCTACGGGACATTCTACTACTTCAGCACGATGGGAGTCGACCTCTACGAGCGCTGGATCCCACTGACTCGACGCCTGGCCAATGCCGGCTGGATGCCGGTGACGCATGCCCGATGCGAAACACTGGGGCCCATGGTCGAACGGTTCGGATCTCTAGCCGGAAAGGACCTCCATTTCACGCTGCGAAACGGGACTGGAGAAGAGAAGACTGCTGAGCTCCTGCTTGACGCCGACGGGCTTGGCATTGGCCCGACCTCGACGGTGGGAGCCTGGCTGATGAAGGATGCAGCGACGCACATTAGGGCAGAGATGTCACCGATGGGCGATCAACGCGCCATCACGGTCACTGTGCCTCCACGGGATACCGTCGTCCTCCGAGTGGGCACGCAAACCGACGTCGTCCTGGATCACCTGTTCCGCGTACCGGAGGAACTGCAGAAGGCGGAGAACTACCGGCAGGCCCTGGAAGAAGAAGATGTGCCCCCGACATGCCCTGACTACACCAGCCTTGGCACCCGGACACGGGCGCTCATTGACCTTCTGAAGGCGTCCCCGCGGCCTCCCCAAGGAGCGCGCGCGGATTTGCAGTCGTTGCTGGTCGCCCTGACAGAGCCAACCTTCACCAGCGATGCCCGGGAGACAGCCGCCTGGCGCGCCGGCCTCAAGAAGCACAGCACTGCCGCTCGAAATGGCATCAAATACGCCAATGCTTACCTGCCCAAGTCGGTCCCCCCGACACGCCGAAGGTAACCGTGTGTAACACCTCAGAGCGAGCGGGGTAGACCCGGAAACGGCTCGCCGCGCGAGACCTGGGAACTGCATGCCCTTGACTGCTTGACTTGACGGCTCTGCTTCCTGACGCCATGGTATGACTATAGGCATGACTACAGGAGATTAACCGTGATCACGGTCTCAAAAGGTGTACTGAAGGCAAAGATGCTTGCCTATTTCCGGCAAGTCGAGGAAACGGGCGAACCATTGATCGTGACCGACCACCGCAAGCCGGTTCTCAGAGTAGAGCCAATCCGACCTCGGCTCTCGCTGACCGAGGCATTTGCCGACGTGAAGGCGAAACTCGTCGTCGACGATACCGAACTCTTGCGTCCGGAAACGGATGAATGGGAGGACGTGTGACATGCGCGTTCTCCTGGACACCTGTGCCTTGGTGTGGGCGACTCGCGATGCCGCTCGGCTGTCGCCGGAAGCACGAGCGCTCATCGAGACGCCAGGAAACGACTTTGTCGTATCATCGATCTCACTATGGGAGATCGCCCTCAAGGTCAAGCGGGGCAAGCTGGCCCTGGGCCTTCCGATGCAAGAGTACGTCGGCAGGCTCTCGCGGCTTGAGAACGTGGAGATCCTTGACGTGACGCCGCCAGTCTGGTTACGCAACGTCGCACTGGACTGGGCCCACCGGGATCCTGCAGATCGCACGATTGTGGCCACCGCGGAATTGGAGGACCTGGCAATTGTCACCCGGGATGAGAGAATTCTACGTTTCTATGCTCGTACTGTGACGGCATGATACGAGTCCATCTTCAGACTACAGCACCACGCCCGAATCGGTCAGGGCGCGCTGGATTGCTTCAATGGGCACGTCTCCGGGAGAAACGGAGTTCTGAACCGCGAGTGCGGCCGCGACGCCCGCCCCTTGCCCCGTGACCCAGCAGTTGGGGATGACCCGAGTGTTCTGGTGAGCCTCGTGGCAGGCAGAGATGCAGCGACCGGCATAGAGCAGGTTCTCGATCTTCTGCGGCACGAGTGCTCTGTAGGGAAAGTCAAAAGGCTCACCGGCACGTTTGCCAGTCCAGGTGACGCCGGTCCCGATCGTGTCGTCGAACCGCCCTCCCGGCACGTCCTCATCCCTCATCGTGTAGCCGCCGACGATGCGACGACTCTCTCTCGTGCCGACTTGAGACGCTGTATCAATGATGGTCGCCTGATCAAAGCCGGGGACATTGGCTCGATAGAAGTCGTAGGTCCGCATGGCACACTTGCGCATCTCGACCTCGCAACGGGTCAGGTCACGAACGTCGAGCGCATTCCCGGGAGTTGCGGTGATGAACCACGTGCGGTCATCGCGCCAGGCCGGTTTGGGCGGGTAGGCGACGCCCTCTGCCGACATGGCCTTGCGCAGTGCGGCGAGCGCCTCGGGCTGATCCAGCGAGAAGTCGCGGAACGCCATGTAATCGACGTTACCCCAACGCCAGTCGAGCCCCAAACCAAACGCGGCATCAGACTCCTCATACGGAACGTTGGCCCAGGCCGCCGTGTCGCCGTCCCCCGTACAGTCGATGAAGAGCTTGCCTCGGATCGCCTGGCGTCCGGACTTCGACTCAATGATGACCGCGTCGATCCTGCCGTCAACCACTGATGCGTCTACAGCCCAGGCATGGAGCAATAGATCCACCCCGGCGTCCTCAATCATCTCAAGACAGATGAATTTGAGGACTTCGGGGTCACAGACGGGATTCTCCATTTTCACCCATTCCGGCGTCCGCACCGTACCTCGGGTCTTGAGCCGGTCGAGAAACTCGACGGCCAACCCCGACATGAGGATCTCCCCACGCTTGCCGTAGCTGACCAGCACGATGACCAGTCCACCCGTTGCCAACCCACCGAGACACCCGTAGCGCTCAACAAGCAACACGTCCGCACCGAGCCGACCGGCCGCAACCGCCGCAGCAACTCCAGCCGGTCCTCCCCCCAAGACAACAATGTCCGCGCTGTCGATGACATCCAGCTCGCGAGCTGGTTCACGTATTCTGGAATCCATCTTGTCTCCTGTACCCACTTCGGGTTGCTCAGCTCACAGCCTGAAAGACGGGGGGAAAAACGGCGGGAAGGCGGGCGTTCAGAAAGGGATCAACGCTTCAGACGCTGCTCACAGGCAACATGCTGCAGGCAGTAGGTTTAAGGCAGTGCCTCCATCCTCTGCGTCGGTTCCCTTCACACTTCGGCGCCGACCAGCGGGGACGCGTGTTTGACGCCGATCAAGCCATCGATGGAAAGGTCTTCGTCGACTGCCGGCCAATACAGACCGTAACCGGACGGGGAGACGTCGATCCTCTCCAGCTGCGCTTGGGAAGCATGGGCCAGCCGCCCTGACACCTCGGTCAGATCAATCGCGTAAGACTTGGCATCAACCTCGAGATGCAGGATGGTCCCGGATACCGTCACATTGTGTACGTCATGTGCTCTGTCCATCGCGCCTCTCCTGGAACTCATTCCACTGCTCGACGATGTAGTCAAAATGCTCGAAAATGATCCGTCGGACGGCTCTCTTATCAGCCGGGCCCATATTGTAGCAGTGCGCCTCAATGGCCTCGAAAGTCTCAACGTCCAGCCAGTATTTGGCTTCCGCTTCTCCCTTGCGACAGTGGACGTGAATAGGCTCGTCCCCTTCGTTGGCGTAGAAGAAAAACCGCCAGCCCAAAATCATCAATATCGTCGGCATGCCTTGTTGTCTCCTGTGGCAAATCTACCATGCCCCAAAGACATTTTCGCCTCCCTCCAGGCAAGCTGCGTAACGGGGCAGTCTCGTGAGGCGAAGCCACCTTAACCCTTGGTCCGGCTCTTGATCTGGCTCCTGATCCATACCCAGAGGAGCGTAGAAACGGATCAAGAGCCGGATTAAGAGCGCGATCAGGATCGGGCTCCCCCCCCCCTCCTCGCAACTGAGGCATTGCCGCAGACCAACTCAGGCCCTTGCATCCTGATCGCTCAATGGCTAGTGGTGGCGGGCGCGAATAGCGGGCCCACCCCTTACTGATGCCTGGATGTGGAAGTGTTCTGGACACCTTGGTGCGTACAGACGTACCTACTGAGGAGGCCGGAATGCTCCCGCGCCAGGGATCGGTAAGCCGTAGGCCGGGCACTGTTTCTTGGCTCGGCGTTCATCATTCGACGAATGAGGCCCTTCTGTTTGCTGGCAACCCTTACGGGCGGACCATTCTTCACGATTCTCCGCCCGGGCCGCCAACGACGATACTCGGCATCGCCTTTTGCTGTCCCGGACGAAGCCTCATCGAAGACTGGCCCGGGGGTGGGCTCGCTATTCGCGCCCGACGCCACTAGCTTGCCATGTCTCGGCCGAGTCGCGCCCCCTTCTCAAGGTCACGTCGAACCCCCGCGGGTCACGACTACACTCGGAATTGATCCGGGGGCATTGGAGAAGAGCTGCCAATGAACATCATGCCGTTCACGATGACCATCTCTCTAGGCCTCTGTGCTGTCCCGGGGGATGCCTGTGCAGAGGGAACTCTGGGCACACCTGCATACACCGGGGAACGAGCCCGCAGTCTACATCCCGTATCGATCACGGTCGGGCAGGCGGAGGCCCAGATTCAAGGCAACACGAACGTCTGCCTCCAAGCTGGGGTCGATTACGTCGCCGGGCTTGGAGGAGGGACCGTGAAGGTCCTTCCCGGGCGGTATGTCATGCACGACAGCCTGCACCTGAGGCCAAATGTCACGATCCGGGGAACCGGGCCCGAGACCATATTGGCAAAGGCCCCGATGGTAGAGTCGCCGCTCTCCGCAGACCTGGGCTACGGACACTTCGACGTGTCCCTGGCCAAGCCCGAGGGATTCCGGCCAGGCATGGGGATTCACATCAAGGATGGACGGAGCGGGGGATTCTACACGACGTGTGCGACGCTGACCTTCCGCGATGGTGATCGGTTCGGCATCACTCGTATGCTCAACCACGACTACAGCCGACACGCAGACGCCATCGTCCGCAGTGTCTTCCCCGTTGTCAGCGGGTACAACTCCCCCGATTGCCTTATCGAGAACCTGCGTATCGACGGAAACGCCGAGAACAACGGACGTCTGAATGGCTGCCGGGGAGGCGGAATATTCCTGCTCCATGCCGACCGCACGATCATCCGGAAGGTGATGGTCGAGAACTACAACGGCGACGGTATCAGCTTCCAGCAATGCGCCGACGTGGTCGTGGAAAACACCACCTGCCAGAACAACCGCGGTCTGGGATTCCACCCCGGAAGCGGCTCGACGCGCCCTGTCATGCGTGACTTGATCGGTCGCAACAACGGAGGCGATGGGCTGTTCTATTGCCTCCGAGTCAGTAACGGCACGCTGGAAAACTCCGTTTTCGAGAACAACGGAGGACACGGCCTCAGTATCGGAGGACGGGATACGGACCATCTCATCCGGAACTGCACCATCCGCAGCAACGGCGGTTGCGGGGTCTACTTCCGGCGCGGAGATGAGGCCATGGCGGGGAGCAGAAACACGATCGAGTCATGTGTGATCGAGAGGAACTGCCGCACCAAGGGGAAGGGCAAGGCGGAAGTACACCTGGACGCCGCCCTGACCAACATTGTCCTGAAGGGAAACACGATCTCGCCCGACACCACGCCAGAGGGAAAACGTCCGGGCATCCTCATCGAGAGCAACGTCCGCAGCGTCGAACTTGACGCGAACACAATCAGCGGCCCGGAAGCAAAGCGCGTCGTTGACCAACGGTAGGCCACCAGTGGCGATCTCTGGAGGAGTCCCTGTGACGAACCGTACCCTCTCGCTGGCCCCAGCCGTTCTCTTGGCTCTGGCTGTTTCCATCATGGCATCACCAGTCGGAGGCACCGAAATGCAGTTGCTCCCCGATGTCCTTCTCGAAGAACAGGTCTACACATACGAGCCAGCGGGGAACGGGTCCGGTCCCCTGTGGTGTCGGGGATCCACGTGTCTGGCACGCACGGGCGACAACGTGTTCGTAAGCGGCCTTGAGACCCTCGAGGACGTGAAGCCACTGTGCAATGTGCGCTGGCTCCTGTTCCAGCGGAACGATGCCGGATGGGCCCTCCAACAGGCGGACGCAAAGGACCGTCAGCGCGAGCCCTGCCCGCTTGCATGCTTCCCCGACGGTCGCATCCTGCTTTCGGTCAACCCCAACCGTGCGGCACCGGACGCGCGCTCCGGGCCAGCGGAGCCGCAAGTGCTGCAGTTCTCGGCGGCAAGGCCAGCCGCCCCGTACACGACACTGTCGCCCGCCTGGGGCGACGGACACAGGTTCACCGAGCACTCCTACCGTTCATTTTGTGCGGATGGGCCGAATGGAGAGGCCCTGCTGCTCAATGTCATGGGGCACGACGCGCAGTACTGGAGCTTCCTGGATCGTGACGGGACCTGGTCCAAGCACGGCAAGCTGACCTTCCCCATGGGGCACGACTACGAGAAACCGGAACCGATCCGTCTGTGCTATCCCGTTGTCGCCCTGCGCAACCGGGCCGCGCATGTCCTGGCCATCAGCGACATCATCGAGCCGGTGAAGGCGTGGCGGGAGTACAAGCTCGTGCTCAATAAGGGCAGAAAATGGGACTACGATTTCCGTCGGCTCTTTTACACGTGGACGCCCGACATCACCACCGTACCATTCTCCCCCTGGGTTGAGGTCGCCAGTCGCGAAAAGACCGCCGGATACATCGCCAACCTGGACGTGTGGGTAGATGGGAAGGGCAAGACACACCTGCTCTGGCAGGAACAGAGCGTATGGAAACCGCAAATGCGCGACAAGTTCTTCCCCGACGTGCCTATCACCACCTCTCTCATGCACGGGATCGTCGATCAAGGGAACGTCATTCAACGGACCAAGCTGGTCGAAGGAGGCGAGGGGCTGTCATCGGTTGTTCCCGGCTGGGCACGACTCCATGCCACGCCCGACGGCCGCCTCTTTGTCTTCTACCACTGCCGCGGGAAGGATGCCGACGGCCGGAACGTGGCTGAAAATCGGGTAATGGAAATCCTGCAAGACGGGACATCCGGCGGGGGGGGCAGGGTTCCTCTGGCACATCCGTTCACCAGTTTCATGACCGCAACCGAACGCGGAGGATCCCCCCCGTCCAACGTACTGGAAGTCCTCGGCACGGCCGATGGTCGTCCCGGCATGTCCTATGCCGCGATCAAGCTCTTCAGTCGTATCAGGGCGGACGCGACGTTCACCGTCCGGCGGAGTTTGTCAGGCTCGATCGTCGAGTGTGACGCAACCGGCTCATCCTCTGTCGCGGGCAAGATCACGTCGTGGGACTGGACCCTGGATGGCGCCAAGGCCACTGGGGTCAAAGTCACCCGTACGTTCAATCACAGTGGACCGGTCGCATTGGCTCTAACCGTCCGGGACGACAGAGGAAGCGAGAAGAGCATCTCCCGTTCAGTCGATCTCCCGCTTGCCCCTGGTGATGTGGGCCTTGAGAGCTGGGGGATGCCACTCCGAACCGAGGCCGAGACGTATGTTGAGGAAGAAGGCGGAACCATGCATCTGCGCACGGACAAACTCGGGGCCTCCGCCCTGTCCCTGTCGCACTGGAACACAGAGGGACACTCCCTGGAGTGGGATGTTGATATCCCGACAGCGGGCGAGTACGTCCTACTCGTCCGCTATGCCTGCCCGAAGGATGCTAGCCGGACCCTCGCCATCGACGGCCGGGAGTGCAGCACCATGCACTTCCCCCTCAGCGGCGGCTATGGCTCGGCAAGTGCCGACAACTGGGATCTGGCGGTACTCAGAGATGACGAGGGCAGACCAAAGTCACTCCAGCTGTCTGCCGGGTGTCACCGGATCCGCCTCGGCAACACCGATGGTATGGGGCTCAATCTCGACTACCTGGAGTGGATCGCGAAGTCTGACCGTGAGGTCCCGCCACCCGCCGGCCGAGTGATCCACGATGCTGACTACAGCTACGTCATCCCCCTGCGCGGGACCATCTGTCCAACGCGTATCAGGACCGAGATCGGCCACTGCTACAGCGTCATGCTCGGTCCCCATTTCCCCGGCGACGGAACGGGCGCGCCCAAACCCTCTGCCCTGCGCATGTTCGAGGACGGCCACGAACTGGCTCCCGCACACGCCGCCCATGCAGACATCCGCAGCAAGGGCAAGGGCAGCTTCTCACACTACGGAACGACCCTTCGCTTCTCCGCCACCGACAACTCCGACCCCCGCACCAGCGGCAAGACCTACACCTGGCGCACCGACACCCAAGCCGATTGAGCGATCGAGAGGCGACACGTAAGGCGCTCAGGCATTGGGGCCTGCCCCAAACCCCGTCGAGGGAGCGCGCTCCCCCGAACCCCCGCGTGATGGGGAGCGAGTACGAAAGGTGACAGGCCCCACCTTCCGTTCTCGACCCCGTTGCCGCCGCTCGCGCGTTGATCGACGACGTAGGCGGAAACACGGGACCTCCTGTTCACCATGACAAAGTGCCCTGACGATGGATGGGCGACACATCCCGGGCAAAGGCGACACCAGGACTCCCGGCAGGTGGCGAGGGGAATTCACGACCAAACCAAACAAGGTGACGCCTGAGTCAGGAGTATGACTGGGACGCTGAACAGGCTGTTTGGAGCCAATTCCACAACTGGCATCCGTGACGCGCACCACGTCACCGTGCAACATCTCAGGACAACAGACGCCGTTTCGGCGGGCGAGGGGCAGGAAGCGTTGGGCTTTGTCGTGGGAATCTGGTCCCATCGGCTTGAGGTCAGATTTGGATTTCAACACGTGGCGTTGCCGGAAATTGGGCCGGGGGTTGGTGCAGTGGCTCCCCGACCGTGAGACGTCTCGAGCGCGACGCTGACCGGCCTAGGGGCGAACCAGCAAGGTGACAGGACACGGGCCGACGTTCATTGAAGTGAATATGGTTCACTCCTGAACGGGGTTTAACGGAAACGAACGTCGCCATATTCACGTTATTGAACATCGCGGCGTATTTGCTCTTGACAGAGAGAGTAAAGTCGCCTATCGTTCATTACAATGAACACAAGAGAGCTTGGAACCACAGTCACGGAACGCCGGAAGTGCCTAGGCCTTGATCAGAGGTCTCTGGCTGAGATTGCCGGCGTCTCCGTGCATGCCCTCAGTGACATCGAGTCAGGCAAGGCAAACCCAACGCTCAGAATAGTGAGTGCGGTGGCCGACAGCCTGGGAATGGAGATCCGCCTCGAGGTCCGGTCTCAGCCTGTACGCAGAGAGGGGAGTTAGGTCATGTTTTCGCGGGTCCTTCGTTCCGGGAGAGTGCTCCAAGGCGGGGTGCCGGCAGGGCGCCTTGAGGAAACGGCGACGGGATTTCGCTTCACCTACGCACCAGCCTTTCTGGCCTCAAGCAATCCGCCGGTCAGCCTGACCTTGCCCAAACGTCCGGAGCCCTACGAGGCCCCGCATCTATTCCCGTTCTTCGTCAGTCTGTTGGCCGAGGGAGCACTGGCCGAAGAGCAGTGCCGGCGGTTGCGCATCGACGGACGTGATCACTTCGGACGTCTCCTCCAGACCGCTGGAGGAGACACCATCGGGAGCGTGCAAGTCGAGCTGGAGGATGGGCCATGAAGGGCCGCTGCCGATCAACTTTGGCAGCCCTGAAGCACGATGGTTTCACGTCCGCGGCGCTGCGCCGACTCACCGGAAGCAGACGCCGTCTGCCCACTCAGGTCGACTTCACGCGAGCTGACGTCATCCGCGAACGCGGGATACGGTCACAACGGCTCTCAATCTCCGGGGTTCAGGACAAGATATCCGTCCGCCTGGAGCGCGGACAGCTGACGGTGACCGACACGGGGGGAGAGTTCATCCTCAAACCGATCCCCAGCACGCCGTTGCCCCAGTTCCAGGACCAAGTCCCCGCCAATGAGCACGTGACCATGCAGATCGCCAGGCAGGTCTTTGGCATTGACGCCGCGGCCTGCGCCTTGCTCGACATGGCCGATGAGGAACCCGCCTACCTGACCCGCCGGTTCGACCGCCAGATCGATGGCAGCAAGCGCCCCATGGAGGACTTCTGCAGCCTGGCCCAACAATCGCCTGACACGCACGGTCGCAACTACAAGTACGACGGCAGCTACGAACAGGTCGGCATGTTGATTCGCCGCTCTTGCCCAGCCCATCACATCGAACTGGAGAAACTGTTCCGGCTTGTCTGCTTCATCTACCTGACCGGTAATGGCGACGCCCATCTCAAGAACTTCAGCGTCATCGCCAGTCCTGACGGCGACCCGGTCCTGACCCCAGCCTACGACCTGCTGTGCACGACGCTCCATCTACCAACCGAAACACCGCTTGCTCTCGACCTCTTTGCGGACGACTTCGAGACGGCGGCCTTTGCGGCCAACGGCTTCTACACGGCGGACGACTTCGCGGTCCTTGCTGATCGTCTGGGGATCGTCCCCAGACGGCGTGACCGCATCTTGGCCACCTTCGTCGACGAACCGCGCTGGGACCAGTTAACTGGTCTTGTCCGACGCTCATTCCTGAGCCGGGAAGCCCAGGAAGCTTACCTTGCGATCTGTTCAGACCGATCCCGTGCCCTGTCGATCCGGAGTCCCTGACGGCTGCCCGTGCAACTGCCCCCCCCCTGTCCGGTCGCTGGTGAACGCTGCCCTCAGTAGGCCAATTCACGGAAGTCTTTGACCCGATGGAAGGTGATCAGGTTGGAGTCGTGGGCGTTTCGAGCGTTGGCGTCGGCCGTGCGCATCAGGATGACCAAGTCGTCACCATCAATGGCGCAGCTTCCTCCGTAGCACGAACGCTCGACCTCATCGCCCTCGACCAAGAGTCCCGCGAAACACCAGTCCATGCAGTTCTTTGAGAAGTAGAGGCCCAGGTGCCGACGTTCGTTGAAAGGCATGCCGTAGTGTTTGGCGTGCAACCGATCGACACGTCGCATGGAGTCGGTGGCCACCGATGAAATCATCCAGTGCAGCCCCGTCTCGGGATCGTGAAGCAGGATGAACCCGATGTGCCCCCCCGGAAACGGTACGTACAAAATCGGGTCACCGGAAGGCGTCCGCTCCAGCTCCACGGTGATTCCGCCATCGTCTCTCTCCACCGCCTTGGCCATGCACGCAAGATTGGCGCGTCCCGTTGCCGCACGCATGAACATGTGGAACGTCCGTCCGGTAGGGTCATACCAGACGTGATCGGGATCGGTGATCTGAACGAGGTTGGCCTCACCCCAGCCCATCTTGCTCATCGCGCGTCCGCTCTCCCCTTGCCTGCCGGCCGGGTAGAAGGGTACACCGATCAAGTTGGGCTGCCCGTGCTGCTCCAGGACATCGCCGAAGCTCAGGACATTGGAGTACGTCCACGCGCCGGGTTGAGCCAAGTCGTCGTCGAGGGCCGCCGACATGACCACGGGAGCCAGGATCCACGCAGGATAGCCGTGTTTGACCGGCTCAGTCCGGCATTCACGGACCATATAGATGCGACCGTTCGCACAGACGGTCGAGCCCGGATAGGAGTACCACAGCTTGCCCGTCTCAAGCGGCACGGCCTCGGACCACGTGTCTCCCCAGTCATCGGACTTGGCGATCTTGAGGTCGTCTCTTCCTCCGATGATGTAGACGGTGGATCCGGCTACAAAAGGGAAACCGTCTACCATCGGTATGTCCGTACGGCGTACCCACGTCTTGCCGCCATCATCGCTCGTGTAGCCTTGAACCAACCAATCCGCAGCGGCCGCAGGTCGGGTGTCTCTGATTAGCAGCGTGCCCAGAAGCCGACCGCTCGGGAGAATGGTCAAAGCGGGGCAGTAGCCGATCTGGTGCGTGGGATCGACGGCGCGCCACACCGCGACAAACTCGTTAGCCAACGCTCTGCTTGCTTCCGGCATTTGCTCACTAGTCCTCTTTGATATGCGCTCAGATCGATCAGAGCGGGGCCACGTAGGCGGAATGGGCTATGCTACGCCCAAAGCCCTGTTGCCAAATGGCCGACGCGGAACAGGACGACTATACTCCCTCTGGACTTGGCCGGAAGCCATCGGCCAAGCCTGTGAGCGACAAGGTTGACCAAGAAGGACTTGCACAGTGAAGACATTGCTGATACTGATGGCCGTGACCGCGTTCGTGGCTCAGGGAGTGCATGCTGCCGAGGGAGGCGCGAGCGCCACGAGCAAGTCGGTGTTGATCGTGACGCAGAAGAGCAAGTACAAAAAGGCCCTCGTACCCGCGATCGCTACGCTGCTCAAAGAGCGGGGCTATGAGAGCAAGGTCGTCGGTACAGACGCTCTTACGGATAGAGAAACCGCGGGATATGCTGCGATCGTAGTCGTCGTCTCAACTCAGGGCTGGAAAAGCAGGAAGCAGCTCCCCGCCTTCCTCAAGTCTGCGGATGCCCGAACCAAAGGCAGGATAGTGGTGGTCACCACCGCGAACAAGCCGAATTGGCGCGCCGGCGACAGAGGCGTCCACGCGATCACCACCGCCTCCAAGATCAGCAACGTGGCCGCGACCGTGAGCAAGGTGGCCAAAGGACTTGACGGAATCCTCTCCGCGCAGAAATAGAGTAACCGGCCTGCTTGATCCGAGCCGCGCACAACGTAAGCAGGCCATTCTTGGAGGGGCGATGTCCACAGCGACCGTGCCTTCCATCCGAGCCGCGCACAACGTAAGCGGTCTTCCCGTTCCAGCGCAAAGAAGCCCCCTCCCGTTGGTCAGGGCTCGGTAAGAGGCATCCGCCTCCAGGAGGAGCCGGTTCACCGCAACCGGCCGGTTCTCGCGTCCTTGGAGGGACGGTGTCGACAGCGACCGTGCCTCACGCCTCAATCCCCGATGCAGAGCACGTCACCGGCCTGCGTCGTGAGATAAAGTCTGCGGTTGGCGATCGCCAGACCGTCCCAGGCAGGCGAGGGAACGGTCGCTTCGGCATGAACCGTTCCGTCCGTCGCTTTGACGACTCTGAGGGGCCCGTCCTTGTGAATCACGAACACCCGCCCATCGCCTGCCAGGACCATCGCCTGCAGGCTGTTGTACATCTGCTTGCCGGGAACGCGCGCTTCTGGTTTGGCCGGTGCCTCCGGATTGAAGGGGTCCCGTTGCCAGCGTGCCTTCTCCGCCAGCCGGTTCGTGCGGAACGGATTCCCACCCTTGCTCCCGGTCTGGGCCGCTTCCCAGCCCGTGATCCAGCGGCTCTTGAAGGCCTCGCCCCCCTTGAAATCGAAATCCCGCCGGAAGAGCGTGGTCGTGCCGTTGAGAGAGCTGATCAACGTGCGCCCTTGAAACGCGCACAGAGGCCGACGCGGAGCTTCTCCTCGGAAACGGTCCTGATGCCGAGGTCCGTAGGTCCAACATCCGCGGGGCACCCACACGCCGCCTCCACCTGTGTCCAGACGCGCGAACGCATTCCACTTGTCGACCTTGGTCGTTTTGCCGTCCTTCGAGACAACCCAGCGGGACAGTCCGATGCCGTCTCCCTCCTGATGCAGGATGTCAAAGGAGTCGAATTCGAGACCGGAGTTCTCGTAGAACCCCTTCTGCGGGATGGTGTCAAGCTGGTGCCGCCACAGTTGGCGACCAGACACTGGATCAACGGCGAAGACAAAGATCCCTCCATCGGCAAGAGGCTGCCTCCCGGCCGCGAAGTAAGCAACATCGTTGCTGATAAGCACTGCTCCGGGAACAGGCCACGCTGACTCGAGTTGACCGTAGGCCACGACTCGCTCGTCTTCCGCCCCAACCTGGAGCCGCCATACAAGCGCTCCATTGTCAGCTCGGAGCGCATAGACCGAACCGGCACGTGAACCGAAAAGGCACAGACCGCGGTAAAGTGCCGGGGGCGTATCAACTCGGCCATTCGCCGTGAAACGCCAGGAGACAACCCCGGTTGCCGCATCGAGGGCGACCACTTCATGGGCATCCGGCCTGGCCACGTACACTCGGTCGTAGGCCACAGTCGGCGGACTGACCGGCCCCTTCACGAACTCATTGTCGCGCCAGTCGTGCTGGATCGGGCCGGCGGGCGCCGGAGTGCCCCCGGCAAGTGACACGGACCAACGTCGGGTCAGCGTCTGGGGTCCTGCTGCCGGCGTCCCGGCACTGCGCCAACGGTCGTGACGGTAAAGCGGCCAGTCAGACGTGCCGGGGGCGGCAGCGTCTGCGTCCGCCTTCGCCGGGCCGGCGTGAAGAGCCAGCGACACGCCGGTGATCGGCTTCCCGCCCTTTTTGGCCGGCGCGAGAGCAACGAAGCCCCGCAGGATGGGCCAGCAGGTGCAGTGCTTAGGCGTCGTATAGACCAGTCCATTGCCGGGAACCCAGCCATTCTCGCGAGAGCAGTTTGCCTTGGTGATCGGGTTCACTATGAGCTCACCTGTTGTCAGGTCAGTGAAATCCATGACCCCCGAAAGGAGGAAACGACGCGTGGCCACAGGTGGGAAACAGTGCGCCAGTCCCGCGGGGTGGGTGGTCCGGATCTTGCCGGTCCGAGGGTCGAGAGACGAAATCTGGATAGGGAGACGTTTGACCTGCTTGGGGTCAGCCGTGTTCGTCTTCCCGCCGTGCAGAATCCAGAGGTCGTCATCGACGAACATGGCACGCGTCTGCCGGGCATGATTCATTCCTGGAGGAATGTCTTTCTCCCACAACAGATCCCCGGTCGCGGTTGAGAGCACATGGAGACTGTTGCCAGCATCATGGTCGTTGAAGGATGAGAGCTCGTAGGCAATGAGCTCCCCCCGCAACACCACGCGCCTGACCTGTTTCAGCCACGGGTAGTCGGAACGCTGCCAGCGAACCGCCCCGGATGACGTGCCAACCACAGCAGCTGTAACAGTCTCCCCCCGGGCCGGCCGGCCGTGGACGAATGAGACAACATGCTGATCGGCAGCCAGGTTCCTGGGGCCGGGAACGGAGTGGCTCCAGAGCAATGCTCCCGTGTTCGCTTGATATGCGTTGACACCCGAATCTCCGCAGACGACCACGGTTCCTTCGCAGTGCACGACGTCTGTCGGTCGAACGATCCCGTCAAAGGTCCGGACGGGCTGTCCATCGGCAGCCCCCAATGCGACCAGACGGTTCTTCTCAGCGACAAAGACAAATGCATCTGACGCGATCGGGCGGGCGCGATTGTGGGCGTTGCGCGACAGCCTGAAGGGGGCCGCATTGGTTTCCGCCTTGCGTAGGCTACGATGCCAGAGCCGGAGCCCATTGAAGCTGTCCCGGGCGAGGATCCCTCCATAGAAGTTCCGGCCGCCAGCCGACACGAGCCCCTCGACCTCACTGAGAGCGCCCGCGACCCAGCGTATGCGAGCTGGAGGACCGACCAGCGTGTCGCCGGACACGGCGTTCCCGTCGGCTCCGTGTCGGGGGTGAGACCAGACATCCATTTCCTCCGGCCAGGGCTTGACCGCGATCAGAGGCATCCCCTGGCTCTCCGTCACCTTGAATCCAGCCTTAACGAGCTCGGGGGCACCGAGGAGACCCGATTGGCGCACGAGGACAGCTCCGTTCGGTGTAACAACACGGAAGAGCTCGCGTGCGGGCACCGCAAAGGCGTCAACGATAACCAGATTGACCAGATTCTCCGTATAGGGTAGCTTCCCACCCAGGGTCGCTTCCTCTACACTGACGAGTCCATACACGCCTTCCGCCCGGCACCGTGTTTGGGCAGCCGCCACTCCCGCGCCGTCAACGCCAAGGACATGCACCAGATACCGCCCCGTCCGCCCGAGAGCAATCGGCGTCTGAGTGTCCGCCGTACCAAGCTGAACCACAAGTCCCCCGGTTAAGCCTGCAGGCGCTGCGGGGGTGGCCGCGGGCACAACCGCCTGCGCCCCCGCGACGGACGCAAGACACATCCCCAGAGCCATACACTGGAACGCACCACGCAACTGTCCATGAGGCAGCACACGCGTGGACAGGAAAGAGAACCCTCGCCGCGGAAATGATCGTGTCATCGTGGACTCCTCAGAACTGCTGCTCAGCCAGGCGAATGTCTATGGTGACGGGGATTGCCATGCTTGGCCAGTATACGCGGTAAGGTGAACGCGAACAAGGAAATGGGTGTATTGTCCCGGGAGAAGTCGGCTCATATCCGCGTATGGAAAGCACGCCCGGCATGCGAGAGAGAACGGACGAAGGGATCACAGAATGGCGACCGAACGGACGATCGGAGTTGGAATCACCGGCACGGGGGGACGAGGTACAACCTGCCTGGGACAGCGGATCGTCGAGACCGCAGCCGAAACGGGTTTCCGAGTCGTGGCAGTCAACGACGTCAACCCCGAGCGCATGAAAGAGGCGAAGGGATACCTGACCGCGAAGTTCGCAGCCGCAGGAGTCCAGACCGACATCCAGTGCCACCCTACAGACACGGAATTGGTTGCCGACCCTAACGTCGATATCGTGATTGTCACCAGTCCCCAGTATGCCCACTGCAAAAACGCAACGATCGGTCTGCGCTCAGGCAAGAAAACCTACGTTGACAAACCGATTGCCCACAACTTGGAGGACGCCGCCCGAATCGTCGAAGCGGAAGCGTCCGCGGATAGCCCAATCCTGATGGGTTTCACGCGACGGTACGAGAAGGCATGGCGAACCGCATTCAGCATGATCCAGGATGGTGTGATCGGCGAAACACGCATGCTGCTCCTGCGTGCGGTCATCCCAAGCCACGTTTACTTCCACAAGTTCTACAGGCGGCGCGAGTGGTCCGGAGGCGTCCTGAACGAAAAGAGCGCTCACCATTTTGACGTGTTCAACTGGTTTGCCCAGAGTCGAGTGACACAGCTGTCCGCGATCGGTGGCCAAGCGGTGTACCGCCCTCGGGACGATAGCCCGACGCGCTGCAGCGAGTGCGACTGTGAATGCCCCTATCGGATTGGAGCACGAGGCCAAGCCGAGGCACAGGACCAAATCGCTCTCTTCGGACGGTCCTGGATGGACGAAACCGAGGAGATCTACCGGCATGACAACTGCGTCTATCTGCCGGGGGCAGACAACTGTGACCACGCGACCGTTCAGATGCTCTATGAGAATGGGGTGACCGCCAGCCTGTTCCTGTGTGTCTTCGGGCCCCGTGCGCATGACGCGGAGACGTTCGAAATCGTGGGCACAAGCGGACGCATCATTCTGGATCGGCATGGGGCAAAGCTCGATGTGGCCAGCGATTACGGAAAGAAGCAGGAGATCATCGACTGCCGGGACGCGGAAACCAAGAGCTCCCACTTCGGGGCGGATCTGGAACTCGTCCGTGAAATGCGCCGCTGGTATGATGGAGCCATCCCCATCGTCTCAGCCAAAGACGGCTACCAGGCCACCCGCATGTCCCTCGCGGCTGTGCAATCTCTGACGGACAGCGGAGCGGTGGTTCCCCTGCCGGCCCATTGACAACGGAGATCGCCTGGTCACCGGGCTCTGAAGTAGGAAACCGTTAGGCTGGGGAAGGCGTGCTTGGTTGGTTGGGCGTAGCGCCGCTCTCCGGGCGGCGGCTCTCTTCGCTGTCGCAGCCATCAGGAGCGGCGCTACGGGCAGATGCCCCCCTGATCTGCTTAACGGTTACTGGAATAGCAGTGTTCGCACAACCATCGGCACACACGCAATCATGTATGGAGGACGATCATGTCTGGACTGGGAACTGGCTCGGGGATCCTGTGCAGCATCTGTGTGGGGGCCATGACGTCGGCCGGAGCACAGGCCGTCCAGGATTGGTCTGAAGGCACGTTGTCCTGGACGACGCAGAGCTACTGGCAGGACAAAGACATCCTGCAGAAGTACACGTTCTCACCGAATCGGGACGACAAGGTGGTGGGCGAGTCCAGTGTCCAGGTCCGGATGCAGGTGGCAGCAGAACGTCCACGAGACTTCGTGGAGCTCCGCCTGACGCTTCCGAAGCCGCTGGATCTGTCTGAAGCCGAAGGGGTCGAGCTGTGGTTCAAAGTGGTCTCAGGCTCAGGTCTGAGGACACGCGATGCCTTCTTCTGCAGCCCCGGCTTCAAGAAACTCGCCGTTGCCGAGTGGCTCGATGAAGCCGACCTCTCCTCCCCGGGGGAATGGCAACGGACGGTGATCGATCTCTCCAACGTACGTGTCATCGACAAGGCCACACCAGGCCAGGCCGGCGTCTATGACCGTCATGATGTAAGAACGATCTGCCTGAATGTCCTGCTTCCCGCGGGAGAGGTGGACATCACACTGCTGATCGACGGAATAGGAACCACAACACTGCCCCCTCTTGCCGACCGCTTACAGGCGGCAGCCCTCAAACAGGATCAGGGGTTTTGGAGATGGCGAGCAAAGTACCCTGAGCGTGACCTGTCGCCACGCCCGGAGGATGGACGCAATCTGGGCCTGAGCATTCAAAAGCTGACTCACGGCTTCTCCCCAACCCGACCATTCCTGATCTGGGGAATTGGTCCAAGCTACCTCAACTTCCTTGGTGACGGGACGGCTCTGGCGTGCCACCTGCGGCGACGTTTCCCGCAAGCTCCGCACATCATATACAAAAAGCACGTTGGCTCATCAGTGCCCTGGCGATACGTACTCGGCTGGGCCCAGCACGTCGTCGTCCCCGAGCAACCTGACCTGGTCCTGCTCTATGGAATCGGCCTCGAGAGCGACCTGGAGAAGATCTTCCAGACACTGCGCCGCCAGACGACCGCCGACATTGTCGTGGCAAGCGTCCACTGGAAGGGCAACGACGTCAAGAACTGGGGCAAGGATGAAGATGCCACGAACTTCGCCGACATCCCCGCCATGCGCCGAGTCTGCGAAGCCTACGGCGTGGAGTTTGTGGAAAACCGCAAAGAATGGGCTCAGTACCTGCGTGACAACGATATGAAGGTCGAAGTAGATCCGGAGAATGGTCTACTGATGGACGGAGTGCATCAATCCAAGTACGGGGCCCTCGTGATCAATGAGAATATCGTTCGTCACTTTGCCGCGAGAGACGCATACAACTATGCGCCCGAGAGCCGGGAGCGCCGACTGGGGGTAACACCAGGTGGGAAGGCATCCGCCAAGGACAGCGTGGTCCTCACGAGCCCCAACTGGGCCATCCGAAAGGGTGTGGCCCACTCCACCACCCCGGGCAGCAGGATCACGGTCAGCTTCACCGGGAACCGCATCGATCTCATTGCGCTCAGGTCGCCGGACGGGGGCACGGCACGGGTAGAGGTGGATGGATTGCCCGCGGAACGGGTGCCAGGTTTTCTCGCCGGTCCGATTGCCTGCGGTCCCGGAAATGCCCGTCCGAAAAGCGGCTCAGTGCGAGACATCGGCCCCCACGGCATTGCCCTTGGGGCCAACCTTGTGCCCCAAGCCTGGACCATCGCGGTGACCGACGATGAAGGAGGATACAAGCTCACAGGGGATACCACGGGGGAAGACGGCGTGGGTAACATGCTGAAACCGTTTACCAGCAACAGCGGCCAGATCTGCATTCCGCCTGAACGTTGGCGCCATGGAGCAGGATGCGTCCCGTTTCTGAACCCGTGGAACGGCAAGATCGTCAACCAGGCAGGAGATACCTACACGTTCACCGTCACACGCACGTGCGAGCCTACAGTGGACTTCCGGGGAAAAGAAGGGGAATGCCGCATCCAGATCTGCCAAGGCCTGGCAAACGGGGCACACGTCCTCGAACTGATCACCGTTGGGAATGCCCCTGTCGCGATCAAGGCGTTCGACACGTATGAACCGCCGCTGCGCTGAACACCCGGCCCGCGGCCCCGTCCACCCGGGACTCATTTCAGAGCAGCAGACATCGCTTCGACGGCATCCGCAAGTTCGGTTCGCGCACGGGAGACCGCCGTCACGTCCAGCGTGTAGGGCTCGTCGTTGGCGCCCCTGACATTGGGCCATCGCGTAACCAGTTCGAGACACGCGGCCACCGCAGTCCGGCCACGGCGCGCGACGTCAGCCAGGCCAGCGTGCTCCAGCTTCTCAGCAAGCCCCTCAGCGAGGAACATCAGCTCAGCGTCCTCCAGTCCCTCCCGGAACAGCTCCCAGCGGATCGAGTCGATGGGACCTCGTTCCTGCGGAGTTCGCGGCGGATACAGCAGGACACCCGAGTCGCCCTTACCGGCCGTCCACGGATCGGCCATTGTGTTGCGCCAGCAAACGGTTCCCCACCATGAGTAACTGCCATCCACGCGATACTTGGCGAGAAGCCATGGCCAAAGCCGCACCCGAATCGGCCGATGCTCCGGGAAATTGACCGCGTTGTTGTAGACGTAGATCTCACAGCCGGCACGACGAGCCGCCTCGATCGCCTCGATGTGCTGGTCCCAGGCATCGGTGTGAAGGACCCAGAGCTTCGCGACGTCGATGAGCTTCGGGTGCGGGTGAGTTGCGGTCATCGCAACGGTCAGCTCGGGCTCGATATCGAGTAGGAGCTTGGCGAGAGTGCGAAGCCCATTGATCGTCGCCGGATCAGACAGATTCGGCTCATCAAAATTGCGCACGCTCGGGGAAAGGAAGAGGCCGCCCGCCTTGAGCTTCGCGACAAGCTGCCCCATGTAATCGCGGAACGGCTTCTCAAAGGCTGGATCGAGGGTCGTGAGGGCATCATCTGCAAAGATCGTCCGACGCTGCCAAGCCGCCTCACGGGTCAATCGGTGCGTCCCTCTGTGCCCGATCCAAAGGCTGGGGATATTGAAGCGAGTGGCCCCGTAGCTGTCCCGCATGAGGCGGAGATGAGCCACGTAACGCTCCGCATCGAGAGTCGCCTTGTCCCCATTCAGTTTGACGCCTACACGTACCCCCGGGCTGCAGCGGGAGCGGTGCTCGTAGACATTCCGGTAGTAGCGCTGCAAGACCTCATCCGGTGTACCCGACTCGCGCGCCAGAGCCAGGTTCAGTCGGACATTTGAGCGGGTGTCGAGCCGCGACACCACGGGCAGGGCAAATGGACGGACTCGGACGCGCAGCGGGATCTCGCCCTGGGTGGCTCCTGCGCTGAGCAGACGAAGCCGCGTGACATAGTCACCCGGAGCCTGATCTCGCCCCACTCGCAGCGTGAACCAGAATGCCTGACTGACGCCCGGCTCCAAATCCATCGGCAACCGATCAGTCAGCGGATCGGGATTGACACCACGCCGTCCATACGGTCCCATGGGCCGGTCGATGACCACGGTCTCAACGCGTCGGCAGCGGATGGTTCCAGGAAGGAACGCTCCGGGGCCGGAGAGCGGGGCCCACGTCCACGCTGCCGCAGCCCAGTCGGTCTTCGGCGTGACCGCAATCTGGAACGACTCGAACTCGCCCTGAGCGGGAGCAAGAGAGATTCCCTCCCGCAACGCACCGTCAGGGGGGAGTTGTGTGGGCAGGATCTTGCGGTTCGCATCGTCGGTCCAGACGACGGCATCCTCCAGCCGTGCCAGGACGAGCGCCGTGTCCGGCACGGTCCGCGCTTCGAGCTCTTCGATCACGATATCGTCCAGCCAGATGCGCGATTTGGGGTTGGTGCTGCGTATCTTGATCAGCAGGTTGAGCTCTTCTGCGCCTTCGGGAGGCACGAAGTCGCCTGCCTCGTAAAGGACCCAGCCATCTGCATCCGCTCCGCCCTCATACACACCGTCAACGAAACGTCCTCGTGTGTCTGTCGCCAGAAGGGGGATGGGCCTATAGAGGATCACGTCCATCTTGCGGGGAGCTGTCGGTACGCGGACATAGAGAACCACTCGGCTGGGCAGGTTCTCCGTCCGGGCATAGAAACGAACGGAATGCGGATGTCCAGGGACAACGGGCACGCTGGTGCTCCAGCCTCCGTCCAGTCCGCGCAGCCCGAGGCTACACTTCCCAGAACGACTCACGGCCTGGTCGTACCAACCTTCGGCGCCGTTCCAGGAATAGAAGCTCCAGCCGGCCGGTGTGTCTGCCGTGCCTTCTTCAACGCCAGGGTTGGGCAGTCGGTTCGCTCCTGCGCCGGCAGCTGCAGCCCAACCCACGGCCGCCAGGGCCGCAACAGTGATGCCAACTCGTCTCAACATGGTCCATCGACTCCTACATGGCCTCAATCTTCTGCTCCAACGGGACAGGCCCGTTGGGGGCATCGTCGTCGTCCCCCCCCCCAGCGACCTTGTGTCGTTGGAGGAACAGATCTGCTCTGAGCTGTCGCCGGGAGTCCGGCGGAGTAAAGTAGCACCAGGAATTCGCAGGAACATCCACACCGACGGAACAGAGGATGCACAGGCAATGATACGCATCAAACAGGTCTCCCTTCTCACTTCATCTCTGCTTTGTCTGGGAGTGGCATGCTGCGCCGGGGACTGGCCCACGTACCGAAACGACGCGAGACGCTCCGGGAGCACGGCGGAAGAACTCCCTGCGACCCTCAAGCCGACGTGGAGCATCAAACTCCCCGCGTTCACGCCGGCATTCCCGAACGAACCGCGGCAGCAGTTCGACCGATCCTACGAGCCGGTCTGTGCCAACGGGACACTGGTCATCGGCAGCCCGGTTGACGGCAGTGTTCGGGCATTCTCAGCCGAAACCGGCAAGGCGCTGTGGGCCCATTTCACCGACGGGCCCGTGCGGCTCGCCCCCGTGCTACACGATGGCAAGGTTTTGGTCGGGTCAGACGATGGCACGTTCCGCTGCCTCAACCTGGCAGACGGACGTGTCCTGTGGCTCAAGAAGACGTATCCGTCAGAACGCCCGAATCTCCGCCTGTTGGGCAACAACCGGCTGATCAGCATGTGGCCCGTACGCGGCGGTCCCGTGGTCGTCAACGACATCGTGTACTTCGGTTGCGGCGTGTGGCCCACGATGGGAATCTACATCCATGCCCTGCGTGTAGCCGATGGCAGTCCCGTGTGGGCGAATCCCCAGCTGTCCCTGCTCCAACATGTCCGGATCGACCACAATAAGCTGTTTGATGCGGGCGTTTCGCCGCAAGGCTACCTGCTCGCTACGGACATCCATCTGGTGCTGCCCAACGGCCGTTCACAACCCCTCGCCCTCAACCGCTCGGATGGGTCACTGTTCCATTTCGTGCAGGGCTACCGGAATGGCGACTGCCAAGTGACCATCGGAGGCGACTACGCATTCGTGGGTAAACGCGGCGTGGTGAGTCTAACTGACTTCCGGGAGATGGGCAACAAGTGGGGCCGCGCTGGCGACAAAGCACCTCAGGGCTTTGATCACTCCCGCTTCGATCAGTTCGAAGGCCCCTACCACTCCTACAAACACTTCTCCGGCTGCAATGCGGACTCTGTGTTCGAGGGTAACATGGCCTACAGCTTAGCGCAGGGCGCCTTCTATGCACACGACCTGTCGAAGGCGGCTGTGTCCGAGTGGGAAAGCGGGAAGGTTAAGCCCTTCCGTTGGGACGTACCGATGACCATTCGCGTACCAGTGGGCCTCGGTAGCTCCTCGCGGCTTTTCCTCAAGGCAGGAAAGCGGCTCTATGGAAGTGCTAAGAACTCGGTGCTGGCCATAGAGCTGACAGGCACCAAACCGGCGGCCAAAATCGCCTGGAAGCACGATCTACCTGCCCCTCCGACATCGGTGATCGCAGCTGCGAACCGCCTGTTCGTCGCTCTGAAAGACGGCACGATCACGTGCCTGTCAGCGGAAGGACAGGCACCCGTCGTGGCGGCACCGGAACGCGCCCGCGCCCCGGCCGCATCCGCTGAACTGGCGACCATGCTCAAAGCATCCGATGCCCGTGCGGGATTCTGCGTGGTGTACGGGAGCCTGTCAACCGGCGAAATCGATCATCTGTTGACTGAAACAGACCTGCGCCTGGTTGTGGTCAGCCCGGAAGATAAGCGGACAGAAGCCCTGCGGAGAACCTATGGAGGGAGCACGGATTACGGCACCCGACTAGAGGTCTTCACCGGGAAGGCCGACACGTTCGAACTACCTGCCTACCTGGCTTCGGCCCTGTGGGTCCGTAACAGCGGAAGCATCCCCACGAGCGCCGCATTGCTCAAGCGCCTTTGGCACGCCGTGCGCCCCTATGGTGGCGTGCTCTGCATAACGGGGTCCGACGAGCTGCTTGCGGGGGCAAAGGCTCAGCTTGGGGCAGCGGCCCTCTCCGGCGGAACGGCGCCCGTGGACAGCGGCGGTGCAGTCGCCGTCCGGCGCCCGAATGCCCCCGAAGGCGCGGCGGACTGGACCCACGAAACAGCCGACGCGGCCCGAAGCCACTTCTCCAAAGACACGGCAGTTCAGGCCCCCCTGGCCCCCCTGTGGTATGGTGACGGGCCGGACCACGGTTTCTTCAAGAGAAAGGACTACGGCCGCGGCGTCAAACCTCAGGTTGCCCACGGGCGCGTCTTTGCACTGCAGCAGTTCAGTAGGACGCTCTACGCCTACGACGCGTACACCGGGCGGAGCCTCTGGAAGCAGCGCGGGGAAGGGAAAGAGGCCGGCTTCATCACCCGTTTCGTCTCGCGTCCGGAAGGTGTCTACGCCGCGGGCCGAGGAGTCTGTGCGGTCTACGATCCAGCGACGGGGCGTGAACTCCGCCGAATGACGTTCTCCGAAGCCATGCCGGCCGACTCGAAAGCACGGGCTGCGGGGGTCGTGGTGACGGACACATCCGTCCTCATTGCCGGAGCAAATGTCGCGACCGGCGCCATTGAGCAAGGACTGTGGGATGCTGAGGTACTCGTCTGCCTGGACCGTAAATCCGGCAAAATCCGCTGGAAACGAGCAGCTGGGGAACGCTTCAATATCAAAGCCCTCGCTGCTCACGATGGACGCGTTTTCTGTACCGACTCGATGTCGCCCTTGGCGAGCGAGTACTGGAAACGTCGTGGAGCTGGCGTAACCGAGTGCAGCTCGACAGTCATGGCGCTGAACGAAATGACCGGCGATGTGCTGTGGCAACACCAATTCACATCTCCCTATCGCCAGCACGGAGCAAGCGGCTGGCTCAGCGTTCGGACGCGGGATGACTGGCTGGTGTGTGTTACTGCGACCAACCGGGTGATTGCCGGCCGGGAACGCCACGCTGTGCTGCTGGCTGCGGACAACGGGACCGTCGTCTGGGAGAAGGACGTCGGGCTGGCCCAGCCGCTGATCATCATGGGCAAGCACCTGCTCGACCAGGCTGGACGACGCGTCGACATCGAGACAGCGGAAGTCCTCAAGGGCGGACTCTTCGCCCGAGGTGGCTGCAACTACGCTGTAGCCAACCAACACCTTGCGATCCTGCGCGACCAGACGGTGTGCTACGTCGACATCGACAGCGGTGAACGTCACCGCTTGCGCAACATGCGCTCAGGATGCAGCAATAGTACAATCCCGGCTGCCGGACTCCTCAACATCCCGAACTTCGCCGTGGGATGCGTCTGCAACTACCCCATCCAGACCTCTTCCGCCTGGCTCCACATGCCGGGGACGGAAGAGTGGGGTGGGACAGCCCCCGTGAAGGTCACTCCGGTCCCGGGAAACACCAGCATCCCCATCGTCAGCAGCGATGTCGCCCGGGCAATGCACGCCTTCAAGCGGAGCTTCCTGGTCGAGGATCCTGAGGCTGCCAAAGAGCACCTCGTGGGGCATTGGACCTTTGACAACATCTCCGCCGACAAACCGAATCATGCTCCTGACCTATCCGTAAGCAAAGCGGTCTGTACCCTCTCTAACCCGGCCTTCGAGCCCCGGGGCAAAGGGCAGGCCCTGACCTGTGAAGCCGATGTCGCTAAGACCTGTGGCGGTGCGCGCCTCCCTGCCCCCGCCGATATGCGCCAAGCCTTCACCATGTCCGCCTGGGTCAAGCTCGGGGACAAGCAGTACAAAGGCGCGGCAGGAGTCTTCGAGTGTCCGCAATGGTACCGCTTGATGGTCGACAACACCACGCCCCCCTACACGATCAGTCTGAGCCTTCAGACCGCTGAGAGGTCGTGGCGAACGGTACGAACACCAAAGAGTCTCAAGCCGGGAGAGTGGAACCACGTGGCCGCGACCTTCGACGGAGAAGTGGGCGAACTGGTCATGTACCTGAACGGCAAAGAAATCTCCCGTAGCGACGGACGGGCATGCACAGTCGGGCCTTCAGGAAGTGGGATCGCCATCGGCAGCCGCGACGGCGGGGCCTACCTCAGAGGAGCGCTGGACGAGGTGCGCCTCTACAAGCGTGCCCTCGGCCCCAAAGCCATCGCCGCCATCGCGAGTGAGTGAGTCGGCTGGTCTCTCTCGTGTTCTGAACCGAGCCGCGCACAACGTAAGCGGTCTTCTTGTCCAGCCGGGCCGCGCACAACGTAAGCGGTCTTCTTGTCCAGCCGAGCCGCGCACAACGTAAGCGGTCTTCCTCCACACAGGCAAGAAGCCCCCCTCCCGTTGGTCAGGGCTCGGAGAGACAGGCCTCCCTCCCGTTGGTCAGGGCTCGGAGAGAGGGAGCCGCCGTTCTGAACCGAGCCACGCACAGCGTAAGCGGTCTTCCTCCACACAGGCAAGAAGCCCCCCTCCCGTTTGGTCAGGGCTCGGAAAGAAGGAGGTGCGGCGCCTCCAAGAGACCTCCGCGCGGAGTCCGTTCTCGGCCCCTACTCCTCGTCCACCTTCTCCAGGCGGAAGTTGTCGATCTGGAAGCGTGTATCGGTTTGAGCCGCACTGATGATACCGATCCAGTTCACCTTCCCGAACTTGCGGTATCCGCAAGGCAACGCGTCCCAACGGCGGGGCTCGTCGCCGGATGGCGTCACGGTCAATGAGAATGTCCCGGTCCGTTTGCTCCCGAGTCCGCAGACAACATCAAGATTCATCCATTTGCCGTGAGGAACGGTCATGAGTTCCTGCCCCTTCACGACCAGTTTCCCATCCGCCTTCATCGACAGACTCGGGCCACTCTTGATCGGGCCGCCGAACCAATCGCGCCATTCGAACGTCACCATGGCTCCTTCCTCGAGCCGGACGTCGAAAGTAGCGCGCAAGACGCCCTCTTTTGCCCGAGTCTGCTCGAAGGTCATGTGCGGATTGTAGTCCGCCTTAATCTCAGGCGAATCGACGAATTCCAGAGAGTGCTTCCCTGCCGCAGCCACGCGATCCGTGACCCGAATTCCCGCGCCGGGGATCTCGCCATGCACCCTGAAGGAACCCGGAAGTTGACCTACGGGAGTGCCCTCGTAGTCGTCAGCGAATGACGCGATATCCGGAGTCGGCTCCATCGGCATCACCTCTGCCTGGGAAGGAAGTGACGTCCACTGGGAGTCTCCGTACAATCCCACCTTGCTCATGTCGATAGGCACGAAGCCGAGCTTGTGGGCGGGTGAGCCCGGTGGAATGGAGAAGTCGCCCTTTTCAGCATTGGCGAACTGCGGGTCCGCGACCACACTCCCGAGGTCCCGCTTCGTTTCCTCACGCCATTGCTCAAGCGACTGGGCGCCCCACTTGACCGGCTCCCCTGCGGCATCCCAGTAGAGGTTCCGGTCCGCTGTAAACGTGCCCTTGTTCCATTTGTGGCCAGTCAGGTTCCCGTCGACGTAGTAGATCAGGTTCCGCTCGAACGCCAATTGGTGATGGTCCTCGGGGCGCCCCAGGGAAATCTGGTGACTGACGCCGAGGGCAAAGATGTTGTTGCGGACAATGTTGTCGCGGCCGTAGTGGAGCGTGTAGCCTCCCGTCTGACAGTTCCTTGAGATGTTGTTCTCGAGCAGCATTTCGGAGCTGGCCTGGTCCTGATAGAGGGCGGTGGTCCCATACTTGTAGCAATGCAGATCATGGATGAGGTTGTAGCGGATAACGGTGCCGGGGGAGATTCCCAGTGTATAGACCCCTCCCATGTCGCTGAGGTGCCCTCGCCCGATCCGGTGGATGTGGTTGTGCTCGATGATGTTGTGATGAGCTGAACTGGCCCCGTAACCCCAATCCCAACCGGCCGATATGCCCGTGTAAGTGAGGTCGCTGATCTCATTGTGTGAAACCCGGTTGTGACTGCTGCGCAGAATGAGCACGCCCACGGCTGCCCGATACACGCGCCCAGCGTAGTGGATGAAGTTGTTGTCGACCACGTTGCGTTCGGCCAAGGCCTCTCCCGTTCGTGTCGGTGCGCTCCCGATCTTGACGCCGCCGCCCCCGAGATGGTGCAGGTGGCAGCGCTCGACCGTGGTGTCTTTGCAGCCATCCCCAAGGGCGATGGCATGGTTGCCGACCAGCGTGATCTCGCAGTTGCGGAATGCGCAGTGTCGCGTGTCGGTGAGCTGGACAGCGCCGGGCACCGGATACGCCGCCTGCGTGCCCTGGTAGCCGACAGGCCGGTCAGTGATCTCATAGGGCGTCACAGCTCCGGCACGTCTGGCAAAAGCGATGTTTGCGGTCCAGTCAGTGTGTTGCAGTGACAATCCGTCAAACACGACATGCTCGACGTAAGCCTTCGCCTTGCGGTCTCCGCGTAACAGGAACATCTGCTCCAAGACCGGAGCGTAAACGCTGGCCGTCTCAGGCTTCTCCCCCGGCAGTGGGCGGTAGAGCAGCTCGCCGGCCTCGCGATCCAGGTACCACTCGCCCGGAGCATCGAGGGCATCGGGAGCGTGCTCCACGTAATACCGCGTGTCCCAGGACATCATGCTCCAGATCCCCTCGGTGGCAAACTCCACCACGCGATTGCGTTCGTCCAGATTCGCTATTGGCAGAATCGACGTCGCCCAGGCGTCGTAGACAACGAGGTGGACATCCTCAAAGTTACGCCAGGCTTTGATATCGCCGGGACTATAGACGAACGCCGTCCGGTCACGATTCTTCTCTTCGCCGGTAGCCGGGTCCTTGACAGCAGGTGCTTTGGAAACGACATGGTGGTATTTCCCGACATTCGGAGTCCGGGCTCGGATGGCGCGTCTACCGTTGACGAAGAGTGAACGGAAGAACCAGTCCCCGGCAGCGACACCCGGGAGTTTGAGACGCCAGACGCCATCCAGAACTCGGAAACCGCTCAGCCGCCGTCCCCCGCTGAAGACGGGCTTCTCTCCTGGGAATGCGGCATAGGTGATCGGGAACGCGGCCGTACCGCTATCCAACGGCTCGAACACGACAGGTTCAGGAACGGGGTAAATGCCTTCCCGGAATAACACTGACACCGGTTTCGTCAGCGGCCCACGTTGCTTGAGCCGACGCACGGCATCCCGGGCGCCCTGAAGCGTCGCCAGGGGGCCGTCGCGACCATTGCCCGTAGCCGTCGCCACCGTTCCGGACCAGGAATCCCGCCCTCCCGGGGCCACGTACAGCGTCGTGCCTGAAAGCACACTTCCCAACGCAACCATCAGACCTGCGGCAATCGAACACGATGCTCTCAACACGTTCATATCGGCTCCAAGCTTTGTGCGTTGTCTACACATTTTCCGGCCCTCACTCATACTCTTTTGGGACAGCGCAAATCATCATGAATGGCTTCTTGTCAGACGTGTTCCGGTACTGATGCTTCTCGTCTGGCTGGACAATGGCAAAGTCGAGAGCATTGAGAGGGCGTTCCGTGCCATCCTCATCGACGATGGCACCCTCCCCTGCGATGACATAATTGAGATGCTCCCACGGATGGGCATGGAACGGAGTGTGCCCGCCCGGTTCAAGGGTGAATACACGGAAGGAATAAGCTGGTGTACCATCTGCGGATCCGATAGGCAGCTGCCGCCAGGCCCCCTGGACACCGTCCATCTCAACCGCAGCCTTAGGGACGTCATTCAGATTGGTGATCTTCATGGTCTCTCTCGCTCCTGGGGGCCGTGTCTGGCCCAATCACGGTCGCTGTTCCGACCCCACCGGTTGGCCGAGACCGAACAATACCCCCCCCGAGCTTCCTCAGCCAACCGACAGGTCAACCGGGCCATGCCGGGCCTCCTCGGGTGCGCGGTGCTCGGACAGCGAGGAGATCGGCAGGCAGACATCCCGTCCAGACAGTAGACTACGTCGGACAGTCTGTGGAGAACGCAGCCGCACCAACGCGGCGGCTTGACCTCAGAAAGGCCGTTGGAGGCGTGTTCGATGATACCCACGAGAATGCTCGTTTCTTGCGGAGTGGCTTTCGTCGTCTGGGGGGTGGTCGCACGCTGCCCCGGCGCTGACCTGGCCCCCTCGTCAGGCCCCAATCCCGTCCTGACCAACGCCTCGTTCGAGCAAGGCTGCGGCGAGGACGGTGTACCGATCGGGTGGACGAGTCCAACCCCGGGCAAGTTGCAGGTGGTGCCCGCCGCACCGGGCAACCATGTGCTGAAGATCGCGAAAGGCGGCGTCATAGCACAGGAGACGGATGCCAGCCCTGGCTGGTGCTACACGGTCACACTCAGAGCCCACACGTCGCTTGCTGAGGAGAAGAAAAACTTCCGGTACCGATCTCACGTCTACTTCGAAGCCGCATTCCTGCCCTCGGGGACCAAATCGAGAACGGAGATGGCCTCCCCGTTCGGCGTCAGCCGGGAATACGTCGACTACACGGTTGGCGGAACGGCCCCCGCCGGGACAGAACGAATCCGGATCACAGTGTCGGCACGCGGTGCGGAAACCAGGGTGGATGACCTGCGGGTCGTCACGCATCGGGACAGCTACGAACATCTCCGACTCAAGGACCTCCATTTGGACACCGCCCTTGTTCGGAATGGAGCCGCCAAGTCAGCAATTGTCCTGCCTGTCTCAGGTGAGTATGACCAACTGGCTGAGCGTATCGTCCGGGCGATTGAAAAGCGGACCGGCGTCCGCTTGCCGGTTGTTCAGAACACGGCCCTCGACCTCTGCGCCTCCCAACGTCTTGACAGGCATCTCATCGTGCTTGGGAATCGCAGTACGAACCGGGTGATCAGCAATCTGTACGACATGTACCACTGCATCGTGGATCTGCGCTACCCCGGCCAAGGCGGAAGTGTGGTGCGCACACTTCACGATCCGTTCGGCGACGGGCACAATGTGGTGTTGGTCGGAGCCAGTGACCGAGACGGCATGGTGCAGGCAACGGAGACACTCGCGGCCAAACTCGAGCAGACAGCCGCGACGCCCGGCGAACTCACCCTCGGTCGAATTGCTGCGATCCAGCTGGGCAGCGATGTGGACATCCCCGAACGGATGACCTTCCAGCAGCTGAAGAGGGTCAAGCCATGGGACGCAACAAACCGAACGGGTGGATACGGGTGGACCGTGCTCACCAAGTGCTTGGCGTACTACTACCTGACCGGCTACGAGTTCTACGCCCAGGAGTTCCTCCGGCTCGCGTTCCCACGCGACAAAGAGACCGTTGCCGATCTGGCGTCCTGCGGACAGGATTTCAAGACAGACAAGAGCGAACCGCTGGTCGAAGTCTACCACTACCGAGCACACCTGCCGGTGGTGTATTGGGACTTGGTCGAGGAAAGCCCTGTCTTCACGGACGAGATCCGTGCCAAGGTAACCCGGCAGTTCATGAAGCAGGTCAAGAGATTCCGGGCGAACACGGACTACGGCTGCGGGACTGACAAGACGCGCTATCCAACTGATGTCATCTCAACTCGACACCATCAGTGGGGTGCGATGACGTTCTACACACTGGGACGCTACCTCGGCAAATCCTACCCCGACTACGAGTGGAAGGCGGTCAAGCGCGCCGCCGAACTCTTCTTCTCACCCATCTACCTGAAAGAGCGTGTCACCAATCGCGGCGAAAGCGCACGCCTGGCTCGATACCCAACCACGCTGGTGTCGCTGTTCGACTACACGTTGATGTCCGGCAACAAGCAGCCCGTCGTCAACGGCAGCCTTGCCGACCAGACCCGAATCATGGAGATCCTTCTTGACTGGGAACCGAACGCGTGGGTACTACGCCAGGCCCCGACCAACCTGTTCCACAAGATGGCCTACCTCTTGGACGAACAGCGCTATGCGCACCTGCCCGACCTCATCACGGTCAACAGTGATCTGTTCCGCCCCGGCCAGACCTACTGGCCCGACGATCAGGTGCGCGGCGACCACCCATTTGGGATGGGGCGGTGGGAACGGGCCCAACCGACGCGGTTTGACACGTACTTCTGGGAGCTCCTGTGGGATGAACCGCTGCCCGACAAAGAGCGCATGTTCCGGATCAGTTCGTTCCGTACCAGCAACGATGGAAATGGCGATTTTCTGCTCTTCGACGGGGTGTTTCTTGGCGGCGTCTATCACGCTTTCTCCATGCTCGAGTATGTCCTGAATGGCGATGTCCTGTTCATGGGGCATCGGACCCATTTGAACGTGGTGTCAGACGGCATGACCGCTGCCAAGCTCCCGAAATATGCCCGGCTCAGCAGAGCCGACACGTGCGGTAGCAGCGCATACATCAGCGCCGTGATCCCTGATTACAGCTTTGCTGACTGGACGCGAACGGTCCTCCATCGTAGCGGGGAGTCCACCCTCGTCATCGACCAGTTGCTCAGCAGACGGGACAGCGCGTTCAACACCATTGAAGTGAACTGGCAGCTTGGTGAGGACGCGGAGGCCAAACTCGCAACGCCCGGCACCGTGACGGTCCACACGACCAACCCGAACGTTGACAGCAAGCGGTACAAGTTCAGTGCTCTGGGAGATCGGAGTGTGGAAATACGCTCGAATCTCCCCGGCGACAAGATCATGCGGTCGAGCTATGATGCGTTGACGCTCCTGAACCATGATGCCGGCAACTGGCTCGACATGTCATTTGATCTGCAGCACGCGGTCGAGGGCGAAATGGTCGCAGTCTTCGTGCGCTCCGGCAACCGGGGTCTAGTCCGGCTGAGCCTTGATGGAACTGTGCTTGCAGACTCCATCGACGGGGCCTGTTCCGGTTCGCAGAAGACACCATTCCGCGTGCATCTAGGCCGCCGCCGACTTGCTGCGGGACGGCACGTGCTGCGCCTCGAGAGTCTGGGCCGGGCACCCGAGTCCACCGGGGCGTTTATCTCCTTCCGCGGCTTCAGCGTTGTTGATCGGCTTGAGACACGGGAGTACTCACTCAGCTTCTCCGACAAGGTTGACAGCGCCGTGCGCGACATGGGCACGGCCATCGGCTCGGCCGCCTCGGGAGGACTGATCACCTTCCCCTGGACAGGGCCACTCCATGCAGGCAAGGCTCGGACGTTTTTCTCACTGATCGCGCCGCAGACCGGGGAGGCCGAGGGCGAGAGTAACGCCTGCATCAGAATCGCTCAGAACGCCGCTGCACTGACAATCAACGGCTCCACCTCGATCGCGGTGGCAGGTGAACACGGAGACCTTTTCGGGCAACTCGTGGTGGCGGGCACGGACCGCCTGACAGCCGTCGGCGCCACACGCTGCGGCGAGTTCGTTGGCAGCGACCAACCGGTCGATGTCGATTGGGAATTCGGTTCGGGGCGGCTGGCGATCAACGCTGACTCAACCTGCACGGTGACCATCGCACTCGCCCCCGGAGTGATGGGGCTCGAGCAGCCCGGCATCACGGTGCTCGATGGGAACTCTCCCCGGAAACAGGTTGTGCTCCAGCCCGGGCGTTACACGCTCAGGGGCGCAAAGCCGCACACTGCGGTAGCGCAAGCCCACCGTCAGGTGTGCCGTAAGGAACTTACAGAAGCTGCGGCCAAGCGACAAGAAGCGCCAGTCGTCCAGCCGGATCCGGTCCAGGTCGGTGCTCCGGATCTGGCAACGCTGTGGTCCGTCGAAGTCGGGGACTTCCCGCTCGACCTGGAGGCATTCACTGTAGCCGGGAAGCCCTGTGTTGCTGTTGCCGCCGGTACGTCGGTGCTGGTCTTCAATGGCGACGGCAAGCTGCAGTCCACCCTGGAGGCCGACGCAACCGTACGCGTGATCCACTATTGGGTGCAGGCAGGCCTGCTCGTCGCCGGCTGCCAGGATTTCAAGGTCATTGCCTATGACCTCGACACCGGGCAACGCAAGTGGACCTTCGAATCGACTGACATGAACCCGACGATGAAGAAAGCTGGGGCGTCCGGCTGGTTCGATCGGAACCCCGTTGGCAACCGTGGTATCCACGCCCTGCACTCCGGGGTGTTTTTGGGTAACAAGAGTCAGCTACTGGTCGGTACGGCGAGTACGGTGGAAGCGCTGAATACACAGGGGGACCTCGTCAAGAGCATGAGCGCCGGAGCCGGGGTGGTGACCGATGTCGCTCTGCTACCCGGCAGCGACGGCGAAGTGAAGCTCTTTCCTGCCAAGCTCTTTGGCCGGTTTCAGCTGCATCACACGAGCAATCGCGCCCCCGACAAGGTCATCATGTTCAGCGTCGGGGCGTTCGCACCACGACGAGGAGCAGCAACGTACGCAAGCGAGTATGGGAATGGCTACACCGATCTTGAGGCAATTGACGTGACCGGCGACGGGGTCGAAGAGCTGGTTGGCCTGTTCAACGGTACGCTCAACGGCCTCCACGTTTGGGGCCATGAGGGAAGCGTACTCGGGGACGCCGCCTTCGGAGATGGCTCGGCGTCGCCCATGCCTTCGCCTGAAAAGCGCATAGAGAAACTCAATATGCGCGGATTGAGCATCGCAGACCTCAATGGCGATGGCAGCAAAGAAATCTGCGTGGTGACTGCAAGGGGCTTCCTGATCGTGCTCACCCCCAGATGTGACGTGGTCTGGACGCGGCGACTCCCCAGCGAGCCCCTCTGTCTTCGGGCGTTCCCGTCAGCAGAAGGACTGCCTGGCTGTGTTGCGGTCGGCTGTCGTGCGGGAAGCCTTTACACCCTTGACCCCCAGGGCGCGTTTACAGGCCATGCGGAGATTGCCGCAGCGCCGGTCAGGATGGTGCAGACCGACGAAACAACCGTTGCCGTTGCCACAGAAAAGGGCATATTGCTGAGTTGCCGAGCTCGGTAGAGACGTTCGGCTCGGAAGCCCGTTCGTGTGGCACACCGACGCCCAGGAGACCGACATATGCGCAGATCCGACAAAGAGATCACGGACAGAGCCGCCATCGACGACATCATCCGGCGATGCACGATCTGCCACATGGCCATGTGCGACAATGGTTCCCCCTATGTCGTGCCACTGAACTTCGGGTACGATGGGAAACGCATCTTCATCCACTGTGCGGGAGCGGGACGGAAGATCGATATCCTGAAGAAGAACCCCCGGGTGTGCGTCGAGTTCGCGCTTCCAGGGGAACTCGTCGAGGGTGAAGAGGCGTGTAGTTGGGGCATGGGGTTCGAGAGCGTCATCGCTTTCGGCCAAGCCCAGTTTGTCGATCAGGCGGCCGACAGAAGGAAAGCGCTTGCCTGCATGATGGCACAGTACTCCGAGAAAACCGACTGGACCTTCCCTGAGAGCATGGTCGCCCAGACGAGCATTATCGCCATCGCCATCGAAGCGATCACCGGGAAACGGAAGTGACGGATCTCCCACCTATTCCTTCCTCAGGTCAAGGCAGAGCAAATCCGTCTCATTCCGGACATACAGCAGGCCATTGGCAAGAACAGGGGGTGCCCAGCACGGGGAGCGCAGTACGCGCACCTTGGCGGTCTGGACGTAACGTTCCGGATTCACCTCGAACACGATCAGGTGTCCGTATTCCCCCATGGCAATGAAGTGCCCCGCGGCCATGATGAAGGTCAGACGCTCACGCAGCCGTGGGGATGTCCACTTGATGCGCCCGGTCTCCCAATCCAGACAGCGCATGACCGCATCTCGCGGGTGGCGACCATGGAGTCCATAGAGATTCCCCTGGTCAAAGACACTGGTCGCCCAGTGGCTCTGCAAGGCTTCCTGGTCACGCCACAACGTCTTCAACCCACCATCCTCAAGCTGCAGCAACACGGATCCGACCTCATAGGCGGCCGACAGAAGGACACGGCTTCCCACGACCACAGGAGATGCCGCATTGACCGACTCACGGCGGGGGGATCGGAACGGGAAGTCGTACAGGATCCGTCCCGTTCCGGGTGCCAGGACCAGTAGGCCGTCCTTGGTTAGGGAGAAAGCCATCGGCTGCGCCGCGACAGTCGCCACGACCGGCGCGCTGTAACCGGCCCCACAGCTGCCTGCCTTCCACACCGTTTCCCCGGCCCGTTTGTCGATGCCCACCATCCCGGCCCCGTTCGGGCCGCCCGGATTAAGCAGGAGCAGTTCCCTGAAAACCACTGGTGGCGTGCCAACGCCAAAGAACTCCTGAGGGGCTCCCAACTCCTCGTTCAATCGACGCTGCCAGACCTGCCGCCCGGTCTGCAATTCCCAGCATGTCAGGACGCCTTCGGCACCGTACGTATACACCCGGTCACCGTCGATCGTGGGGGACGAACGCGGACCACCGTTGTACTGATAGCGATCCACGTAGTTGGTGCCATAGCGCCCGTTCCAGAGAGACTCTCCGGTCGACGCCTCCAGGCACTCCACCACCTCCTCGTTACCCAGCCGATGGAAAGCAATGAGCTTCCCCTGAGCAACGACAGGAGGGCTGAACGACTCGCCGAGACGCCGCCGCCAGACCAGCGGCGGTCCCTCTTCCCCCCAATCCAGATCCAGGCCCGTCTCCGAGGAGATTCCGTTCTGGTGCGGCCCCAGGTATGCCGGCCAGTCATCCGCGATCGCACCCACAGGCGAGAGAACGCTGAATAAAGGCCAGCAAAGGACCAGGAACAGACGCTTGGCTGTCACCCACGTCAGCACAGTCTCACCCTTGCTTTCGCCACGCATCGACACCGACTGCCCGCCATTCTCAGTGCTCGTTTCGCCCGAGCCGCAACAGCGCGTGAACGTTGAGGCCACGCACCGTCCATGGGGGGGCCATACCGTCCACCGTTACACCGTTGCCGGACACGACTTCCGGCCGTCCCATGTTCTTCAGAGTCACATACTCCGGCGAACGGTCATCGGATGCAACGATGAGAAGATACTCCTCCCCGACCGCTCTGAATCGACGCCAGAAGACGGGACGCCCGAGAGTGGTAACCACGCACGGGACATCAATGGGGGTCCACGATCGCAGGGCGACCCAGAGATCGGTCGACGCCGGAAGCACGGCTGCCTTGGTCCACGGGGGCTTCCCGCCCTCACCGTAGATGGCTTGCCAGGGCTTGTCGCTGATGTAGATGATCTCGCCTCCGCGGCGCTCGAACGATTCCAGGGCATCGAGAGCCGGGGAGCGACCATCCGGCTCATTGGGGATAGCGCTGTCCAGAAGCAGGAGTCTGTTGCATGATGTCGCACTCAGATCGCTCGGCCGCAGCAAAGACACCAGCCGGAAGCTGACTCCGCCGCGATAGAGTTCGTCGCAGATCTCATTCACCTCAGGTCCGCGGCGTCCCTTCCAGCGATCAATGACCTGATCAGAAACGAGGAGCTCAATCTCACTCTCGCGACTGTTGAGAAGGCTGTCCAGGCGGGAAAACTCCGCGTAAGTCTCTTTGACCGCGTTGTAGGTTGACTTCGGCTTGCGATCAGCCGTGACAATGCCCCACGCGTCCCCTTTGCAGTCGTACGCTTTGGGGTCCTTTCCATGCCACCATTCATCGCAGAAAACGAACGGAAAAACGGCTTTGACTTCCGGATGCAGGACCAGCATCCAGAGCATCTGCCGCATCAGCCGATCCGAATGGGTGGGGTCCTTCTCCTGCCATGTGTTGATGCCGGTCTCGGTGATGTAGATGGGGCGTCCCGGACCGATCCGCCGCGCCAGCCGAACACTGTACCCCAGCCAGGTGTTTCCCCAATGGAAATAGAGGTTGTCGCCCTGGATCTCGAGAAAATCCAAGGCCGCATCTTCAGTGGCCGCATCCCAACGCCCGCCGCACAACAACGCATAGGTCACCGGTTTCGCCGGATCCACCCGCCGACATGCATCGTGCCCCGCTCTGAGGTAACCCCCAAACGCTTCGCGCTGGAAACGCCACCACTCCCAATAGAGCAGACTCGATCCCGAGCCTGTCGGCGGGGTGACGTCCGCGAACGAAGCGCATGCCATCCCTGTCTTTTCATTCCAGTTTTCAACGGTCCCGAAGCGGTCGGCAAGGCTCGCACGGAAAAGCTCGAGGGTGAGGTCGTCGAAGCCCTGGTGCTGGTAGTTGTTGCTCTTGTTCTGCCCGACCCAGCTGTACTCGTTGCCGAGATTGTAGCCGAGCACGGCGGGATGTCCCTTGAGCTCACGGGCAACGGCTTCCGCCGCAGCGGAGATCGCGGCCAGGCTCTCCGGCGCACCAAAGACGGTGTGACCAGCCTTGCCGTCAGAGAAGCTCATGCGTGGGGTCTTGGGATGGCGGACCTGTGGCAGGAGGTAAAGGTTGCGCTCCTGCAGAGCGTCTGCGCCCTTCCGGGACGACGGCCCCCAGGGGCGCAGGGCATTGACATGGAGATCGGCGAGGATGTCAAAGTCCCCTTCTACGACCTCCGCTGGGCGTCCCCATCCATGGGTAGCGTGCCACGGAGACCATCCTATTCCCCGGATGAACGGGTGCGCCGGGCTCGCAGCCGAAGTCAGAACGCTGAAGCGAAGCCCCAACAGGAGGACAGCGCAACTGATGCTTCGAGCTCGCGAAGCAGGTATCGGTGCTGAAAGGACTCCATCGCTCGCCAACGCGCTTCTCCAGTTCCTTGTCATGCCTTCCCAGGGAGGGGAACCGAATCAACATAGCCTGCCGTCCTGCAGTTGAGAAACGGCAGCGCCCTGCCCTGGTGCCGGCGGGAGGGAGTTTCCGCCCCCCTGTTGCCATACCGGGAGTGAGCAAGTTCTCCGAGGGGCTTGGTGCGTACAGACGTACGTGCGAAGCCCTCCGGGAAGCCTGGTTGCCGCGGATGGCTGAGCACCTATGTTCAGAAGAGGACGGAAACAACAGGAGTGCCGGTATGGGATCTCGCCTTCGTTCAACCGACATTGGTCTGCTGCGCTATTCGTGCCGCCATGCGGGAGCCATGGTCGTTGCCGCCCTCTGTGCGATCACTCCTCTGATGGCCGTATCCCAGGCAAGTGATGCCGCAAACCACCTCGTCAACGCTCAACGCACGGGGTACACCTCGCGACCATTGGCACCGCCCTACCACCTTGCCTGGACGCACACCGCTGCTCACCCTCCCCGGCACGCCTGGGAAGAACCGGCCTGGGAGGTCCAGCGCATCGACTTCGATTGCGCGTATGCGATCTCCGCAGGAAACGGGCTGGTCTACTATGCTTCATCCAGCGATCACGCCATCCACGCGTTGGATGGAACCACGGGGGTGACACAGTGGCGCTTTTTCACCGGTGGCCCCGTGCGACTTGCCCCGGCCGTCCACGGGGGCCGGATTTACGCCTCAGCCGATGACGGCTGGGTCTACTGCCTGCAGGGGGCCACGGGCGAGCTGGTGTGGAGACACCGTCCAAGCATTCCCGACGAACGCCTGATCGGCAACGAACAAGTCATCTCACGCTGGCCTGCCCGTTCCGGAATCCTGATCCGAGACGACCGGGCATACACAACGTTCGGCATGTGGTCGCCGGAAGGCATCGTGGTTACCTGCCTGAACGCTGATACGGGAGACGTCATCTGGCAGAACGACAGTTCCGGGACGAACTACATGACTCAGCCGCACTACGAGACTCTGGGAGGCGTCTCCCCACAAGGCTATCTGGCCCTGGATGGCAATGCACTCATCGTCCCATGCGGCCGAGCCGCACCGGCGTTCTTCAGTGCCGACACCGGAGATTTCCTGTACCATGAGAGCGAAGGTCTCTTCCCGGGGGGAGCCTGGACCATGATCCATGGCGGCCTGACTTTCGTCGCCTGCGAGTATCTGCAGAAACCCAACCCCGTCCGTCCCTCCGGTCCGGAGGCGGCGCTCTCGAATGAGGCCAGCCTCGTCGCTCTGAGGACAAAGACGCATGAGGAAGTGTTCCATCTCAATGGCGCCCTCCGTGGCGTCATCACGGAACAGGGAGTACTCAATCTGATCGCCCCGGGGAAGCTGATCAGTGTGCCTTTGGCGAGCGTCCTTGAGGCGGTCCCCGACAGCTATGTGGCCAAGAAAGGCAGCTCAGAAGGCCATATGGTCGACGCCCGGCCGCTCCAGACCTGGGAAACCAGGACTGATCGCGTCTTTGAGCTGATTCAAGCGGGAGAGACGCTCATTGCCGGAGGTCGTGGCACGGTGACCTGTTACAGCGCGACCAGCGGTAAAATGACGTGGCAGACCGCGATCCGAGGGGATGTCCACGAGCTGCTCGTGGCTGGCAATGCCCTGCTGGCCAGCACGACCGAAGGTGAAATCCACTGCTTCCGAACCGAGGTGACCGGCAAGCCTCGGAAAGTCGCCTCCGTTCGGGCCAAGCTCAACGTAGCCCCGAACACGACACGACGCATACGGGAGCTGGTTGCGTCCACTGGTGTCACTGAGGGATATGGGCTCTACCTGGGGGCCCCAACAACGGATGTTCTCTCCGCTTTGGCACGTGAGTCGCAGCTTCAGTGGAGCTGTCCGGTCGAGGGTCCCGTGCCCGACACCACCCGCAAACGCCTCGCCGATGCCGGACTCTACGGCACACGCGTCACCATTCATGGCGTAACGACAGGCCGTCTGCCCTACACGGACTACATGGGCAATGCCATCATTCTCCCGGTGGCCGCCGCATCCGACCTGGATCGACTGGCTGCCGCGGACCTCTACCGCGTTCTGCGCCCCTGGGGTGGCGTTGCGGTCATCGCCTGCGTGGAGACGCTTAAGGAAGCTGTCGCGGCCTGGCTCAAGAACAGCAACATCCCAGCCACGGAAATCGAGCGGGCCGCGCCTGGCTTCCGGGTCACGCGTGGCCCCCTCACAGGAGCAGGCAAGTGGACCCATCAATACGCAGACGCGGGGAAGTCCGGGGCCTCTCAGGACGAACGCGTCCGCCTGCCCCTGAAAGTCCTCTGGTTCGGCAGTCTTGGTCCCGGAGATGCGGTCAGCAGGCACTACCGCGGACCGGCCCCGTTGGCTGTCAATGGGCGGATGTTCGTTGCCGGCAACCAGTTCCTGCAAGCTGTCGATGCCTACAATGGGCGAGTGCTCTGGAAACGGGAGCTACCCGGGGTCGGGCGGTGGCCCATGCCGTACCGCGGAGGGAGCATCGCTGCGGACGACGACAGCGTCTACGCTCTGCAGGGAACAACATGCCTGAGACTCGATGCGGCCACTGGGAAAACGCGGACCGCGTACGCCCCACCCACCGGCTGGAAAGCATCCCTGAAAGACGTTCCGTCATTCGCCAAGAAGCGGAAAGGCGGCCTGGAGGTCAACAACGCCCCGGCCTGGGAATACCTGGCCGTGACGCACGATGCAATCATCGGGACGATCGGGCTGCCGAATGTACGTCCATCCTGGTGGTCCCACGCCCACCCCGCGAATGGTCTCCTCTTCGTGCTCGAGAAGAAGACCGGAAAACTCAGGTGGACCTACGAACCGGAGAGCGTGGTAGACTCAAATGCCATCGCTGTCGCGGGCGAACAGCTCTTCCTCATCGATGGTCTGGCCGCAGTCAACATGTTCACTCGCCCCAGAAAGGGACAGAAGGCGAAGTCAAAACCACTGTTCAGCATCGCGGGAGCACGCCATCCCCGCGTGCTCAAAGCCCTGGACCTGCGAACCGGCAGGGAACGATGGCGTACGAAGAAGATCAGCACACGGCAGAACTCCCTTTACGCCGCAAACGGTGTTCTGCTCGCCTCCATCCCTCTCTGGCATGGGCTGAAAGCAACCACCGACGGAGCCACCTTCGCCGCCTTCTCAACCCATGACGGCAAGCTCCTGTGGAAGCGGTCGCCCCGGAGTGTCTTCCCCGTCATCGTTGGCGACACCGTCTACATGCCGCAAGCCTGCAAACTGCGCACCGGGGAGAAGGTCATGACCCGGGATCCTCTGACCGGAAAAATGGTTGCGGAAACTGCATCCCTGCCCGGGGGCTGTGGACGACCGGCCGGCAGCGCAAATCTGATGATGAAGCGCTCTGGATCCCTCGGCTTCTACGACCTGGCTCAGAACAGCGGCGTGTATCACTACCCCAACCTTCGGGCCAGCTGCTGGGTCAACATGATCGGTGCCTGCGGCCTCGTCCTGGTGCCCGAGGGTTCAAGTTCCTGTCCCTGTGCCTACAACTACAAGACCTCGATCGCTCTGACACCCGACACGCGGCACAATCACTGGGGCCTTTCCCCCTTCATCAGACGACAGAAGAACGCCCGGATCAAGATGTTGCGCATCAACCTGGGCGCCCCTGGCGACAGGCCGGATGAGGACGGCAACATCTGGTACGCCTTGCCGCGACCGGCCACACAAGGCCCCCGTGGAGCAGGGGGAATGGGGAAGGTCCCCTACGACACATTGCCTATACAACTGCTGAGCAATCCCGCGGCAATCCGGAGAGTCAGCCGGAACCCGGACTGGGCAACTGTGTCAAGCACCAATCGACCGTGGCTCTACACATGCGGATTGGTGGGTCCCCTCAAGCTCACGGTCCAGCTCGGCCCCAAAGGCACGGCGCCGACGCTGTACCGTGTCGCCCTGCATTTCGCTGAACTGGAGGGGGAAGACGGCGCGGGTGCCTTCTCCGTGCTTGCACAAGGCCAAACGGTGCTGTCGAATGTGGTCGTCAAGGCCAGAGCCGGTGGCAGCAACCGGGCTCTAAAGGAGACCGTGGTCGTCGAGGCAGGAGAGGCGCTCACGCTCGAAGTCATCCCTTCGACCGGAGCGCCACCCGCCATCCGGGCCATCGAGGTCGCCCAGGAATAGCCGCACGCGGAGGTGCGCCCGGCGATCCTCGGTTCAATGGTCAGTTCATCGCGGGGAGCATGTCCCCGTGGGCTTTGAACAGGTCATCACACATTGCGATAATCTCGTCGATGCTGAGTTCGGCTGCCGTGTGGGGATCCATCAGAGCCGCCTGATAGACGTAGTCCCTTTTTCCGGTCAACGCGGCCTCGATGGTCAGCAATTGGACATTGATATTAGTACGGTTCATGGCTGCGCACTGTTCGGGCAAATCCCCGACATAGCAGGGGGTCACACCATTGCGATCCACGAGACAGGGGACCTCGACGACAGCCTTCTCAGGCAGGTTGGTGATCAACCCCGTGTTCATCACATTGCCATGAATGCGGTAGGGCGTATCGGTCTCAATGGCGTCCATGATGTAGCTGGCGTATTCGTGCGTACGGTTGTGGGTCAGCTCTTTGTTGTTGACCAGCTCCTCACGCTGCTCCTCCCATTTCTTGATCTGGTTGACGCAACGCCTCGGGTATTCGTCCAGCGGGATGTTGAAACGCTCGATCAACTCAGGATAGTTGCCCTTGATCCAGTAGGGCATGTACTCGGAACTGTGCTCACTGGACTCAGCCACGTAATAGCCGAAGTGCTTCATCATCTCGAAGCGAACCATATCGCCGTGCTTGCCCGCCGCGTTCTTCTCCGCGGCCAGCTTCTTGATCTCGGGATAGAGGTCCTTGTCTCCGTCCATGACGCTGAGCAACCAGGCCTGGTGGTTGATACCGGCGACTTCCCAGCTCAGGTTCTCAGCCTCGATGCCGAGGTGTTTGAGAAGGTGAGGAGCGCAAACCTGGACACTGTGGCAAAGCCCTACTGCGCTGATTCCACTGCCACGCAAGAGCGCACCGGTGATCATGGCCATCGGGTTCACGTAGTTCAGGAACCACGCATCAGGGCAGACGTCCGCCATGTCGCGAGCGAAATCCAGGACCACGGGGATGGTGCGGAGTGAACGGAAGATCCCGCCAATGCCGAGGGTGTCCGCTATCGTCTGCCGCAACCCGTACTTTTTGGGGATCTCGAAATCGATCACGGTAGAGGGCTCGTAGCCACCCACCTGGATCGCGTTGACGACGTAGTCGGCTCCTCGTAAGGCATCCTGACGCTGGTCGCATCCGCAATAAGCCTCAATCACAGCCCCCGCCTCCAGGTTCCCCTTGAGGTTGTCGAGCATCAGCTTGGAGTCCTGAAGACGCCCGGGGTCAACATCATATAGGGCGATCGTGGCTCCCTGGAGGGATGGCGTCATCAGGCTGTCCCCAAGGACATTCTTGGCGAAAACGGTGCTTCCGGCACCCATAAAAGCGATCTTCGGCATCTGATTCATCTCCTGTCAGACCATGGGACGTGGGACTGAGGTGAAGCACCGAGGGCAGCAACGCAGTCGTCAAACCCCACAATATAGGCAACAGAGATCGGTCTGTCGCGATTCCCGTTCTCCCGAGAGGCATGTGGATTTCCCGCAGCCCTTCGCCAGAGGCGTTGAGGGAACACTCGATTCCAGCGCATCTGAGAGGTATCTTATGCCTCGATCACGAGAGCCCACAAGGAGGATCCATGAAAGTCTTTGTTACAGGTGGAGCTGGATATATCGGCAGCATTGCCACGGAAGTGCTGTTGAATAAGGGGCACGAGGTCGTCGTCTTTGACAACCTGGACCGTGGCCATCGGGAGGCCGTTGACGCCCGCGCCAGGCTCATTGTTGGCGATCTGCGCGACCAGGAGTCCATCCGGACCGCTATGCGTGAGATCACGCCGGACGCCATTCTGCACTTTGCGGCTTACACGCTGGTCCCCGAGTCCATGGCTGATCCGCTGATGTACTTCCACAACAACGTGGGAGGCGGCATGAACTTGGTCAAGGCCATGCTCGAAGTCGGCGTCCCGAAATTCATTTTCTCCTCCACCTGTGCGACCTACGGAACGCCGATAAAGGTCCCCATTCCGGAAGACATTCCCCAGTGTCCGGAGAACCCCTATGGCGAATCCAAACTGATGCTGGAGACGACATTACGGTGGGCCCAGGAACAGTGCGGGATCCAGGCGGTTTTCCTCCGCTACTTCAATGCATGCGGAGCGACAGAACGGCTTGGCGAAGACCACACCCCCGAATCACATCTGATCCCGGTCGTCCTGCAGGTTCCTCTCGGGAAACGGGACTCCATCAGCATCTTCGGGACCGACTACAACACGCCCGACGGCACCTGCGTCCGTGACTACATTCATGTGGTGGATCTGGCAGAGGCACACGTGCTCGCACTGACCGGAGACCATCATGGAGCGTTCAACCTGGGTAACGGCGAAGGCTACTCCGTCAAAGAGGTGGTTGACGTGGCCCGGGAAGTGACCGGTCACGACATTCCGGTCGAGCTGACGGGGCGCAGGCCGGGCGATGCGGAAAAGCTGATAGCTCAGGCTGACAAAGCCCGCGACGTGCTGGGATGGCGCCCCAGGTTCCGCGACCTCAAGACCATAATGACCCATGCGTGGGCATGGCACGAGAGCCACCCCAACGGATACGAATCCTGACTCTCCCCCCGGTGCAAAGAGCTAATCTGCTCCCGTGAGCGCCCCCGATTCCTACGACCAGCAGCACGATCCGGAAACCGGGGCACCGTGGGCGTGTCTATCCCGTGAACGGAAGTACGACAACGGAAAACCGGATGGAATGAGCAGGATGCCTGACACAGCCCGCCAACGACGAAACTCGATGATCGCTCTTGCCGGCTTCCTCTGTAGTGGCCTCCTGGTACATCCGGCACTGGCTGAAACGGCCGATGAAGAAAGCAGGGACTGGGGCAGCTTCCGAGCCGACCAGGGGCTGACCGGTGTGGCGAAAATGCCCATCACGTTCCCGCTTGAGAACGCCTGGACGTTTGCGACAGAAGACCAGGTCAAATCCTCGGCCGCCATCGATTCCGAGCACGTCTACGTGGGCTCCACCGATGGCAACGTATACGCCCTCAAACGAACAACGGGCCTGCTTGCCTGGAAACAACCCGTGCCCGGTGGTGTGGAAGCCCCGGTGCTGCTCCTTGGCGACCTCCTGTACGTTGGGTCACTCGACGGCATCTTTGTCGCGCTGCAGGCATCAACCGGAGCGGAGATCTGGCGTCATGATGCCGGGGCCAAGATCACAGGCTCAGCGAACTGGCTTCCCGCCCCCGACGGGAAACCGGGCAGCATTGTCGTGGGAAGCTATGATAGCAGCGTTCGCTGCCTGGCCGTTGAAGACGGCAAGCTTCTGTGGCGCTTTGAGGCTGAGAGCTACGTCAACGGAACACCGTGTGTCAACGACGGACGCGTGGTGTTTGGCGGGTGTGACGCCCACCTTCGAGTACTGGATGGTCAAAACGGAGTCGAGTCATTCGCCGTTGATGCGGGGTCGTATGTGGCAGGCTCTGCCGCCGTGACCGACAACCAGGCGTTCTTCGGCAACTTCGACGGTCAGTTCACCTGCGTTTCCCTCGCGGAACGGAAGATCGTCTGGACGTACACCCCCGAAGACGAGAGCGGCCCGTTCGTATCGTCGCCTGCAGTAGGAAGAGATCGAGTTGTCGTGGGAGCACGAGACAGCCGGGTCCACTGCCTTGCCCGCCGAACAGGCAAACCGCTCTGGACGTTCACGACCAACGCTGACGTCGACAGCTCACCGATCATCTGTGGTGACAAGGTTCTGATCGGCTCCTCTGACGGACGTCTCTACCTCCTCGACTTGGACGATGGCGACCTGCTCTGGAAGTATGAAATCGGCGAAGCTGTCACAACATCCCCGGCCATCGTCCCGGGCCTGGTAGTCATCGGAGCCGACGATGGAAACGTCTACGGATTTACGTGGCCAGACGGCAAGTAACTGAACTGCAGGGAGGGTTCCGAGCCGCAATACCTACCAGCGGCTCCACACGATGAAGGTCATTCAGCTAACCCCAGGCTCAGGAGGGACGTTCTACTGTCAGAACTGTCTTCGAGACAGCTCACAGGTGAAGGCCCTGCGAACGCTTGGGCACGATGTCGTGATGGTCCCGATGTATCTCCCGCTCTTTGTGGACGAAGACGCTCTCGGCTCGGAGGCCCCGGTCTTCTTCGGCGCCGTCAGTCTCTACCTGTGCGAACGATTCCCCATTCTGAGGCGCCTGCCCACATGGCTATTACACGCGTTGGACTCCCCGGCAATCCTGAAGTGGGCCGCGGGGAAGGCCGGCTCCACCCGAGCCAGCGGACTTGAAGAGATGACCCTGTCCATGCTGCGGGGTGAAGAGGGGCGCCAGGCCGAGGAGCTGAACACCTTGGTAGATTGGCTGACTCACGAGGGCAAACCGGACATCGTCCACCTGTCCAACGCGCTGCTTCTGGGACTCGCCAAACCCATCCGTGAGCAGTTGGGCGTACCGGTGGTCTGCAGCCTCCAGGATGAGGACGTATGGGTGGATGCAATGCCTTCGCCCGGCAAAGAAGCCGTGTGGAAAGAAATGAGTCAACAGGCCGCCCACGTGGACCGGTTCGTGGCAGTCAGCGATTTCTATGCAAAGCAGATGGAAGCCAAGCTCTCCCTGAGCCCGGATCGCATCTCAGTGGTGCCGATCGGCATTGATCTGGCTGGGTACGAACCGGCCGCCAGTCCGCCGGCGCCGGCGGTCGGGTTCCTCTCCCGCCTATCCCCATCCCTCGGTCTGCAGACGCTCGTTGAGGCCTTCATCCTCCTCCGAGAGGACTCCCGCCTTCAAAACGTCCGCCTCCGAGTGATGGGAGGACAGACTGACGACGACGCACGCTTTGTGGAAGAGCTGAAACGCCGCCTCGCCCAACGTAACCTGCTGGACGACGTCGACTTTCTGACCAGCTTCGGGCGCACAGAACGTCAGGAGTTTCTCAGGTCGCTGTCTATGCTCTCGGTTCCTGTCGCTGCGGGTGAAGCATTCGGGACGTATCAGATCGAGGCGTTGGCCTGTGGCGTCCCGGTGGTCCAGCCAAACGCCGGTGCGTTCCCCGAGATCGTCGAACGAACAGGCGGCGGGATCATCTACGACCCCAATGACCCCCCCGTGCTGTCTCAGGCCCTCGTGTCGCTTCTGACAGACCTCGAACGTGCCCGAAAGCTGGGGCGGCGTGGCCGGCGTGTCGTCTTGGACAAGTTCGGCATCGAGCAGATGGCACGCAACCTGATGGCGGTCTACCGGGAATTGGTCGCCCCTGGTCGGTGAGAATCAGTACATGTCCGGAACGAGACGTCAGGGATGCCGGTCCTGGAAGGAAGAAGAATGCCTGATACCAAGGTCCTGCTCGAACTGGAAAACGTAACGAAGACGTATGCCGGCCCGACGCCGGATGAGGATGTGCAGGTGTTGCGGGGCGTGTCCCTGGGAGTGGCTGAAGGGGAGACTCTCGCCGTTGTTGGCCCGTCAGGCTCGGGAAAGAGCACCTTGCTCAATCTGATGGGAGCCCTGGACCGGGCCACCACCGGGTCCGTTCGCCTCGGCAACCTCGACCTGGGCACACTATCCGATGCTGAGCTCGCGGCTGTACGGAACCAGACGATCGGCTTCATCTTCCAGCTGCACCACCTGCTCCCACAGTGCACCGCACTTGAGAACGTGTTGGTGCCGACTCTCGCTGGGCACGCGCCTGGCCAAGGCGACACGGTCGGACACGCCCGGGACCTTCTCGCACGCGTCGGACTTGAGCACCGAATGAACCATCTACCGGGGCAGCTCTCCGGGGGAGAGAGACTCCGCGTGGCCGTCGCCAGATCGCTGGTCAATCGGCCGCAGATTGTACTTGCTGATGAACCAACGGGCTCGCTTGACCGGGAAGCGACAGAACGCGTCGTTGAGTTGCTGCTTTCACTCAATGAAGAAGATGGTGTGGCGTTGGTTTTCGTCACTCATGCGAAGGACGTGGCCTCCCGCCTCAACCGAGTGTGCAGATTGGAAGACGGCGAGCTTCGGTGAGACTTCGGCTCCCCTTGCTCCCCGAATCAGCTGCCGCCATCGCCACGGCAGCTTCCCCGAGCTACCATGGCGCAAGAACACAGGACAATGCCCCGTGCGCACACTGACTCTGATAGCACGAAGCTTAAGCTTCTACCGGCGGACGCATCTATGGACGGCAGTGGGGGCCGCCCTGGGGACGGGCGTCCTCGTTGGGGCGCTCGTCGTAGGCGACTCCGTACGTGAGAGTCTCCGCCGTCTCAGCCTCCTGCGTCTCGGCGAAACCCATTTTGCCCTGGATGCTGGGGACCGTTTCCTCCGAGCAGGGATTGCCGACGAGCTGACGGAAGCGACCGGCGGAGTGACCGCCCCTGTGGTGCGCGTCCACGGAGTGGCAGTCAGCCCGGACACAGACAAAAGACTCAATCAGGTTCAGATTCTGGGAGTGGATGATCGATTCGGGAGGCTGAGCCAGGCAGGCAATGCCCCGCTTGAGCCGAAGCCGGGAGACGTATGGCTGAATACGAGAGCCGCAGACGCGCTGAACGCAGCTCCGGGAAGCACTGTCGTTATCAGACTGGATCGTCCCGGAATTCTGCCCCGGGAAGCCCCCCTGTCAACCGTCAAGGACCGAAGACTGGGACTGCGTTGCCGCGTTGCCGGAGTCCTCAGCGACGATCAGGCAGGACGGTTCAGCCTCCGAGCGAGCCAGATTCCTCCCCACACAGCTGTCCTTCAGCGAGAGTGGCTCGCCTCAAAGCTGGGGCGCCCGGGGCGAGCCAATCTGCTGCTGGCCACGCCGAAAGGCGATCCTGCCTGTACGCTGTCCGGACTGCGGGAAGCGCTGGCGTCGCACCTCACCCTCACTGACACGGCCCTTAGCATAAGAGAACTCTCTGACCGAGGACAGTGGGAGCTGCGCTCAGACAGCGTGTTCATCCCGTCGTCTGTAGCCGAAGCCGCCCTCGCCCCCAATCTGCGCGGATACCCCGTCTTCACCTACTTCGCCGATGCTGTCAAAGCGGGTTCGCGGGAGACTCCCTACTCATTCATCGCCGGAGTGACTGAGAAACACATTGGGGTCCCGTTGGGCGACGAGGGCATCGCGATCAACGCCTGGCTGGCCGAAGACCTGGACGCCGGCACGGGTGACACAATCGAGCTTTCATACCGCGTCTTCGGGCCACTGCGATCCCTGGAACGGCGGCACAAGACACTGACGGTCGAAGCCGTTTTGCCTCTGACGGGAGCGGCCCTGGATCCCACTCTCATGCCCGCGTTCCCGGGGCTGGCGGAAGCCGCCACGTGCACGGAGTGGCGGCCGGGCCTGACCATCGACACGGGCCGGATCCGCCCCAAAGATGAATCTTACTGGGCGACTCACAAGGGCACCCCCAAAGCCTTTGTGTCGCTGGCAACCGCGCAACAGCTCTGGAGCAATCGCTACGGGAAGCACACGGCCGTTCGGTTCCCACAGACACGCTTCGCAACGGCTGAGGAGCTTGAGCAGAAGCTGCTCGGAGCGCTGTCACCCTTGGACTTCGACCTGGACTTCGCTCCGGTGCGCTCACAGGCGCTGGCCGCCAGCAAAGGCTCCGCCGATTTCGGCCAGCTCTTCCTTGGACTCAGCTTCTTCATCATTGTGGCCGCCGTCATGCTGACCGGGCTCATGTTCGGCGTCATGATCGACCAGCGGCAGAGCGAAACGGGCCTGCTGCTGGCGGTGGGATTCACTCCCAGTCAGGTCCGCCGGACACTACTGACCGAAGGGCTCGTATTAGCCTTTCTGGGCGTTGCCGCAGGCGTCTGGCTCGGAATTGCGTACAGTCGCGGCGTGCTCTGGGCTCTGTGCTCCGTCTGGCAAGACGCCGTCCGCACCACGGATCTGGTCGTGGACGTGCGTCCGGGCACAGCCGTGACGGGAGCACTGGTCGGTCTGCTTGCCGCTCTGTTCGCCATGTGGATCACGGCCAGACGCCATTCCCGCCGCCCCGTTCATAGTCTGCAGAGCAGAACGGCCGCCATGCCAGGAAAGCGAAGGGGCGAGCGGCGCCACATTCGCTACGCAGCGGGCGCCTGTCTGATTGGAGCCGCAACCATCCTGGCAACGACCGATGCCGGTACAGGCAAAGAGAGCGCCGGGGCCTTCTTTGGTGCCGGTGCGTTGCTACTGGCGGGAACTCTGGCCCTATGCTGGGAAGCCCTTGCTGCCCGGAACTGCCGCAGGAGCGTCCCCCGTGTCAAGCTCGCAGCAGTCGCCATGAACCGCCTCGCGGCCTCCCCTGGGCGGAGCGTAGGAACGATCGCACTTGTTGCCTGTGGCGTCTTCCTGGTGACGGCCGTGGCCGCCAACCGACACGACCCACAGAAATCTCCCCACAAGCGCACATCAGGGACGGGTGGATTCGCCTTTTTCGGGGAAACCACTCTCCCGTTGCTCGATGATCTCAACGTTCCCCAGCGTCGACGCTCCCTCGGTCTGGGAAATCTGGACGCGGAAGCGTTCTCAGCCGTGCCTCTCAGAATTCGGAATGGAGATGACGCGAGTTGTGCAAACCTCAATCGTGTTCAGCAACCGGCCCTGGCAGGTGTTGCCTCCGAAGAGTTGGACAGGCGGAGAGCGTTCACGTTCGCCAAGCTCCCGCCCGAAGCCAACGCCGAGGCGCCGTGGAGCGTCCTTGATACGGAACTGGGGGACGGCACCATACCGGGAATTGCTGACTACAACGTGATCGTCTGGAGTCTTGGGAAGTCGGTAGGGGACACGATTTCCTACACCGACGACCAAGGACGCCCGCTCAAAGTGCGCCTGGTCGCGGGGCTGGCGAACTCAATTCTGCAAGGCTATGTCCTGATCTCCGACCGCGCCTTCCGGGAGCATTTCCCATCGATCGCCGGTACCCGTGCCCTGCTCATCGATGTGTCCCGCGAGCACGAGCAGAGCGTTGAGAAGGCACTGACGGACCGGTTTGCCGATCTCGGCATGCTGCTCACACCGGCCGCCCGCCGAATGGCAGACATCGCCCGATTGGAAGACACGTATCTGGCCATCTTCCTGGTGCTGGGAGGGCTGGGCCTCGTACTTGGCAGCGTTGGGCTGGGAGCCGTTGTACTGAAGAACGTGGAGGAACGGCGTGGGGAGTTGGCTCTGCTTCGGGCAGTGGGTTTCAGCCGGGCTCGAACCATTCGCCTGCTGCTTGTGGAACACGCAGCGCTGCTGGTCCTCGGTGTCGTGTGCGGGACAGTGTCAGCCGGCTTGGCCATCCTCCCCGCGATCGTTGCCCCCGGTGGGACCGTTCCGCATGTCGCTGTGGCCACGATCGTGGCTGGGATTCTGGCTTGTGGGACGACCTGGATCCTTCTCGCCGGTCTCCTGAGCACCCGCGGCCCCTTCCTTCCCGCCCTGCGGAGCGAGTAAGCCAGCCTATCCCCTGCCGGTCAGCCTGTTTCGGAGCACGTGGACGCCCAGCAAGCCGACTCCCACAAAGCCAATCACGCACATAAAATGTGTGGCGAGCAGCATGAAGCGGACCATATCCAGGTGGGCAAAGTCTGCCTGCATCCACTTGATCACCACGCCCAAAGCACCCAGCGCCTCGATCGCGAACAGCCCCACCAGCAGGAAGAAGAGGTGCCCCTCATCCAGAGCCAGAATGCGGCGAGTGAGAACGGTGCAACGCTCACTCCCCGCGGAAAACAAGTAGCAGCTGAACAGGTAGATCTGCGTACCGGCGCACCCCACGACCAGAAGCAATGCCTGAGTGTGATAGTCGAATACATTGAAAATCAGGACTTGCCTGGGCCCCATAAAAAAGGCCAGGGCATGCAGTAGTGAGGTCAGCAGGACAGCCAGGATTCCCATCCACTCAAAAAGCTGCGGCCGCTCCGAGAGAATGAACAGAAGATGGCGCATCCCGTCTCGCCACGTCCTCAGGTGAGGCTGTCGACTGCGACGGTCACGGCGCAGACCGGACGGGACTTCCACAATCGTGGAGCGGTGTTTCAAAGCAGCGATGAGCAGCTCGCTGGCGAACTCCATACCTGTCGCCCGAATTCCCCACTCATCGAAGGCGGCTTTCCGCAGGCAGCGGAAGCCGGAATTGCAGTCGGACAGGCGCCCTCGGAACAGGACATCAATGATCCCGGTCAGCACTGGCGTTCCAAGGTAACGATGGAGGAACGGCATGGCCCCAGGCTCGATTTGCCCGGTCATTCGCGAAGCGACAGCCATGTCCGCCCCAGCTTGAACGCATCGCTGATAAAGCGCACGCGTGTCCTCGAGACGATAGCTCCCATCTGCATCCGCAAAGATGACGTAGTCTCCCTCGGCAGCAGCAATCCCTCCCCGAATGGCTGCGCCGTATCCGCGTTCCGACACAGGTACGACCCGGGCTCCCGCACCCACCGCGATGGCTGCGGAGCCATCGCTGCTGCCGTTGTCAGCAACAACGATCTCCCAGCTTATGCCGCTGCCCTCGAGCGAGGACGACACCTCACCAATGCACTCGGGCAGGGTCTCCGCCTCGTTGAGACAGGGGAAAACAAACGTCAAATCCATGTGTGTTCCAAGCTGTTTTTGGGAACGCCAAATCCGGCAATCATCTGCCTCGCCCAGCCGTGCGAGTATGGCTCGACCGTCCGCGCGCAACGTGGTGCACAACGGCGACACTGTCAAGAGCTCTGGCCCCGGAGAAGGCAGGCGCAGACGGAGACATCACAACTCACTTCTTAGAAATGAGACCGAATTTGGGGCCATGTCCGCTCAAACACTACTGATGCGGCCGGGAGTAGTGTTGCATGACCACGCTCACAGAACGGCAAAAATCTCACCATTGAATGCCGCTGGATCAGTAGCTTGACCCGGTGCCAAGCCCTTTCCGCGGAGCCATTGGACTGAGGGTGTCCGGAAAGCAATTTTGACCGCGGATGACACGAATGGCACGGATAGATCGGCGAAGACGTCGGCCATTCTCCGGCAGAACAAGCTCGAACTCGTTTCGGGATCCGCGTTATCCGTGCTATCCGCGGTCGTTCACCCCTTTCAGAATCGGGTCTAGCCTGGCTTCAAGGCGACGAGTGGAAGTCACACCTTCTCCGCAGGTTCAGCGAATCCGTTCCCGCGTATGCGGAACGCCAGGATTGACCCTACGAATCGTCCCAACGGATCGGCCGCCTCCTCTTGGCAAGACTCCTGCTTCATGGTACTGACAGCCCAGTCGCCGGAAAGCCCTCCATGGATAGTTCAGGAATGGAAGACGGACTTCAAGGCCACACGACAGAGCCGTAGGCGCTACAAAAGCGTTGACACAGGCTTGATCTTGCTGCATAGTTGGGGTAGTAGTTTTGGGTCGTGTATTGAAAACATGGCCCTGCAGTCGCCACAGGTGTGGCGCAGCATGAAGAACGTGGGATACAATCGAGTTCTCCTTGAGGGGGAGCAGGTTGCGAGCAGAGGGAAGCCGGGCGCAGGTGTTTCTCTAGGGACGCGCGCCTGGGCATAGGCAGGCCCATGGCATCTCCATGGGGAAATATGGATCTGGACGCTAGCACACTGATACTTAGGGAGATAACGCAATGAGAAGCAAGTGGACTTTGGTTTGCGCGCTGGCAGGATTCCTCACGGTGGGAGTAGTCCAGGCAGAGGATGTCCCGGAGTTCTTGGTCGAGATGGGGGTAACTGGCGAAGGCGACATCAGCCCATCGCCTCTGGGATTTGGCTTTGGCATGGATACCAACGCCCTTCTGGGCGTCGAGACCGATAGTCCCACCTTTGACATTCCCGGACCTCCCGGGCCCCCGACCACGTTGGGAAGCGCGGCGTTTTCCAGGGCCGCCGCCGGTACTGACCTGTACCGCGATGTCGTGCCACTGGCGCGAGTCGTCACCTGGAATCTCATGCTCTACAACGTGCCGGCAGGGGGAGAAGTAGAGCTCACTTGGGATACAAGCTCGATCACAAGCTTTCTTGCCTTGGGCGAAATGCTGACTATTGAGCAGACGGGGGCGGCCGCCTCTACCGACATGACCACTCAATCCCAACTGACCGTGACCAACACGCTGGGATTCACCAGTAACTACCAGTTTGAGATCACCTATGACGCCACCGTTCCTTCAGTCAAAGCGACCCAAAATGGCACAGCCACGACCGAGGCCGGTGGCGCAGCAACCTTCACAGTCGTTCTCGGCAGTGAACCCGCCGCTAACGTCACCGTCGATATGGCCAGCAGCAACACTGACGAAGCCACCGTTGCCCCCGCCCAGCTCACCTTTACCGCCGCTGACTGGGAGACCCCCCAGACCGTCACCGTTACAGGCGTGGACGACGATGTGGACGACGGCGACCAGGATGTGGACGTCTCGTTCACAGTCACCAGCGCTGATACCGACTACAGCTCTCTGACACCTGCAGCCCTCGCCTTCGTGAACGCCGACGACGCCGATACCGCCGGCATCACCGCGAGTGCCGCCTCGCCCATGCACACCACTGAGACCGGCACACCCCTCTCAACGTTCACGGTCGAACTCGACAGTGAACCCACGGCGGACGTCACCATAGACGTGGTCAGCAGCAATACCGACGAGATCACCGTCGACCCAACCCAGCTTACGTTCACCGCGGCAGACTGGGATGTCGCCCAAACCGTCACCGCGACCGGCGTCAACGATGACGTCGATGACGACGACCAAGTCGTGAACGTCTCCTTGACCGTCACCAGCAACGATGCCAAGTACGACGGCACCGCCCTCGACGACCGCATCCTCCTGAACGATGACGACGACACCGCCGGCATCACCGTCACCCCCACCTCCGGCTTGACCACTGATGAGACGGGCGCGACCGCCGTGTTCAGCGTTCAACTCGACTCCGAGCCGACTGCGGACGTGACCATCCCCGTGGCCAGCACCGACACCAGCGAGGGCACGGTCAGCACCGCACAACTCACCTTCCCCGCCGGAGACTGGGACACCGCCCAAGCCGTCACCGTCACCGGTGTCAACGATGACATCGACGACGGCAACGTCGGCTACACCATCGACCTCGGCCCAGTCGCAAGTGACGATCCCAACTACGCAGGCATCTCGATCAACGACGTTCTAGTCACCAACACAGACGACGATGTTGCGGGCTTCAGCGTCACACCGACGTCCATCGTCACCACTGAATCCGGGGGCGCGGCCACTGTCTCCATCGTCCTCCAATCAGAGCCGGTCGGCAACGTGGTTTTCGACGTGACCAGCAGCGAAGCGACTGAGGCAACCCCCGATGTCCCGACCGTGACCTTCACACCGACAGACTGGGATAGCTCCCAGACTGTCAGCATAACCGGTCAGGATGACGACACCGCCGACGGTAACCAGGAGTATGACATCACATTCTCCCTGAACGGCGCCCTGACCGCAGACGCAGTCTATGCGGGTCTCTCAGCCCAAGACGTCTCCGGCGCCAATGTTGACGACGAGATCCCGGGCCTAATCGTGGATCCGCTCAGCGGCCTCGTAACCGGTGAGGACGGCACGGTCGACACGTTTGACGTCAGTCTCCGCACAGCGCCCGCCGCTGATGTGACAGTCACAATCGCCAGCAGCAATACCAATGAAGGGACCGTCGCCCCTGCGAACATCGTTTTCAGCGCCGACGCCCACGATGAGACTCTCCTTTGGAGCAGCCCGGTGACAGTCACAGTCACCGGTGTGGACGACGGGGATGTCGACGGCGACGTCGCCTATCAGGTCGCCCTCGACGTGACGTCTTCGGATGCCAACTACGACGGTCGGGCCGCGACCGTGGCCTTGACCAACCTCGACGATGAGACGGCTGAGGTGGTCGACGAGAACCTCACGTTCCTCCCCGATGCGACGCTGGACTTCGGAGAGGTCTATGTCAATACCGAAAAGACTCTTGATGTGACCGTGGTCAATACGGACACCGAGAACGACACAGCTTTGAAGGTCATTGCCAGTGCTCCCTTCAAGACCAAGTCGGGCAGCACTTACGTGTCGGACACTGAGGTGAGTGTGAGCGTACCCAAGAACTCTTCCACTACAGTGAGAGTCCGGTTCACCGCGGGTGCCACGCCCGCTGGCGACACCGGGACTCTGACGTTCCTCAACCTGTCGGACCAGACAGTTGAAGTCCTGTCCCTCACCGCGCAGACGATCGACTTGCCCGAAGGCGGAGCCCTCGTCGTGGAACCACAGACCACAGTAGCCAAAGGCAACACGGGAACCGTCGAAGTCTCCTTCGATATCGACCTGGAGACGGCCGTCGCAGACGTCACCTACTCGTACATGATTTTTGAAGTCTTCCTCCCGTCCGTGATCACGACCAACAACATGGATTCAGTAGCCGTCACCACGAATAGCGCCCGCACTAACGGTATCGACTTCTCCGTCACCAAGAAGACCAACAGTGTCATCCTCAGTTACCTTGACTTCTCCGGCATCGGCATTGCCCCTGCGGACGGTGGCATCGTCACCATCACCGCTGACGTCGACGTGGGCACTGAAGCAGTCTATCAGGTCAGTGTCACGAGTCTCGACAACTTCGGCGTCAAGGGCGGGGAGCAGTCTGGCCATGCGTTCGACATAGTCCCCCAAAACGGCTTCCTGGCGGTGTCAAACTTCGTCGTCACCGCCAACTTGGATGTCAACGAGGACGGCTTGCCCAACATCGGCGATCTCATCCTCATTTACCGCTACAAAGTCGACTTCATCACCAAAGACAACGTGGATCAGATTGCGCCGGCCTCCTGGGGACTGAGTACCGAGCAAAAGGAGGTCATTGCCGAGAACGTCCAAGCCCTCTACGACGATGGCCTCGACGTCAACGGCGACGGCCTGCCCAACATCGGCGACATAACGCTTATCTACCGTTACAAGATCGACTTCATCACCAAAGACAACGTAGATCAGATTGCGCCGGCCACCTGGGGACTGAGCACCGAACAGAAGCAAGGCATCGCCGACAACGTCGACGCCATCATGCCCTGACGACTGCGAAAGCAATCCCGCTCAAACGAATTCACTGAGACACCACACACATAGTGTTTGAGAAAGGAACGAAGCGATGATGGGAACACTGAAGTCGATGAGGGATCTGTTCGCTGTAGCCGCGCTGTTCACAGGTCTGAGCAGTATGGGTGCGGTTACCATTACCTGCGGGAACGCCAGCGGAGCCGTGGGGGCCAGCGCCGTAGAAGTCGTCGTTTCCGTGGAGAATACCGAAGCCTTGGATGTTGTCCAACTGCAGCTCACGATTAGCTATGACCAGACCAAGCTCACCGCTGTCGATGATGGCGCTAACGGCATGGCAACCCTCGCTTCCGGCGTTGTGTTCGACCAGAACAACTTCAGTGTTGCTACCCCAGGCGTCATCCAGGTCGCACTAGGCACTTTCAGTCAAGTCGGCGTACCGTCCGGGCACAACGGCCCCGCCTTCTCCATCCACTTCGACGTGGCCGCAGGGGCTGACGCCGGAGACGTCGACCTCCAGGTTGGGAAAGTACCAAATGGCGTAGTCGCCGGTTTCACCCCCGTCGACCCCACCGTTGCAGACGGCACGTTCACCGTCCTCAAGTTCTACAATGCTATTGCCGACGCCCAAGGTGTGGGCGAGGATGACGGTACTGCCGCGGTTGCTGTTCTTGCCAATGACGTCGACGAGACCGAGACCGACGTGTCCGCGGACGCCATGGTCGATAGCATCGACACCAATGGGACCACTGGCGCAGCCAGTCTCGACGCCGGCGTGGTCAGCTACTCGCCGAATGGCCAGTTCGAGATGCTTGCCCAAGGCGAGCAGGGCGCCGACACCTTCACGTATACCGGCTCTTACACGCACCCAACCGAGGGCGCCGTAACCGATACGGGCACCGTCACCATCGCCGTCACCGGCGTCAATGACGCCCCCGTTTTCACCTCAGATCCAGCCGGACTCACACCGACCGACGAAGATGCCGTCTACACGTACAACATCACCGCGACTGACGTCGACAACGGTGCGATTCTCACGATCGCGGCAACCACGAAGCCCGGTTGGCTCACGCTCACGGACAACGGCGATGGCACGGCCACCCTCACGGGCACGCCGCTCAACGACGATGTCGGCGACAACGACGTCGTTCTGACGGTTTCGGACGGAATCGCGGCGGATGTTCCCCAAAGCTTCACCGTCGTCGTGGCCAACACCAATGACGACCCAACCGTTGCGAACCCGATCGCGGACCAGCCGAACGTCACGGAAGATGCCGCCTTCTCCTTCATCATCCCGGCAAACACCTTCGAGGACGTCGATGTAGGAGATGCCCTTACGCTGACCTCTGATGAGGCCTTGGACTGGTTGACCTTTTCCGACAATGGCGATGGCACGGCCACCCTCAGCGGCACGCCCACCAACAGCACTGACGCCGGAACAACCGCAGTCGCCGTGACAGCCGATGACGGCAACGGTGGAACGCCTCCCCAGGACGCCTTCGACATCACCGTCACGGCGATCAACGATGATCCGGTCATCGCCGCCCCGGTGGGGATCACCCCGAACAGCGCTCTGCTCAGCGGCGGCGATATCACCGCCACGGTCACGGCCTCAGACGAAGAGACAATCTTGGGCGAGCTCGACTACGCGTATGTATGGAAGAGCGGCGAGACTGTCATCAAGGACACCGGCAACCTGACCGGCGTCAACACCAGCACCCTCACCGAAGCCGAGCAGGTTGGCCTCGGGGAGCACTACCCGATCACCGTCGACGTGACCGTCACCGATGGTGATGCTGCCACGGACACCGGCAGCGCCGCCACCTATGTCGGCAACGAGCCCCCGACCATCGCCTGGAACGGCACGTCCACCTCTCCGGTCAACGAAGGCGACACCATCACGATTGAAGTCCAGGTTGACGACACGGGCCATGCCCCCCAAGCCGACGATATAGCCACTTTGACTCTGACCGTTGATGGAACCCCGGCCACTCCTACTCCCACGCCCGTGCTTGATGGTGCGACCGGCACACTCACGTTCACGATCGACACGGACCAGAACACGTCGACCCACACAGCCGACAAGGAATTCACAGTCGAAGTCACGGTCACGGATACGGAGGGTGCTACCGACAGCGCCCAGCAGAAGATCACCGTCACAGACGTCAATACGGACCCCGAGATCACGTCCGTCACCATCGGACAAGTTGATCAAGGAACCGCAGCGCCGCTGGTTCCCGAAGACTTGGAAGCGGTCGTCGCGGCAGACGACGCGGATGCTGAAGACAGCGGGAATCTGACCTACACGTATGTATGGAAGAAAGACGGCCAAGTCCTCGCTGGTGCCGGAGACGATGACACCTTGACCGTTGGAGAGCAGGACGCCGCCGGTTTCGCGGACGGCGACAGTTACGAGATCACGCTTGAAGTGACGGTCGCGGACACGCGCGTTCCCGCAGGAACGGACACGCTCATGAGCGCCGCGACCACGATTGGCAACGAACCCCCGGCAATCGCCTGGGACGGCACGTCCACGTCGCCGGTCAACGAAGGCGACACCATCACCGTTGCCGTCCAGGTTGACGACGCGGGCCATGCCCCCCAACCCGATAACATCACCAATCTGACGGCAACCGTTGACGGGACCCCCGTCACGCCCACTCCCACGCCCGTACTCGATGGTGTGACCGGCGCCCTGACCTTCACGATCGAGACAGACCAAGACACCTCGACCCACGCTGCGGACAAAGTGTTCACGGTCGAGGTAACTGTGACCGACGCCGCAGGCTCCAGCGCCACCGCGGACCAGATGATTACCGTGACCGACGTCAACAGCCTTCCGGCCATCACCGGAACCCCCGCCACCTCAGTCGATCAGGATGCCGCCTACACCTTCACCCCCGCTGTCACGGACGACGACGCGGAAGACCAAGCCTTGGTCGGGGTCACGCAAGGGGATGCCTTCAGCATCCAGAACAAGCCTGGTTGGGCAAACTTTGATACCGCGACCGGCGAACTCAGCGGTACGCCGACCAACGCCGACGTCGGCGGCACCTACAACGACATCGCGATCGCGTTCACCGACGGCGACGGCGCGCAGGCCCCCCTCGCGGCCTTCGACATTGTGGTGAACAACGTCAATGACGCCCCAATGGCCGACGCTGACGAGGATGCCACTGACGAGGATACCCCCAAGGCGATCGACGTCCTCACCGGCGATACGGACATCGACATCAGCGGTCAGTTCGGCGCGGCCAACGTCGATGGCGATGCACTCAGCGTCTCCGCGGTCACCCAGCCCGCCAATGGTGTGGTAACCAACAGCGGCACCGGAGTCACCTTCGATCCCGATGGCCAGTTTGAGGCCCTGGACGACCAGGGAACGGCGCTGCTCACCTTCAATTACACCCTCTCCGACGGGCAAGGCGGCGAGGACGAGGCCACCGTGACCGTCACGGTCAACGGCGTCAACGACGCCCCGGTCATCGGCGGCTTGCGTATCACTGGTGAGGGGACCCCCAGCCGTGATACCATGACCAGTGTGAGCCTCAGCAAACCCGAAGAGATTGACCAGCTCGTAGTCAATGCGAGCTCCGTCACCACCGACGTCGAGGGCAACAATATTGCGTACACGTACGTATGGACCCTCGAGCGCGAGGGGGGAATCACAACGCGAATTCAAGGCCCGGCGGTGGTCGGCGGCAATACCGCTTTCCTCTCCAAGAGTGACGTTGGCGGCGCCTTCCTGAAGGACGATAAAGTCACTGTCGAGGTCACCGCCACCGATGACAGCACGGATCCCAAGCAGGCGATCAAGACCAAAAGTGTCACCCTCGGTAACCCGCCGTGGTTCCCGGGGCTCGAGTGGGAAGCAGTCGACAACGCCGAGAGCTATCGCATCGTTATCACCGATGACCAGGGCAACGAAGTCGTGACGCTCTACACCATTGATCCGAGCGTGAAGCCCGCCAACTACCTTCAGAGCCGCAACTGGACCGACAGCCCCACCGTCAAAGGCTTGGCCCCGGGCAACTACACGGTTGAAGTCACGCCGGAGATCGACGGCGAGTTTGGCGACAGCCTTGACCCCGCCCCGCAGCTTGACCCGGTCGAGTACGACTCCCTGACAGGTGCTGATGCCCTCGCGCGGCCACCGACGCAAGAGGAAATGGCCGCCTTGGAGGATGGCACCCCTCTGGAACAGCTCCCCGCCCCCGCCCAGCGGGACGGTCTCGTTGGAGGGTATTTCTCCCCGGACTATGGCGTCTACGCCTTCTTCGCCGAGATCACGGAAGCCGCCGGGTACATCTATGCGCTCCAGGACACAGCCACCGAGAGTGTGATGGAGACTGAGCTGGTCGCCTTCCTGCCCAACGACGATGGCGCCGTGAGCACCAGCGAGGATATCGTCCGGACCGTTCAGGTAACCGCCCCCGGGACCTATGGCGTCGCGATTATCCCCGTGACGCCGGACTACCCGGACGGGGTCCCCGACGAGAGCGCATATTGGGAATTCACAGTTGACCAGGAAGATGTTGGAGGCATTGCCGGTGCAGCTGAGGACAAACCCCCGGTAGTCACCGCGGCATGGGGCATGATCCCCGGTGGCGACACCGCGTCCTTCGACGCCATCCTCGCCCCCTATGCCACCGTGGACGAGTCTGGGGAAGCTGACATTACGTTCCGCTGGAACACCGTCCTCTGGGCCGCGTCTTACCGGATCTACATCGAGGACGAGTTCGGCAATCAAGTGCCCGAACTGTCATTCACCACAGCCACGGCCCCCGAGCATTCCCTGATCGGCACCCTTGCACCGGGCCGGTACCTTTGGCACGTCATCGCTCAGAATGACAATGGCTATACGGAGTGGAGCAACCCGGCTGCTCACTTTGAGGTCCAGGGCTCTACCGAGGACGCCGATGCAGCAACCCTGCTGCGCGTAAATACGCCCGGCGTGACGATCACCGACCTCGACCTCGATGTCGCCAACAAGGAGGTCACGGTCGATTACACGGTCGACAAGGCGGCTGTGACCAGCATGGACATTTATCTGTATGATATGACCGCAAGGGCCGAAGTCGGCATCTTCACGGACGCAGCGCCGGAGGCCAATGGTGGGGATGTCCTGGCCGTCGGTGTGCCGCTGCTTGGCCGCCATGAGTATTTCGTCCAAATCCAGCCAACCAACATGGTAGGCGGTGTCACATACCTGGGAGAGTGGTCCGATTCAGCCACGGTCGTTGCTCCCGATGCCGGTGCCGCGGGTGTGATAAAGACCCCCGTTCTTACCGTGGTCGATCCTTTGGACAAAATCACGGTGACAGCAACAGCGGCCTTAGTGGCCGAAGACACCGTTACATATGGAGTCTACCTGCTCACCTCTCTGGGAGCACTCTCAACGAGTATGACGGCCAGCGTCACCGGCGAAACGGCCTATGACATCATCCTCTCCGATGCCTTCCAACCCGTCAACGGCAACCTACTCCTCGTGCGTGCCCGGGCTGTCACAGCCGACGGCACGACGTCCGCCTGGGTCGGTAAGAGTTGGCGCGTCGTCAATGGCGCTTATGTAGCAACGGATTTGTAGGGTCCGTCTTTGCCCAGACTGAGCGCTGGGGCGACATGCCCCAGTAGACGGCCTTGTTTGAGTAGCATCAAAACGTTCCAGAACCCAAGGGAGAATGTAAGAATGAAAATGCTCCGCGGAATCTGCCTTGCCGTGACGGCGATGGTCCTGGCGACCACAGCCTCTGCCGAAGAATGGAAGCTGAAGTTGGGCGCCAACTATCGCATCTTCGGTGAAGCTGAGTTGACGGGATTCGCATTTTCGAACCCGGACCTCTTCACTGGAAACGGGTTCGTCTCCGGAAACCTCCCGGGCCTGTTGGCCGTCAACGTGGTAAACCAAGGGTTGCAGGTTGAGGCCGGGGCCGTGAGCCCGGACGGTGACTTCGCTGAGCTTCACAGGGTCGACTTCGCGAGTGGAGCTGATGACCATATGGACGCGTCAAGGGGCTTCGTCCTTGCAGCGTCGGGAATGTTCAACGAGGTCTGGGACGTGGAGCTCAGCCTTGCGGTCAACAAGCTGGATTCCGGTGCCTCAGCGACCGCCACCGGGACAACCGAGCGCTATGACACGAGCAATGACGACAGTTGGGCAGCGGCCGGAGGCACCGCCGCCCAATGGATAGACTCCACGTTCGCCGGCTGGGCCGGCCCACTGGCACCACCGGTCGGCGGCTATCAAGTCGATGCCACCGGCGCCGTGGCCTATGATTTCGAGGTGGATGTCTACACGTTCGGCTTGGGACTCAGCAGAGACCTGCAACTGGGCGAATGCGTGGACGTGTCGCTTTCTGCCGGCCCAACGATCACGCTGGGTGATTTCAGCGTCTCACGGACCGAGAGTGCAGCGTTCACGGATGTAGCGAATACCCCGATCTACAGCAATACTCTGCACGATGATGGACTTGAGGTCGTTCTGGGCGCCTACGCCAGCGTTTCAGTCGGCCTTGTGTTCGACGAACAGCTAACTCTCGAAGCCGGCGCGCGCTACGACTATGGAGTCAGTCAGCTTCAGACAGATCTGGCGGATCTCGACCTCTCGGGGCTGAGCGGCGAGCTCAAACTTGTGTTCTCCTACTGACGCGAAAAGTCCGTTATCGGCCTTGGTTCTCGTGACTGGCTTTCCCGTCGAGCACGGGAAAGCCAGTTTTTTTCGGCCCCAATCTCGGCCACGTCAGTGCGGGTCGAGATGCTATTCCCAGGCGGGTTCGTTGAGCACACCTGCTCAACACCTGAGCCGAACTTGGCAGTCGAGCGGTCATCCCTGCGCGCCCCGGGAGTTCCGCGTGCCTCCGAGCCGGCGCGGTGCCCATGCACCGGCATGCCGGCACTCCAGCTCGAGAAGCAACTCACCAACGACGTCGTCATCTCCGCGCAAAGGTCTGTAGTGATCACATGCAAACAGAGCCGCTCAAGCTTCTGACGTTCATCCCACTGCTGCTTGTCTCATGTTTGGCACACGGAAGTACTCCCGTGGTCGTGTCCCGGACGGATGACGGCGAGTTGGGCAGCAGCGGTTCGGGATTCGGCATGGTCCTCGGCAGCGATTACGACTGGCGCGCGGCCGCTGTCAACGCTGCAGGTAACGTGGTGTTTGCTTCGAAGGCAAGGAATCTGTCGATCGGCATGGGAGAGATCGACGTCGGGGCTTACGAGTACGATCACGGCCAAGTGCAAGTCACCCGGCTGCACGATCAGCCGGGGAACAATGTCAACAAGGTGCTGCAGTCCGAGGACTTAGTGGTAGCCGTGCACGCGGACAGCACGATCGCTTTCATGACGTTGAGCGCCGGCAGCGGCATTGGTGGCTCTGGAGCCCTGCAGCTCGAGCTGGGAGACCTCACACTCACCGATAGCAAGCACCACTACCTGGCCGGGACCTCGAGCGATGCGCATTTGGTTTTCTCGGCACGGACAGAACCCGGTGGACAGGCTCAGATCCTGACACAGTCCTTCAAGTACATCTTCTCACTGGATCTGGGGGGCTATACATGGCAATCTCTCGGACCAGTTGCGACAATTGCGGCCGCAGCTGACAGGGGACTGGAGTCCCCCAGCATAAGCAATGATGGGACGAAGGTCACGTATCGTGACTTCACCGACGTCTATCTCATCGTCGGCGACGCCGAACCGGTCAACCTGACGGCTGACACGGGCGGTCTCTGCGCGCAGCCGGTTGTGACGGGCGACGGCGCATACGTGTACTACGTCGAAAACTCGTCCGCCACGCAACGTCAGATTGTCAAAGTACGTACTGGCGACTTAGAGAAACACACGATAACCACCCGCCCCGACGGAGGGGTAGGCGATCGATACTCGCAGTATCCCGCCGTGTCAGACGACGGCCGTTTTGTAGCATTCCGGTCCGACGCCACAAATCTGGCCGACGAGTTCGCAGCCAACCCGGCCGGCCTGTTCCAGATCCTGCTTTGCGACACGGTGCGGAACGTGATCACGCCCCTGACTCCCAACAACACAGCCACCGGCGCGGCATCATGCTACAACCCCGCGATCTCGCCTGACGGCCGATACGTGAGCTTCGTGAGCAATTCACCCGTGCTGGTTAGTGAGCCAAACGAGCACGACCACGTCTTCCTGGTCGACCTGGGCGAGCACTTTGACAACTTGCCGCCAACCGTGATCGTCCCCACCACGATCAAGACCAACCAAAGCGATACGGCCACGATTCTCCTCGATGCTACTGACCCTGATGCTGACGCCGTCCAGATGTGCCTTACCTCCCTTCCCGACAGCGGCCAGCTCTCTATCGGGACGGACACGTGGTTCAACCCCGGCACGGAACTGACCTACACCCCCGGTACGGGGGGCGTCTTCTCCTTCACGGTCAAGGCCGAAGACGAGCACGGCATGTCGGCAATGAGAACAGTGTCCATCGAGGTAAGAGATTACTCGAACGGCTATGTCACCTGCGAGACGCTTGACAAGGTTCTTCGGGCCCCCTACAGCACGAGCAATCGCGTTTCTTTCTCTGCCGACGGACGTTGGCTGGCCTACGTGGAGACGATCGAGAATAACAGGGACCTGGTCGTGAAGGACGTGCTCAACGCCACGCGCTATGTACTCTCTCTCAGCAATGGAGGCTTCACCAAAAAGCGCCCTTGGATCTCCGCTGACGGGACGATGGTGGTGTTTGCCGATGGAACAACCGCGTTCGCTGTCCCGCTCGGGGACGACGGTCCGAACGTGGCGGAAATGCGCCAGGTCAACGTCGACGGGGACTTCAACGGCGTATCGCTGATGACCTCGGAAGATGGGAAACGCGTAGTCTACGCGACCTCTACCGGCGCCTACCTCTGGGAGCCCCTCTCCGGGGCCACACCCTCGCTGATCGATAGCACGGCGACATCAGCGGCCATCAGCGGGAGCGGCAAGGTGGTTGCCTGCGCCCTGTCCGAAGAGGAGATTGCCGTCTGGTACGCAGATGCCAACGGGGCGTTCTCCTTCACGCCCCAACCACCCCTCATCAGCGTAACAGACAGCCTGACTGTTTCTGAACTGTCGCTTTCGCAGAACGGACGCCGACTCGCCTATCAGGTAATGGGCACGGACACGTCCACGGGCATTGTGGTTGTTGACGTCGTGGACGATGGCGCTGAGACGGCGAGTATCCCCGGCGCGGCCAACCCGCTCATCTCAGCGGGAGGGCGCTACCTTTTCATGCTGCGGGAAGACAACGATGTTGTGCAGGCATATCGCTATGATGTCGACACACAGCAGGAAGTGCTGCTGTCACACACAGCGAACGGTACCCCGGGCGATAGTGACTCGCGCCGCGGAGCGATCTCCCCGAACGGTCGCCTGGTCTTCTTTCCCTCCGATGCGGCCTTGGCGGATGATGCGGCGGGCCGGGATGTCTTCAGAGCGGAGTTCGCCGACGAAGCAAGTGTTGCGCCTGTCGCCGACACGATGGTTGCAGGTACCACGGAGGACCTCCTAGACCCCGTGGATGGTCACTCCCTGCCTCCGTTGACCATCGTCCTCGCCGGCACGGATGCCAACACCTATGACCGAGACCTCACCTTCGCCCTGGAGCAGGCCGCAACCGGAACAGTCACGTTCAAGTACGCATCCGGCTTGCCGGTGCTGGAATACACCCCTGCCCCGAACTTCTTCGGAACTGACGTGTTCGGCTACCGCTGCACCGATATCGACGGTCTGTCGGCAACCGGAACAGTCACCGTCACCGTAGAGGAAGTCAACGATATTCCGGAATGGGCGGCTCCCATTCCGGCGCAGGAGATCGCCGAGGAAGGCGAAATCCGTCTCGATCTCCGTCCATATGTGAGTGATCCCGACACCGGCAATGCCACGGACCCCGATACGCTTCGTTTCGCGCTGGTCGGTGATGATGTGCCGGCCTGGGCTACCATCGATCAAGCGGACGGTCACACGTTGGTCCTGACGCCCAGCTATGAAGTGGCCTCGAACACGACGCCGACCCCCGAGCACGAGCTTGCCATCCAGGTCACGGACTCGCGCAGCGACGCCGTGACCGCGCCCGACACCGCCACAGTGGCTGTGCAAAACGTGGACCGGGCACCAGTCGCAACCTTGGTGTCGCTGACCCCCGAGACGGCACGAACCGTGCATGATCTGACCGCAACGCCAACCATGAGCGACCCGGACGGCGATACACCGACCGCTGAGTTCCGCTGGTACCGCGGCGAGGCCCTGGAAAACGGCCTGAACAGCGCCACGCTCCCCGCTGCCGCCACCGCCAAAAATGAGACCTGGCACGTGGAGGCCCGAGCCGTTGCGTTCGGCCTCGCCTCCGAGTGGATCGCGTCCCCCGCCCAGACCATCGGGAATACTCCCCCCGAGATCATCCAGCCTGCCCCCCAGACCACGGCCGAGGACACGGACGTCGACATCGCGGTCACCGTGAACGACGTGGATGCTGGCGAGCCGCTCGGCCTCGTCTTCAGCCAACCAGCGAACGGCACGGTGGCGCTGCTTGATCAACGGAGCACGGCAAATGTCTTCACCCTCCGTTTCTCACCCAACCTGGACTACTTCAGCCCCGACGGGCTACCCGAGACGTTCACCATCCAGACTTCGGACGGCACCGACGACTCCCTGGAAGCAAGCGTGACCGTAGCCATTGAGGCGGTCAACGATCCGCCGGTGCTGATCATCGACGACGTTCTGCGCCTTGCCCCCGGGGCAACCGCCACCACCATCAGCGTATCTGCCGACGCTGGCGCCACGATCCGGGTCATGGACGTCGATAACGACCCCTTGGTCGAGGTAAGCCTCGTCATCGCCGCTGGCCTCACCCAGGGCACGATGATCGACGCCGAGGCGGGCATCATCGCCCTGGACCAACCATTGACCGGCAGCGACTACCCGCTGACCTACACGGCCGACGAGGATGCCGTGAACAGTGACTGGCTCACGCTGAAGGCTGTCGACCCCGCTGGTGCCGAGTCAGCTCCTGCCACGCTGTTGCTTGACCTCGGCTTCCACGCCTCCGAGATTCATCTCAAGAGCGGATGGAATCTCGTTTCTCTGCCATTCGCCACCGGCTCAGCGACATTCGCCGAGCTGCTCGAAGATCCTGACACAGGACGAGCGGCGTTCTTGGGGCCAGTGTGGGAGTGGATTCCAGCCATCGGAGGCTATGAAGCAGCCCAGACGGCTGCCCCATTCACGGCCTACTGGCTCTACTGCCCCGTCGCGCCACCGACCCCCGTTCTGATCCTAGGACTACCCACGGTTGAGACAAGCACGCCCGTCAATCCGGGATGGAACCTGATCGCCCCCGTGGGCCCCGGAGAGACTGGTGAGCCGGTGTGGTCACCTGGAACAGTCCATGCTTGGACCGGCGCAGGTTACGCCCCCGCCGTCGGCAACCGACTCCGGCGCAACGAAGGCTACTGGATCTATTCTCACGAGCCAGAAGCCATGGGCGTAGACGTCTACCTCCCCCCTTCAGCACCGTGATCTGAGAACCGAGACTCAGCGAAGGGGGGCGCAGGAGCGGGTTCCTGGATCTACACAAGTGCCACCGATGATTGCTGGCTTGAGAGCAACAGGTGACTGACACTCAGATGTCAGTCACCTGTTGCTCTCAGAATCCCTCGGAGGTACGTCAAGTTCCGGCGAACAGCCCCGGCGCCGTCTTCCCGTGCGGTCTCGGATTCCTCTTCGGCGACAATCCAGCCCTCGTACCCCTGCTGTCGAAGGGCGCGGAAGAAAGCCTGGAAGTCGATCTCCCCTTCTCCCAGGCCGATCCAGTGCCCGTCCCTGGTCACGTCTTTGACATGCACATGCACCAGACGTTCGACGTGAGCCCCCAGACAAGACCGAAGATCTTGTCCACCCCGCACGACATGGCCCGTGTCCAGTGCGAGCCCCACGAACCGAGGGTCCAGCCTCCCAACCAACTGCCGGTAGGCCCCCGCTGTTTTGAGCAGAGACGTGGGCACGGAGTTCGGATGGACGTGAGTCGCGATGCCCGACTCATACGCCATTTCCCCAACCATGTTGTAGAACGCGATCGCACGGGCAAGCTGGATCTCAGCGGTCCCGGTTCCTGTGTCACGCGCACTTCCGAGCTGAAGGCGAGCGCCGGGGAAATGCCGAACGAACCGAATGGCGTCGCGAGCGGCCGCCAGGTCCGTGTCGGCACACGCTGGGTCCGTAAAACCCGACCCCGTGCTGCACGAATACGTGCAGAGAGCCAAAGAACGGATCTTCAGGGCACGCGCGAAGGCCAAGGGACGGTCTGCGAACTCACCGATCATGCTGGATGTAATCTCGATGCCCTCATACCCGGCATCGGCGATCCAGTCCAAGATGTCGGTTGCGCTGCCCCGCCAGGCCGGCCCCAGCATCTCCCAGGTATAGGTCTGACAGGCAACGCGAAACAGCAGAGCCCCCATACTCAGCCATCCACCCCCAGGCAGCGGCGCATGTGGGCCAGGATCAGGTCTCGTCCCTTCTCTCCCAGCTCTTTACTCGCCCGGGCAGCGCTCTCAACGTACCACTTCTCACTCGAGTAGTGCGCCATATCAACGGCTTCGGGACAGAGAGCCATCATCAGAGACGTCTCTCCTTCGCCGGCATGATCAAACGGGTACTGACTGATGATATCCGCGTCCATCAGCGGATGGCCCTGGACCCAGTTGAACGGATTGTCCCCGTCCTCGTGGCTGGCATAGTAGTCCGACATGCTGTTGTCACCCCACCAGCCTTCCCCACGTTCCGCCTCCAGGAAGTCGAAGATCGCCCGGCGAGCCGCGAACTTGAACGCCAAATCCGTCGGCATGCCAGCGGCGAAGTTTTCGGACTGGTGATGGATGAAGAAGTGCACATTGCGAAATCCAACCCGCAGCAATCCCAGGAACATCTGCTCGGCAAACGGTGCCAGGACCGCGGAATCAACATGCACCGAACCATTCCGTTCGGGAGGCTCGACGGCGAAGCTGGAAGCCCCGTAATAGAACGAGGGGAGAATAACCAAGTCCATCTCCTGTTCCAACAGCTCCACGGCTTTGATGACGGCCAACGTGTCCATGCCGACACCAAGGTGTTCACTGTGGTACTCCAGAACACCAAGTGGGAGAATCACCGGCCACTTCTCGTCGATCGCTCTGCGGATCTGGTACGGTAACATCAGCTCGTAACGCATTGACCCTCTCCTTCTGCGGTTCTCCGTTCTGAGGCCGTCCAGCCCCCCTCGGATGCAGGGGCTGGTGACAAGTCGTTCTGGAGCATAGGCCGAGAACTGCAGTGAATCAACCTGAGTCGATGAACACCGCCGTTGCTCAGCCTTGATCTCGCTCAGGACGAAGACTATCATCATACACGAACTCGAGCCGCAGCGAACCCGCGCCAAAGGAGCCTCCCATTGACGACAGACGCAAGGCCGAACATCCTCATCATTCACGCTGACCAACACCGAGCCGACTGCCTGGGCTGTTACGGCGATCCCAACGTTCAGACACCACATATCGATGCCCTGGCCGCGGATGGAGTGCTCTTCCGCAATACGTTCTGCCCCTACCCGGTCTGCACCCCATCCCGTTACTCGCTGTTGACCGGCCTGTATGCCCGCCAACACTTGGGCTGGAGCAACCACTCCACCATCCCTTCAGGCTTGCCCACTCTCCCCCGGGCCTGCCAACAGGCCGGCTACCACACGAAGGCGGTAGGGAAGATGCACTTCACCCCAACCTACCTGGACCTTGGCTTCGATGACATGCTCCTCGCCGAGCAGCATGGCCCGGGGCGCTATGACGACGATTACCACCGCTGGCTTATGGTTGAAGGCCTCTGCGATCGGGTTGATCTGATGGACCAGGTCCGCGACTACAGGAAGGACGCCCCGGATGTCTACTGGGAGTCTGTGGGAGCGATGGTCTCTGACCTGGACGAAAAGCACCACTCGACCACTTGGATCGGGGAACGAGCCCTGGAGGAGGTGCAGACATGGGAGAGCGGCGGGAATCTGCTGATGGTTGGCTTCATCAAGCCTCATCACCCCTTTGACCCACCGAGGCGCTGGGCAGACATGTACGATCCCGAGGAACTCAAACTTCTGCCCGGCTGGCGCGACACATGCCTCCCGGAGGATGTTGCGTACAATCCCGGCTACTTCCCCCATGCTGAACTCACGGAACAGAAGTTGCGCCTCGCCATGGCCCGCTACTACGCCACCATTTCCCAGATCGATGACCACGTCGGCAAGATCATCGGCGCCGTGAAAGCCGCGGGGCTCTACGAGGACACGATCATCGTCTACACCAGTGACCACGGTGACTACATGGGCTTCCACCACCTGCTGCTCAAGGGAAATCACATGTATGATCCACTCGTGCGCGTGCCCATGATCATCAAGTACCCCGCAAACAGAGATGCGGGGGCCGAGGTCGATGCTCTGGTCAGCGTGGTCGACACAGCACCGACACTGCTCAGCACTGCAGGCCTGGCGGTCCCTGCGACCATGAAAGGACTGGTGCTGGACGCCGGCACGCCCGGTAGAGATGTCGTATACACTGAGGACCGGCATGGACAGGTTTACATGGCGCGCTCAAGAACCCACAAACTCCTCCTCCATCAAGACAGCAGGCACTCCCAGTTCTTCGACCTCCAGCACGACCCACTCGAAATGGAAAACCTCTTCAGGAATCCCGCGGCAGCCCCTCAGCTCAACGGCCTGCGGGAACGCCTCCACCAGTGGGCGCTACACGAAAGTGTGTCCCCATCCGGACTGGACGAAGAGGCACCCATCATCACTGAGGACCATGCCCGAACACGTGCCGATGGCCACCGCCCCTCAGCCGCAGAGCACTTCCGCCGGAAGATGGCCGAACCACACGATTTCGGGTAGCAGCGCAACCACAACGGAACGGAGCCCCTCGTTGTAAACCGCTCAATCTGATTCTATACTCTGTGCGGCGGCCTCGCGAGAAGGGCTTAACGGGCCGCGCGTCGAAAACTGTGTTACGTCCGAGTAGTGGGAAGCCTTACCATGGCCATGTCGTGCTTACACGATGTCCTTGAAATGGGGGTCGAAGCGGGTGCCTCTGACTGGCATGTCCGCCAGGACTCAACCGTTGTCCTGCGCGTCGATGGGCAACTCACCGAGATCGAAGGCTTCATTCCCGACCAGGCCTTCATGGATCAACTCCTGCAGGAAATCTGCACGGATAAGGATCTGAAGAACTACGACGAACACGGCGACGCGGACTTCGCCCACCAGGAGGACGACGTAGGTCGGTTCCGTGTCAACCTCCACCGGCAACGAGGTCTTGTTTCCCTCACCTACCGGCACATCAAGGCCAAAGTCCCGGATGTGTCACAGTTGGGACTCCCACCGGTGATCTCGGAGATCGCAGAGGCCGAACGTGGAATCATCCTCGTTACAGGCACAACCGGCTCCGGCAAATCGACCACCCTGGCCGCGATGCTGGAATACATGAACACGAACCTCTCCCGCCACATCATCACTATCGAGGACCCCATCGAGTACCACTTCCGGGACAGCAACTGCATCTTTGAGCAACGCGAAGTGGGCCCGGACTGTTCATCCTTCGACTCGGCCCTGATCCATGCCTTGCGCCAGGACCCCGACGTCATCGTCGTTGGGGAGATGCGCAACAGACGCAGTTTCGATACAGCCCTTACCGCAGCCGACACGGGCCACATGGTCATGTCGACCCTGCACACATCGAATGCGTCGCAGTCCGTGCAGCGCATACTGGATTTCTACGAGGAAAGCGAACGTGAACAGGTCCGTCTCTCTCTGGCTCAGAACTTGCATGCCATCATCTCCCAACGCCTGGTGCCCAAAGCCAGCGGGTCCGGGGTGGTTCCCGCAAACGAGATCATGATAAAGACACCGATCATCCGCAAACTCCTGGAGGAGGACAAGCTCGACAAGCTGGCAAGCGCAATTGAAGCCGGTGAACGTGACGGCATGATGTCCTTCAATCAGTGTCTCCTGAAACTCGTAAACGAAGGGCACATCACCGAAGAACTGGCCCTGGAAAAGGCGACGAATCCGGAACAGCTCCAGATGAATCTGCGGGGCATCTTCCTGAACTCCGGCAGCGCCATCCTTGGGTGAGTGTGCGTGCGCTCGCTTCCAGCCGCCCGTCCCGAAGCCCTGCCATGGCCCGTCCAGGCAGAATGCCTTCCCGGTTGAAGAGTACCTACAGAATCGGTACATTCCCACCACCGTATGAAGACACAGCGCGCGACCAAAACCGGGATCCATGTTAGCCCCGACGACCTCTTTGTCGCGAGCGTCCGTCACAACGCGGGACGCCCTCCCGAGGTCCTCACCTACCAGCGCATTCCCCTTCCGCCTGGACTCGGCTGGGACGCGCCGGAAATGCCCGACTTCTTGCGAACGACCCTCGGCGATACCATCGGTCCTTCCCGTGGCACCAATCTCTGGGCGACACTGTCCACAAGCAGCACCCACATCCGCTCTGTTCGGTTCCCCAGAACAGGGAGACGACAGGTCGCAAACGCCGCGTTCTGGTCCCTCAAACGAGAAGTCCCATTTGAGCCTCTGGAGAACGTCTTCGACTTCCGGACCGAGAGGGATGTCATCGAGGACGCGACCAACAAGACCGTTCTTTGAGCGCAGAATTCGGTTGGATCAAGCGGTGTTCTTGAGGATGTGCAGCGCGATCTCGATTGGAGCCGGTCTTTTGCGCAGGGCAGCGCGTGTCTTTCGAGACAGTCCACTGCCCGCTTTCCGAGCATGCTCGAGG
>JABHEG010000320.1 GCA_018676675.1 Lentisphaerota bacterium
GGAAAAGAGCGAAAAGCTGGAAAAAGCAGAGATCGCACGCAACTATAGTGCGCCAGACGAGCGTGGTATCGACAAGGAGAAGTTCCTATGACCACGCGGCAAGCAGGTTACGGAATCCAACCGAATTCTGCGCTCGAAGCTTGACAATGCTTCCAGAGTACTCCTGCGCTGCCTGTCCTGCTGCGTCCATCGCGTCCCGTTGCTCCTCCATCTCCGCGACAGCCGCCTGCAGTTCCTCGTTGCTCGTACGGAGCTCTTCCTCTTGGGTCCGGAGCTCTTCCTCTTGAGACTGCAGCTCTTCGGCCTGGGCTTGGCTTTCCTCGAGCAGGGCCTTCGTCTGCTCGCGCGTCCGAGTTGCATGAACAGCAATCGCGATCCCTTCACCGACCTGGTTGAGGAATCCCAGTTGCTGATCCGTGAATTCCTCCAGCGAGCCAAGCTCGATGACACCCGCGACTTGGCCCTCGTACAGGAACGGGAAACAGAGGATGGCGCGTGGGATGGTCTCACCCAGCGCGGAAGTGACGGTGATGTAGTCCTCAGGAACGTCGGTAACAAGGATAGGCCTCGCCTCCTGCGCGGCCTGGCCGATCAGTCCTTCCCCAAACTTGAATTCCGTCGGCACGCTCACGCGCTCCGTGTAGGCGTAGCTTCCCGCCAAAGACAGGAACGCGGGAGCCCCCGCTCCCGCGCGCTTAAGCCCCCCTTCTTCACTTCCTTCGTCTACCGTTTCCGTTCCGCGCTCTCCGTCCACAAGGCATATCGTCCCAACCTGGGCATTAAGGTGCTTGGCGAGGAAGCTGATGATATCGCCGCAAAGCGTGGAGATGTCCTTTCCCCCACGCATGTGCTCGCCAAGCTCGGCCCGGCCATTGTCAGACCATCTTCGAGCCTCGTTCTCCCGCATCGTCCGGCGGAGATTGCCAACCATGGTGTTGAAGTTGCCGGCCAACTCACCGATCTCATTCCTCGATGTGACCTCGATTCTGGCCTCAAGATCTCCGTCAGCAACACGCCCGGCCCCGACCGAGAGGGTCAGAATGGGACGAACAATCCTCTTGGCAAGAGGAACAGCGGTCAGAAGCACGAGCACAGCAGTTGTGATCAGCAAAACGATCACAATGTGTCCCAGACCGACGGCAGGAGCGAACGCTTCGCGTGCCTCGATCTCGGCAATGAGCCCCACGCGTATCCCGCCGACCTCGATGGTGCTATGCGTCCCCAGCACCGTGACACCGCGACGCCCGACATACTGACTGAGCGCGCTGTGCTTGCATGCCAGCGGACGCTCCGTTCCACCGTGCTCCTTGAGCCACGTGCGAGTCTGTTCCGTCCGTACGACATCGCCAAGGATGGTCTGCTCCTCCGCCAACACTGAGTTCGACCTCATCCTCATGTCGGGGCCGACAAGGTAACTCTCACCTGTCTCGCCCAGCCCCGTTCTCTCCTGCATGATCGCGTCGATCCGGTCAATGGGTACTCGGATGGCCACCACACCAGTGGTTCCGCCATCATCGTCGAGGAGAACGGAAGCAAGAAAGCCGGCGATCGTGTGGCCGGAAGGCTCGTAGAACTCGTAGTCGGAGAATACGGCCCGACCTGTCTCGAGGGCTCTCCGGCAAGCAGCGGCCAAGAGCGTACCGGAATACCGCCCCTTGAACAGGTTGGTACCCAGATCAGCTTCGCCTGCAACCGTAAACAGAACGTTGCCGCGTGGGTCAATCAGGAATACGTCGTGGTACCCGTAGGTCCTGCGGAACGTTCTCAGATCCGCGCCACTCTCGTCGACAATCTTCGCGTACCTGAAACTCCTGACGAACTCGCTGAGCCCTGTACCGCTTCCTTCGAAGGCACCGATGAGTTCGCCCAGGAACTGCGTGTTCGCCTGCATCTCGGCCTGCAGCCTCAGATCGGTGAGAATCTCCCGGAAGTATGAACGGATACGTTTGGTCCTCAGGGCTGCGGCTGACGTCAGGGCCGACGCGGCACTGTCGTGGAGGCTTGTGTAGGCGGTGCGGTAGCTGATGATACTGACAACGGCCATAGGCGTGAGAGCGAGGACCAGAAACCAGAGGAGAAGAGTCGTGCCAAGCCCCCAGCGAGAGCGATTCAGCCATGTTTCCTGTTGCATGTCAGTCACCATCACCCCTTCCGGTCACTCGATGTTCCGGAGACCAACGACCAAGACCCCAGTCGTTCTGCCCCCATCCCGGACCGGGACCGAAACGTGAATCGAGTAGCTCTGTGTGCTCTTATCGTGTAAAAGTGGCCCGACAACGACCTTGCCGTCACCGCCGTTGTAGCACTCGACGAATGTCGTCTCGTCGCCTTGCCAGTAGTCACTGGTTCTTGGGTATTCGCCGACAGTGGCCCCATTCGTGTCACACAGGAACGCCTCCGTGTAAACGTGCTCCGCGCCCACCAGTTCGTCTCGGAGAAAACGTCCGACGGGATTATCCCGCAGAGCATCGGCCAGTTCCTGCTGTTCGCCTGCCAGCCATTGTCTGTCGACCAGCTTGATCTCGTCGAGGCTCAATCCCTTGGCGTTGTGCTCGGCGACGGCACGAACGATGAGAGGGTTGGCCGCGTGCCTCAGCAGCACGCTGATCCGTATCTCCAGCCGTTTCCGCATCGCTTCGGTGATCTTCTCCCCGACACCGACGTAGTCCACGTACGAGCTCGCCCCGGCCTGGTCCGTGAGACGGGTTGAGAAACGCTCGTCCGCGAAGGCATCAATGTCGATTGGGTGTTTCAGGATTCCCCCCTCCACGGCCAGATCCATGATCGTCTTCAGACCTGCTGTGTCCACGTTCAGGTGAGAGTAGTTGATAACGTTCAGGTCCGGCCGGAGGCTCTGGATGATGGCCTCCTGATTGTGCTCAGGGATATGCTTGCGGACCATGTCCGAGATGGTGATCATCGCTTTGCCCCCCTTGCGGCGCGCTGTCTCGATATCCTGCCCAGCCTGGTGGAGATAGCTGATGACCTCTTTGAGAGCGGCCGTTTTGGTCCTGATGCAAACGTCAGTGGCGATCACGATGCACTCGACGTGTCCGTGCGGCCAGGGGATGACGTCTTTGGAGTACCACGCCACGTGGCCGAAGCCCTTCGTCTCGACGACATCCACCCAGGGCAACGACTGCTCGAAACTTGCCGGGATGCCGCGCGCGTTCTTCTTCTTGATGAACGATGGTGACTTGGGTGGCGCGACCTCGATGGCGAGCACATCGCTGTCTGAGCCGACGCCCAGATTCATGCCCTTGCCGTTGTCCCTGAGATACTTGTAGAGCACGACGGTGTGGGTCGCCAACAAAGACGGCACACCGCACTCACTGGGGCGCCCCAGTTCCTGCTTCGCTTTGCTGTAGGCTTGGGCAACCCTGCCGTCTGGTTTCCGCTCAAGACGGCTCTCAGGCAGATTCACATCCTTGTTCAGCAACTCGTTGATAGCGAGAGCGTTCCCATCTCTGTGCAGCAGGCTCACCCAGCGGAAGTTCGGCTTCTCTGCAAACATGTCCATGGCCATGGGACATATGATGTAGGCCAAATCCACCTCACCGGACATGAAATACGCGCGCAGGAGCGGCCAACTCTTCACCCGCTCGATTGTGTACTCGGCTTCCTTCATCTGCTCTCTGTACGTCTCGTAGGCCACGATCCCCGCATAGTGGTCGGCCAGCGGGATGTAGATGGCCCTAATGGGCTGCCTCTGCGCAGTGCCGGCAGCCCGGGCAGAGAGGCCACAGCCTGTGACCAAGAAGAACGCTGCTATGGAGATTGCTGCTCGCATGGTCATCCCTTTCCCGAGTTTGCCCAGCTTCCGCCCCACCCCCGGTACAAGTCCTGAAGGAAGCGGTCCCACTCCGCCCTTGACCTGTAGGCGGGGAACGGCATTGGGCGAACTGCTTTGCCCGAGTCCCACACGACGTCGAATTGGCCATCCTCCCGGATCTTCCCCACCCTCACTCGCTTCCACGTGTGGCGGTTGTCGCCGTCGATGTGCACCAGGCCCTGCGGCGCGTCATAGCTCTGCCCGGGAATGGCCTGCCGTACCTGGACCACATCGGCTGTGCCGGCATCCCTCACGCCCTGAGCCCAGATGTGGACGCCCAGATAGGCCGCTTCCATGGGGTCATCCACGACCCGATCAGCCCCGTATTCCCGACGGAAGCTCGCGATAAATGCCCCGTTCTCCTCCGTGGCCACGCTTTGGAAGTAGTTCCAGCAGGCGTAGTCGCCAACAACGCCCTCCGCCCCCAGGACCCGGAGCTCGTTCTCGGCGATGCTGAACGACAGTGTGGGGGTCCGGTCCGGGGTAATGCCGGCAAGACGAAGCTCACGAAAGAATGCGACATTACTGTCGCCGTTGATGGTATTGAGGATGACATCGGGTTTGCTTCGTTGAATAGCCTGAACGGCGCTCCTGAAATCGGAGTCCCCGAGCGGGGCGTACTCTTCTCCCACGATCTCACCACCGAGGGCCTCGACCCGGTGCCTGATTATCGCATTGGCAGTTCGAGGGAACACGTAATCGGACCCCACCAGGAAGAACGTCCGGCCCAGATTATCGAAACACCACGTGACAGCCGGGATGATCTGCTGGTTGGGTGTCGCGCCGGTGTAAACGATGTTGGCTGACTGTTCCAGCCCCTCATACTGAACCGGATAGAACAACAGGTGGTCGTGTCTCTCGAACACCGGCTTCACGGTCTTCCGGCTTGCGGACGTCCAACACCCAAAAACGACGGCAACCTGTTCTGCAGCGATCAACCGTTCAGCCGCAGACGCGAATGTGGGCCAGTCTGACTTTCCGTCCAGAACGATCGGCTCAATCAATCTGCCCAAGACGCCTCCTTCACGATTGATCTCCTCAATCGCAAGCAACGTGGCATCAACCACCGACTTCTCGCTGATTGCCATGGTTCCGGTCAGAGAGTGGAGAATGCCGACCCTGATCGTCGCAGCCGCCTCCTCTCCACTGTCGAGGACGTAGATGGCCACCGCAGTAGCCAGAACGGCAGGAATCACAATGGCAGCAATGCACGTCCTCATGTACCATCGTTCCCTAGCTGATAATGCTCTGTCAACTCAAGGCCCCCGTCTTCAGATCCATCATGCGGGGCACTGTCAGGAAGGTCGGCCTGAGGCAAGGAGGTATGCGCCCCCCCTCCCTCAGTGGGTCGCCGAGCACTCACGTCCCGGAGAGACACCACGAATGCCGATTCGCCGTTCCAACGACTGCGAGCCACACGCATCTCAACGGTCACCGACTCTCCCTTCCGAAAGATGTCAATCAGCTCCAGATCCTGGCCTGCAACAGGGAATCCGAAAGAGCTCCCCCGCAGATCCGCTTCGTCGCGCCCAAACAAAAGCTCGGCGGCCGGATTGGCGTAGAGAATGGCACCTTCCTCATCAACCACCACGTGTCCGTCCGCATTTGTCTGCAACAGAGCGTGAAGCTGGCCCTGGGTGGCATTGAGCTCACGGATGTATTCACAGAGAGACTGCTCCCGACGCTGTCTCTCGACCGCAAAGCGGATGCTGCGCGTCAGCGCTGCTTCCTTCAGGCGCATGCGGGGTATGCAGTCCTGGGCACCATGGCGAAGCGCGAGGACACCACGTCCGACATCGCTCGAATCTGTCAAGGCTATGACCGGCACACGGGACAGCGCCTGCCTGAGCTTGACCAAGGTCTGCATCCCACGATCACCGGGCAGCTCCAGGTCCAGCAAGACGAGCTCAGCTGGCTTGCGGGAAAGCGTCCTCAAGGCCGCATCGAGGTCATCCGAATGCCGGCGCTCGAAAGCACGCCATGAACTCCCTGAAAGCAGATGGTCCACACGCTTCACCAACCGCCGGTCACAGCTGATGACAAACAGCTGAAACGGCGGGACCTCATTGTTGTGGGAACTCCTCACCACACTTTCCTCAGCAGAGAGACCGGATGCGATGGGACTCGGCCCTTGGGGAGCGTCCATGGAACGCTGGTGCCACGGATGACAGCGGACGAGTTGAGCGCACCCGGGAACGCACGCGGCTAAGCAACGCACGGCTCCTCCGAGAACGCCCTGACTCCGAAAATGCCTCCCGGCTTCAACCCGCGTCTGTGCCCAGACAACCCCAACGAACGTGCAGTCGCAAACGCGACCTCCACTTCTACGCCTGGTTGCTTAGCGTTCGGCACGCCATCACTCGCGACATAGACCACATCTCCCTTTCCTGCAGCGCAATAGAGCGCTGTAACACGTCACGTCACGGTCGGTTCCAATGTCAATATTTCTTGATTCTCAGCATCGAAAAAGACGTTTCTAAACACCCTCGCGGCTAATCAATGTTTCTTGATCAATCAACCCTGCTTAACCCGGAAGGGCCTCGCCGCTCGGCCCGAAGAAAGCCGGTGCCCCAGTGGCAGGGGAACCTCAGCCACGTTTCTCAGCGCGGGACTTGCGCAAACGCTGGCTGAGCGCCTGCGGAGTGATTCCGAGCATCATCGCCGCCAGGCTCTGTTTCCCGTGAGCTCGCGCCATGGCTTCGTCGATGAGCAACTGGGTTGTCCCCTTTATCGTGGGCAACGGACTGGGAAACTGCACGCCGTGCCGCCCTGCGGGAGGAGACTGAATGCGTGGCGCATGACCTGGCCGCGATCGCGAGATATGCTCACGAAAGCTGGAAAGCGCCAGAGATCCTCTCTCGTGGCGACTGACCGCGTCGAAGACCATCAGCTCCAGCTCCCGCACATTGCCGGGGAAGTCATACGTACGCAGCAGAGGGAGCAGCTCTTTTGGAGAGGCGGGGCGGCGCTTCCTCTGAGCGCACGCGGCCTTGACCAGAAAGTGGTCAAGGAGCCGGGCGAGATCATCGTCCAGCCGCTCTCGCAATGGCGGTACATGGACGTGGTGTGAGCGTAACCGGTACAGCAGATCACTGCGGAACTCGCCCTCTTCCTGCAAGCTCACAAGGTCGCGATTCGTCGACACCACAATGCGGGCGGTCGACTGATGGGGCACATCAGCACCTAACGGGAAATACTCCCGTTCCTGGAGGAGACGCAAGAGCTTTGCCTGACAGGAAGGGGACAGGTCGCCGATCTCGTCCAGCAACAGCGTCCCTCCAGAGGCCCGATCTATCAGCCCGGGACGGGTGCCGGTCGCCCCGGTAAAGGCACCAGACGTGTGACCGAAAAGCGCATCCGAGAACATCTGGTCATCCAGACTGGCGACATTGGCTGCCACCCATGCTCCTCCGCGTTCACTGGACCGGTGAATGGCTCGGGCGATCAACTCCTTCCCGACACCGGTCTCGCCGGTAATCAGGACGCACTGCTGCGTCCTTGCGATAGCCTCCACGTAGGTAAAGATCGCATGCATCGACCTATTTCCGGTAACGATATCCCCAAATGCTTCCCGGCCGGTCAGCTTGCCGGCAAGCAGCCCCTCCCTGAGTGAGTCGTTCTCCTGCCTGAGCTCGGAGAACTCAAGCGCCCGCCGGACACCGGAGGAAAGCCGACTGCCTTCGACAGGCTTGACCATGTAGTCAAACGCACCGTGCCGCATGCAGTCCACGGCCCGGGTGACGTCATTGAACCCAGTGATAACGATGACCGGCAGCTCCGGGAAATCGCAGGTGATCTGACGGAGCAATTCGTCACCCGTCGCATGCGGCATGGCCAGGTCCAGAAGAACGGCAGAGAGGCGTTGCTTCCGCACCTGTGCCATGACCTCACGGCTATCGTTACAGGTGAGTGTGTTGTTGATCCCGTGTGAGCACAGCGACATCTCGAAACTGTCCAAAGCCTCTATTTCATCGTCAACAACGAGGATCGGGTAGTCGGGGTATACGTCTGCGTTCATCATCCCTCCTCAGTCAGTCGAGTTCCCCATCAGGAACGGGTAGAAATACCGTTGCCGTCGTGCCCACGCCTTCGCTCGAAACAAAGTCAAGGGTCCCCCCGTGCTCCTCAACGATCTTCGCTGATACAGCAAGCCCCAGCCCCGTTCCACCAGTCTTCTTCTTCGTCGTAAAAAAGGGCTCGGTGAGTCTCCCGATGGAGTCAGCCGGGACTCCTGCTCCTTCGTCCGCGACAGAGATCACGACAACACGTCTCTCGACATCGACACCGACACCGACGCGGACCCCTTTACTCCGGTCCGGCAGGGACTGACAGGCGTTCTGAACCAAGTTGATGATCACTTGCTCCAGACGCTGGAAGCTGCCACGCACCTTGGGGACGTCTGCCGCTTTCTCGACCACGAACTGCGTGGTCGACCTGGCGATGAGGTTGCTGGTAAGCGAAACGGCCGCGTCAACCATGCTCGAGATGTCCACATCCTCCGATGAACCGGCCATCTCCGGCCTCGAAAAGGACCGAAGCTCATCGACGATGCGCTTGATGCGCCGCGATCCGTCCAGAATTCCCACCAGCAACCGGGGTAACGCCTCCCGAATCCGCGAGTACCGCATCTTGCCAATGACGAAATCTCCGTGCTCCTCAAAGCGTTCCTCGAGCACCGGCATGCAGGCCCGAAATGCCTGCTCGAGGACGGGAACGTTGAGCATGATGAAATTGTTGGGGTTGTTCACTTCGTGGGCGACTCCGGACACCAGCGTCCCAAGCATCATCAGTTTATCCGTCTGGACCAACTCCTCCCGTTCCTCTTCGGCCCGTTTACGCTCGGAGATGTCCTGAATGGTGCCCTCATAGTACCGGACCCCCCCCAAGTCGTCCGCGAACGCACGAGCATCAATCGCTGTGTGGATAATCGTTCCATCACGTCTGCGCAGTTCGGCCTCATAGTTCCGAATCAAGCCATCCTGCTCAAGCAGAGCCTTGAGACGATCCCGATCCGCCGTGGATACATAGGTATTGATGACGCTCACACCACTGAGCGATCCGGCATCCGAGTATCCCAGCAACTGACAGAGAGACTGGTTGGCTTCGACGATCTCCCCGTCTGGCGTCGTCCGATACACACCAATCGGGATGTTCTCAAAGAGATGGCGGTAGCGGGCTTCGCTCTCCTTGAGCGCATCCTCAGCCCGTTTCTGTTCGGTAATGTCGCGCAAGACGGTAATCACCCGCCCCACAGCATCACCGTCAAGAACCGGGATCTTCCGCGTTTCGGTGATGATCTCAGTCCCACCTACCTGGTTCGCTTCGCGCGTCACGAGCGGTTGGCCACTCGAGAAGACTCGTTCGTACTCCTCCCGGACCCGAGCCGGCAGGAAGGGGAACACCTCGAAGACGGACCGCCCCATGACCTCTGTGCTCAGCTGGAGCCCCTCACACATGCGGGAGAAGGCGGCGTTGAAGAGCAGCATGTGGAGGTCACGATCAACGACGTGGACCATGTCCGTGAGGTGGTCCACGGTTGTGTGGTACAGCCGTTCCGAACGCTGCAGAGCAGCTTGCGTCCGCCCATGCCTGACGGCCTCCTCCTGAAGCTCACGGTTCACCTCCCGGAGGCTTGCCGTCCGTTCCTCAACCAACTGCTCCAGCTGGCGCCGATACTGATTGAGTTCGTCCCGAGCCTGCTTCCGCTCCGTCACATCCCGAAGCGCAAGCAGGAGACATGATTCGCCTTCCCATTCCGTTGTCGTGACCCGCATTTCAGCGACGGCCAGCTGCTCTCCACCGAGAATATCCAGTTCCGTGGACTCCCCAGGGGCAACCAACGGGTAGCCAAAGGCTCTCCCCTCCAGACCTTTCGCCGGTCGGTGGAACAGTGCCTCCGCGGCGGGATTCACGAACCGCACAATCCCTTCCGGACTGGCGACGATCATCCCATCGGCACTCGAGTCGATGAGGTTCCGGTAGCTCCCTTCGGCCTTACGCAAAGCCCTCTCGGCGGCTTCACGTCGTCGGACCTCCTCCCGCAACGACAGGTTCAGTGCTTCCAGCTCAGCCCCTCGACCAGACGCGCTCCGTCGCCCTTCTCTGCGACTCCCCCCTGCCCCACCTCTGTCTGGCGTCAAATCCACCACGAGAAACCACCCGTCCATGGCACAGTTGTGGCCTGTTTAGCTGCTAAACTTTCTCCCACCCTCTTCCAAAACTCCCCTCACCCCAGCTCCACCGCACGCGTCAAGCCGCTCCCAAGGGCTCGCGCACCCGCCTCTGCTCACAGACCTCCTGGGTCACAGTGGGCCCGCAGGGCAGGCGCAGTGAACTCCGCGCGAAACACAATAAAGACCGACGGTAGAGGCGTATCTGCAGAGATACGTGCTGCGCCCCCGCAGCACTCAGATAACACCACAACGCCAGTCGGTGAGACCCTTCTGTCGCACTGTCTCAGCCGTCCGTCCTTCCAAAGTGAATATACGGGCGGTAATCGGAACTGGCAACCGGCCTTCTACGCGTCATGGACCTCGCACAGCCGCTTGTGGATAATGCGCTTGCGCTCTTCGTGGTCCTCAGTTGGGAAGGTCATCCCGATACGGTCAAAGAGGATTCGGTAGCCCCGCGCGTGGTTCAACTGAGTCGACATCAGGAACGTCAGCAGTCGGTCGCGCAGCCGCTGAGTCGTTCCCGCATGCCCCGGCTGACTGGCCAGATTGTCTGTCTCGCGGGGATCAGTCACCATGTCGAAAAGGCACTCCTTTCCACTCCTGCCGTGGGTGTACCACTTCCACTGCCGGTCCCGAACCATGTAGTTGAAGCTCTTACCGTTCGCGATCTCCGAGAAGACAGCGTCATGAACGTGATCGGCCTGACCTGTCACAATCGGCAGCAGGGACATGCCCTGGCAGTAGTCGGGGATGTCGCCCCCGGCAAGATCCAGAAACGTGGGAAACAGATCGAGGAACGAAACCGGCGACGCGCTGCGGAATCCGCGGGTCTCCAGGGGTACAGCCGGTCCGCCGATGATGAGGGGAACGCGCACAGAGCCTTCCTCGAAACCACACTTGGAAACGATCCCATGTTCTCCCATGCGGTCACCGTGATCGACCGAGAACACGACCACGGTGTTCTCCCAGCTGCCACGTTTTTTCAGAGCCTCGATGATCTCGCCCACGCGGTCGTCGAGATGGGTGATCTTGCCCATGTACTGAGCCGTCATCTCGGCAATGGCCTGGGGGGCATGCTTGGAGCGTTTCTCGTCGTAGTTCGGAGGCAGAATGACATCGTCCGGGTCGTACATCTCCGCATACTTTCCAGGTGCGCCAAGCGGCGTATGCGGCCCGGGAAAGCTGGCGCAGAGGAACAGCGGTCTGTCGTTCGGTGCGCCTCGCAGGTAAGAAAGCGCCTGCCGACAGACGTACCCGTCAGGAGTGAGGTCCGGCGGCAGCGGAGACGGCCGCGCCGCGTATTGCCCATCCACGTACCGGTCCCCAATGTCCGTGATGAAGGCGTCAAGTAGTCCCCGTTCCTTCAACAGCCGACTATAGGCCGTGTTCAGGAACGGCCCCTGAAACGGGGTAGACGTCTCTTCCGCCCAGTCCAGTCCGAGCTGGTCGTAGTAGTCACGGTACTCCTCGTAGTCCTGCCCCCACTCCATGCTGAAATAGTGGTACTTGCCAATCTTGGCCGTGGTGTACCCCGCTCCCTGCAGACAGCGGAACAGAGTCACCTGCTCCGCAGGGAAGAGCTTGCCTGTGTAGTTTGAGAAGAATCCGTGCGTGTGCGGATAGAGGCCACTGGCAAGAGAGACCCGCGCCGGCATGCACACTGGCGACGGTGTATACGCCGCGTCAAACATACACCCATTGGCCGCCAGGGCATCAAGATGCGGTGTCCGCACCTGTGGGTGACCAGCGCACCCCAGATAGCGGGCGTTCCACTGGTCGCAGAAAATGAAAACAATGTCGGGGCTGCTGGCCATAGATTCTCTCCTTCCCTTCCCATCACGCGTCCAGAGCAGCTCCACAGAGAGCCGGCAGCGAGCCGAACGCTATGAGAGAAGGGCACTATCGGTCCTGAAGGGAGACGCGGGGAGGCCCTCCTCGTTGTACAGATTACAGCCGTCCGGATTCCCGCTCCAGGCATAACGGACGGCCACGGGATTGGTCACTTCGGGATGGTACACAACGACTGCGTTCTCCTCAATTCGGGCATTGGCCCGAAGAAACCGACCGCTCGGACCGGAGACACCGAAATGCCTGAGAGGACCCCCGCCTCGCGCGACCAAACCCCGACCGGCTGAGGAGAAATACAGCCGAATTTCCTCACCTTCAACCTCCATGCGCTCATAGATCGGCCCCGAGGAAACCAAGCGCCGTCCGTAGGCGACCGAAAGGGCCGCCAAGTACAACCGATGCCCCACTGGAGCCTTGTTCGATGGGTGACAGTTCGTGGCGTCCCCAACATCAATGGTAACGACCAACGCCGCCCCACTGGTTCCCCCGATCACGTTCCGCTGGGCATCCCGAAGCTCGGCCAACGGCGATGAGACAGGGCATTCCTCGGGCATGCCGCAGTTCGCCAGCTGAACCACGAGAAACGGCAGCTCAGGCTGGCTCCACCGAGCACGCCAGTCCTGAATCAGGCCCGCGAGCAATGCGCGATACTCGCTGGCCCGGTCCACGTTGCTCTCCCCTTGATACCAGAGGACGCCCTTTATGCCGTAACGGCTCAACGGATGGACATTCGCGTTGAACAGACTGCCCGGACCATCAACGCAGTGGGGGTGACCATAGGGCGGTCGGATCCGCCGCCACCATTTGAGCATGACAGGCCACTGCGTCTGCTCGGCCTCAGGGAGAGAGTTCCACTCTGCGACATCTTTCCGCCAGACTTCGACAGACTGCTGGTACGCCGACTCGTCAGCCGTCGCGCCATCGTGTCGGGCGAGGATGGGGTGCAAGGAGGGATCAGCCCGAACTGCATCGATGCTGGTCCAGGCTTCGGCACACGTGCCTCCATAGCTGTTGTCGATCAGGCCAATAGGGATGCCCAGACCCAGGTGGAGATCCCGGGCAAAGAAGTAGCCGACGGCGCTGAACCACTGGGCGTTGGCCGGAGAACAGGCGTGCCAGCGATCCCCTTTCGGAAGATCGTGAACCGGCACCGAACTCGCCGCATGTGACACGCCATAGTAACGAACTGATGGGTACTGAGCAGCCGCGATTTCGCCCTCGGCGCTGTCGATCTTCGCAAGCGGCCACTCCATGTTCGATTGTCCGGCACAGAGCCAGATGTCCCCCGAGAGGATATCCGCGATGGCAATCGTCCGGCCCCCGGAGCAGACGGTCATCGTGTAGGGACCACCGACCGGCAGCGACCGAATCACCACACGCCATCGACCGTCTTCGCCCGAACGTGTAGGGAAGCGTTCCCCATCCACCTCAACAACCACGCCAGCCCCCCTCGGCGCAGTCCCCCAGACCCAGTTCTCCTGATCCCGCTGAAGCACCATCCCGTCAGAGAACAGCGGACAGACTGAAAATGGACGTTCTGCGAGGTCGAGACACGCCACCTCCGTGTCCACGTGCCGCGGCAGCAGTGTCCGATCCGTCGCAGTCCCTGGATCTGTCAAACCCATTCCTCCCGGGGCACGGACACACTCCGTGCCCTTCGAAGCCCCAGCGATCGCCCCATGCCACGCAATCTCTGAGGGAATCGTTCAGTAAGTGAACAGCTCTGCCATGGCATACGGTCTCTCAGTGCACGCATTCAGTGCCCTGCAAACCTTACCTTTGCTGTTCGCAGTCAGGCGTCTTCCTTTGCAGGCCCGGGCCACCATCTTGTGGGTAATCTGTTCGGTGGAGGCCGAGACCAGATCCGGCGCGCGCAGACCATGCTCGGCCATGATCTGCACGATAGGCTGTTCGCCAAGATTGCGCTCAATCTCATGGTTCATAGTCGGGAATTCTCCTCACGACGCAGCGTCCTACCATGTGACGCGAATGGCAATGTCTCTTGGGACGGTCCTAACTCACAGACCGTGAACGTGCGATAGCATTTCATGCCATTCTCCAGGTCATATCTTCACTCCCCTCCGCGGTCGCCTCCCGCACACCACAATGTAGGCGACCGACCGCCGACCGCAATCAAACAACGGACGGTCGTCCGAACCGCAACAGACAGTTGCCGTCAAGGCAGTGTTCGAGCCCGGCTGTGAAGCACGCCGGTCCGCCATTACAGTGCGGTAAGGCCCCGGCGCACGCGGACGCCTCCCATCAACAAGCCATAGGGACGGTCAGATATGTGGAATAGCAGGTCCTTGGGACTCACAGGAGTACTGATCATGACAGCTGCTCACGGCGCAGAACTGAGGATCGACGGCAGTGCCCGGGAGACGGAGAAGTACACGATCATCTTCGACTATGTGCAGCAACCGGTGGGGGCCAAAGGCAGTTGGTTCCAGCCGCGCCCGACAGCGATCCCCGCCAAGGACGACGGGATCCACGCCATCATGACCGTGCAACGGGCTCTCCCCGGGGCCTCAGACTACTTCTCCGGATTCAGCGTCAGCGCGACCGTTGACGCAGGCAAGACGTGGTCATCTCCCCGCCAGGAGCCTGCCCTCGGCTGGCGCCAACACGAAGACGGCATCACTGAAGGCATCTGCGACTTCACCCTCGGCTACCACGCACCAACTGCCAAAGTCCTTGCCATCGGACACTCCACCCGATACCGCGGCAAGCAGCTCGCCTACAAGAGCCACGGTCGTGATGTGATGGTCTCTGCCTATGATCCACACAGCAAGAACTGGTCATTACCCCAGCGCCTGGATTTGGGCAACCGTGACCAGTACTTCCTCTGCGGCACGCATGGCCAATGGCTCACTGAACCAGATGGCTCACTGCTCATCCCCGTCTACTACACGGACCGCAAGGGCGCCGGAACGTTCCTGCTCAAAGGTATCGTGGTCCGTTGCGCGTTTGACGGCAAAGAACTCACGATGACCAAACTGGGTAAAGAACTGGTCCACCCCGTCCGCCGAGGTCTCTACGAGAAATCCCTCACGGTCTTCCGCGGGCGGTACTACATGACCATGCGGAACGATCAGAAAGGCTATGTCGCTGTCAGCGATGACGGCCTCGACTTCGCCGCCCACAAAGCGTGGGTATTTGACGACGGTACAGACCTGGGCAGCTACAACACCCAGCAGAAGTGGGTGACACACAGTGATGCACTGTACCTGGTCTACACGAGGCGTGGGGCCGACAACGACCACATCATGCGTCACCGAGCGCCGCTGTTCATGGCCCAGGTCGACCCCAAACGCCTCTGCGTACTCCGCAGGACGGAGCAGATCGTCGTACCGGAACGCGGATACGCAATCGGGAACTTCGATGCGACGACCGTTAACAGGCAGGAAACCTGGATCACTGTCGGGGGGAAGAAGCCGACTCCCGGCTTCCACCTCACCCGCATCCGCTGGAAGCAACCGAACCAACTCGCGGGACGGGTGAACTGAGTGGCGTCTTCTCCTCCACGGCCGCCTGATCCGCAGTCGGAGGGCAGACCAGCCGTGCGGAGGCCCGTGGAAGAGGCTACATTGGCACGATCGGCAGCCCCCTTTCCAGTCCAGGACACCCCAGGCCAATGAACGACATCGCCCCCCTCCTTCTCACGATCAGGAAACGCACCACCATGCTCACCACCAGTGTGGCCCTCGTCTGCGGCCTCGCAGCCGCAGCCCCAACGCCAGACATATTGGTCATCAACCAAGGTATCGGCGGGAACTCCACACGCGACGCCTTGCGTCGCTTCGAACGGGATGTCGCCGAGGTCAGACCTGACCACCTGATCCTGTATTTCTCTATGAACGACGCACTCAACTCCGGGAAGCTCGTCCCTCTGGAAGAGTTCCGAACCAACATGCAGACGCTCATCGACAGGTCACGAACCCTCGGGGTCAAGACGATCGTGCTGACAACCCCCAATCCCATCGTTGGCTATCTGGTCAAGCAACGCCACCCGAACCACCCGGAAGATAATTTTGATGCCTGGTTGGGCCAGTTCGACAATGCAATTCGCGAGATCGCCCGAGCCAACTCACTCCCCCTGGCCGACCTACGTAAACGCGTGAACGAACACTGTTCCGACGCGGATGCAGCAGCAAGCCTCGTCCGCAACATGAGCAACAGCAAGCTGAAAGACGGGGTCCACCTCACGGCTGACGGTTACCGCACCATGGGCGAACTCATGGCAGAAACCCTCAGCGATCGGGTCAAACCGGGAGAGAGCGTACTGTGCTTCGGGGACAGCATCACCTATGGGGCTGGTATGGCCGGTGCAGGCACGGTGTACGGGGACACCTATCCTGCCTGGCTCTCTCTCCTCCTCAACCGCGGGAATGGCGGGGCAGACCGTGAGAGGCCCCCAGCCCCACCAAACCATGGCCCGGACAACATCCCCGGGAACGGTAGCTTCGAACGCTCAGCCGACCGCGTCCATCCAGACAATTGGCGAGTCTACAACCGACCCGGTGTGCAGGAAGGGACGCTCACCTGGGCAGAAGCCGCCGACGCCCCGGAGGGCACACACATCGTGACCGTCAAGAACGTTGATGAAACCAAACCGGCCTACCTGCTTGGAGTGGATCTGATCCGCCTGAAGCGTGCCGTCCCGGTAGTTTTGACCTACCAGACGAAAGGACCAGGCAGACTCAGAGCCGTACTCGCCTTCTATGACAAACGACGTAGACAGATCGGCGCCTTCCCAAATGTGAAGGACAATCCCTGGAAAGATGCCGGCAGAACATGGACAGCCCACCAATTGGAGGCGCCTCCGCCTCAAGGGACAGCTTGGACCAGGACACTCTTCCGCGTAACCGGCGAGATCTCTCTGGATGGCGTGCATCTATCCATCCCCAGATCCTCCAAATCTCCTGGGGGGGCGGCGGTGCCCGAATCGCGTCCTCGGACCATCGACACGCGCCTGAGCAACGGCCTGATCGCGGTGGGCTTTGCCCCGCCGGAGAAGGGTGGAGCAATCGTTACCCTGCGTAACCGCTACGGTTGGGAATTCGTCAACCGCCCGGCCCCCACCGGCCTGTGGAAGGTCCAGTTGCGCAAGATCCCCATCGCGACCGCCGACCCCACCGAAACGACCCGTCTGTGCCTCGATCCGGAGCAGGACGACAGCGGCGCCTCGCGCGATGACTCGGCCGGTCAAGGGGACGTCCTCGAGCTCACAGCCACCGGAGTAACAGCAACCTGCGCCACGAAGCACGACGGCGACACCTTCACCCTGTCCTGGTCAGGCATCGATATCGAGGACGAACCCGGAGTGCTGGATGTCGCCGTAACTGTCACGCTCGCGAAGGGCAATCCGTTCGCCCGCTTCCGAACCACGATCGCGAACCGCAGTTCCCGTTACACCGCGTTCTACGTAACAGCTCCTTTCGTTCAGGGCGTGGCCCCACCGAATGGAGATCTGGCTAATGACTACCTGGCAACCCCGTGCTTCACCGGCCGCCTTGTTCAGAACCCGATCGGGAACGGCATTCTCGGGAAAGAACGACGCTTTCAACCGAACCGCTCGGGTCACAGCATGCAGTTCGATGCCTACTACAATGACACCCATGGCCTCTATCTGGGCTGCTTCGACGGACAGCAAAACCTGAAGCGCTACGTCCTGGAAGCAACCCCTGACGCCGGTCTGTCCTGGGGAATCGTCCACGTGCCGAACAACATGAAAGTCGTACCACAAAACTGGACCGTTCCCTATGACAAGGTGATCCGCACATTCCGGGGTGATTGGTATGACGCGGCACGAATCTACCGGGAATGGGCGTTACAGCAAACATGGACCGCTGAAGGCCCGATCCATGAGCGGAAGAGTACACCGAACTGGTTCAAAGAGGTCGACGAATGGATGATGCGGAACTTCACGCACGAGCCCAAAGGCCTCGAGTATGATCCAATCGTCAAGGATGTGCTGGCGGGGTGCAGCGTCGGGCACTACGCGGGGGACTTCGGGAAGGAAGGACACCAACTCATCGACAGCCCGGACCGTTTCCCGCTGAAGCCGGGAGACCATGAGTTCATCCAGGCATCCAGGACTAACTCACGCCCGATCATGGCCTACATCCAAGGCATCTGCTGGGACCGCGAATCTCCCAGCTACGTGAGGGAGAACGGCAATGAACACACCGTGAGAAACTTCTATGGGAAGCGGGTCGTGTGGGACTTCTCGGCCAGGAAGAACATCGGCCGGATCTGCGCCATAGCCCACCCAGGCAGCGTATGGGGGGAGTGCCTGGGGAAGACCGTGGAACAGATGGCTGCAGCAGGAATGCGGGCGGCCTACCTCGACTCCAACAACCATGCCGGAACCTATATGAACTTCAACCCGAACTACGGCTCGGACGTTGGGGGAGGAAGAGGATACATCCAGTCCAACCGGGCCATGGTGCGCGCGATGAAAACACGCGCCCGGAAAGTCGATCCCGGATTCTGCTTTTCGGCAGAGAGCTTCTGGGAAGGGAACATGGCCGAGCTCGATGCGTACCTTGTCTGCAACACGACCTACCAATTCCTCCAGGGCGACCAGGTGACCGCGATCCCCCTCGCCCACGCTGTCTACCACGACCGCACGATCATGTACTGCTCATGGGTCGGGCGACACGATCTCCAGGAAGACAACGCCAACGGTTACGTTGCGAAGTTCGCCCAAACGCTTGTCTGGGGAGTCAAACCCGGCTGGAACCAACCCACCTTTTTCACGCGGTTCCGCAACAAGGAAATCGCGATCGAGTTCAGCCGCAAACGCTACGCCATGTACCGTGCCGCCAAGCCCTACCTTCTCTACGGCGACATGCTGCGCCCCCCTGCCTATACCACATCCCCACACACCATGGACTTGCGCTGGTATCGGGCTTGGCGGGAACACTACTACGATATCACGCTCCCCACTGTCCTCCGTTCGCTCTGGCGTGCCCCCGATGGGTCGGTAGGCCTCGTGCTCTACAATATCAGTGCCGAGGACCAGACGGCCGACGTCACCATCCCAAACAGCAGCATTCCCGCAGGCAAGCCAGCCAGAATGACCTACCCCGACGAGACACCAGACGCTTTGTCGGTTGAGGTGGGTCCGAAGTCGATACGCGTGAAGGCTCCCCTTCCCCCCCGGTCACCGGCTCTCATCACCTGGCGCTGAAGATCTGTTTGTGAAGCGCGCTCGCGTGTAACTTCACTGATCTGGGCACAAAACTGTTGGCCACGCCCCCCGTTGGAGTTGCCGCTTCTCCGTAGGCGGCCAGGCCGGTTGTGTCCCGTGACCGCGTCAGGACGCGGAACGCGACCGCACGCGGGAAAACCGGCTCCTCCACACGATTGAGGGCAGTTACACGCTCTGACATGATGGCCGGACCATATCATATCGGCCGAGGCCTGGGCTCGTATGTGGCTTCAGGCTGCTCATCAGAGCCGCGAGGCACATCTTGGCAGGACAACTCCCCTCACTCCTCCTCAAGGGTCTCCAAGACCGCACGACAGATGTCGCTTGAGAATCCGCGTGTAGCCAGGAATCGGTAGACCTTCCCCTTGGCTTTGAATGCGTCTCCCCTGCCCTTGACTAGACGCCATTTGGACTGAGCTGCAACCACCGCACGCGCCAGCTCGGACTCTCCATCATCCTCGTCCCAGGTCTCTGCCAGGGCCTCTTCAATGGTATCCGCCGCGACCCCCCGCTTCCGTAACTCCATGAACACTCGCCGACGCCCAACCGGCCGGCCGCCGTTTGCGCGATACTCGCAGTAAGCCCGGGCGAAAGCCAAGTCATTGAGCAGACCGGCGGACCCCAAGTCCGCAACCACCCGATCCCGGACTCCTCGGCTGTACTTCCGGGCGGCAAGCTTCCGCTGCAGTTCCGCCACGCTGTGCTCGCGTAACCCCAGCAGCCGCAGAGCCGACCCACGGCATGACTCCACGGCCTCCTGGAAGCTCGTGGTCTCAAATTCCGAGCCGGCGTCGGCGTTACTCGGTCGGTACTCCGTCGGTTTCAGCCTGCTCATCGTCCGCCCCCGCCTCACTTTCGGCCTCGGGTGCCTGAGCATCGTCGCCGGATTCTTCCTCGCCAGCGCCCTCAGCTACCTCGTTCGGCGGCGCATCCTCTGCGCCTTCCACAGTCTCCCCGGCTTCGCCATCCTCGGGAGGCATCTCATCCTCATCAAGCCTGGCAACCTTGGAAACACTGCTAATCTCGTCGTCGTCACGCAGCCGCATGACCCGCACGCCTTGGGAGTTTCTGCCAATGGCACGGATTGTCTCGGTCGAGATCCTGACCATCTGTCCTTTGACAGACGTCATGATGACCTCTTCCTCCTCCTCAAGCTGCAAGGCTGCCACCACTGAATCGCTTTCCTTCAACCGAATACTGATCACGCCCTTGCCCGCACGTTTGGTGAGACGGTAGCCGCCAATCAGGTCCTTGTCCTTTTCGGCATTGCCATAGCCAAGATGGGTCCTCTTTCCCATCCCACGCTTGGTGATCACCAGGAGGTCAGCCTCAGGATCTGCAATGGTCATTGACACAATCGCGGTGGCGATCTTCCCGCTCTTTCTGTCCCGGAGTTCCATACCACGAACGCCGCGGGTCACACGGCCCTGCTCGCGAGCGTCTGCCTCGCGGAACCGACAGGCCCGGCCATCCTCGGACGAGAGCAGCACTTCCTGCTCGCCGTCGGTCAGCTTGGCGGTAATCAAATCGTCACCTTCATCAAGGACAATCGCGCGAATCCCCTTCCGGCGCAGATTCTTGAAAACCCGCAACGCCGACTTCTTCACCACGCCATTGCGGGTGGCCATGATGATGTACCTGTCCGGGACATCCACTTCATCCACCGAAATGATCTCTTGCACACGCTCGCCATCGTCCATCTCAATCAGGTTGATCAATGCACGACCACGCCCAACGCGCCCGCCTTCGGGAATCTCATAGACCTTGAGCCAATGCATTCTGCCTTGGTTGGTGAAGAACATGAGGTAATCGTGGGTCTTGGCCGTGAGCAGGTGCTCAACGAAATCTCCATCGTCCTTGGTCTGCATGCCCATGACACCCACGCCACCTCGGTGCTGCGTACGGTACGTGTCCTCCGGCACACGCTTGATGTAACCGGACGCGGACATGGTGATCACCCAGACCGACTGAGCGATCAGGTCCTCGATATTCAGTTCCCGTTCGTCTGCCTCAATTGCCGTCCGGCGCGGCTCCGCATACTTGGTCCTGACCTCGAGCAGCTCATCCTTGACCACGCCCATGCGCAACTCACGACTGGCGAGCAAGCTCTTGAAGTAAGCAATCCGTTCCATCAATTCGTCGTACTCAGACTGCAGCTCCTCGATGGCCAGACCAGTCAGCTGGTGGAGGCGCATTTCGAGGATCGCCGCCGTCTGCTTCTCGCTCAACCCGAACCGCTCCATCAGTGCCGCAGCTGCATCGGGACGTGTGCGGGATGCCCGGATGATTCGCACCACCTCGTCCACGTTCTCAACCGCGATGAGCAACCCGGACAAAATATGGGCACGCGCTTCAGCCTTACGCAGCTCAAACTGAGTCCGCCGAGTCACGACCTCCAATCGGTGATCGATGTAGGCCTGCAGGAGCTGGCGCAGATTCATCGTCCGCGGCCGATTGCGGTCCACAACCAGGAACTGTGCCCCGAAACTCGTGGCCAGTGAGGTGTGTGAGTACAACTGGTTCAGGACGACACTTGCCATCGCAGCACGTTTGATGTCAACGACGATCCGGATGCCTGCCCGACTGCTTGACTCGTCATTCAGCCCGCTAATACCGGTAATCTTCTTGTCGTTGACCAAATCCGCGATCTTCGAAACCAAGCGCTCCTTGTTGAGCGCGTAGGGAATCTCAGTGATGATGATCCGTTCGCGCCCGTCCTTCTCGATGATCTCCGCCTTGCCGCGCGCACGGATAATCCCGTGTCCCGTCTCGTAGAGCTCAATGATCGGGCGCACTCCCGTGATGATGCCGCCAGTCGGGAAATCCGGGCCGGGCATCACCTGCATCAGCTCCGCCACCGATGCGGTGGGCGTGTCGATCATCATCACGGTCGCATCGATGACTTCGCCCAGATTGTGGGGAGGAATGTTGGTCGCCATGCCGACACCGATACCCGTGGTGCCGTTCACCAGCAGGTTCGGGAAACGCGCAGGCAGTACGACCGGCTCCTGCATTGATTCGTCGAAGGTCGGCTGCATGTCGACCGTCTCGCGCTCCAAGTCCGTCAGCAGCTCCTCAGCGAGGCGCTCCAAACGACACTCGGTGTATCGGTAGGCCGCCGCCGAGTCACCGTCGATGCTACCGAAGTTCCCCTGCCCATCGATGAGGGGACACCGCATCGAGAAATCCTGCGCCATACGCACCAAGGTGTCGTAGACAGCCTGATCACCGTGCGGATGGTAGTTACCGATCACCTCACCAACGACTTTGGCGCACTTGGTGTAGGCATGCCCCTTGGTCAGACCAAGCTGCCGCATCGCGTAAAGGATGCGACGGTTGCCCGGCTTCAAGCCATCCCGCACATCCGGTATGGCACGACCAACATTCACACTCAGCGAATACTGCAGGTATGCGCTGTGCATGATCTCTTCGATATTGGCCGGTAAATCGTTTTTCGCTATCTCATCAGTCATATTCGGTAGATTTCCCGTTCCTTCAGCGTAGCCGCTCATCAATTACGCAGGAAGCGTCCGCTCGACCTCTGACTAGATGTCGAGGTCCTTAACCGACGACGCGTACTTCTCGATGTAATCGCGCCGGGGGGCGACTTCATCGCCCATGAGGAGAGTGAACATGCGCTCAGCCTCGAAAGCATCCTCCATAGTGACCCGCAGCATCTTGCGAACCTGCGGGTCCATGGTCGTTTCCCAGAGCTGATCAGGGTTCATCTCACCGAGACCTTTGTAGCGCTGAATATGGAGGCCCTGGCGGCCGACTTTACGGACCTCGTCATACATCTCCATCAGCGAGTTGACCGCTTGCTTGTCATCACCATGGCAAATCTGCAGAATCGGCTCCTCACCCTCGTAAAACTGGCTCAGTCCCAACCCCAGCTCTGCGAAGCGACCGCTGACGTCGCGGAAAGCAGAGGCCTCGTAGATCGGGATCACATCGATGGCTGGGTTCATGCCCAATGCGGCTTCCTCGGATGCCTCTTCTTCAGCCTCTGTGCCGTCCTCGGCAGCCCCATCGTCCACTCCCTCGGCCACGACCTGCTCAACCCCGCCATCAGTCACGGGCACGCCTTCTTCCGCCGCCTCAGCGCCACCTTCCACCTGCTCGGCGACCTCGTCTGCCGCGTCACCGGCATCCTCCACCAACTCCGAGATCTCGTTCCCTCCCAGCCGAACCTCTGTCTCAGCGATGACCTCTGCTTCCTCATCGTCCGTAAACACGAATCGCTCACTGGTCGTCCCGTCATTCTCACGAACCGAGATCAACGCGACGGGGAACGCCCCCGTCTCGGGGTCCTGCTGTGCGACATACCTCTCTGGGGTAATGCCATGCCGCGCCAGCCCACCCGACAGACGCAGCGCCTCTCGGACACCTTCGATAAGCGTGGCGACCTCGGAAGCCGAGATCTGTTCCTCCTCCAGGCGCCAGATCTCGATATCTTCAAGGGCCAGCTCCAGAAGCAGTGAATCCAGCTGATCCTCACTGTCAACGTACTGCTCTCGACGACGACGACGGACCTTGAAAAGCGGCGGCTTGGCGATGTACACATAGCCTGCCTCGATCAACGGCTTCATCTGACGGAAGAAGAAGGTCAGCAGCAACGTCAAAATGTGGGACCCGTCCACGTCAGCATCTGTCATGATCACGATGCGATGGTAGCGCGCCTTGGTAAGGTCGAACTCGTCCGACCCGATGCCGCACCCAATCGCGGTGATCAATGCCCGGATCTCATTGTTGTTGAGAAGCTTGTCCAGCCGAGCCTTTTCCACGTTGAGCAGTTTCCCCCGGATCGGCAGGATCGCCTGGAACTGGCTGTCGCGCCCCTGCTTGGCAGAGCCTCCCGCCGAGTCTCCCTCAACGATGTACACCTCGGACTTCGCGGGATCGCGTTCGGAACAGTCAGCCAACTTGCCCGGCAATGCCGTTCCATCCAGCGCCGTCTTCCTACGGGTCAATTCACGCGCCTTGCGAGCCGCTTCACGCGCCCGGGAAGCCAGCAATGCCTTCTCGATCACATTCTTCGCGTCCTGCGGATGCTCCTCGAAGTAGGTAGACAGCCCGTCGTTCATAATGGACTCGACCAGCCCACGCACTTCGCCATTGCCCAACTTCGTTTTGGTCTGGCCCTCGAACTGGGGATCCCGCACTTTGACGCTAATGATCGCCGTCAGCCCCTCACGTGCATCGTTCCCCGAGATCGTGCCTTCGTTCTTACCTGTAGGCAGACTCCGGATGTAGTTGTTGATGGTCCGGGTGAGCGCAGCCTGGAAACCGGAGAGGTGTGTTCCGCCCTCGATGGTGTTGATGTTGTTTGCGTAACTGAAGATCGTCTCCATGAAATGTTCATGGTACTGCATGGCGACTTCAGCCTCGAACTCATCCCGCTCCGCACGGAAGTAAATGACATCCGAAAGCGTCTGCTTTCCCTCGTTGAGATGGGTGACAAACTCGCGAATCCCCCCCTGGTAGCAGAAGTGCTCTTCCCGGGTGCCTTCCTCAGGGCGCTCGTCATGTAGCGTGATGCTGATCCCGGCATTCAGGAACGCGAGTTCGCGCAGCCGTTTCGCAAGTGTGTCCCATTTGTATTCCAGGGTGATCGTGAAAATGTCGGGGTCCGGCTTGAACGTGATCACGGTGCCCTGTTCGTCCGAAGGGCGCACCACTTTCAGGCCCCCTGCAGTCGCACCACGCTCGAAGCGCATATGGTGCACGTGCCCCTCGCGCTTCACTTCGACCTCGAGCCATTCGCTCAACGCATTCACGCAGGACACGCCCACACCATGCAGTCCACCTGAGACCTTGTAGGCATCGTGATCGAATTTGCCGCCGGCGTGAAGAAGGGTCAGTACCACCTCAACCGCCGGCTTGTTCTCCGTCTCATGCATGCCAGTCGGGATACCACGGCCATCATCCGAGACGGTGACGCTGTTGTCGACATGGATGCAGACGTCGATGTTCGAGCAGTGCCCCGCCAAGGCCTCATCGATGCTGTTGTCAACGACCTCGTAGACCAGGTGATGCAGGCCACGCTCCCCCGTGTCCCCAATGTACATACTGGGACGAAGCCGTACGGCCTCCAATCCCTCCAGCACGGTGATCTGGCTTTCGTCGTAACCGCCGTTCAACGGATCCGGGTTCGGGACGTCGGGTACCGAATTCTCGTCACTCATCTATTCCATTACTCCCTGAAACTGGCCATGCAGACCAAGCCATGGAAAGGCGCATCAAACGGGTGGCTGTCTACCCGCTTTCATGAAGGACACGGAAGGGGTCCCACCTTTATATATATCATATAGTAGTAGGAGGGGGGGAATTATCAAGCAGAAAAGAGGCGGCGTCCCGACATTTTCGTGGGAAAAACAGGCGTTTCCTCGGTATCGCCCGAGTTTCGGGAAGGGGGATGGCAAACTAGCGGCTTCCTGACAGCCTTTTCCACCCGCGAAGGCGCCGCCTGAGGGACCACGGTAAGGGGGAGGAGGCGCTGCCCAATGCTATTGACTCTCTCTGCCCCCCGTGTCTGGCCGAAGAGTCGCCGGGTGGCACCGCCTCCCACATTGTGTGCTTCTCGAGAGTGGGAGGGGCTGCCATGCCGCGACCGTCTCCAGAGAAAGTCAATAGCATTGAGGCGCTGCCACGGCTTGAACGGCGGAGAAACGGGAGAGTTGCCGCGCCTCAACGGTCCCCTCCCACCTGACGGAACATGCGGGGCTTCACGAACACCGCTGGACGCACATAGATGGGCTCCCACGTCGTGTCCAGTGCCACATCCGGTCCAGGCCAGGGACAGATCGTGTCTGACAGGAAGAACGACGCGTCAACACTGTCACAGACCATCATGTTCCCCGCCAGAGACGGCAGGACACTCGCCATGGCTTGGCCGTGAACGGTGATGAGCGCCCCCAGCTCAGAACAGTGGCGCAGCGCGTCTTCCGCATCCCGGACAGCCGGCTCACCCACCGGACATGGTACGCCGTCGTCCAGCACGTACTCCGACAGAATCAGCTGTTCCCGTCGAGCGTCATGGAGTACGCCGATGGTCCCCGTTCCCCTCCCCGCCGCGGCTTCGGCAGCCAATGCCACGCTGCTCGGGACGCCCCAGCAAGCCGCCCCGCTGGAGAGACATAGCCCGTGCACAAAGGCGATCCCGACTCGAATCCCGGTGAAGCTCCCCGGTCCGGTGCCGACCACCCAACGCTGGACATCGCCTGGCTCGACCCCGGCACTGGCGAGAGCTCCCAGAACCCACGGGGCGAGCTCCTGATCGCTCGTACGCCCCGCAAGAGGCCGACGCTCACTCAGGATAATATCCTGCCCTTGCCGGACAGCCAACGCTGCGCCACACGAGCAATCAAAAGCCGCACAGATCATGAATCACTCCGGGAAGTTGTATCTCACGCCGGGACTCGGCGACATGGCTCAGGCGCACGACCACAAGATCCGGAACGCACGACCTGCCAGCCACGCGATCCGGTTGCTCCCCTCCGGAGGGGCACTCCAGCAGCCCGGCGATGCGCTCAGGCCACTCCACGACCGCGACGGCGTCCGGGGCAAAGAGAAACTCTTCGATGCCGAACGCCAAGGCGTCGTCGTCACACTCGATCCGGTACATGTCAAGATGGAAGAGCCAGCTGCCCCCAGGCCGTTCATACTCCTGCACGACCGTGAACGTCGGGCTGGTCACCGGCTCGGTGATCCCGAACCCCCGGGCGAGCCCCCGACTCAACACGGTCTTGCCAGCCCCCAAGTCGCCATGGAGGGCCACCACACGCCCCAAAGGAAGCACGGCAGCGATCCGAGCTCCCAAGGCCTGTGTTTCGTCCTCGCTATCAGTTGTGATCGTTACCCAATCCATCGCGTGACTCACCATCTCAAACCATCCCAAAATGGTCAAACCCCGACCGCCCCGGGCCTCCTAAAGCCCCCCCGTTCGCATCCTTCACAGTCCCGGCTTCAGGACCGAACCTCCCGATGCGAGCAAGCGGCGTGTCAGCGAACGGCCACTCCGCCATCAAGGCGTCGGCCCTGTCCGGGGCCACGGCAAAGAGCAACTCGTAGTCCTCCCCGCCAACCACGGCCTGCTCAACCTTCGCACATGGCGGACGGATTGGGATAGATGCCAGCTCAAGTTCCACGCCAACCGCGGAAGCCACAGCCATCCTCTGCACATCCAGCAGCACCCCGTCGCTGACATCGATCATGGCTCGGGCAAAGCCTCTCTCGGCGAGCCACGCACCCTCACCGCAACGTGGCTCGAAAATCAGGTGATGTCCAGACTCAAAAGATGCACCAAAGGCACCGGTGGCGAAGAGCACATCCCCACACTGTGCCCCCGACCGCAAGCACACTTGGCTCCGGGGAACAGTGCCAAGCACTGTGAGACTGCTGACGTCATCGTGGCACGTACATGCCAAGTCCCCGCCAATGAGGTGGACGTTGTGGACGTGAGCAAGGTCCAAAACACCCTCGAACAGACCACAGAGCCATGCATCGTCCTGCTCAGGAGCGACTCCAAGAGCCGTCAGGCAAAAAGTTGGGATCCCTCCCATCGCTGCAATGTCGCTCAGATTCCGAGCCAGGAGCTTACGCCCCACCTGCCGCGGCGTCGCCGCATTGTCGCCTCGGTTCAGGTAGTGGCGCCCACCAATGACTTGATCCACAGCCACAAGCAGGAGCGTGTCACTGCCGGGGAGGGCAAGAGCAGCACAGTCGTCGCCAGGGGGAACAACCACATCACCCGGAGGATCGGGCAAGCGCGCGAACAGAGTTTGCAGGAAGCTGTCCTCGGTCATCCGTCGCCCTTCGGTCCTTCTTCGAGCGAGTCCAGCTCGTGGCTGTGGGCCGCGAGAGCCATGACGCGCTGAAAGAAACAACGTGCCTGACCAAACTCGCACGTGCCATCGGGTTGGCTCCCCCCGCAGGCACCATGAATCAGACGCTTCGGACATGCTGAAGGCGAAAGGAAGAAACACTCACGCAGGTGGTCCCGGGGGACGCCGCAGACCCGTTCAACAGCCCCCGCCAATGACTCACCGATCACCTCGGGCCACCCTTCTCCCAGGAGCGTGGACAGGACCGCGTGCAGGGCGCGGTCCCCCACAGCCGGCTCCGGCAGAGATCGGTCGGTCAGGTGGCACTGCTCAGGATCGAACCGGACGGTCTCGCCGTTCAGCAGACCGTCAAAAACATAATAGGCGTCCGAAATCGGTTCGAATGACAGGAAATTGTGGTAGTCGTTCCAGGCATTGACCCACGTATCAAAGGCGTCGTAGGTCTCAAGCGCTTCGTTGATCCGCATCAGGACCATGTCAAGGTGATGACCATCCCGCAGTCCGGCAATCTGAACGCCGTTGTAACCCAGCAAGCGACAACCGGCAACCTGGAGTCCCAGGCGATGCAGTTGAGCAGATAGCGACTGGGTTGCGTTGACGTTCGACTCACGCTGCAGAACGGCCGCAAAGGAACGAGCGACGTGTACCCCGGGGTGGAGCCCGTCGTGGATCCGCGCAATGTCGTCCAGCGACAGGAGCGCAAGCCGGGCAATCACGGGATTGCCCACATCACGCATCTGCAGGTACCACTGTAATTCCTGCAGCTTCTTCATGTCCCAGCCGGCATGCGTGACCAGAAATTCAGACCCCGCATCCAGCTTGCGCATCATCTTGAAGTACTGCAGGTACTGATCCGAGGGATTGTACTTGAACGGGTTCACCCCTGCCCCCAGGCACAACCCATCCCCGGACGCGCTTGCCAAGCGCAGAATGTCTACGCTGTCCAGGTAGCCTGCTGGGTACGGAGGCACACGCCCTCCCGAACGACCGGTAGCCGTGTGCTTCTCCGAACGATCCCCAGTGACAGCCACAATGCTGCGGATCCCCTCCGAGCGTGCACGGGCCAGGATCTCGCGAATGCGCTCCTCTGAGGACCCCTTCCCCGAGAGATACACAACCGGAGGCTTACCGCTGGCCTCAGCCAGCCGAGCGGCCGTTTCTACCGGATCATGCGTGTCCTCGGTGCGCAGACGATCAGTCACCGCCATCCCGACCACTTCAGGCACGTCCGAGATCTTGCGGGCAACCGAACGGGCAAGCGTAAGACTGGCCTCCAACGGCTGCTCCAAAGGAGACGTGTTGCACTCAATGAGCAGGAAGAACTCACCGTTCCGAAGGCGGGAGACCAGTGGGTTGTCACCACTGAAGTCCATACTGAACTGTAACGGCGTCTGCGACGACTCCAAAGCAACGTGCCTTTCCGGGATGGAAGCTCGACCATGCCCCGTCTCTGAATCGTCAGTGGGCGGCCAAGGAAGGGCGGCCTGAAAACGGCCCCAGAATCAACGCTCGACGGGTGGTGAGAATATAGTGATTTGTGCGGCTTTCGCAACGCGAAAGGAGCAGGCCGAGTCCCTGGCGTGTCACACGCGGAAAAGCGCCCCCAGGCGACGGCCGAGAAGACAGGACGCAACCAGCAGAGACGTCCCGAGAAAAACCATGGTCCAAAGGCCGAGAGCAGCAGCCAGTGCCTGCCCCTGCCCCAGGAGCATGGAGAGCTCATAGATGGCCTTCGTGATGGGGAAGAAAGCCGATTTCTGGGCCAGGATCAACGAGTCAGAGACCTCAAGCATTGAGAAACTGAAAGCCAGAATCCCCCCGGCAATCAGGTTGGCGGCGATCAGGGGAGCGGTGATCCGGCGGAACGATACCCATGGAGTCGCCCCAAGGTTCGCTGCCGCCTCCTCGAAGCCCTCTGATGTCTGCTGAAGTCCGGCGACCGCGGCCCGGACGACATACGGCAGACGCCGGACAGCATACGCCACAATGAGCAGGACGGTTGGGTCCTCGATCGGGTTCAGGAAGTGGAAAAAACGGCCCTTCTGGGACATGGCGACATAACCGAAGGCCAGCACAAGTCCCGGCACGGCTAACGGCATCATGGCCAGCCCGTCCAACAGCCAGGCAAAACGCACACGAGAACGTACGACGAGAAACGCGATCAGGACGCCCACCAGCAGAGCGACAGCTGTCGCCACCGACGCGTAACGCACGCTGTTCAAGATACTGGGCACGGTAAGGTTGTGCCCGAGGGCCGCGGCAGCATGCTCAAGAGTCAGGCCCGTTGGCGCGACGGTTCGGTACCAGCACTTTCCCACGGCGATCCCCAGGACCCCAAGGTGAGGCAGCAACGCCAGCAGAACCAAGCTTGAGAAGATCGCCGCCACTCCGAGGCTCGCGCCCCCTCGCAGGCGGACCTGGTGCGACGCCACCGTTGCCTTGGACATCATCGCGTAGCCACGACGGCCGAAGCCCACGCGGACCAGTACATACATCAATGCCGCCGCCGCCATCATGACCATGACCAGCGCATAGGGCATGGAGCTATCACCAATCTCGTTGATCCCATGGAAGATCTGGACCGATGTAACTCGATCGAAGTTGAACATCAGCGGCGTGCCAAGCTCCGTAAAGCTCCAAATGAACACGATGGCACTGCCGGCAAAGATCCCCGGCAGTACCAACGGCAACGTGATACGCCGAAAACGCTGGCTGCCGACGCACCCCAGATTGGCAGCTGCCTCGTGCAGCAATGGATCAACATTGGCAAACGCGGCCACCGCGTTGAGGTAGAGCACGGGGAACAGGTGCAGCGCTTCGACCAGCACAATGCCGAGAAAGCCGCCCCCTCCCAACCAGTCAACGGCCTGTTCAGGCGCGAGGAAACCAACGGCCGCCAACCCCGCATTCAAGGCGCCGTACTGACCGAACACACGCTGCATCCCCAACGCGCCGACGAACGGAGGGAGGATGAGCGGAAGCAACAGTCCAGCCACGAGGATGCGCTTACCGACGAACTCGAAGCGATCGGCCAGCCAGGCCAGAGGTACAGCAATGAGGAGACAAACAGACGTCGTGCAGACTGCAATGAGCAAGGAGTTGAGCAGACCTTCCAAATAGAGGGGATTACGGAAGACCTCTCGCAGGTAGACGACCGTCAGGCGCCCCTCTGTGTCCGTCACTCCCCCTCGCAGGACCTGAACGATCGGGGTGACGAAGAAGGCCACAAAGAACAGAATCACAATTGCTTGTAGGAGGACAAGCGGAACGCGCCGCATCAGCTCACCATTACCTCACTGCAGACTTCAGACCAACACCGCCGATACTGTACACAGTCAAGCGCGCAGGACGAACCACAACCGGGGCGTTGCGTCTCGGCCTCAGGCCGATTTGGCATTGTAGCCACAATCGCCTACTGTATGACGTCATGCTCGTGGGAGGGCAATGCGACGAAGCCACGGAGGCTTTGGAGTCCGAAGTTTAGAGATCAGGGGAGTCGGTCTGATGAAAAGAGTTGGGCTGTTCAGTGACATCCATGCCAATTTGGCCGCGCTGACTGCGATCGTGGACTGCCTGGACGAAGCAGGATGCGACACGCTGATCTGCTGCGGGGACACCGTCGGGTACGGTCCCCAACCAGTCGAGTGCGTACACCTCCTCCGTGAACGTGAAATCCCCTGTGTCCTCGGCAACCATGACCATTACGTGACACTCGTGATGGACCCTCGGCTTGAACGCCTGCGCGAAGACGTGCGCTTGACCATCCTCTGGAGTCAGGAACAGATGTCGATGGATGACCTGCGGTGGATCGCTCAGCTCCCGAGAAAGCTGGATTTCGATGGGTTCGGCGTGGTCCATGGCGCCTTCGGTCCCAAGCAGTGGCTCTATCTCACCAACGAGGCCTCCATCGCCTACAACTTCAAGTACCAGGAGCCCCCTCTCGGTTTCTGTGGCCACAGCCACGTCCCTTTGATGGCCACGATCGTCCCTGACATGCCTCCGACCATCAACTACCTCAAAGGGAGCAGCCCCATCCCTGCGGACGCCAAGACGATGGTCAACGTCGGATCGGTCGGGCAGCCTCGAGACTACGACCCACGGGCCATGTGTGTCATCTATGACGTCGAAGAACAGACGATCACGCCCAAACGCGTCCCCTATGATATCGAGGCAACTCAGGCCCTTATGCGTGAGAACGACCTACCGGAGCGGTCAATTGTCCGGATCGAGTTGGGCAGGTAGCCAGCCACACTCTGGGCCCCCGACCGCCCCCGTCCTGTCCCCACTCGCCCCCCTGTGGAGCACGCACGTCGGACTCCGGGCAAATCCGCGGCACCGCGGTACATTACGCCCTGCTCCATGTAGCCGACAGAAGCCCACCATCAGGAACGGCACCCCGTCTCGATGCGCCTACTCCCCAAGCTCACAGACCAATGGCTGAGAACGGGACCACGCAGGAACACCAAAACGGGAGACTCCGCTTTCCTCGCCCAGGTATTTGAGCTACGCGTCGGCCAATCCCCGTCAGCCGGCCAACGAATCGTCTTCTTCTCTGACCTGCACTGGGACAACAACACCGAGCGCGGAGCCGAGGACCTCGTCCAGGGAATCAACCAGCTTGCCGGGGACTGGATCATCTTCGGTGGCGACCTTTCCCGTTACCAGGAACAGGTCCCCTCAGCTCTGCGAATTCTGGCCGCTATGGAAGCACGTCGGAACAAGCTCGCAGTGCCCGGAAACCGGGAGAGCATCCACTCCTGGCTGTCGGATGCCGACTGGAGGGAACGTTACGAGGCCGCGGGTTTCCACTACCTGCGGAACACCGTCCTGAGACCACCAGGCAAGAACGCCCCTATTTTCGTGGGCATCGACGATTGTCGGTTCGGTGATGTCGACTTGAGCTGCGTCCCTGAGTCTGAGGCGTTCACCGTCCTCATCAGCCATTCCCCTGATTCTGTGGGCCGCTCAGCCACTCGTTTCATCGGCCACCTCGTGCTTGCAGGGCACACCCATGGAGGCCAAATCCGCTTGCCGGTGATCGGCCCGCTCTTCACCTCCTCCGCCTACTGGCGTACCTTTGATATGGGCTGGTACCAACGCCACGGCGATGGAACGCGGATGTACATTACCACCGGCACCGGTGTGGCCGGCTCAGGGCTACTGAGGCGTCGTCTGCTGTGCCCGCCGGAAATTGTTGCCATCGATCTTGTTGCCGGATAGGTCCAACACCATTATGCCCACTCCCTCGCGTAAGAACGACTCGCAGGCCAGAGCGTGCGCTCACGCTGTCAACGAAATCCTCTGGACGACCCTCGCCTACGGCCGCCCCACCGACCGCGCGCTCAATGCGTTCCTGCGCGCCAACAAACAGTACGGCTCGCGGGACCGACGACTTACCAGCCACATGGTCTTCGCTGTCCTGCGTTGGTGGGGCTGGCTGGCGCGCCTGGCCCCCAGACCGTTCCAGGACGCTCTGAAGAGAGTCGGTGCCAATCCCGACTCCTATCAACAGCGCCCTGAACCCGCTCCCCAGGGCGACAGTCGAGCCTGGTCGCAAATCCTGCTGGGAGCGCACGTCCTGGAAAACTCACACCGTCCCGACATTGCCCGTGTGTGGGCAGGGCACATCCAGCGGCGGTCACCAAAGCCCTTCACCGAGGACGACGCCCTCCCGTTTCGTGCACGAGAACTCGCCAAGCGCCTCGGGGTCAACCTGGCGGGACTGCGCGAAGGCCAGCTGGTGCCGAAGTGGGCGGCCGCCGAGATCCCGCACTCATTGCCGAAGGGAGAGACCCTCTCCTGGCTCCAACGCCGGCCACCGGTCTGGTTGCGTGCACAAACCGATGCGGTGCCCAAGCTCCTCGTTCAGTTGCGCAAGGCCGAGCTTGAGCCGGAGCGGCACGCCCAGATGGCCCGAGCCATCCGGATCGGTCATCCGCGGACGAACCTGCGGACGTTGGACAGCTTCCGCAAAGGCGCGTTTGAGGTCCAGGATCTGGCATCCCAGGTTGTGGCCCACGTGTGCGCCCCTAAACCTGGCCAGCGCTGGTGGGATGCCTGCGCCGGAGCCGGCGGCAAGACACTCCACTTGGCTGACCTGATGCAGAGCAAGGGAACAGTCCTGGCCACAGACATCCGCACCCGCAAGCTCGAAGACCTCCGCAAGCGCGCCCGACGGGCCGGCTTCTCAAACATCCAGTGTCGTGAGTGGAGAGGCGATGCAGTCTCCCGCAAACGCGCCACCTTCGACGGCATCCTCGTTGACGCCCCATGCACCTGCTCCGGAACCTGGCGCCGCAATCCTGACGGTCGCTGGACGACGTCGCTCAGAGACGTCACGGAAATGGCCGAACGCCAGCTTGGGCTTCTCACCAGCGCGGCCACCGGCCTGCGCTCCGGCGGGATAATCGTCTACGCAACCTGCTCCATGTTTGCCCAGGAGAACACCGGCGTGGTGGAGGCTTTCCTGGCCAAACACGCGGCATTTGCGCTGGATCCCTTCACTGATCCGCTAACCGGCAAGAACTGCGACGGCACGCGCCTGATCGCCCCCTGGGAAGGGGACTGCGACACCATGTTCGTTGCGCGGTTCAGACACAGCGGATGACAGAATAGAGAACAAGGCAGAACGACACGCAGAACACCATCATCCAACCGGCAGTAAGGAGACCCAAGATGCCTGAAAAGCGCCCCAATATCCTCTTCATCCTCGCCGATGATCTGGGTTGGAACGACCTGAGTGCCGGCGGAAGTACGTTCTACGAAAGCCCACATATCGACCGCATCGCCAATGAGGGGATGCTCTTCTCTCAGGGCTACGCCACCTGCCAGGTCTGCAGCCCTTCCCGGGCTAGCATCCTCACCGGGACCTACACGCCGAAGCATGGGATCACCGACTGGATCGGCTCCCCCTCCGGGACGGACTGGCGCCGTACCAACCGATTCAGCAAGCTCCTGCCAGCCGAATACCAGCATGAACTCGGGGCAGATGAGATCACCCTACCCACGGTCCTCCGTGACGGCGGATACCGCACGCTCTTCGTCGGCAAGTGGCACCTCGGAGACGTGGGATCCCACCCGGAAGACCATGGGTTCGATGTCAACATTGGTGGCTGGAGGGTAGGCAGTCCCCAGGGCGGTTACTTCGCCCCTTACGTCAACCCCAGCCTTCCCAGCGGACCCGACGGTGAGTGCCTCCCCATCAGGCTGGGGAACGAGATGAGTCGCCTGATAGAAGAAACGAAGGACCAACCCTTCCTGGCCTACCTGTCATTCTACTCCGTGCATGGGCCGATCCAGACGAGCAGAGAACGCTGGGAAGCATTCCGGCAGAAAGCACTGGCAGACGGCCCGCGCCAGGAAAAGCGCTTTGCTTTCGACCGTTACCTGCCGGTCCGCCAGGTTCAGGACTGCCCCATCTACGCCGGCATGATCGCAGCCATGGATGACGCCGTCGGGATCGTCCTGGAGACGCTCGAGAACCTCGGAATGGAAGACGACACCGTCGTCATCTTCACCTCCGATAACGGTGGCGTTTCCGCGGGGGATTCATTCTCGACATCCTGCTGGCCGCTACGCGGGGGAAAAGGACGGCAGTGGGAAGGCGGAATCCGCGAGCCCTACTACGTCAAGGTACCCGGCGTGACGCAGCCGGGCAGCGTCTGCGATGTCCCCGTCTCAGGAATTGACTTCTACCCCACACTGCTGGAACTCGCCGGGCTGGAGTGCCCCGAAGCCCAGGACGTCGATGGCGTCAGTATCGTGCCTCTTCTCAAAGGCGACCCCGGGGACGACATCGCGGCCCGAGACCTCTTCTGGCACTCCCCCCACTATGGCAACCAGGGAGGCGAGCCGTCGGCCATCATCCGCCACGGAGACTGGAAGCTCATCCATTACTTCGAAGACGGACGGGACGAGCTGTACAACCTGCCCCGGGACATTGGCGAGCAACACGATGTGGCGATCGAGAATCCCGGAATTGTGCAGGAAATGCGGACGCGCCTCGATACCTGGCTAACCGACATCAAGGCCAAGCTCCCCGTCCCCGATCCCGAATACGACGCCATGAAAGAACAGCAACACCTCGACAATCTCAAGACGGACCTGATGGCGAGGCTGGAAGCCCAGCACGCCCGATACCTGGATGCCGATTGGGAACCGAACGCTGACTGGTGGGGCAGCCAAGCCATCAACGACTGACCAAATGTCCGGATGCCCGGCGCAGCACGTCGCCAGGGAAACGGTCCAGCCTGCTATGCGCCTCCCCACGGGGAGGGGCACGCCCAATGCTATCAACTCTCTCTGCCCCCCGTGTCTGGCCGAAGAGTCGCCGGGTGGCACCGCCTCCCACATTGTGTGCTTCTCGAGAGTGGGAGGGGCTGCCATGCCGCGACCGTCTCCAGACAAAGTCAATAGCATTGGGGCACGGCACGGCCTCGGCAAGGCGGATGTCTACTGGACCCCCGTAAGCGCAGAGAGCGCTCCGCCCAGGATGGTGTCCTCGGCAGCCTGGGGCAGCCTGAGGGAGCGCAGCACGTCAAGCTCCATCCGATACCGGTCTCGAGCCCGGGCATTGCCCTCCATGTGCGGCCAGTCCAGGCCGAAGATACAGCGTTCGGGTCCGGCCTGGGCGATCGTATCTGCGAGCAGTTGCCGATGCTGCGGTTTGGCGAGGCCGGTCAGCCCGGCATACACGCCGCCGTCTGTGCGCCAGCGATTGCTGTGGTTAGTGATCACGGCAAGGGCCTGATCGAAGAATCCCCGACCAATGCCATCGCTTGTTCCCATATGCTCGATGATCACAGTCACGTTCGGGTGCCGACAGACCACGTTGTCGATCAGCAAGGGCTGGTACTTCGACAGGACCCACCCATGCACGCCCGTGTGGAAGAGCACAAACAGCCCCAGCTCTGCCGCGCAAGCGTAGAAGTCATCACAGGCCGGGTCATCGATCTGGAATCGCATGGCCGCCGGGTGCGTCTTGATGCCAATGAACCCCTTGCGGTGGTACTCCTCAACGATCTCGCATGCCTTCGGGTCAGTCGGGTTCACCGCCATCGCCCCAACAATATTCGGGTACGGCTCGAGATTCCTCAGCAGCCATGCATTGATCTCCTCCCCGTCCAGGATCTCCCGAGTCCTGGGGCCCCAGAACGGCGCAAACGCAACCGCCTTGTCCACACCGTTGTCTTTCATGAAGAGATCCAGCTCCGGCAACGTCCCTAGCTCCGGGGCATCCGGGAACGCGCCATGCGGGAACACGTGGCAGTGGTTGTAGAACGTCATTCGTACTGTCCTTCTGTTATGCAGATTCCGTCAGACAGCCTCGGAGCCATCCGTCGACCCGATCCGTCACTTCCCGTTCCCCAGAGGATAGAGGGCCAGGCTCGTCTGCACCGAGTAACCACATGTGCACCCGCTGCTCGCTTCCGGAATGAGCACAACACCGCCGGCGGGAATGGTGTTGATCCAGCACCCAGGCCGCGTCGCCCGTGTCAGCTTGTCCTGCTTCCCTGTTGCGAAGCTGGCAACGGTCGGGTTGCCACTCTGGCGGCTGAATGCGCAGTTGATGCTGGTGGACAGTGTCGCGCACTGAGGGCTCTTCTGCCACTTCCAGCCGTTGTGTTCCTCACCGGTGGAAAGCGTCCGGGCAAAGCCGGGCCCGTATACCACACCGTTCACGATGGCCGGATGCTGCGTCTGTTCACCGTGCCCGCCGTCAAGCACGTGGGCCCGCGTCGGTGTGTTGTCATTGCGCCACAGTTCCCGGCCATCCGCAGCACTCATCCCGATCAACTGGTACTGAATCAGCGTCTTGGCCCCGACCTTGTCGTGGCGCGTTCCCGTCAACACGAAAATGCCCTCGCTCCCGCTCATGTAGGCCGCATGCTGAAAGCCTGACAGATCAATCGGCACCCGCCACGCGACAGCACCGGTATCGAGCCGCAAGGCAGTCACCCGAGGGCCGCCCTTGAACAGCTCAGCCAGCGGGATTTTGCCATCGGAGTCGTCGCGCGTTGCCGGATTGGTGCTCTCGATGAAAGCCACGACATTGCCCAACACGGTGATGGTCGGATTGAGGAGCACACCCGTGGAGGGGGAGTACGTCCAGACCGGTTCGCCGGAAACCCGTTTCAGCGCGAACACGCCGAGACTGGTCACCACCGGCTGGAAATGATACCAGACCGCGTTGTAGTCAGGCTTGTTGCCCGGCATCAGTTCAGCCCCCGGTTTGGTTGCACTTCCCAGCAGCAGATCCGCCGAGGCGGCAATGTAGCCCCAGTGTCCACCCTCGGGGTGATACCGACTCACGGCATGTTCGCGCAATTGTCGGCCCGTCCGTCCCTCGAAGACGATGCACGAGTCGTCAACCGCCACATGGAGGCCGTCCGCAGTAGCGACCATATTGCCACAGTCCTTCAGCATGGCCATCCTGCCGCTCCCTTTGACGTGCTTCTCCCAAAGCAAGGCTCCGTTGTAGGCATCAACCGCGGCCAGGTAGTTTTTCCCGGTGATGAACGCCGTGCCGTCACGATACAACGGGGGAGCGCCCTTAACGTGACGCTCCAGCATATTCCGCGGACCCGGGCGCCCAAACCACAAGGCCTCGAAAGCGCCAAACGCCATCTTGTCCCCGCTGCACGCTGTGTTGGCCGCGTCAGCATAGCCGTGCGTCCACGCTCCTGCCCCACTCAACGGCCCCCTCCGCCATGCGACGGCGAACCCAGTGTCAGTCAGGCTCGGCTCGGTAGTGCCCTGCGTGACGTCCGCAACGATGTCCAGCCTGTTCCCCACCAACAGCCCTCCGTTCGGACGCACAACCCGTTGCCACTCTCCGGCAGCGATGCTCCCCGGGCCATGCGGGAGGACGACCAAATTGAACATGTAAGGACGGTAGGGCAACACCTTCCCCGACGCCCTGTGGACGACGACCGAATCACCATAGAGACGAGCCGCTGCCAGGCGCTTCCGCCACGTAATAGCAGTGTCAACATCAGCAACCGCAACAACCACACGCAGATTGCACGCCTGGGCCAGCGCCGCACCAAGGGCAACATCCTCCGCCACCAGTGCGTATCCCTTCCGGGCCCCGGACCATTCGGCCAGTTTCCCGGCCCTCTCGGCGTTCCCTAACGGAAGCGCCAACTCCCCACTCGGGAGGGTAGCGACCGTGGGCTCACGGTCCCCGGTCGTCGTTGTCAGGCACGCAAGCACCCCGTCCTCCATGCTCAGGATGAGACGTCCGTCGTTCCAGACAATTCCCTCGACTCGACTCGTCCCCACCGGTATGCGTTGAGCCAAGCTGCCATCACCCGCACTCAGAATCGTCACAACCCCCGCCCCGCCCACCAGCAGATGGTCGCCGACCTTCAACATGCAGTAAGCCGGCGAGATCGGCGTCTCCCACTGCTTGACGACGCGGCCACGACGCACAAACGGGTCTCGCTCCTGAGCGGTCACGGACGTATCCCGTAGAATGTACGTCGAAAGCCCGTCCACGATCACGCGACGACCGCGAACGCGAAGCATACAATCAGAGCTCTTCGCATCGTACAGATGCAATTCGCCACCTTCATCCGGACCCGTGATGAGTCGTTCGTTAACCACGAGAGCCAAGGTGCCGCCGGGCAGATCGCGCCCCCAGGAATTGGAGCGCCCGAAGGAAGAAACCGGCTTTCCATCGCGACGGGAAAAGCTGCGGAAAGGGGTCCGGCCGGTCGGCACAAAGACCCGTTGGGATGACAGCAACATGAACCCCTGAGGGGTCCAGCCTATTTTTCGCCGCCAAAGCTCAGTCCCGGCTTGTGCGTCCAGCGCAAAAAGCACTGCGCCCAACCGCGGCAAAACGCCTGCAGCGGCATAGAGAACACCATCCTCAACACAGATGCCACAGCGAACGGCCCACGGTGAGATGACACGTCCGTTCCCGCACAGGCGGCGATCTTCACCCTTGTCCACCCGATACTCCCAGAGCTTCTCGCCGACGGAGGCATCAAGACAGTAGACGCGACCATCGTCGCTCCCCACGTACACACGGCCCCCAAGGACAACCGGAGCGAGACGCACGGGGCCCTCCGCAACAAAACGCCACTTCTCGGCTCCTGTCGATGCGTCGAGGCAAATCACGGCATCCTCCGATGAAGAACCGAAGAAAATACCCCCACCGACAACCGCTGGCTGGAAAGCTCGATCGTAGGTTAACGTCGGACTCAGCTGGTGTTTCACGGCCGGATTGTCATTCCGGGGGGGAGGCCAGGCAGGGCATGGGCGGAACGCCGGTTTGCGCGTCCAGATGGGACGCAGTAGCAATGTCAGAGACTCCCGGCACACCCAACTCCGCCGGTTGTCTCCCCCGTATGTGGTCCATCCCAAAGTCCGACTCGACCATTCTGCGACACGCTGTGCTGTAGCCCCGACCCCTTGGGCCAGGGCGGGATCAGGTCGCTTGCCATCCAGTGCTGATGCGAGGATCTCCCCGCAACGCCTCTCGCATCCCGCCAGTGCCTTCAGACACGCCTGCCCTTGCTCCGTAAGTGCGGGACGCGTCTTGACGATCCGGCGGACCGCTTCGGCAAGCGAGCGGAAGACAGGCTCGGGATAGTCCATGAAACGCGACAGTAGAGGCGTTTCACGCCAAACAGTCTCGCGGACACTGCGCACGCGCTCAAGCAGTCGCGCTGCTTCGCCATGGCGCGCGAGAAGGGAAACGCCATCGACCGCCGTCAAGGCAGGCAGGCGCTCGACCAATGAACCAAGCTCGACCTCCATCGCCGCCAATCCAGCCTGAAGCGACTTGGTCCACGCCTGCATATCGAGGGACTCCAGGAGATGACCTTGCCCCAGGTCGACGGTCAACCGTTCTGCCTCGACCGGGAACGTCTTCCGGAGAACGGGCCAGGCCTCTTCCCGCCAAAAGGTCCGGCGATGCGGGCGGTCTGTGATCGCAAACTGCACGGCTCCCTTCTCGGAGGCGCCATCGAGAAGCCCGACGTGGGCCTCAAAGCGACGAGCCTGGGGAGGCACGGGAACCAGCAGTGCCGAGGACGCCTTGACCTGGAACGTACGAGCGGGCGCCGCACCGCCGGGAACAGACGGCGCTCCTCCTCGAACATACAGAGCAGGACTCTCGCCAAGCGGACGACGAACGCCATCGGCCAGGATGAACACAGGATCCCTCCAGACGGCGACCGCACCCGGAAGCTCGCCAGTTCGCCTGGTCAGAAGCCACAGCCGCTCCTGCCCGTCTAGACGAAGAGAAACCGCAGTCGCAGGACTTCCACGCCCGATGGCCGGGCCACACCAGGGAATGGAACCCGCTTCAGCAGGCCCCCCACCGGCCTGTTTGGTGGCGTTCACCACACTCCCGGCCCACGTCTCTGAAGGTCGAAACGTCCCGAGCCGCTTGCGATTCGGAGACAGAGCCCCCGCGTAGTCCACGAAGGCGAAAGCGAATTCCACATCCTGATCCTGGAACCCGGGCTGATCATAGGACTCGATCACGAAGCCGCCTCGTCCCGAACACGCCTCGGCGCTATAGGTCCACGCAAGTGCGTTGTCCTCAACACCATCTTTGCACATCATGGTGACTTCGAGAATCAGGACACCATTCTTGTCAGTTTTCCCGGGAATGAAAACTTCATAGCGTCCGGTCGCCATCCGGCGCACATCGAATTCCCCTACGCCTCGGACGACTGTGCCGTCGCGGACAACCCGACCGGCAATCAGACCATCACACGCGTACGGGATAAACACGAAACTGAAAGGCACGGCCTGCTCTGAGCGGTAGTTGTGGCTCTCGTCGGCCACGCGAACGTGCCAGCCTGAGCCATCCGCCAACGGTCCCACGGCCGTGGTGTCGTCTCCGTTCCCGGCAGCTGTGGTGAAGAGAAGTCCATCCTCAATGCTGTCAATGCCGGGCATGCGCAGGAGGATCTCCCCATCGAAGGTCCCTCCCGCAAAACGCCGGACTTCTGTTCCTTCGGGAAGCTCGCCCTGGGCCAGGACGGTCATCCCATCGCTAGCGACGTGTCCTCCCAACCACCCAGCCGAAAAGGGAAAGTAGGCAAGCGCAAAGTCGTAGTTCGCCTCAGCGCCATTCCCTTCCGTGGTGAAGCCCGACACCCAGAATCCCCCATTCAGCGTTCCGGGCGTACCGGTGGTCAGCTTGCCGCCAACCCCCACGACACCGCGTTGGGCGGCAGGAACGGATTCGTTGAGACTCGGGATCGCGACCCCTGCCTTCAGGAGCAACGTGTCCCCTTTCGGGGTGTCCGCCGTGACTCCAGCAGCTATTCCCCAGTCACCGCGATTGTTGCTGGTGGCAAAGAAGCCCGTTCCTTCATGCAGGCCGACCACACGGGCCTGGGGCTTCTCATTCTTGCTGCCGGCCGATGGTGTTACGTCGACGCGCCCGACAAGCACGTCGGCCACACTGCCAACGGCAAGCGCAGAGAGAACAATCGATGCACAGAAACGTGAAGCCACAATCAACTCTCCAGATTAAGACAATGCAGGCACGGTCTCATTCCTACGGTCTTGACACACCACGGGGGCACGTTCAGCTCCGACTGACGGCCAGACTCGTTGCAGAAGCGCCCGCAGGACGACACATTAGCGCCATTCACCGGCAATTCGCCAGTCAGCACCCTTCACAAAGCTCAGAAGGAGCCATCGCCCATGTACCGAGCAGGATATGCTGCCCTGTTACTCACCCTTTCACTGCAATTCACGGTGATCGCCCAAACGGCCTCCCAGTCTCCCGTCGCTCACTGGAAGGTCGAGGCAGAGCCGGAGCGCTTCGCGCCAGGCCCGGGAACGCAGCCTTTGACGGGGGCCGAAGAAGGGACCGTGGAGCCGCGGGAAAACCGACCGGCCTGGTGCCCTGCGAAGGGGAAGCAATGCAATACCCCACCAATCGGCGATGGCTGGAGTGCCCTGACCGTCATGGCAGATGTGTTCGTCGAAAACGTGCGCGGCAACTACCAGGCCATCGTCTGCCGTGACCGCTGGGGTGGGCCTACCGGCGACGTGTTCGGCCTGGTCATCTCCCCGGATGGGACGTGGACAGCACGAGTCAAGACCGACAAGGGTCAATGTGCCTTGACGACACCGGCAACGGCAGGATGGCACCTTGTTGCCCTAACTTACGACGGCACTCACCTCCGCCTCTTCCTCGACGGGCACAAAGCTGCGGAACATGCCCACAGCGGCACCCTTGCCCCGGAACCCGGTACCCCAATCGCATTCGGGACCTACTCAGGCAGCGCAAATGGCTCTCTGGTCGGCGCACTGCGGGAGGTCCGGATCTGGTCAGTCCCGCTCTCCCCACAGACCATCGCAGAGCTTGGGAAGACGTGGGCCGAGGAAGTCGAGGCAACTCGCCCCAACGGATTCTGGTTCGCCCAGGCATCCGACACGCATGTGACCGACACGAAAAGCGTTGAAATCGTCAACGACGGTGTGGACAGCATCAATGCGGACACACGCGTGGACTTCAGTCTCTGGCTCGGAGATCTCACTCGGGCTGCCGACCCCGACGAAATGGTCCTTGCTCGACTCGCTCTGAAGCGCTTGACCAAGCCACACTACACCGTGCGGGGAAACCATGACCTGCGGTCCGGTGTCTACGACGGCGAGTTCGGCCCGCTCCGTCGGCGGCTTGAGCACCGCGGCTGGGTCTTCCTGCTTATCGACAGCAATCCCGGGGACAAGACGCCGATCAGCCAGACCGAACACACGTGGATCCGTGACCAACTGAAGACCATCAACGCGAACACGCCTATCGTGCTGTGCACACACCATCCCCTCATGCCGCACACCAAGTCCTATCTGATTGCGGGGGCCGGCGACATCCTCGCCCTGTTCAAAGACCACCGCCTCAAAGCCTGCCTCAGTGGCCACTACCACGGCAACCAGGAAGAAACGGCAGAGGGTATCCTGTTCACCACGACCGCCTGCCTCTCCACCACACGGGGAAATTTCGACGGCACCAAACCCAAGGGCTACCGTCTGTTCCACTGTGAAGACGACCAAATTGCCGGCGAGTTTGTCCCCGTGCAGGGACAAGACTGACTCTCAATAAACATCGTCCCCACCCGCAAGCAGCATGGAGATTCTGATGCAATTCCCTTCCCTTGATGAAGCCACTCGGATAGCCCGCCTCGCTCCACCGACCGGCAAAGTCAGAATGGTGCTCGATACCGATACATACAACGAAATCGACGATCAGTTTGCGGTCGTCTACGCCCTGTTGTCCGACGAAGCGATGGATGTCCAGGCCCTGTATGCCGCCCCATTCCACAACAACCGTTCAAGCGGCCCTGCCGATGGCATGGAGAGGAGTTACGACGAAATTCTCCGCCTGCTGGAACGTTTGGGGCAGTCCCCGGACGACGTCGTGTTTCGCGGCTCTACCAGCTACCTGCCCGGTCCCGAAACGCCCGTGGAAAGCGATGCGGTAAGCCACCTGATCGACCTCGCTATGGCAGATGATGAAGGGCCGCTCTACGTGCTGGCGGTTGGGGCGATCACGAACATCGCGGCAGCCCTGCTCATCGAGCCGCGACTTGTCGAACGCATCGTCGTCGTCTGGCTGGGTGGCAACCCGGTCTACTGGCCCAGCGCCCGGGAGTTCAACCTGCAGCAGGATCCATTTGCCTCACGGCTGATGTTCGACTCCGGTGTGCCGCTCGTGCACCTGCCCTGCCGAAACGTCACAGAACAACTGCGCACCACAGTCCCGGAAATGGAACGCTTCGTCAAAGGACAGGGCCCGATCGGGGACTACCTGTACGACATCTTCTGCGACTACCACAAGGACCACTATGCCTGGTCCAAGGTCATCTGGGACATCTCAGCGGTTGCCTGGTTGATCAACCCGGCGTGGATCCCAACTGAGTTGATCCACAGCCCGATCCTGACCGAAGGTCTAACGTGGAGCGTGGATACCCGCAGACACTTCATTCGCAGCGCCAGCACGGTAAACCGAGACGGGGTCTTCGGAGACCTTTTCAGAAAGCTGGAACGGGCGGCACAGGCCTAAGTGACAACCTTGCGGCAAGTGCCTTGACTCATTATGTTCTGAGTCCCGTTTTCGCAGCGACAGACAGACTACATGGGACCAACAGCGAATGGACGTTATCAGGGACTGGCACGGTAGCCCAATCACCCTCGGCATTGCGACAGACCACGGCGGCGTGGCCAAGAAGGCACTCCTGATCGAGTATCTGAGCGGCAAAGGCTACACGGTCAAGGATTTAGGACCGAAAAGTGTCGACCCCGAAGACGACTACCCTGACTTTGCCAGCAAGCTGGGCTGGGAGATGGCTGGCGGGGACATCGACTGTGGCATCCTGATCTGCCGCAGCGGCCTCGGCATGAGCATTGCGGCGAATCGCTTCCACGGAGTACGGGCGGCCCTCGCAGAGTCCACAGCCAAGGCGGCCATAAGCCGAAAACACAACTGCTCAAATGTCCTGGTCACCGGCGGAGACGACATGAGCGACACCGACCTGATCAAAACCGTGGATGCGTGGCTCGATACCCCCTACTCGGGAGCGGAGCGCCACAGCCGCCGGTTGCTGAAGGTCGAGCAGGCCTGCTACGACGACGTCGCCGCAGTCCGAGCCGTCGACCCCGAAATCGCCGCAGTCCTCGATGACGAGTGCGACCGGCAGGATGAAGGCCTGGAACTGATCGCGTCGGAGAACTTCGCAAGCCCGGCCGTGCGAGCAGCTGCCGGCTCCGTGATGACCAACAAATACGCTGAAGGCTACCCGGGAAAACGCTATTACAATGGGTGCGAATGCGTGGATGAAGCCGAGCGTCTGGCCGTCGAGCGCGCGTGCAGGCTCTTCGGCGCAGAAGCGGCAAACGTGCAGACACACTCAGGCACGCAGGCCAATATGGCCGTCTACTTCGCACTGCTTGAGCCGCAGGACACCGTTCTGGCTATGAGTTTGGACCATGGCGGTCACCTCAGCCATGGCCTCGGGGTCAACTTCAGCGGGAGAATGTACAACTTCGTCGGCTATGGCGTTGACCCGGAAACCGAAGCACTCAACTACGACACCATTGCTGCCCTGGCGGACAAACACAAGCCCAAAATGGTTCTTGCCGGAGCCAGTGCCTACCCTCGCACGATCGACTTCCCGAGGCTGCGGGAAATCGCTGACTCGATCGACGCTCTTCTGGTCGTGGATATGGCCCATATCGCCGGATTGGTCGCCGCCGGCTGCCATCCCAGCCCGGTCCCCTATGCCGATGTGGTGACCAGTACCACACACAAGACGCTCCGCGGCCCGCGAGGCGGCCTGATTCTGGCCCGCGAGAAACTCATTAAGAAGATCAACTCACAGGTCTTCCCCGGAATTCAGGGCGGCCCGCTGATGCACGTCATCGCCGCTAAAGCTGTGTGTTTCCAGGAAGCTCTGCAGCCCGAATTCAAGGCATATCAGGAACAGGTCGTCGTGAATGCCGCTGCCCTCGCCAACGCGCTTGCGGGACAGGGCTTCCGGATTGTCTCCGGGGGAACAGACAACCACCTCATGCTTGTGGACATGCGCCCAAAAAGTGTGACCGGGAAAGCGGCGGCAACGGCCCTCGACAGCGCCGGAATAACCGTCAACAAGAACCTCATCCCGTTTGACCCCGAGAGTCCGTTCGTGACCAGCGGAGTACGGGTCGGCTCCCCTGCGGTGACTACGCGCGGGATGAAGGAACCCGAGATGGGCAAGATCGCAGCCTGGATCGCACGGGTGATTGACGATATTGGTGATCCCGATGTGGCCAAGACCGTCCGGGACGAGATCGCCCAGTTTACCCGAGATTTCCCCCTGCCACAGTTTCTTGTGTGACCACCACCCGCAGTGCGGGACAGCAGATGGAGCCATCGATCAGTCAACTTGAAGGTACTGCGGAAGCCATCACCGTGGCTGAAGCGATCCCCGAGCGCAGTGCGGGATTCGCACGTTGGCTAATCCCGGCCCTCGCCGGGGCGTGGTCTCTATTCCAGCTCTCCCTGGCCTTCCTCGTCATCAGCAGCGACATCGTCCGCGTCGTACACCTCGTCTTCGCGATCTCTCTGGTCTTCCTCAGCTACCCCCTGCTCAAGAAGCCCCGCAAGGGACGCCTGGGAGCGCTCTTTTCCGACCGCTCGAAGACGCCTATACCGGATGCGGCTCTAGCTGTCATGGCAGCCCTCTCAGCGGCCTACTTTGCGCTCGATTATGTGGGAATTTCGGGCCGCCAGGGGCTGCCAATCACGCGAGACTTCATTCTGGGCATCGCTCTGTTGATCCTCCTTCTCGAGGCCGCCAGACGAGCTCTCGGCCCCGCGCTCCCCACCATCGCTTTCACGTTCATCGTGCTCTGTCTCTGCGGCCCGGATCTGCCGGACTTCATCGCCTTCCGCCGCGTCACCCCCGCCCAACTGCTCGGCCAACTGACCATGTCAACCGAGGGAGTGTACGGCGTCCCTCTGTATGTGTCTGCGTCCATGGTCTACCTCTTCGTTCTGTTCGGTGCTATCCTGGAACGGACGGGCGGCGGGCATTATTTCGTTCAGTTGGCGTTTTCCCTGTTGGGGGGCTTCCGTGGAGGACCTGCCAAGGCCGCCGTGCTGGCCAGCGGATTGACCGGGCTTGTGTCCGGTTCCAGCATCGCCAACACGGTGACCACCGGGACCTTTACCATTCCCTTGATGAAGCGCTGCGGCTACCCCGCGGTGAAAGCCGCGGCAGTGGAAGTGGCCGCAAGCACCAACGGGCAACTTATGCCGCCGATCATGGGAGCAGCAGCATTCATCATCGCCGAGCGCTGCAACCTTCCCTACCTCAGCGTGGTCCGGGCGGCATTCGTTCCCGCCGTGGTCTCCTACCTCGCTCTGATCTTCATCACCCATCTGGAAGCCTGCAAACTCGGTCTCAAAGGGATGCCGCGCGAGGAGCTTCCAGTATTCCGAACGGTGCTCGTAGGCGGCCTCCATTTTCTGATCCCACTGGGGCTTCTCATCATCCTTCTTGTCCAACGCTACTCCCCGCAGCTTGCCGCGTTCTGGTCGATCATTGTCTTAGCAGGAACGGTCACGATCCGGGAAGCCGCCCTGGATCTGCGGAAGGGAAGAGGAGTGCGAGGAGCTCTGATACGAAGCGGCATTCTGTTGTGGAAAAGTCTCGTCGCGGGCGGCAAGAACATGATGGGGATCGGCGTGGCCGTAGCAGCTGCCGGGATCATCGTGGGTGTCATGACCCTTGGCCCCGGCAGTCTCGTTACCGAACTCATCGGCAAACTCTCGGGGGGCAGGCTGTCGCTGGTTCTGCTCCTCACCGCCGCCACGTCCCTCGTTCTGGGGATGGGGCTGCCCACGACAGCCAACTACATCGTGGTCTCAACGCTTGTGGCGCCCACCATCCTCACGCTGTCAGGGAATGCGGGGCTTGCGGTCCCTGTGATTGCGGCGCATCTGTTCTGCTTCTTCTTCGGCATCCTGGCGGACGACACGCCACCGGTCGGCCTAGCCGCGTACGCCGCTGCCGCGATCGCCAAGTCCAACCCCATTGCCACCGGGGTCCAGGGGTTTCTCTACGATATGCGTACCGCTCTCCTCCCCTTCATGTTCTTCTTCAACACAGACCTGCTGCTAATCGGGATCCACTCGCCACTGCACATGCTGCTCATTTTCGTCACAGCAACCATCGCCATGTTTGCATTCGCATCGCTGACCCAGAACTACTTGCTCTGTCAGAACGCCCTCCACGAATCGGGAGTCCTTATCGCCGTCACAGCCATCCTGCTCAGGCCGGACCTGTTTGTCGACTGGCTCAATCTGCCGGGGAAGTGGGTGTGCTACACGGTGGGAAGTCTTGGGTACGCCCTCGTGATGCTGCTACAGCATCTGAGGCAAGGAAGCGTGAAGAAGCAGAGGCAGAGCGGCAAGTAGACGATCAGGCAACGATGTTGTATTGGTCGATCTTGTACTTGAGAATGCGCCTGGTCGTCTGCAACAACACGGCCGCCTGAGACAGGTTCTCATCGCTCTGCTCAAGAGCAGCCTGGATGAGCCGTGTTTCCAACTCCTGAACGCGGTCGTCCATAGACGTCGGGAGTGACAGGTCAGGCGACGTCACGCTCGAAGGCGCTGCCCCGCCCCTCACTTCGACGGGCAGATGCTCCGGCGCCAAGGCAGAAGAATCGCCATTGAGCACCACGATGCGCTCCATCAGGTTGCGGAGTTCGCGCACGTTGCCGGGCCAGGAATGGTCCTTCAACAGGGCCAGAGCTTCAGGAGTCGTCTCCTTCATAGCCGCCCGACATTCCTTGCAGAAATGGGCGAGGAAATGCCGTACCAACAACTCCACATCGCCCTTCCGGTCGCGCAAAGGCGGAATCAAGATTGGGACAACATTCAGTCGGTAGAACAGGTCCTCCCGGAACCACCCTTCCTCAACTCCCTTCCTCAGGTCCTTGTTCGTTGCCCCAAGAACACGCACGTCAGCCTGGCGAATGGTACGCCCCCCAACGCGCATGAACTGATGGTCCTGCAGGAAACGCAACAGTTTACTCTGCATGGCCAACGGCATCTCGCCGATTTCATCGAGGAAAAGCGTTCCATGGTCCGCCATTTCCACACAGCCACGGCGAAGCTCCGTCGCACCGGTAAAGCTCCCCTTCTCATGGCCGAAAAGCTCACTCTCGAGCAAGGCTTCGGGAATGGCTGCACAGTGGATGGGAATGAACGGTGCCTTGCTTCGCGAGCTGCTATCATGAGCTAGACGCGTGAGAAGCTCTTTCCCGGTCCCGCTCTCCCCATAGAACATGATCGTCGTGTCGGAAGACCCCGCGGCCCGTTTGACCATCGCGAGCGTCTCCATCCACGCATCTGAGCTGCCGACCACCTGGTCAACATTGTACCAGCGCGTCATCTCAGTCTTGAGAGCTGACAGCCCGACGCTCTTTTCCGCCGCCTTCAGGGCCATCTGGACAAGCAAACGGACCTCGTTGACATCGAAAGGCTTGGTCACATAATGGCCGGCCCCCAGGCGAACAGCCTTAACCACACTCTCGACGTCGTTCATTGCGCTAAGCACCACGATGACGACGTGGGGGTCAAGGGCTTTCAGCTGCGGGATTACATCCAGACCGGACATGCCGGGCATCATCAGGTCGATCAGGACAATGTCCGGGCCCTCTTCCTCGGCCAGGCGCAGCGCCGTCTTACCGTTCTCCGCCAGCAACAGACGGTACTCACTATCGAACACAGCCTGCAGGGAGATCCGCACACTGTGCTCATCATCAACAATCAATAATGTTCGCATGGCTCACCTGATTCACGCTTGCACCATGGTCGTGACCGGAGCGAAAGGAAACTCCAATTTGACCAACGTGCCACCGTCCGCGCCCGGCCCGACCTCAATGCTGCCGGTGTGCAGTTCCACAACCTTCATCGCGTAGGTCAGCCCAAGGCCAAGGCCACTGAGCTTTTTTGTGTAGAAAGGCCGGAAAGCTGCCTTCTGCGTCCTGGGCTCAATGCCGCGCCCATTGTCCTCAATCCGGATGACAACGTCCTGCTCCTCAGTCTCAACCGAGATCCGGACACGTGGATCGGGCGCATCCTGGATCGCGTCAAATGCATTGACAATCAACTCAACGAGCCCCTGGACGATCATATCCCGGTTGCCGTTGACGGTCGCGCCTTCGGCATAGTTACGGTCAACGGTGACCTCCAACTCGGGGAAGCGTTGGCTTGCTTCGGCCGCCGCCGCATCCAGCGCTTCCGACACCTGGAAAGTGTTGCGGCGCAGCTCCGCCTCAGTCAGCTCACTGAGCCGCATGAGAGCCCGGATCCAGCGATCAATCTTCTCAGTACTGTCTTGAACAACATCGAAGAAAGACTCCCTGAACCCCTCGTGGGCATACCGTTCAGGAAGCAATTCCGCGCACGTCTTGATTGGCACAAACGCGTTCTTGAAGTTGTGGGCCAGAGCCCGGGACATGTCCCGAATGATCTCATCGACCTCAGAGCTTGAGCCCTCGGATTTCACCCCGGGTTCGGGGGCAGCACTGGCATCCTGAACGAGGAGTAACACGCCACCGGTGGCCCCCTCTCCCAAGGGCACGGCTGACACCTCAACGGCTCGTTCACGGAGTCGAATCCGACGCGGAGCCACGGGCACCCCAAGGCTGAGCGTCTCACGAGCAGCATCAGCAAGGAGCGTGTCCGCCCGCTCGATCGGCTGTGTCTCGAAATCCACACATGTGCCATCCAGAAGCGAAGCAGCCTGGGGATTCAGATGACGTACTGCCCCCTCAGGAGAAATATCGATGGCTCCGACTGGGAACGCATCAAAAATGCCGCGGTAGGTCTGTTCGGCACTGGCAACCTGGGAGTAAAGCCCGGCGTTCTCGAGGGCTTTGCCAAAGAACGTGAGGAAGAGTCGCAGCAGGCTTACGAGAGAAGGCCGGGGAACGTCATAGCGATGGACTCGGCTGAGCCCCACCAAGGCTAACGCCCGTCCCCGCGACGTCACGGAACAGAGAATCCGCACACCCAATCTCTCACCATAGCGCATCGCTGTGGGAGCGTGCTGGGGACCAAGCTGCTCCTGATCTGAAACCCAAACGGGTTCGCCCAGGCGCACCATGGCGGCGATCAGTGGATCACCAAACGGAATGACAAACTGTTCTCGGACCTCGTCGTCCACATGGCCCGAAACGATCCGGAAACAAGGAGCTTCCCTGGCCGGAAGGAGCACCACGACGTTGTCGATGTCGAACTGCTCCTGCATGCACTCGGAGAAAGCCGCCACCAAGTCATCGCGCTGAAGGGATCGCGAAAGCAAGCGACGGAACCGCTGAGATATCTCACGAATGTCGACGTCCCAGGCGCCACTGTCACTCGTGTCGCCGCCCGTCTCACCGGATCCCGTCGACGCCGCGTGAAGGTCGCCGACCTCAAAGGGGGGAGGGCTGGCCGTGGCCGCAGCCAATTCCGTCAGGTGCTCGATCACCGTATTGACCTGACTCACGTCGAACGGCTTGGTCACACAGCGGCGAACGCCACACGATCGAAACGGGGCAAGGTAACGCGGAGCGTCGGCGAGAAGAATCGGGATGACCTCCCCTCCATAGCCCAACAGATGCAGCCGACTGGCCAACTCCTGGGCATCTCCATCCCGGAAAACATCGTCGACAAAGACAAAGTCCATCTTCTGCGCAGCAGCCAGCGCCAGCGTCTCGGAAACGGACGCGCACTCGTGAACGGTCTTTCCTTCGCCGACGATCGCCGCCAAACTCCGTCTGATTGCCGCGTCCGCAGACGCTATCAGAACTCCCTCCATCAGCGACCGCCCTTTCGGTAAACGTATATCATGCCCATCAGGGCATCTGAATCGGTAATGCCAAGGTGAATGTCGTTCCGTTTCGCGGTTGGCTCGAAACGTCGATTGACGCCCCGTGTTCCTCGAGGATTCGCTGGCTGATGGACAGGCCCAATCCACAGCCATTCACCTTAGTAGGATAGAAGGGGTCAAAGATCCGTTGCAAGTCTTCCTCGGCAATTCCACTGCCTGTATCCGAGATCGTCAACACGACGGCCGCAAAGCTCTCTCCCGCCCGTCGGCTACCCGTCCCGCTGGCACTCCGAATAACCAGCTCTCCCCCGCTCTCCTCCATGGCTTGAACGGCGTTCTGAATCAGGTTCAGAAACACCTGATGCAGCTGTTCGGCGTCTCCGAAAACCGGCGGCAGATCCTCGCGGCGTTCACGCGTCAATTCGACAGCGCCTTTCCGTATGACTGTGTTCAGCAGTTCGAGCGTCTTGTCGAGAATACCTTCGACCTCTACGAAACCAGGTTTCTGCTTCTGCGGTCGGGCGAAATCCAGCAACCCGCGCACCAGATTGTTGATCCGGTTTACTTCACTTATCACGATGCTGCTGAAGCTCTCACGGAACTCTGTGTCGTCATAGCGCTCAGAGAGCAGCTGGGCAAACGTCTGGATCGAGACCAGGGGATTCTTGATCTCATGGGCGATGCCGGCGGCCAGAGTCCCGACGGAAGCCAGGCGATCCATGCGCCGCACTTTCACCTCAAACTGCTTGCGCTCGGTGAGATCCTGAAAGACGATCAAAGCCCCGGACGAGCGATCCCGGGCGTCCATCAACCAGGATGTCTCGCACTCACACGGCATCTCCTTGCCGCCAACCTCGATCGTTTTCTCCAGAAGGGGTTGGTCCTGCTTGGTCTCAAGAGTCCGAAGCAACAGGTCTGCGAACGACGGTACCAACCCGCCAAGATCCCGCCCGGTCCAGTCCCCCCCGCCAACGCCAAGAATGGTCGCTCCGGTCTCATTCAAGGTGGTCACATGGAGCGTCGTGTCCACGGCAAGAACGCCGCGCTGCATGTGCCGAAGGATCTTCTCGTAGTGCTTCTGAGCTTCCAGGAACTGCTCGTAGAGGCGAGTGTTGTCCAAGGCAAAGCCTGCCTGGGACATCAGCGCCTCAAGCAAGCTCAAGTCATCGCTGGTGTAGACATCATCCTTGTTCTTCCCGCCCAGGAAGAGCACGCCAAGCGTGCGCCCCTTCGACGCCAGCGCAATGGCGACTTCCACCCCCAACTCATCGAATGAGTCAAGGAGCTGGTCGGCGCCCTGACGGCTCACCGGCGAATCCTGCCCCACCTCGTCTTTCAGCACGGCTCCCTGCTTCAGCAAGGCTGCCGCCAAGAGCGGGTGCTTCTGGTCGAGCAGGTCAGGGAAGCTACCCTCGTTGAGGCCATGCGAGGCGAAAAGGCGGTAACCCGATTCGCCATCATCCGGGAGATAGATCGCACTGCCTTCCGCTTGCAGAACGATGGGGACGTCTCCGCTGACCAGCCGGGCAATATTCTCGCGACCATAGGTCCCGGAGAGGCGACGCCCAAACCGAGTCAGGGCCCCCTCGTGATCGTAGCGCCCTCCGAAAAGGCTCTGGTCAACGAAGGCCGAAATACGACGGTGAAGAGCCGGCACGAAAGCAGCCAGCACAATGGCAAGAAACAGTGGAATGACCTTCATGATCACGAGCTGCTCGTCTCCCAGCAACGTTGTCAGCAGCACCAGCGCCACAAAGAAGAAGGAGGCCAGAAAGAGCCCCATCAGCAGCTGAATCACCACCGATCGGAAGGCGATCCCGATGTCCATCAACCGGTGCCTGAACACCGCGTAAGAGGTCATTGCGGTGATGCAGAGGGTGCTGGCCCCGCCGCCGCCCAAGAGCCAGAGATCGGGTCGGATGGCGACAAATGGCATCACAAAGTGAGCAAAACTGACCACGGCAAAGGCCAGAACGAAGCCCACTAGGCAGTAGTTGAGGTGCATGCGCTCACGCCCGCTCGAAGCCCGGTGCCGACTGCGGAACAAGTTCCAGTTGCTCCAGCAGAAGACCGTCAGCATGTAGCCGACAAAGAGTACGTGCAACGGCCCGAAAACAGGACGCTTCTCAAGACCGGCAATCTCAACGCCCGCCTGGACGAGAGGAGTTGCGGAGAGAACGGTCACGACCGTGCCGATGGTCAGCACACCGAGGACGAGCGGGGGCTCCGGTTGAGGGTGGTTCTTCTCGGGAAAAAGCCACGTAAACACCAGGTAAGACGTACCAATGAGGGAACCGAAAACGAAAGCACAGCGACCGTAGAGAGTCAGCCAGCGCGACGTCTCGGCAACGGCCACCCCAAGCAGGCTGAGGTTCCAGCATCCCAACGCGAAAAGGACAGCGGCGAAAGCGAAGTGGGCGGGCCGAGTGTGGCGACGCCAGAAGACATAGGCAACCAGGGAAAGATTGGCGATCACGCAGAAGAGGAGGATGAGGCTAATCGGGATCAATGGACAACGGGTCTCCCTACCACAACACTCGCATCGCTTCCATTGAAACCATGCGCCAAGACGACCGCATTGTTGATCGTGTTCCGGCGTGGGCGGTTCGGCACATAGTCCAGATCACAGGCGGGATCGGGGTACTCGAGGTTTGTCGTTGCCGGAATAATCCCCTCCGACAGTGCCTTGACTGTCGAGATCAGCTGCAGAACGCCAGCCGCATTTTGGGGAATACCAATCATGGACTTCACCGAACTCATGGGGATCCGATACGCGCGTTCCCCGAACACCGTCTTCATGGCTTCGGTTTCCCAGGCGTCCAGATGGACATCGGAAACACCGTGCGTCCCCACGTAGTCAATCTGATTCGGTCCACAGTTTGCCGCAGCCAATGCCTGGTTGAGCACACCAACCATGCCCCGCGGCACCGCCTTGGACGGGTCGCAATTGTAGCCCACACCACTCGTTCCAAAGCCACGCACCTCAGCCAACATCGGAGCCCCGCGGCGACGCGCATGGCTATACTCCTCAACCAACACGCATCCAGCACCCTCACCAAGCACACCACCATCCCGTTTGGCGTCGAATGGGCGACTGGCGTGGGCCGGATCGTCGTTGCGCGTCGAAACAAGTCCAGCCTTACAGAAGCAAGCTAGCGTGCAATCCGTGATCGTTGCGTCAGTGGAGGGGCAGAGGAACGCCTCAGCGCGCCCTTGAAGGATCTGGTCCACCGCATAGCCGATCGCGTTCAGCCCTGCGGTGCACGCCGTGGCAAACGTCATGACCTGAGACTGAAAGCCGGTCACCAATCCCGTCTCAGTCGCCGTCGCATGCGGGAAGATCTTCGTCAGCCAATACGGCAACACACGACCATAGCCATGCTCGCGCACCGTGTCACTGATGGTCTCGGCGACGTCACGGGCCGAGTTGCTGATCCCTGCAGCCACACCGACCTCGGAGTCTCCCGGCGATTCCTGCCAACGAGCATCCTCAAGACAGAGCAGCGAAGCAGCGACGCCGAACTGAGTGGCCCGGGCCATCTTCCTGGCCTTCTTCCGGTCAAAGAAACGCTTCTCGTCAAAGTCTTTGACTTCGGCAGCAATCTGGCAGGGATAGTCGGACGGGTCGAACAGAGAGATCCGCTCGACACCATTCCTCCCAGCCAACAGCCCTTCCCAGAAGGCGTCGACGCCAACACCAATTGGCGTAACTGCCCCCATCCCGGTAATGACCACGCGGCGTTTCATGCAGGTTACAGCGGTTCTCCCCAGGGCCGTCCACAGTTGGCCGAAAAAAATCGGGACTCAGGAAACCAGTAACCCTTCCATGCCGGCCCAAGAGGGCCTTCCATCCACCTCAGCCCGACTATAGCGCAGGCGTCGCACGCGTCAAGGAGTTTTCTTGCCCACACGCTTCACCACGGCCCGACTTGCCTCAACGGCTGCATCCGCCTGCTTTGCGTAGTCTCCCCGAGTGAAATGGGTTGATGCATCGGTCGCTCAAGCTATCTTGTTGCCATCGGGCGAACTTCGGAGGGTATGTGATGAGTGTGCAATGCGCAGTGCCCTGATCTACAATCTGTCGGGTGAGCTCGATGACATTTCTCACCTCTTCCCGAACGAGCGTCTGGGGCGCATCGCCTCGATCCTCCAAGGGCACGGCATCCCGGCAACGATCATCGACCAGGCGAACCATCACGATCTCCAACGTCTGGGGCCGGAATACCTGAAGAGCCTGGGAGAACTCGAATTCGGCGGCACCAACTCCCAACACGCCGCCGTCGTGGCCGCAGAAGCCAAAGCCATTCTCACCCGAGGCGTCGACACGATCTTCCTCAACCTGTGGCATGGCGCCGGCTTCACCTTCAGCATCGCTCTGGCCCAGCACCTCAGGTCCCTCGCTCCAGAACTGACCATCATAGGCGTCAGGCAGAAGGTCGATTGGTTTAAAGCTCATATCCTCCGCCTGGCACCCGGAGCTCTGGACGGGCTGATTACCGGCCTGGGTTACGATGCTGTCGACTTCCTTGCCAAGGGGGGCGCCCCGGCCAATTGCCCAAACATCATCTGGGCAGCCACCGAACCACCCCGCGAGAACAGGTCAGCCCCCCTCGATGTCGAGACCTTCCCTCTGGCAAGCTACACAGCCGACATCTACACCAACATCACCGAGAAGGTGCCCCTGCACACAATCACGCTCTCCAATCAAGCCTGCCCAAACCGCTGCGTGTTCTGCATCCGCCCCGAGAACTATGGCCGCATCAACGTCAAACGAGACATTCAGTCTGTGCTTCAGGAGTTGCGTTCATTGCGCCATGACCATGGCATCAGGCATGTACGCGTCGAGGACTCCACGCCTCCCGCCGGAGCGCTTACCGAGCTCGCGACAGCCATCCTGGGCTCCGACTTGAGGGGAGACATGGCGTTCAGTGCGTTCGCCCGCATGGACACCAACCGCGATGAAGACTTCTCCCTCCTGCACGAAGCGGGCTTCCTCGCCCTGTTCCTGGGGATCGAGTCCCTGGATGACAGCAACTTGAAGCGGATACGGAAAGGCATCCGCTATGAAGACATATGCCGCACGCTGCGCGCAGCCCACGCAGCAGGTCTCAAGACGGTGGGGAGCTTCATCTTCCCCCTTCCCGGAGAAACCGAGAAGACGATGCAGACGACGCTCTGCAGACTCCGTGAGATCCGCGGAGACCTGGACTCACTGCTCGTTCTGCCAGCAGGCATCTACCCCGACACGCCATGGGGCGATGCGCCGGAGGACCACGGCGTCTTCTTGGAAGAGAACTTCGTAGAAGCCTTCATTACTTACCCACTCAAGTACCTTCAGCCTATCCATCTATGGCCTCCAGTACCGTTCACCTACTCGATCATGGGCAGACCGGCGAAGGACGTCCCGTTCACTGACATCCTGAAGCTCTATGCCGAATTCACAGAGGTCGCCAGACAGGAACTAGGACTTCCCGCTGTCCCCGATTACTATTACCTCTTGGCCGACATGATGGGGATGCCCCCAACGGACGCCACGCGGAAACTCATCCAGTTAATGGTCGCCCGGGACTATGCCGGAATCCGGAACTGCTTCCGGTAGCCTCGCCCTTGCGGTGCTTCCTGGCCCCGCCACGCATCCGGACAGCCATACGCGGATGGCGTCCCCCTGCCCCCTCACACTCGCTTTGCCAGATCCAGAACCTGGCATTGGCTTGGTCGTTTGGGGATGCTGATCGTCCGATTGCCCACGGCCAGCACCACCGGCCCGTCGGACGCCCCGGCAAAATCGGTTCGACGGACCAAGACGCGCGTTCCGAGCCTAAGCCCCGAGACGACACTCACATCCTGCCTGGGAACGGCACACGTCACTGGTTCGCCGTCATTCAGGAAATCAGCAAACTCCAGCGCCGCCGCCCATACCTCGTGGACGGGATGAATCTCGTGAGCAATCTGATCGTTGGGGCACCAAAGGAAGAACGTGTCGTGCCCTCGCAACAGGGAGTGCCAGAGAAGCTCTCTGTACGCCGCAAGCGACATCGGTTTGACATGCGGTTCTTCCACCTCGGTCGGATGACGCGTCAGAGTGTGGTGCACAAAGCTGACGATTGGAGTCCTCGGCGCCGTACTGGCAGCGGCGTTGGAGGCAACCTTGAGCATATTGTAGAACCAGTGGTAATCGGGGTCGGAAAAATCGTACCAGTCAAACGTCCGGTACCAGGTGTACATCACAGGCATGGCGAACGTGTAGCCCGTCTCGGGGAACTCCTGCATCCAGGGGCGTTCAGGCTCCCGCTGATCCATGCGACAGGGCAGCGCCGGATCACATTTCTCGAACCAATCGTACCAATAGCGCCAACCATCGTTTGGGTAGACCCCATAGTTGCCGACCAGAGCGTTCGGAAAATGCTCCAGGATCGGGCGGACGTAGCACTCACGCTGCATCTCACTCCGGATCTCCCGAACGGCCTTCTGAAACGCGGCAAAGTCATCAATACTGGGTAAGCGTTCACGGCAACGCGCACAGCGTTTCGCGTTAGCCCAGCCGTCATTCCATTCCATTGGCCCGTCAACCTCCCAGTCCGAGAACACGAAGTCAATCGGCAGACCAGCCTGTTTGTAGGCATGGGAAAAGAACGCGACCTGCTCCCGAATAGCCGAGTAGCGATGCTTGACGGAAAACGGACAGCCGATCTGCTTCTTTTCCTGGAAGGACAGATCGAAAAACGGTGTCCCATCTGCCGCCACATGTGCCGTACTCGGATCCCCGTTGTAGAACATGTAGACAGGGCGAATCGCGTCCACGCCTACCGAAAGCCCAAGCTTGGCCTGCAGTCGTGCAAGCCGCAGAGCCTCTTCGAGGGAAGCCGCTTGGCTCTTCCCGATCTGCCAGGGCGCCAGCAACGCCATTCCCCGAGCGTCCAGTTGCTTCAGGAGTTCCTCGGTCTCCACATCATCCCTGGACGGCGCCCCGCGAAGGCCCCAGATATACAACGGCAGGCGCTCCCCTCTGGGATGGGCAAGGGGCCGTGTTTCCCGCAAAACCACATCCACGATCTCTTGGCGAGTCATTCGCTTCTTCCTTCGCTGTTGAGCCCGGCCCATCGTCGACACCAGGACCGCGGACATCGATACCCACATTACCTTCCGCCACCACATGTGTCGCTCCTCAGCTCTCCCGGCAGATCCGGCACATGCCCGAATCCCGGCGGGGATCAATCCTGACGGAGCGCTGTGGTGATCTGTCCCCGCAAGTGGGCAACGACCTGTGCGGCTTCCGCCTCGCCCTGCGCAGCGGTGGCTTTCTCCGGGGTGTTGTGGTCCTGCCAACCGTGGTCCTGGTAGTTGGCCTTCCCTATACGCGTCATGTCGACAAGTCCCCGTTCCAGATACAGCATGAATGACGTCTCGCTGATCCCGGCATGGTCACCGGCCAGAATCATGCGTTCACAGAACGGGATGACCGTAAGTGTTTGGTGGTCCGCGTAGTGGCCAGCGACCTCCATGATCATGTCGGTCTGGCAACCCGGGTAGTGTCCCGAGTAAAGCACCAGTACATGAACACCGACCAGCGCCAATTGATCAACCACGTCGACAAGATGATCTGCCGCAGTCCGGTCTGTGTAGATATTGCCCCACTCACCGGTGAACTTGACGAGCTTCTCCGCACTCATCTGGTGGATGCCCGCGTAATAGTGCGGCGGGAAGACGATCCCCCCAATGGCTCGAGCTGCGACACAGCACACCCGATGAGCCTTCAAGACATCAAGCCCCATGGGCAAGTGATCGCCATGCCGTTCCAGGCAGCCGATCGGCAGGTACCCAACCGGACAGTCACTCAACGCTTCCGTAGCCTGTCGTCCAAGCATAAGCTCGTACTGAACGCAGGCCGTATGATCGATGGCCAATGTCATCTGAGGATCCCTTCCATACGGCGAACCACTCTTGCAGGAACGAAGTCTCGGCGATACCATACCCGCTGCGGGAGGGGGTAGTCCACCCCGGGTGAATCTATGAGACTTGTCTGGCTGGCCGTAAACGCATCGTATTCGCACTCCTCTTTGGCCCTGCCGCTTCTGCACAGTGCCGCACGCGACGTTCCCGGCGTTGAGTGGCATGCCGTCAGAGGAACGGCGAAGGAACCCCCAATTGAGCTGGCCGACCGAGTGGCTGCTCTCGCTCCCGACGTTGTCGCGGCAAGCGTCTTCCTCTTCACCCGTCGGGCCGTTCTGGATACCGTTGCCCGAGTCAAAGCACTCCGACCCGAAACGACCGTTATCCTCGGCGGCCCCGAATTCCTCGGGGAGAATCAGGACTTCCTGCAACGGAACCCCGGTATCGGCGCCGTCATGCGTGGCGAAGGTGAACAGAGCTTTGCCCGCTGGCTTGAGGCCCACAGCGTTGCGTCACAGTGGCCTGACATCCCGGGGCTGTGCTGGATCGACGCTCGTGGAAACTACAGAGACAACGGACTCGCGGAAGCGGTCCTCGACTCCCTCCCGCTCCCGGAAGAAAGCCCGTTCTTTGACTGGGGAGGGCCTTTCGTGCAGTTGGAGACATCCCGAGGGTGCCCCAACCGCTGTTCCTTCTGCACAAGCTGCCGATCCCGTCCTCGAGCATTCAGCTGGAATCGAGTGGTTGCTGAGCTCGAGCTCGTGCGTCGGCACGAGGTCAGTGAGGTGCGCATCCTCGATCGGACCTTCAATAGCCCACCAGAGCGAGCGATCAAACTCCTGCGCCTGTTCAGGGACGAGTATCCTGACATCAGCTTCCACCTCGAGATACACCCGGCCGCCTTCACCGAGGCCCTCTGTGCTGAGCTCGAGGCCGCCCGTCCAGAACAGCTCCACCTTGAGATCGGCCTCCAATCCGGGACGCCGTCCGTACTGCGGGCCCTGGGGCGCTGTGACAACGTCGGACGAGCGTGGGACAGCGTCGGCTTTCTGTGCCGGAAGACGCAGGTACGGACCCACGTCGACCTCATCGCCGGGCTCCCCAAGCAGACCTTCGACAACCTGCGGGCAGATCTCGCTCGCCTGGCTCAGCTTGGACCAACAGAAATCCAGCTGGAAGTCCTCAAGCTCCTCCCGGGAACACCGCTCCACAGCCAGGCTCCAAGCCTCGGCTTGGTTGCTTCACCGATGCCCCCGTATGACGTGCTGGCCACCCCCTCGATGCCACGGCAGGACCTGACAGACATACGCCGGCTTTCACGATTCATCGATCAGTTCTACAACCAACCGCAACTGCATGAGGCCATCAGAACGGCCCTTGTCCGGAATCCGTCATTCCTCTGCGATGAGCTCCCGACCTACTCAGACTCCGAACTGGCAACAACGCCCAGCAGCCTGCGGAATCGCTTCCGCTACCTGCACCAGAGGCTGGCCAAACAAGAGTACGATGGCGCGCGGGAGAAGCTCGAACTGGCCTGGATCCTGCATGGATTCAGTCCGGAACGTGGCTTGTCCGAAGCAAGCTGCTGGACCGGGCTTCCACCCATTGACGCAGGGCTCATCGCGGGCACACCTCCCAATCACACAGCCGCGAAGCACAGAGTGTGGCGCCTTGAACAGACGAATCAGGAATACTGGTTCGTTTACCGCGGACGGGGAGCTGCCCACAAGCCTCTGGCCGTGTACACACGCGAGAGACATGGAAGTGGCTCGGGGAAAGCTGGGAGTGCCAGAGAGTGAGGGGCAAGTGCCGTCGGGCGAGAGTTAGGTAGGCAAGCAGCAGGTTGCGGAACCGACAGCTTACTGCCCGCGTCGTTGGGCCAAATCGGTCTGTAACACCCGCAGAGCGACCCGCACCTCCTCGAAGGTCTGGTAGCGTTCGCGATAGTCCTGCTTGATCATCTTCGACAGCACGTCCACCAACTCGGGGCGGAACTCGCGCATCTTGCTGGCTGCCGTCAAACGTATTCTGGAGATGTGTCTGCGGGCCAGCGATTCCACCTCGTCAGAGTCGAAGTAGGTACGGCCGGTCAACGCGTAGTACATGACCATTCCAAGGCTGTAGATCTCACTGAAGGCATCCTCGCCTAACCCCCACAGCCGTTCCGGGGGCATGTAGTAGGGGGAGCCGGACACGTACTCATCCATGGCCTGTATCGCATCCTCACAGCGCATGCACAGCCCGTAATCCAGAAGTACGGCCTCGCCTCGGGGCGTGATGACGATGTTCTCCGGCTTAAGGTCCCGGTAGAGATAGCCCGACTCATAGATGTGCGCATTGGCCGCAAGGACCTGGGAGATGATCTTCAGGACGTGCCGCTCGCTCAGTTTGCCCTTCCAGCGTATAAGCTTGTCCAGTCGCTTCCCCTTGATGTACTCCATCACCGAGTAGTACTCACTGCCCGCGTAGCCACTGGCCACGCATTTGACCAGCCCGGTATGATCCCCCAGTTCCTTGCCGATCCGTGACTCGTTCACCAGGGCCTCGATCGCGGTGTCTCGGTCATCGCCACTCCGGAATAGCACTTTTGCCGCGAAGAGCTCTTCCGGATCCTCCAGATCGTACGCCATGTAGACACTACCCATTCCTCCACCGCCAAGGGGACGGAACAACCAGAAGCGACTGACCTTCATGGGCATGAAGTTCATCGTCCTGCACTCGGGGCAAGGCGACATGCGCAGCGGGGGAAGATCTGCCAGCCGGACTTCGCTCTTGCACTTCCGGCACGTGAGGTAACCGGATTCAAAATCATCGAGCGGAGTCGGCCCCGGCTCAGTCTCCTCCCCCTCCACAGGAGAAGTTGCCGGCTCAGCCCCCCCCGCTGGGTCGACAGCATTCTTCTTCTTACGTCGGAAGAAAAGCATGGAAATCCCGGTATCTCGTTCCGTCAGTTCAGGTCATAGGGCGCCACTGGTCAATGCGCAGGACACCGTCCGCATCCCCTTCTCACGCCCTTTGTTCTACACACGCGCATCAAAAATATAGCCTGAGAACCGACGCGTTGCCACCACAAACACCGCCCCGATAGCCAAGCGCTCTGTGAGTCTCAATACCTCTTCGCCGGCCCGCTGCCAACCGCCCCACTGGGGGCCTTGACATCGTCTGTGCGCTCCCATATAATTCAGCGTTCGTCGAGACGGCTGATGAACCGGCTGAGGCAGTGTCGTCCGAACTCGCCCTTTTCTCGGGGCTCGCCGTTCAGACGCCTTGGGACGCCTCTGTTCCGGACTCGCACTGTAGCTACACGCAATACGGGTTGCGCCTCACCGACTCGAGTCGCCGTGCGCAACGTGATAGTTGAGACCGTGTCAAGACATGCTGGTTCCCGGGAACAGGCATCGATCCGAAGCCGCCCCGGCAGTCGCTCAGGCCGGACCAGCAGTAGAGAAAGGCACCCCAAGTGAACGCGGACGTCAAATGGTTCTGCCGCCTCGCGATTGATCAGCTCCTGCTTAGTGCTGACCTCTGCCGGAACCTGGCAGGATCCCTGGAGCCGGATTGCGATCTCCTGACCTTTGCTCAGGCCGTCGTGGACCAGGGCCTCTGTGAGGATATGGAAAAAGTCCAGGAGGTCCTCAACGCAGCCTTCCAGCATGCCCAGAATGGCGTTGAGCCCATCTTGGACGAGTTGGAGTCAGGCCAGGATGGGCCGCCATCCCCCCGCGAGCCCGACGAAGATGCCGGACGCACCCAGAAGATCGGGATCACCCCTGGGAAAGCGCCGGCCCCGATGCCTGAACGAACGCAGGTCATGGCGGTGGAAAAGGGAACGCTGCCAAACGCTGGTGGAACGCAAGCTCCTCTCACCTTTGATGACGATGACGATCTGGGCGACCTCGTGATGGAGGCCCTCGAACACGAGATCCTCCCTGACGATGCCGATGTTGACGTCTATGACCTGGATGCACAGCCCAGTTTCGAGGAAGATGTCGAGGAGATCGGCGAACCGGCCATCATCTCGACCCAATCCGCTGACGCAGTCGTGCCCGATTTCGGCACTGAGATGCCGGATTGGGAAGCTCTTCCTTCGTGTACACCAGAACAAGCTGGAGAGTCGCTGAAATGCATCCTCTCCGCCGCTCGGGCACTCGGGGCCAGCGATGTCCACCTGTCGGCCAACGCCGCCCCATTCATGCGCATCCACAACGAAATCAAGCTCATTGCCCAGACCGTTCTGGCCCCCGCAACGGTTGAGACGCTGACAACGGCCCTGCTCAGCGAGAAGAGACTGAAGCACTTCCAGGAAAACAAAGATCTGACCTATGCCCTGCAACTGGAGGACCGCTCACGCTACCGTGTGAACCTGGTCGAGCACAAAGAGGGACTGAAAAGTACCTATCACCTCGTCCCCAAAGAGATTCGCCCCCTCAGCGAACTGGGCTTCCCAAACCACGAGAACATCAGCAATCTCCTCGATAACCACAACGGGCTGATCGTGGTCACAGGCCCTGCCGGCAGCGGCAAGACAACCACGCTGGCAGCCATGGTCGATGAACTCAACCGCAAGCGTTACGACCACGTCATAACCGTCGAAGACCCGATCGAGATCCTCTACTCTTCCCGCAAATGCTACATCACCCAGCGTGAGGTCGGTACACACACGAGAACCTACGCGAGTGCCCTCAAGGGAGCCCTGCGCGAAGACCCCGACATCATCGTCATCGGCGAACTCCACGACCTCGAGACCATCGAAATGGCCATCACTGCAGCCGAAACCGGCCATCTGGTCATCAGCACGCTGCACACAGGCAACGCGGCCAACACCCTGAATCGCATCCTTGGCGTCTTCCCCCCGAGCCAACAGCAACAGATCAGAGCAATGGCCTCGGAAAGCTTGCGGGGCGTCCTGTGCCAGGAACTCCTGCCGAAGCGGGGCGGAGGAGTTACTGTTGCCAACGAACTCTTCGTCAACACTCCCGCGGGTGCCAACATCATCCGCGAAGGAGGCATGCATCACCTGGCCGGCGTCATGCAGACAGGCGTCAACGAAGGCATGCGCTCCATGGACCAGTCCATCTACGAACTGTTCGAAGCCGGGGAGATAACCGAGGAACTCGCCTTGAGCAAGGTCAAGTCACGCGAGCTCACACGCCGCATCCAGAATACCGCCCAGCCGGACGATGACGATGATGAACCCGCCGCCGACATCGGCAGAGGCAAACCCAAGAAAGGGTGGTTCAAATAAGAGGCTCTTGCAAAACCCCCATCGGCGTGGTTCTACACCGCGCCTTCGATGGACCAACTATACGTGCAGTGAAGCTCCTTGTCACGCCCCCCCCTTTTTTTTTGCAGGAAAAGCATGGAACAACCTCTTCCGCAACTAGA
>JABHEG010000327.1 GCA_018676675.1 Lentisphaerota bacterium
ACAACGGACCAACGCCGAGATCACCTCAGTAAGACCAATCAGGCTTGAGCTGCTCTCCGGTCCCCTCGACGTTTGAAACCAAACCAAAACAAGGCGTTCAACTTTACAGACCCCCGAGCTCACAGCACTGAGCTCTGGTGCACGGTGCGGAACGGTGCGCCGGCAGCACCCGCGGCCGCGTCGTCGCCTGTGGGACTCACATAGAACGTCTGCTCCGCGCCGCAGCAGGGCATCGCCTTTGCGAGCAGACACGCCAGCACAGGGATCAGCACCCGATTCGACATGACATCTCGTTCTTTCATAGGTGGCCCTCTCTCCTGTCTGTATGACTCAGAGGAAGTCGCTTCCCGGGGCCGGGGCAGACGATAGCGGGACATGGGTGAGGATGCCATCACGGACGACTGCTTCCGAGCAATCCATCACAACACCCCGGATTCGAATTGGGGTCAGCGTAGGGATAGTGACTACTCCAAGGTCCCGTGTCAGTTCTCATACTCCGCCACGAGCATGGCGTGCTCGCCCAAATCCCTGACCGTCACCAGCACCTCGTTGCCTTCCCGTTCGAGGGGCAGTTCGGTTCCCTGACTCGGGGCAAGATAGACTCGCTGGATCGACCGTCCCGGGTCCTCACGGAATCGGACAACCACCTGGCTCAGGCGCGGGGACTCCTGGTATTCGTCGTGTCGCACGACACTCATGACACCAGGTGTCGGGCCGAGTATCACCCTCCCGTCGGAGCGTGAAAGCCCGGCAAAAATGTTCACCAGGTTGACGACCATATGCGGTTGTCCCTTCTGAGTGTGTGCGAAAAGCTCGACACTCGTCGGCGCGTCCAGCGCGACGGCGGCCTTGGCGCCCATCGCCTGGTCCAGCAACCGTGACAGGACGGTCAGGATATTGGCCTGGCCGCAGCGCCGGTACTGGCGCCCGACAGCACCGGCGAAGTAGGTGCAGGTCCCCGCGCCGACGCGGTGGCGTAACAGCGCGGGTTCGCGCCGTCGTACGAGCACGTTGACCATACGAATGCCGGGGTTGCCATGGATCGTGCCGAGGACCTCCGCCGAATCCGAGGCCGTTACCGCGAGCTGTCCGCCGTCCATTGCCAGCGTGCCGTCCACCCAGGCGTGTTCCGGTGCCAGGGCCGCGTCCTCGATCTTGGCGTAGCTGCGCTCCGGTGAGACATCTTCAACGAACAGAGCACCAAATACGTCCGCGAGCTGGAAATCGTCCTGCAGGTTGCCATCGGGATCGTAGAGCGACGTCTCGCCACTGGCAATCAGCGTGCCGCCGGCCGTGAGCCAGGCCCGGACGGCTGCGCACTCCGCATGGCTCATGCACGAGACGCTCGGCAGTATCAGTACGTCGAAGCGTCGGAGATGCTCCGGCGTCAAGAGGTGACTCGGGACCAGATCCCAGAGCTGATGCGTGGCGACAAGGACTTGGCACCAGCCTGCGAAGTCTTGGGCGTGCGGCGCAATCCGACCGGCCAGGTCCGTTTCTGCGCCGGGCCGGAACTCGAGTGAGTCGTGACTGCGGACGATGCCGACGTGTGCCAGGGCCTGCATGTTCCGCAGCCAGGGCTCGTACGGCTCCTGAGCCGCGTAGATCTGCTTTACCAGCTCGATGATGTGTTGGTTGAAGCCGCCGTCGATGTCCATGACAACCGATGCGGTCGTGCCCACGTTCAGGCTGCGGGCGGTCCACAGCTCGGCCTTATAGGTGGCCAGGGCTTTGGCTGTGCTGAAGTCCCCGTTGACGCAGGTCATCCCGTCGAGAAGCACATCGGCCGGGAGGCGGCGGCTGAGGGTCGCGTAGCCGCGGATCTTCCAGCTCATCTGGAGCATGCCGGCACGCAAATGGAACAAATCGCCGGTCACGAAGTCGCAGTTGGCGGAAGCAAAGTCCATGCGCTGCATGTTCGGGCAATCGGCATAGCCGTGGAAGTTGTGAGTGAACAGCACATCGGAGCGCAGGTCTTCCACGAGCCGCCGCACGCGCTTGGCATACTGATCGTTCTGACCGTACCACCAGCGGATGTACCGGACGAACTCATCGTGCGACATGTTCGCGGTGCCGGTGAAGTCCTGTCCGAAGCTCTTCCGGTACGCGTCGCCGCAGCAGGGGCAGATCCAGTTCTCCATGCCGAAAAGCCCGAGGAAGTCGATGTAGTAGCCCTTGACCGGGTATTCTTTCAGAACTTCCCGGGTCTGTTCGAGGACGAACTCGCCGTACGGGCCGTTCAGGCAAGGGCCTCCGATGCGTGAACCCTCGATAGCGTCGGTCGTGTCGGTGTCCGACGCATTGCCCGAAGGGATCCTGTGGCACCAGTCGGGGTGGTCCTTCGGCATGCGCAGGTCGGAGAACTCGTAGACACACAACGGGACGATGTCTTCCGATAGGCACGCCTCGCATAGCTCGCCAAAGAAATCCCGACCGCCCATGGCACTGTGCACGTGCCCGACCTTGCTCGGGTAGTAGGCATTGCCGCGGTGGCATTTGGAGTAGAACCAGAACGCTTGGACGTAGGCCTTGCGGAGTTCGCGAGCGAAGTGCTTGGCATCGAATGCCGACAGGATCCCGGGCGCGCCATAGTCGCGTTCGCAGTCCCGGTACTCTGGGACTTGGTCGTAGTCAGGAACGTGGAACCCGACCATGAGCCTGCGAGGGCATTCCTGAACCCAGCCGAGACTACGAGTCTTCCCTGATGCAGCGTTCATTCAACGGCATCCTTCTGTTTGGCGTTTCACTTCGCGGGAACCCGCGGAAGAGGAATCGCTGATCAGCATGGTGCTTCGCCAGAGAATCGGGGTCAGCGCGTAGATATAGGAACTGTAGTCAAACTGATTCCGACTCAGCCCTTACCATGACAGGCGTGCACAGCCGTACCTCGGAGATCGCTATTGGACAGGCCTGCTTCTGGAGATAAGTAGACTACTTGGCCCCAGCCCTTGACTGTCCGCTTCTCAAGCCCCTCCGCTGTCCGGGACTCCGCACTTAACGTGTGGGGTTGCTGCGCCGAGCCGCCAGAGCGAGGAGCGAACGGCGGGGGTGCGGCGTCAGCCATCTCCTACTGGTTGTAAGTCTTCTTTTCCATGATCGTGAGCCTACAGAAGGGATCATCGCAGGTATCATCGAGTTCGCTTCGGATGGTCAGTTTGAACTGGGTGGCGATCCTCATCTCGATCTTGCCCTCGATGGCTCCTGTTGCTTCTGGATCCACGTTCGAGATGTGCTTGAGCCGCCTCAGAACGGCAGGGAAATCAGCGACGATGCTCTCCCGTTCGTCGTCCAAGACAGGTTGCGTCAGAGGGGCGAGCGGCACTGACTCTCTGATCGTCATCGATCCTGGCCCTTCGGCCCCCATCCTGTACAGCATCAAGTCGACGTAGACAGTCGTGTCTTGATTTGCCATCCTGTTCCTTGCTCCCTCACAATCGAGTCCCCGGACCAGTCCCCCCAGCCCTCACATCTATCCTGCTGTCCAGCAGGACCACCGGACCACGAGTCCGGGCAACGGCCGTTCCCGCCCTGAGTCTCGTCTCGCATCAAACAACAATTCCGAGCAGCCCCCATCCCCCCACCAGCATCAGCAGCTCTTCCTCGAATCACTCAGGAGTCCCTCGGTCTTCTGATGAATGATACAGGGGACGGGGAAGAGAGTCAACTTGAGGGAGGGTTGCCGCATGGAGTGCGGAAGATCCTAGGATGATCGGGCTTCAGCGGGGCGATTCCCCGAGGACATCTGTCCGCTATCGAGGACATCTGTCCGCTATCGAGGACTTTTTGTGCTTGACGAGATGAGCTTAATGGGTGTTGGGGCCTAGGTTCATCCAGTGGCTGTTCTGCGTGGTTCGGGGCATCTGTGGGTTTCTCGAATCGGGGCTTGGTGTCCCTCGGTGACAGTTAGCCACAGCGGCGGCAGATCCGGGTCAGGTCAAAATCGACGACCTTTTCCTGCTCGCCGTGCTCGAAGCAGACCCGGTGGGTCTCGTGTGCACCGCTGGCTTCGCAGATGGCGGTAACATCGTAGCACAAGTCGGCGAAGGGGACATCAATCGCGTAGAGCCACAATTCTCCGTGCGGTTCCATCCGCTGTGCCTTGCACCCCCCGATAGGCGGGTCCTGCGGGCCCGACTCGACAACACGTGCCTCAACGCGAATGGAACGGTCAGGACACGATGGACCCGTTCGTACCGTGCCACGTATTATCCGCGGCTGAGACGATCTTTCGGCATGAGACATCGGCTGGGCCTCCTCTTTCATTGTGCAGTATGGCCATCTCGAGGCACCATTCGTGGCTGTAGATCCATCCGCAGCCCGGTCAATGGCGTGATCTGTTCGCGACGAACGCGCTGCCAGACAACTGTCCTGAGCCAACCCAGCCGGCATCGGCTTCCGCCTTCTCTTGCCACGGTCTCTGTTGATCCATCGCGAACGACACCATCACCCGCAGTGTGTCGAGCAGCGCGAGATACACCGTTAGGTGGATGGACTGTTCGGCTATCGCTTCGTGCCATGCGCCGCCTTCATTGGCACCTTGGACGTGTCCCGATGGTATGTGTCCAAGTCATCATCATTCTCGAACAGGGCAATCTCGTCGTGCTGGAAGAAGGGCGGGTATCGCCCGGCAGCGTACCGTGCGTCTTGGGTTCTGCAGGTCGCTGTTGCGCCCATTTTGACGATCTGTCGCTGAGCAATTTGTTCTGAAGCAAACACAGCTGGACGCAGGCAACCCGGCGCGGTCTCGACGAGAACCGGAAACTGACTACCAAACACTCCTGCAAGGCCAGGTCGGGTGGCCATGATGCACACTGCCCCATCCGGGAACGGCAATCTTCTTCTAGCCCCAAGATATCTGTGAAGCCAGCCAAACATGGTTTTCCCTGTGCCCAACAGTACGATGAGGGGCGCGAGTTTTGGCGCGTCCCTCTCGATCAACTGGTTCCCTGTCCGGGTCTCTTACTCGCAATTGCGCTCGTAGTCAGCGTAGCGGCGCTCGTGATCTTGTCCTCCGAAGCCTTGGCGAAGGCCGGAATCTCGTCCTCCGAAGCCTTGGCGAAGGACGGATCGATCCCATCCCAGCGGAGTCCGTGGACCGGGTTCCGAGTACAGTGGTCATGCCGTCATAGGGCCGAGCTAGGGACCGAACCAATTCCCCATCATATGCCCAACAGCAATCGATTACGAGCGCGACGACGACTTCCGGATCCCGATCTGTCCGAGCATCTTCTGGCCGGTGAACACGCCATGGTCAGCTACCGGTGGCCGACGACGCTGAAAGCGGCGGCGGATCAGCGGCTAGCTGGACCAACATGTTGTGATTTCTAGATCAGTCCTCAGTTGCACAGCGAGTGAATCGCAAGTCTGTGTCGAGGCCGCTGTAAGCTGCGGTCCATTCAGACGACAGCCCCTCGAGCCGCATCTGCCCCTCAAACGGAGGTCGCTGCCCGAGAACACCACCGGCCTGGAGGACGGCTTCCTTGACCAAGTCAGACCACACGTACATGGGCGGATTCTGGAACTCACGCTCCGTCCCGTCGATCGTGTAGAAAACGGTGAAGTGATCACCATCGGAGACACCGAATCGCACTGCGGTCGCTCCCTGGAGTTCGGCTTCCCGCAGTTCGTAGAACAACAGTTTGCCCACCCCATCACCCTTCTGTCGGGTCTTGCGCTTCCGCCACCACGGTGTCATCTGATCATGTCCTTCTTCCCGTCACAACTTGGACAGCCGACGGCTTCTCCCTGAATCCCGGGACTCTGCCACCACTTACCACCCCGAAACGAGCTGGCGATGTAACGTTGTCCGAGCTCAAGGACAGTCGATATCACGCCAGCGTGCGATGTGCCCTTTCCAGATATTCCCGCCTCATTCATCCCCCCACCAGCATCAGCAGCTCTTCCTCAAAGCACTCAGGGGCTCCCTTGGGCTGATGATGATCACGATAGCGGCGCCTCCGCGACCGTGCAACCAGGAAAAGACCTCCGAGGAAGAAGGCGCCCTGGCAAGCGGGGAAGAAGGGAGGGGGGTAGGGTGCTTGCCAGGACGGGAAAACGGTCGACACCAACGTGCCGATCGATGCTGCTCTACGGGATTCCCTCGTTCTGCTTCTACAGTACCAGCGCCCCCGCCCCCATGCAACGAGGAATTCCCAGAGGAAGGCTGGAGCTGCTCAAGCCCGGGCTTTGTGCCCGCTGGGGAGGAGGTCGGTAGGGCCGGCCTCAATCTCTGGATACTGCTTCACATGTCTCCCATCACGTCCAGAACTGCCCCCTGTTCCCGAGAGGGGGCCGCTTTCATCCGGGTGTCTTTCTCGGCCTTCTTGGCCTTTTTCTCCTGTTTCTTCTGCGTGGTTGTCCTGGGTCTCCTCTGCGTGGGCTCACCGGTAGGGATGATGCCCAGTCTTGCGAGGCCCACCAGGACCAATAGCAGCAGGATGGCAACGATGATCAACTTCTTCATTCTTCCACTCTCCTAGTCGTGTGTCCTCCCTCTGTCATCACGATACCAGCACCCCCGCGCCCATGCAACCCAAGAATCTCCCGGGGAAACCTGGAGCTGCTCAAGCCCGGCTCTCGTGCCCGCCGGGCAGGAAGGCGGCGGGGCCTGGCCTCAGCGCTGAGGTCAGATCGGCAAGGGCGCCGGTTCTGAGTGCGAATGGAGTTATCGGGAGGAACAGGCTGGATAAGAAAGTCTCATTCTGCCGCTTCAACTCATCGTTTGACAGTACCCCAAAGCCTGCGGCTTGGAAATGTATTGCTGTACACGTTCCCCGGTCGTAGAGTAATCTGTGGCACAGATCGCCGTCAGGATCGCTGGTATGCCGACGAGCTGACCGGTTATGGCTGGAGGAGAGCGATATGCATGGACACGCCAAATTGCGGGTTGGCTTCCTGGCTTGCTTGGGGGCGCTGATGGGGTCGGCCTCGACCTGCTACGGGCAAGGGGAAGCCAAGGGAAGCGATCGCGTGCTTCTCGTGGGAGACTACACGGGGAGAAAGGTCGTCATCCACTCGGACGGCAGGGGAATCCTGTGGGAGCATGAAGCACCTGGTGTTTACGATGTGTGCATGCGACCAAACGGCAATGTCATCTTCTCCACATATCCGGCCGTTCTGGAAGTCACACCCGACCTGGGCGCCAAGAAGGGCGGGAAAGTCGTGTGGCGCTACGCCTGTGGATCGGCCGGGGGACCCTACCAAGGGAAAACGGAGGTGCACGGTTGCCACCTCCTGCCCAGTGGCAACGTGGTGATCTCCGAAGCGGGAAGTATGCGCTTGGTGGAGGTCAGTCCTTCAGGCGAGATCGTGGGCACGATCCCGCTCCCGCCGAGCAAGACTGGCGATGTGCATTCCCAACTGAGTCTGGTGCGGTCCACAGAGAGCGCCCCTCCCCTCTTTCTGGTTGCTTACATGGGCGACGGTGAGGTGAAAGTCCTTGACCGGACCGGGCGGGTCGTGAAGACATTCCCCGTCGGCGAAGGACGCACGGGGAGCGGGACGGCCTATGTGGGGCAAGCGTTGGCCGCCGGGCACGTGCTCATCGGGTGTGCCGACGCCAATTGCGTCGTGGAATTCGACGGCGACGGCAAGGAAGTCTGGGGGTTGGTGGCAGACGATGTGCCCGCGGTCGACTTGAGCTGGACAGCCTCGGTATACCGACTGCCCAACGGCAACACCCTGGTCTGCAACTGGGCCCGCGGAAAAAGCTCGGCAAAGGCCTTCGAAGTGACCCCGGCCAAAGAGGTCGTCTGGCAGCTGGACGGAACCTACTTCAAGGGAATCTCGTGTCTGCAAGTCCTCGATGAACACCTGCGCCCGCCGACGCCGTGAATGAGGAGACCTGTCCCCCGCAAGAACCATATCCCTGCTCAGAGTCAGCCTCCTTGACCAACTTGGCTCTCCCGTCCCTGCTCCTTCCCTCTGCCCCCAACGATGCCAGCCCCCCGCGCCCTGCAACCAGGGAGAATCAGCCCACACCCACCTGGCAACCGTTGCCAGATAGCTCCTGCTTCAGTTCGGCGACGAAGGCACGCGCAGCGGAGGCCCAGCGATGACCTTCGCTACGCGCACTTCTCGAACGATGGATTGATGCTTATCACAGGGGTCAGAGCAACCCCCTATGGTTGGCGAAGCCATTCCGGTTGCGTTCGGGCGTCGAGCAGCGGAGCTGAGTTGGTCACCGTCAGCGACGCTGATGAGCCAACACCTGGCTCTGCGGCGGCGCTAGCCGTCCGGGAAAGCCGAATGTTCTACGTCTTCTGTCTCTTTGATCGTGACCTTGTAGATGTTGCCGAATCGCGTGCCACGGCACCACGGATTGCCGACCACATTCACTTCAACCCGAGCTCTCGCCTGCTGCCTCACTTCATCGAGGACGGTCCCAATCTTGTCACCGGCATGCCAGGACAGCGCAATGGTGCTGTCATCAGGTGAATCACGCAGGTCCAGAACGTCGAGCTTTGAGAGCGTGTCGCCACAGGTAAGGGCCTGTTCCAACACCCCGAGTGTATGAGAGAGCGATGCCGTACCGACGTAGGATGTGCCCAGTTGGGCGTGCCGCGTCAGGCCATAGTGCATGTCCCGACCAAGATCGATTCCGTATGATATGGCGAAGAAGGTGACGACGCAGACGAGGACGGGGCGCAGGACTTCAGACGCCCTGCGGCGCCGTCGGACTACCAGGGCCAGGACTGCCAGGACGGGGATGAAGATGACGCAGACCTGGAACGTCCTTCCTCGGAAGCAGATCGCGTCGATGAACCACCGCCTCTCGAGGAACGCCAGGAAGAGGCATGCCATGAGAACACCAATGGTCGCCGCGGCTGTGATCGGTCTCTTCATCTCGCTGCAGGACGTTACCGGTGAGTAGCCGACATGGCTGTCAGAGCGAAGCGGCGGCAGTTCTGGCGGTCTACTCCATTGATTGTCCACAGAGGCTCTTGCAAAACCCCCATCGGCGTGGTTCTACACCGCGCCTTCGATGGACCAACTATACGTGCAGTGAAGCTCCTTGTCACGCCCCCCCCTTTTTTTTTGCAGGAAAAGCATGGAACAACCTCTTCCGCAACTAGA
>JABHEG010000285.1 GCA_018676675.1 Lentisphaerota bacterium
GCAGGCGCTTCCTCAGCAGCAGGCGCTTCCTCAGCAGCAGGCGCTTCCTCAGCAGCAGGCGCTTCCTCAGCAGCAGGCGCTTCCTCAGCAGCAGGAGCTTCCTCAGCAGCAGGAGCGGCCTCAGCAGCAGGAGCGGCCTCAGCAGCAGGAGCGGCCTCAGCAGCAGGAGCGGCCTCAGCAGCGGGAGCGACCTCACTAGCTGGTACCGTCTTGCCCTGGATCTGGTTGCCCTCGGCGACAGCAGCCGTGAGGGTGTCAACGATGACCTTGATAGCGCGCAAAGCGTCATCGTTTCCGGGCACGACATGGTCAATGGGCTCAGGGTCACAGTTCGAGTCAACGAGAGCGACAACCGGAATCTTGAGCTTGTTGGCTTCGCGAACGGCAATGTGCTCACGTCCGACGTCCACAACGATCATGGCAGCGGGCAACCCCTTCATGTCGGCGATTCCACCAAGTGTACGCTCAAGCTTATTCAGCTCTCGGCGCATGCCGGCGAGCTCCTTCTTGGTCATTTTCTCCCCGCCGCCGTCAGTCAAGAGCTTCTGGAGCTTCTTCATGTGACCAACACGGCTCACGACAACCCGATGGTTGGTGAGGGTGCCACCCAGCCAGCGATCACACATGAAGAACATGCCGGTCCGCTCAGCAGCTTCCCGCACGGTCTCCTGCGCCTGCCTCTTGGCACCGACGAAGAGAATGGAGCCGCCTTCGGCTACCGCGTCACGAAGGAATGCGCAAGCTTCGGCGAGCTGTTGCATGGACTTCGTCAAGTCGAAAATCGTGATCCCGTTGCGCGTGCCGTAGACGTACGGCTTCATCTTCGGGTTCCAGCGCTTGGTCTGGTGTCCAAAATGGACGCCTGCCTCCAGCAAGTCAGTGATTGTCGTTTTCTTCATCACGCTTTCCTCTTCAGGTCGGCGAATACTTTGCCCGACGTCATCCGATGGGTCGCCCGTTTGAGGCAACCCGAATCGGCGGGAACATCCCACCCGCGGACGCGTCTTCGAAGCACTCTTTGGGGTGCGGGTATACGTCAGCGGACCGGAAAAGCCCAACTCGCGACTCAGCCGCAAGGTTATGCCAACGCGCACGAAAAGCAGAGAATATAGCTCCCCTGCACCCCCTGGGCAACTCCGACCGCCCAGCGCAAGGGGGCAGTCACGTGAGGCCAAGCCACCCTAACCCGCACTTCTCATAAACTTGGGGTGGGTCGAGCCTTGCTCTTGCAAGCGGGTGCTGTGGTGACCACTGCCCCGTGCGGCGAGAGCGAGGGTCGGCGTGCCCCAAGTTTACCCAACGGGTGGGCATCGCCTTCCGTTCTCGGAAACACAGTGTCTCGCCCAAGGATCGACCAGGTGATGTCCAATAGCCTCTGCCAGAACGAGAAACAGACGCCACAGTGTTCTGCCCATGAGAAATGCGGGCTAACTCTTGATCCGGCTCTTTATCTCGCTCTTGATCCTCCTTGCCCGTTGCCGGTTCTTGCTCAGCATGGAGCACTGCTCCTGGATCTGGAGCCGGCGCAAGATTACGGAGCCCGATCTTCCCGATCATATCTTCCTGAGGAACAGCACTTCCGTGCTTCCCGCGCGCATTGCATCACGGGCGATACGCGTGTATTTTTATCTGTTTGGAGCAATCACTACGGACCAACGCGTATGCTGCGAACGGCGCAGTCACACGTTGCCAAGGAGCCTGCGAATCATGGCGGAAAAGCGGCCTAACAAGCTCAAACTGAAGCTCTCAAAAACCGATACAAACCGGTTGAAGACGGATACGAGTCGCCAGAAGGTTGACTCGACGGATACCCCGTCCAGGCCTCCTGATGCAGCTGCCAACGACACGATCGCGGTGCAACCCGCCGACGGCGCCGAGCTGGATGCCGGCGCCGTAGGAGCCGAGACGCACATCAGCGACCCGATGTCTCTGCGGGATACTGCCACCAACAAACTGCATCGAATCCAAGGCCCTGAGGAAGGCGCCACAGCCGTCGCACCAGCCGCAGCCGATTTTGGCGGAGGGCGCCCCACGGAGACGGTGCGCCTTAAGGTCGTTCGCGAAAAGAAGAAGCAACTGTCCAACATTCTGACGGCCAGCCAGACGATCCATCTGCGGCCATCAGCGCTGAAAGAGGAGGCTGCGGCCAGCGCTCCGGGTGCTGCTGCTCCCCCTCAAAAAGACGACCCCGCCAAGACTGCTGCAGCACTTCCTCCTCCGCCTTCCCAAGCGGCGAGTGACACCATCAAAGTGACCCCCCCGACGGCCGCGCCAGCGACCCCGGCGGCGGCCCCCAGTACGCCCCCAAGCGCTCCCCCAAGCGCTCCGCCCACAACACCTCAGGCCGATAAGACCGACGACGCGACGGTCATCCCGATGTCCGCTGCAAAAAGCGCGACGGCGACACTGAAGATTCGGCCACGGCTCAACAAGAAGCCAGGCGAAGCTGCTCCGCCTCCGGCCGCTGCAGCGTCCACCGACAATAAGAGCGCGAAGCTTTCAGCAACGTCGACGATGAAGATTCGGCCCGCTGCAGGACGGAAGATTACCCCGCCGACCGGGGATGGAGATGCCGAGACCAAGCCGAGCATGCCGCCGCCGGCCGCAACGGCGGCACCACCGAAGCCGCCAGAGGCCAGCTCGACTCCGACCCAGGCCGTAAAGCTGGCCGAGCCTACCGAGAAGACCTCGAAGCTCTCGCTACAACTGAAGAAGCCCAAGGCCAAGGCAGCGGCGGCACCCGCACTTCCCGGGCTGGCTGAAGGATCCGCACCGGACGCCGCCAAGACGCAGGTGGCCGGTCCTCCGGAGCCGACGGCTTCGTCAACCGTGGCGGTGTCCTTGCCTGACGAGCCGGACGCCAGCAAGACCGTGGCGATTGCAGCACCCGAACCCGAGAAGGCCAGCGCGACCGTTGCTGTTCCTGCCCCCGTCGAGGAGGCCCCCCCCGAGAAGAAGAAGGGCGGCCTGAAGCTCAAGAGCGGGAAGAAAGAAGCCGGTGGTCCAGCTGCCGTCGTGGCGAAAGAGGAAGCGGATCGCCTGGCGGTGGCAACCGGCCAGGCGAAGCCGAGCGTTTTGGTAGTGATCACGTCACTGGCCTCAGCAGTGGCAGCCGGTGTGGCCCTGGGGTTCATGATCATGGATTTTCTGCAATTCTGCAAGTGATGTCAGTAGCGACGGAACGCAGAACGCGTTCATCGCATAATCCATTGCCCCTTCGTATAACCGCCCAGTTCAACTACAGGCCGCCCGGCACGCAGACGTGCTGGGCGGCTTTCTATTTCGCTGCCGCCCAACTGAGTGCTCTGCGTCGCCCGCAGGCATCTCCGGCCAACCGCTGGGTGCCGGAGGAGAGACGTGTAGTTTCGACCAGCAGCGGCCGGCAAGAGCCGTTGCTTTGCCATGGTACCCGTACCTGGCGACTGATGACCATTTGCAGAGCGACTCTTGGACGCCATAGCACCTGAAGCCCCGTCTTCAGGTATAGCCAGTTTGATCAAGCCCGTGTATACCCCAGCCGAGGGAAACGAGAGACCATGTCCACAGAATTCGTCCACTTACACGTCCACACCGATTACAGCATGCTGGATGGAGCCTGCAAGGTTAAGGCCCTGGCCGCAGCCGCCAAGGAGTTCGGCATGCCGGCGGTTGCCTGCACCGACCACGGCAACATGTGTGCCACCATCGAGTTCTACTCCGCGATGTACAAAGAAGGGGTCAAGCCGATCGTCGGCTGCGAGTTCTATGTGGCTCCGGGCAGCCGATTGGAGAAGGATGCCCGACACCCCAATGCCCAAGGCTTCCACCTCGTTCTTCTGGCCCAGGATATGGTCGGTTACCAAAATCTGTGCCGCCTTAATGCAGCCGCCTGGCTGGAGGGCTTCTACTACAAGCCGCGGGTCGACAAGGAGATTCTCGCTCAGCACTCCGAAGGTCTGATTGCCCTGTCGGCCTGTCTTGGCGGAGAGTTGGCCGCCCGAATCCTGAGCGGAGACGAGAAGAAGCTCAAGGAGTCCCTGACTCAGTACCTGGATATCTATGGTCGTCACAACTTCTTCCTGGAGCTGCAGGACCACGGCCTCCCGGAACAGAGCACGGTCAACAAGCGCCTGATTCCGCTGGGGGAGGAGTATGGGGTCCCCCTGGTGGCAACCAATGACTCCCACTACCTCCGCAAAGACCACGCCGCCGCTCATGATGTGTTGCTCTGTATCGGCACGCAATCCATGGTATCGGACAGCAACCGCATGCGCTTCACGGGGTCTGAGTTCTACTTCAAAAGCGGCGATGAAATGGCTGCCCTCTTCCCCGACCATCCGGAAGCTCTGCAGAACACCCTGGCCATAGCCGAGCGCTGCAACGTGGCGTTCCAACTCGGTGATGACGACAACAACCACTACCCGGTCTACGAGGTCCCCGGTGAAGGGACACGAGAAGCGTATCTAAGGGAAGTCTGTGCGGGGGGACTCAAAGAACGCTACGACATCGACATCGCCGCCACCGATTTTGCGTCGGAGGAGCAGGCGAAGATTGACCGCATGGACTATGAGCTGGGGATCATCGCTCAGATGGGCTTCACCAGCTACTTCCTGGTTGTCTGGGACTTCCTACACTATGCCCGACGCGAGGCTATCCCCGTCGGTCCCGGGCGAGGTTCGGGGGCCGGAAGCATGGTCGCGTACCTGACTCACATCACCGACATCGACCCCATCCGGTACGGCCTCCTCTTCGAACGCTTCCTGAACCCGGAGCGCGTGAGCCCCCCGGACTTCGATATTGATCTCTGCGAGCGTCGTCGCTCCCAAGTCATTGCCTACGTGCGAGACAAGTACGGGGCCGCCAACGTGGCCCAGATCGGGACCTTCGGAACGCTCAAGGCCAAAGCCGTGCTGAAGGATGTCGCACGCGTCCTTGGAATCTCATTTGCCGATGGAAACCGGCTCAGCAAGACCGTGCCTGCCGACCCGAAAATGACTCTGAAGAAGGCGCTTGACGAAAGCAAGGAGTTGCAGGATCTGCTCGAAGGTGAGGCGTGGGTCAAAGAGGTGCTTGAGTACGGTGACATCCTTGAGGGATTGAACCGCAACATGAGTATCCACGCCGCGGGTGTGATCATCGGAGATCAGCCTCTGACCAACCTTGTGCCGCTTGCCCGAGGGGCGAACGAGGAAGTCATCACACAGTTCTCGGCCGTGCCGTGCGAGGACCTCGGGTTGCTCAAGATGGACTTCCTGGGCCTACGCACGCTCACGATCATCCAGGACGCACTGGACTTGATTCGGGAACACCGCGGCCTCGATCTGAAAAGTTCGGATATCCCCCTCGACGATCCGGCCACCTACGAACTGCTGAACAAGGGGAACACCATCGCGGTGTTCCAGCTGGAGTCCGGCGGCATGCGCGATCTGTGCCGCCGCTTCGGTGTGCGGCGAATCGAGGACATTATCGCGTTGATTGCGCTGTACCGGCCCGGACCCATGCAGTTCCTGGATGATTTCATTTCCCGCAAGAGCGGCGAAACCAGGGTCGAGTACGATGTCCCGGCAATGGAGCCAATCCTCAGCGAGACGTATGGAATCATGCTCTATCAGGAGCAGGTCATGCAGGTCGTTCAGCAGGTGGCCGGCTTCTCTCTGGGCCAGGCGGACATTCTGCGTCGTGCGATGGGCAAGAAGAAGGTCGACGTCATGGCCGCCCAGTTCGACAAATTCGTCGTCGGCTGCCAGGAAAAGGGCATCGACGCTGAAACGGCCAAGAATATTTGGGAGAAGATCGCGACCTTCGCGGGGTACGGTTTCAACAAGTCGCACAGCGCAGCATACGGCTTCCTCTCCTGCCGAACCGCCTTCCTCAAGGCCAATTACCCCACCGAATTCATGGCTGCGGTGCTCTCCAGCGAGCTCGGCAATGCCGAGAAGCTTGCCTTCTTCCTCAAGGAATGCCGAGAAATGGGCATCGATGTGAAGCCCCCATGCGTCAACACATCGGGCCTGCGCTTCTCAGTGGATGGCGACAGCATCCGGTTCGGCATGGCCGCGATCAAGGGCGTGGGCTCTTCCGCAGCTGAAGCGATCATCGAGGCACGCCAGCAGGATGGGCCGTTCACGAGCCTCATTGATCTCTGCGAACGCGTCTGCCACAGCGTGAACCGCCGCGTGATGGAGAGCCTCTGCAGAGCCGGTGCATTCGATCTCTTCGGGTTGAGACGTTCCCAGCTTTTCGCGATGATCGAGTCGGCTATTTCACGGGCGCAGCAGACCGCGGCCGATAAACGCGTTGGACAGGGCTCTCTGTTCGACATGCTCGGAGCAACCGAAGACAACCCGATGGATCTCCAGCCGCCGGATCTGCCCGAATGGCCGCAGCGCGAGCTCCTCGGTTACGAGAAGGAACTGCTCGGATTCTACGTGACCGGACATCCTGTCGAAGAGTACGCAGCGCTCATCGGTCGCTACCAAATCGACACCATAGACAAACTTGACGCCCTCCCCGACTCCACCGGAACACGTGTGGGAGGGATCATTGCTGGCATGGACGTGAAACGAGCAAAGAAGGACAATCGTCCCTGGGCGATACTCTCGATCGAGGGGATGGAAGCGGCAACGGAATGCCTGGTGTTCTCAGATGCCTATGAAACCAACCTTGATGCTCTCGAGCTCGAGTCCGTGGTCTTGGTGGAAGGTGCGGTCAGCCGGCGGGAAGGTGAAGGCACGAAGGTCCTTGCCGAGCGCGTTGTGCCAATGGCACAGGCTCCGGAGACGTTTGTCGAAGAGGTCCACGTGCGGGTCCATCAGGCCAGTACCGACGACAGTCACCTCCAGAGCCTGCATGAGACGTGCATCGCCCACCCGGGCGAGACCCCATTGGTCCTCTGCGCGATGTGCGCCACCGGAGAACTCGCCTTCATCCAGCCGCAAGGAATGTCCGTGGACAACAGCCAGACCTTCCGCCAGGCCGTTGCGGACCTCCTTGGCGAGGAGTGCATCGTGGACAAGGTCGACAAGACACGCAAGAACGGCAAACCACGCCGGAACTGGAAGAAGAACGGGAATGGGAACGGGAACGGGCAGTCAGGCTGATCCCTTTGCTTCCTCGGCGTCTTCCACCCAGGAAACGCCCCACGTCTCGAGATTCAGGCGCAGGAAGCTCAGGATCGCCACCTGCGCCTCTTTTGGGGGTGTTCCCGCGGGGATTGGCGCCCCAAACTTCAGGTAGACGTCACGGGACCGACCCGATCGGTCCGAAATCTCTGAGCCACTTCCCTGGCAGAAAGCGGTCCAGCCGAGCTCTGGGCCAGTTCGCTGGGGTGTGGTATTCCGACTGCGTCCGCACGGCTTCCAGATCCATCGGTCATTCCATCTCCTTCAGACCGGTACCAGTTGCGGTTTGGGCCGCGGTGTAGAGGCTGACTTCCATCGTCTCGTGGAAGCCCTGTCGTTCAACTAGTTGTAGACGTTGATCCAACGCGTCCCGGAGGTCCCGTCCCTTGGGTTCCCACCGCGTTCGCACGAGGAAAACACGCCCGCCAAGCCGGTTCATCTCGGTGTCGATAACCGTCAGTACGTCCTCCAGACTTCGCGTTTCGCGCTCGCGTGCCTCGTTGTGTTCGGCCCGTTCAGCCAGAGCACGAGCGGGAAAGCCTAGTTGGTGGGGTCGATTCCGCAAGTAATGCGAGAAGGTGACACCGGCCCAATGCGGGGAGTAGATGATGCAGTCACGGGCTTCCAGACGGTCCGCTATCGCGGCAGCGACCTCGCGGTCGGGTGCCTTCACTTCGGCCCCGAAGTGCCAAAGCATGGAAAGCACCATGTTCACAGCGATCGCCGCCATGACGGCTTTGCGCAGAACTGGATACCGAATGCGCTTCAGACCAAAAGCAGCCAGGAGTACACAAGCCGGCCACGCCGCCATCGAGTAACGATGCGGAAGAAAAATCGGTTTGACTACAGACACCAGCATGGGAATGACCAACGGGATGAGGAAGTAAAGCGCCGCGATGCGGAGACCGGATCCGGGGGGGCTACAGCCCTCGAGAGAGGCGCGGCCATCGGTCTTGGGTTTCAACATCCCAAGGGCGTTCGCCCAGCACGCGACGTAGGCCGCCAGGCCCACGAGAGCCACCCAATACACGAGGCTCCCATTTCCCACCAGGCGAACACCGGAAAGGCTGGTTGCGGTTTCAAGAAGATGCGAAAGCCGGAACCGGGGAAGCCATCCACCGGTGATCGCTGTTCCCGCAAACTGATAGCGGCACGCAAAGAAGAACCACGGCAGGTACAGAGACCCGGTGAGCAGCAGGGCACAGACGAATGCGGGCCGCCGGTCGGGCTGCTGCCGCCAGCAGGAGAGCCCGTATACGCCTCCCGCCAACGCGATAAAGACACCATAGTTGTGTGTGTACATCGCCAGAACGGTCCAAAGCACGCACTGCCCCCAGGCCGTCCGGCGGCCGTGCTGCCAAGCCTGGTGGTGACTGAGCATTGAGAGCAAGGCAAAGAGCGCCAGCATGGCGTACATCCGTGCTTCCTGGCTGTAGTAGATGTGGACGTGCGCCCCTGCGGCCAAGGCCATCGCGATGGTCCCGGTCCTGGCGTCGAACAGCCGCCTCCCCGCAAGCAGAATGCAGGGGAGAAGGAGAGCGCCGAACAGCGCGGAGAAAGCGCGGGTGGATGCCTCCGAATCACCGAAAAGGTGTAGCCAGGGGTGGAGACTGAAGTAATAGAACGGCGGCGAGGCGTCCGCTTCCAGCTCTTGGAGGATCTCCACATAAGGCCGCCAGGCAATGCGGATCCCGTTCATTTCGTCGTACCAGTAAGATTGTCGTGAAAGCGCAGAGAAACGCAAGGCCAGACCGGCGGCAAAGGCCAGGACCAAGCCAGCAAGAACCAGCCTGGAAATCGGGCATGGTGAGACCGACTCACGTTGTTTGGGCGACGACTCGGGCATGTGGGACTCGCGTGTTCGTATCGTCATCCCGGGAGCAGAACCTGAGCGCACGGGTTGACAGCTTCGGACCAATCATGATATTCTGGGCGACCGACCCGAAAAAGCAAGCCTGTTGCTTCAGGAGGACCAAACTTGCCTCAGCCCGAGCCCAGCCAGACAGCAGGTTCTCCCTCGAATGGCCTGTTGACAGAGATGGGACGAGAGACACTGTGGGTTTCCGTCCTGATGATGGCGTTCACTGTCATCTACTACTGGGGGTTCTTCGACCTGTCGCACGATGTCATCCGTCGCCCCACCGATCCGGCCGAGTACTACTGCGACCTGATCCCTCAGTTTGGCGTCCACGCCGATGTGTGGCGCAAGTCCGTCCTGGAACACCACGAACTGCCGCATTGGAACCCGTACATCATCGGTGGGATGCCTTTCCTGGCCGAACCCGGGGTAAACGTCTTCTCGCTGGAGAATCTCCTGCTCATCTTCCGGGGACAGGTTGCGGCTCGCCTGAGCATTCCGCTGCATCTGTTCGTCGGCTGGCTGGGACTTCTGGCTTTCTTTCGAGCCGCGGGCCTTCGCCCACGGCACGCGTTTCTGGCCGGTCTACTGTTCCTGTTCAATCCCGTCTACGCTGCTTTCCATGGTTTCGCCGGCCACCTGCCGAAGATACACGGTATGGCGTGGGCGCCGTGGCTGCTCTACGTCGCCATACGCCCGTTCCGAGATCGCTATGCGCGTTTCCTGGTCTTCGGGATTCTCCTGAGCTTGATGGTCCACAGCGGCGCGGCAACGCTGTTTCTCTACGCCTGCATCGTCGGCTTCCCTGCCTTCCTGGGATACCGTCTGCTCACGCGTCGGGCGACTTTCGTCCAGGCTGGGGTCGGAGGCGTCGTGACCGTGGCTACCGTCACTGGTCTGTGTGCGATGAGAATTCTCCCGGGGGTTTCTCTCCTCAGCGTCTCTGGGCGTCGCTACGGAATGTCGGACGCCGCCGCATTTGTCCCGGAGTACATCACTCGTCTGGATGTCCGTGGACTGAACGTGGTCATCCGGGATCATCCGGTTCTGGTCGGTCCCCATGCACTCCTGCTGCCTCTCGTACTGCTCCTGCTGGCCGGTATCTGGCAGGCCTACCGCACGAGTCGCAAGGGGACACTGATCGCCCTCGCGGCGGCGATCGGTCCCATGCTCCTCTATCACTCCCTCGCCCTGTACACGCTGGCTCGCAGGACGATCCCGTTCTTCGCAGATCAGAGGCATCCCCAGCGTGGTCTGTTCATCCCCTACCTCATCGGGGCATGCCTGGCGGGCTGGGGACTGGTCTGGCTGGAGCGGCGTGTCCGCGCCCCTAGGACGCGCGTGGCGGCGGGATGGCTGGTCGTGACAGCCTGCGCCCTGGCCCTGATGGTGTACCGACCACACTTCCCAACCATGGTCGACGACCAGGCAGCGCAACGCGAAGCCAACCCCATTCTCCAGCATGCCCGTCAGGACTCCGACTTCTTCCGGCTGAGCTGCTACCAGGACTACAGTCGATATTGGAGCTGGGAACACCAAACTGTGCCGTACGGACTGCGGGTACTCGTGGGGTACCCAAGGCTTTGGCACGAAGACATGATTTACTCTGATCTGAGCGAAACGGTGGGAGTGCCGCAGTTCCCCTTCATCCCCGGAAGTCACCGCAACTACGCAACCATGACCGGCCTCCTGGCCGTCAAGTACGTCTCGTCCATCGAGCCACTGGGCGAAGACGGTCTCGAGCTTGTCGCCACGTTTCCCGTCCCCTCGCCGGACGCACGTCCGCCCCGGGCCCGTGGCCCGCACCTTTACCGCAACACGCGTTCCATGCCGCGCGCATCCACCGGGCAGAAGGTCCTGCTTCTTCACGGCCCGGAGCAGTGGTGTCGGGCAGCTGGTTTCGAACTCCTGACCACGAAGGTCGTCGACCCCGCCCGGACGGCCATTGTATACGCCCCTACCGATGCAGAAGAACTCCCTGACGATCTTCTCGCGCAGGCCGACTACGTCCTGCCCGGCCCCGGCACCGTTGTTGGCGAAGACTGGGGCGGCAGCGTTGTGAATGATGTTCAACTGGAAGCGCTGAAGACGGAGCTCCCGTCAGCTGTCCATGCGCTGGAGGCAAAGGAGGCATCCCCCTCGCGCCTTTCCATCAGCGTACCGGAATCCGAGGATGGAATGTGGATCTTCCTGGCTGATACGTTCGCCCTTTTCCCTGGGTGGGAAGCGATTCTTAGGCGCGGCAACGGACAGCCCGGGTCGCCCGAGCTCGTCCGCTCCAACCACGTGACCACAGCGCTCTGGCTCCCACCGGGAGAAGCCGGAACGCTCGACCTGACCTACCGAACGCCTCGTCTTGGCGTCGGTATCCTGCTCTTCGTGGTCAGCATTGCGATCATCGCAGCCTATCTGAGCCGCTCCCGCTGGAAAGAGTTGCTCACACCTGAAACGGTCGTGACCTGACCGTTGACAGCGATGGAGGTCCGTCAATGACACGACACCTTGTCTGCGCACTCACGCTCCTCACGGGCGTAACCATGGCTGATTGGCAAGCTGTGGAACAGCCGGACCTGACGGCCCAAGTGAAGGCCGCGAAGCCGATCGAGACGGAAGACCTCTGCCAGCCGATCATGTCCACGAGGCGCGACGCCGTGCTCTACTGCCCGAACCCGGACGGCAAGACGTGGGATGTCATCCTGCACTACGCCCCCCAGTACGGTGGCCCGAACAGTTTTCGCATCTGCGACACGGGCACGGGCGAAGTGACCGAGTTCGAGACCGGTCGGTACTACAACGTCCACATCCCCAAGAGCGCCGTGGCACCGGATGGGAAGCTCTATATCTCCATTCTCGGCAAGCCCCATATCAAAGTCGAGATTTGCGTCTACGATCCGGCCACGAACACGATGCAGCTCAATGCGTTCGATATGCCCGATGACATGCGCGGAGAAACTCACCCGTTCGTGCTTGGCTGGGATGGAATGCTGTACGCGATGGGGGGGCACACCGACCGCTCGGTCACCGCCTGCCAAGTCAACTGGAAAACGGGTGATGTGACCCTCTACGGCCCCATGGGACCGAGCCACAAGCCTCGGGGGTCCTGGGCCTATTACGGCGGGGTGGACGATCGGTACATCTACATCGCCAGCGGCAAGGTGCCCTGGTATCTGGTGGCCTACGACCGCGAGACACGCACGTCGGAGACGCTGCTCGAGACAACCCCTCCAGGTGGCGTCATCAACGTTCGTCAGCAGCGCTATGGTTGCACGGCTGCCGCATCCAAGGTGGTGGGCACGGACGGCGCTCGAACCGAGTACTGGCTGTACGAAGGCAAAGCCATCCCCAAGAAGAGCCCCAAAGAAGCCCCGCCCTGGCCTGAACCCGAGGACGGTGGTGTGGCTCAAGTGCGCATGCCGCCAAGACCGGATGTGTCACTGGCACGTGCCGAGCCCGGACCTGACGGCAAGGCACAGTGTTGGATTCGGACTCAGGCGGCAAAGGAAGCCGCAAAGGGATTGCCCGAAGACGCGACTCCTGAGCAGCAGGGCTGGCAGGTGTTCAGGTACAGCGTACCGGTGTTCCCCCAAGGCCTGTATCGACTCCGGGAAATGCCTGATGGCCGACTCTTCGGCACGGGGGGAGCATACCTCGGGCACTTTCTCTTCGACCCGAAGACAGGGAAGTACCAGCATCCGGGCTCCCTCCACCTGAGCCACTACGCAACCGCGTTCCAGGGAGGCAAAATCTACATGAGCGGCTACCCCACCTCGCCGCTCTACGAATGGGAGCCGAATCTGCCGTGGACGGCAAATGCTCCGCAATCGAACGGACGCGCGTTGGCCGACACCGCCCCGGACAGCAATCCGCGCTGTGTGGTACGCCTGGGAGGCAAAGAACTCGCCGGAACGCACAAAATGTACGCCGGGACCACGGGGGCAAACGGCAAGGTCTATTTCGGTGGCCGATGGTACCGTGACGGAGCCGGGGGCGGCCTCGCCTGGCACGATCCCGCGACCGGGAAGGCCGGAGGCACGTGGGAACCGTTCAGCAACTACCAGATTACCCACATGACACCCATCCAGGATGGACGCAGGATCGCCATCAGCACACGGAGCGTCGCCGACCCTCTGCTGAACAAGCCGACCCCCGAACAGGGACGGCTGTTTCTCTTTGACACGGAGACAAACGAGATGACGGGGCACGTGGATCCGGTACTGAAGGCAAAGGGAGCGGGCCCGGTTGCCGGCGTTGGCCGGAGCCGTATCATCGGCTGGACCGTGGATCCGAGTAACGACAAGTCCAGCATCCTCTACGGTTGCGACGCAGCTACCGGCTCCGTGGCTTGGCAGAAGCCGCTGCCCTTCCCCCTGCCGGTCAAGATCGGCAGTAACCAGAAGGAGTGCTTCGATTTCCGCCTGGGCCCAGACGGCAAGGTGTGGACCTATCTCCCCGGCAATGTGCTGGTCACCATCGATCCCGTTGACGGCCGAATAACGCCCCTCGGTCGCGTCAGGTCAGGCGGTCGCATCGCCTTTTCAGGGGGGCATGTCTATGTTGGAGGCACGGCATCGGTGCGCCGGCTCAAAGGGATCACCGTGCCCTAAGGCGTCACGCGGCTGTCTCATCTACCGGGTCGGACAGAGCAGGCGAGCAGGATCCGACGCGAACAGGGTCGGGATGCCGGTGAAGCCGAAGGCGTAGTCTTCGACGATCCCCGACGTTTCCAGCCACCACACTTGCCCCGCCTCGTCCCCGGCGCGCACTTCCCGGGTCGTGGACTTGCGCACATCGCTGTGCTCGAAGTCCACGCTGCCATCGGAACGGAAGACGCGGAACGTCGCGGGCTCGTGGCCGGTTCCGCCGTAGTTCATGGTAAACGTATCGACATGCCGCGGGACATAGAAGAACCACCGGTAGATCCTGCCCTCGCCCTTGCCGCCGCAGCCGGCCACTTTCCCCGGCGCATACAGCACTGCCCCGCTGTCCGCGGGATCCACCGTGAACGCATTGTTGTGCGAGGTGATGGACACAAGCCACATTCCCGAGACATCGGCTATCACCGACACGTCCTTCGTCGCGTGTAGAGGGATATCGGGGATCTTGATCTGCGATGCCCCGGGCCGGAAGAAGCTTACGGATGTTGGAGATGTGTACCGCCCCAGTTGCACATTCCGAATTCTGAGTGTGTAACGCTTTCCTTTCTCAGCTGCAAACACGAGTGTGTGCAGTCCGCGCAGCCCCATCGCCGTCCGACCTGCGGGCATCGTGGCAGGCAGAGCCGATGCATCCGGTCGCGTCCAGGAACGTGCGGACAGCAGCGTGTCGTGGAGATGAGCTGGTATGCCGGCCGGCAACGGAGCCGGCTTCAGACTGGATTCATAGGGCCCCGCAGCGTTCGCGCGCCGATTCAACTCGGAGTTGACCCGAGCCAGCATCGCCGTCGCCCGACCGCGCTGGGCTGCATCTCCGAACGCTCGGGACAGGGCCCAGAACCAGTAACCTTCCGTGGTCGCACTGCGATGGTAGAGATTGCCGGGCAACACCTTCATCAACGCATCCGATTCGTCGCAACTCAAGGACAGTCCCGGCACGAACAGAATAGGTGCGTCCGCTTCACGGCGCACAAAGTCACGGTACTTGAGGAATTCCGGACTAAACCCGCCGGGATAGGTCGACTCGGGGCCCACGAAACATGGCGTCCGTGCTGTCCCGAAGCCTCTGGCCACGGCGCGGAACCATAGCGAATCGCGCCACAACAGGAATCCGAACACGGCGTCCGGAAAGAGCTCCTGCACTCGTTCGCGCGTCCGCGTGGCCAACGTCTCGATGCGCTCAATCTGGAACGTTTCGAGGTCTGCGGTCAGCTTGTGTTTGCGCAACCAGGTGTGCCGGGCGTCCATGTCCATTCCCGACAGATCGAGGTCCATACCTTTCGCCTTGAGGAATTGGTCGAGAGCGAAGTCACCCACATCGAGTCCCGGAGGGGTGGCTCCGCGCAGGGCATACATCTCCGGGTCGATCAGGAACCCATCGATCTGATACTCATCGCCTTGCAGCATGCGGGCGACTCGCAGGAACCGGTCCTCGACCACGCGTTGCCAGTAGATGTCGTCTGTTGAGGCCGGCAGCTTGCCATTGTTGAACCGGCGCGGATTGTCGCGTATGCCGTCGATGTAGTTCCCGTAGGACCCCGCCAGATTCAGCATATAGAACCAATGCAGCCCCAGTTCGCGGGCCAGTTTGGAGGACGGCTCGATCAACTCGTAGCTGATCAGCGCATCAGGCTTGCGCGCCCCGGGTTTGAGCGTGCCGACCAGGTTCACATCACCACTGGGCTGATTCGCGATCTCAAGTCGGCTGATTATCGCGTTCATGCCGCAGTTCTTCGCGATTGGGAAGTACTCCAATGGAGGATTGTAGTTGTAGCCTCCGCGGAGCTTCTCCTTGACAATCCAGGCGAGTTTCGGCGACAAACTCGCCAGCGAAGGCGCAGTCGATTGGGCTCGGGCCGCGCCGCCGATTCCGGACAACGTCAATGCCGTGGCCAGGAAGACAGCCATGGGGTTCTGTGACATGTCGTGAATACTCCCAGGGTTTGGGGTCGCTGATCTGGAGTAGTCTGACAGCCCATGGCCGTGGATTCAAGTGGATTGGCCGCCATCGTCAGTCTCCAAGTCTATCTAACTGCCGATCAGTGGACTAAAGTCCAGAGAACTACCGGCGCCGCAGAAGAGACACGCTTTCAGTGCCGCAGGCGCAAACGGTAAGTCCACGGAACGGGACACATCAGAGACTGGGCAACCGGGAATGGATGCACCTACAGACAGAATAGAGAAGCTGCGGGAACAGACTCTTCTGGGACCGATGATGTCTGAACTGCCCTCTCATGGTTGGGGGCTCAGACGAGGGCTACTGCAGTGCGAAGGGTGGATCGCCTCCGGAGACCAGCCGACGACACGTCTCCGCCGCGCTGCCAGCCTGGCATACCGCATGGAGCACGAGCCGGTCGTCATCAATGATCACGAACTGATCGTCGGTTGCCCGGACCTCTCGAACGTGACCGAAGACGAACAGCGCCGATCTGAGGAGATGGGCCAACGTGCACGCGCATGCATCCCCCCCTCGCGTGGTGTGTATGACCACATGGCCCTGGACTATGAGAAACTCATCAGAGTCGGTGTCGACGGTCTGATAGCGGAGGTGGACCAACGGCGCAGATCCCTGGATGCTCAGTTGCCGGAGAACACCGCGAGGGATGAGTTCTACTGCGGATGCCTGACTGAACTGATTGCCCTCGCCAGGACGGCAAGGCGCTATTCAGAGCATGCCCGGGCGATGGCGGCAGACGCTTCGGCGGAACGAGCCGGTGAGCTGTTGGAGATCGCCGACATCCTGACGAAAGTCCCGGCACGACCCGCCCGGACCTTCCGCGAGGCTCTCCAGAGCATACACTTCTACACCTTCATGCTGCGGGGAGACTATCAGATGGGCCGTCCGGACCAGGTCCTGATTGGTCTTTACCGTGCCGACATCGCGGGGGGCAGATTGACTCCGGACAATGCAATGGAGCTGATCGACTGCTTCTGTCTACTCTATTCGTCCTGCCACCCAAAAGGGTCAGCGGTCGGTTTCATGATTGGCGGCCGGGATGGGGAAGGGAACGCGGTGTGCAATGAGTTGACCTACCTGTTCCTGCAGAGCATCGCTCACACAAGAATGGCCTATCCCGGAATTGGCCTCTGCGTACACGGAGAAACGCCTGATGACATCCTGGAATCAGCCGTGGAGATGCTGGCACGGGGGTACTCTCACCCGGCTATCTTCAACGATGATGCCATCACGCAGGGGTTGCTGGAGTTGGGGGTGCCGGAGTGCGATGCCCACAACTACGTACACAGCTCGTGCGTTGAGATCACGCTCTGTGGACAGTCTGGTTGCTGGGTCTTCAACCCCACCATCAACACGATGGAACTGTTCCTGGGAGTCATGAAAGACCATGGCGAATGTGAAGGGGTGGGGGAATTCCTGGAGATATACGAACGTGAACTGCGCGGGAGGATCGTGTCCGAGATGCGCACTCAGAAGATGTGGCAGTTGGAGCGCTCGAGAAACGGCGGGGACAGTCTGCTTCCCTCATGCCTGGTCAATGACTGCCTCCCGTCGGGTAAGGGTATTGACGAAGGCGGCGCAAACTACAATTTCATCATGCCGACGTTCCTTGGCACAGCCAACCTGGTTGACTCCATCATCGCGACGAAAATCCTCGTCTTCGACAGACAGGAGCTGACGATGGCGGAGTTCTATCAGATCCTCATGGATGACTTCGAGAACAGTCGGGCGTTGCACCAGCGCATCGTGAACAGCTTCCCCCATTTCGGCAACAACGAGCCTGAAACCGACACGCTTATGCGCGAGATCTCGGCGATGCTGGCGCGCTCATGCGAGGGGATTGTGAATCTCTTTGGGGCAAGAGCCGTGCCGGGCATGTATTCATACCTGAAGCATGTGACTGAAGGCGAGAAGACGCCGGCAACTCCGGACGGCAGAAGGGCGTACACGGCACTTGCCGCGGCTTCATCGCCTGCGCAGGGACAAGAGGTAAACGGACCGACCGCTGCCATCCTGTCCTCGACCTGCTGGAACCAACTGCCGTTCATGGGGGGAGTTGCCACCAACCTCAAGTTCCATCCGGGAGGCGCAGAGACTCGGAAGAGCATGAAAGCCGTGATCAAGACATTGTTGGCCCGCGGCGGTCTTCAGCTTCAGATCAACTGCGTCTCAGAAGAGACGCTCCGTGACGCCAGGAGGAACCCGGACAGGCACCGCGACCTGCTGGTGCGGATTGGGGGATACAGTGATTACTTCACCTCACTTCCCCCGAAAATGCAGGACGAGATAGTGGAGAGAACGGCCCACCTGTCCTGAAAGACTCAGGCTCGTGCGTAGAGCCCCCCCCTGGACTGCACGGGATTTCCCTGGAGGCCGATGTCCACAGCGGCCGTCTTGCAGGCCCGGCTTCAGAGACACCGGCGACCAGGAGTGGCCGCCCTACTTCAACTACGCCGGGCAATGGGGGCATGGCAGCCCTTCGACAAAGCTCAGGGCCTTGAGCAAGTCCCACAGCCGTAGGACGCGTCGAAACGGCCACACACACGTTGGCTGCGCGTGGCCTCAGTGTGTGGGAGGCGGCACATCTCCCGCCGCTTGTCTCAGTGACAACCCGGTCTAGAGCCCGTAGGTATTGACGGCCTCCGGTCCGAGCTCGCGCATGACCAGATCCTTAAGGTCAATCGGGACACCAGCCACAACGCCGTCGGCAATTTCAGTGCCGGCATCGAGACTTGCTTCAGCTCCTTCAAGCACGAGCGCCGTGTAGAAACCAAGCTCCATCGGGGTCATCATGCTTGCCCGGATGTCGCCATCCAGTTCGCCCTTCTGGGCAGCCAGGAATTTCTGGTACATCCTCCCGGGGCTGCTGATACCGTACCCCGTGACTGTCCCATCCTTCTCGAAATTCTTGAACAGCGGGTTCACCTGGAACAGACCTTCTGCGTGCATCTCGTAGAAACCCGGGGTATCCAGACCCAGATCGAGAAGCCCTTCACTGCAGACCATCCTGCTGGACTGAACCGTGGTCGCGTGGGCCGTGTTCGGTAGGTGCCAGCCGGTAATGATGTGGGCGGCAGCCCCGTTCTTGAAGCGGATTTCCGTATCCGCCAAGTCATACCCTTTGACCGCGATGGGATTGAGGCTCGGGAGCTTGTGCGAGTAGCCGGTTGCCCGGACTTCAACGGGGGTCAGATTGACGATCTTCATCAAGGCATCGGCCATGTGCACGGTCAGAAACGAGATAGGGGTATTCTTCTCAGCGAAGTCCGCCGTGGCGAAGAACATGGGATCGTGGTTCGGATCCGCAACCATGAGCTTGTCGAGCATGTACCACACGCCAACCTGGAACTCACCGTAGCGACCGCCCTGGTAGCGGGCCTCAGCCTCCTTTATCCGTGGGTCCTCACGCTTGTGGAAATCGATCCCCATCAGGCGGCCTGTGCGCTTGGCCGTCTCGATCATGGCGTGCGCGTCTTTGACCGTTGCCGCAGTTGGCTTAGGCACAACGACGTCAAGCCCAGCCTCAAGTGAATCGATGGTTGGGCCGGCGTGGATGTGGTCAGGTGTGTTGATCTGGGTCGCATCCAGGTCAACCTTCTCAAGCATCTCCTTGTGATCCGTGAAGCGCCTGTCAGCCGGAATATTGTAGGTGTCGCAGAACCAGTTCCTGTACTCGTCGTTTGGGTCCGCGACAGCCACGATATCCAGGATGTCGGAGAAATCGCTGCTGTAGTACAGGTGCTGGTAGATTTCCCGCACAACCGATCCGACGCCAATAACACCAACCTTCAGCTTGTCCATCCTCGTCACCTTCTCCTGCTTCCGCGAACGCGTTTTGGTTCAGGCTGTCCAAAGGGGCCATTTCAAGAGACCCCGGGCTCACCAGTGCGGGTATCCTACCACCGGGCCAAGCCCTGTGCAACCGCGAGGGACGTGAAGGATCGTGAGGGGGCAGTCTCGTGAGGCTCTCCCTCTAGGTGAGGCATTATCAAGGATCGGCTCCCGGTGTCGACAGAGGCGGAGCCGGGAATTATACTCCGTACTCAAGTGGACCTGAGTCCCTTCTGTGGGGCTCCCAAGGCTGTGTGCAGAAACGTGATCGCCATGCGTTCGGCGGAAGGACAGCAGACATGATCAGGATTCTAGAACCATTCCACGGGGCTGTATTGAATGATCGCCTGGGGAAACGAACAGCTGACGGACTGCGCATCCGGATCAGAGGCACAGCGCCAGCCGGAATCTCCGTGTCCGTGAACGGTTGCGAGACAACCCGGAATGGGCTGGAGTTCGAAGGTCAGGTGACGCTTTCAGATGCAGAAACTGACATCGTCGCGACCGGGAGCGACCCGACGGGACTCCACGAGCATCGCGTCCGCGTGGTCTGGGACCGCAACTCCCGACCCCGGTACCGATTCAGTATCGACGACAACAGCTTCTTCCTGCGGGACATCGCCAGGGAGCGCTACGCGTCTCTCTTCGACTGCTTCTACCTCGGGATACTGCGTGATCTCAACCGGAAGTACGGAGCCAAGTTCGTTCTCAATGTCTTCCACACCACCCCGGAAAACGACTTCTCACTGCCCCAGTTCCCCGACTCCTACAAAGGCGAGTGGGCGGACAATGCCGACTGGCTCCGGCTGGCATTCCATGCCTACAACGAGTTCCCGGACCGTCCCTACCAATACGCATCCGCTGCCAAGCTTGCCCACGACTATGATCTGGTGAGCAACGAGATTCTGCGTTTCGCCGGAGAGGACGCTTACTCCCCCGCAACGGTGGTCCATTGGGCCATGGTTCAGCCGAGCTGCATTCCCGTGCTCGTGGACCGCGGCGTGCGGGTCCTGAGCGGCTTCTTCTCTCCCAGCTTTGGCGGTGGCTACACCAACGATGGGACGGTCAGGCAACATGCACCAAGCACCGGGTACGATATCAACTACCTGCTCGACGGCACGCGCTGCGACTACCTTTGCGGTCATGATGCATTGAAGGACTTCGCGACCGGGGTCATCTACTCCTTGGTCGACATCGTCTGTAACAACACGCCTGTTGATCAAGTCGTGCCCCTCTTGCAGGCCAAGATGGACCGGCCTGAAACGGCGGAAATCATGGACCTGTTCACCCATGAGCAGTACTTCTGGCCGTTCTACAAGAACCACCGCCCGGACCATGCTCGACGTTGTGAGGAAGCCATCCGGTTCTGCGCCGAGAACGGGTATGAACCGGTCTTCTTCCACGAGGGCTTCCTGGGGGTGTAGGGCGGAACAGGCACGGAGACAAGTGGCAGTAAGTGCATCCAGGAGGAGGTCGCCGGGTGGCACCGCCTCCCACATTGAGGTCACCGCAGCCAACGTGGGAGGGGCTGCCACGCCCCGATCGTCTTTATCCTGGCACCATCCGGGTCCGGGGTGTCACCCTCCCCGTTCTCAGACAGGCGGGGCGTGGGGGGTATCTCCAGGCGTTGCGTCGGGTGCAATCCTGTAGAACATGGCCCTCTCCCGCTCCACCGTACCGTCGCCCTGCAGATTCTCGACGTCCCCGTAGTGCTCGAAGCCAACCGCCTTATAGAGGGCGAAGGCCCGATCGTTGTCCATCTGGGTCGTCAGTTCGACACCCTCACAGCCGTGCTCGGCCGCTTCGGAAATGAGCAACTGGAGCATCTGCTTACCCAGCCCCCGACCGTGGAAGGCGTCCGACAAGCCGATCCCGAGAAGGGGGACCGGGTTGTTGAAATACCACAGAAAGAAGTACCCCACCATGCGCGTGTCCTCGAACAGGCCCAGCACGAGGTCGTCTCCAGCTTCCGAGCGGTCCGTGACCTTCCGGAGCGTCGCGCGGTCGAGACCGTGAGCCAGGAAGAACGCTCGGGATCGTGGGGTGAGGTCATCATAGAACCGCTTGAGGGCGGCAATGTCGCCCGCCACCAGGCGCCGAGACGTCAGTGTCACACCATCGCGGGTCCTCAGGGGAGTCGTGTCGTCGATCCGCATCCGCACCTGTCCTTTGCCGGGGGTATCGTTTTGGGAGGGCGTGCTGTCCCCAGCCGCAATGCCTTCCTCTGGGAACGCCGAACTCCGGCCCGGCATCTCCCTCCGCCCGAACCGCAGCTTCCGCGGAGAAGCGACGACACGCAGGCCGGTCATCTACAGCGGGACGTCACGAAGGTCCTGGTCTGCGGCTTGCTGGATCAGCAGCGCCTTGCGTGATACATCAATGATGGTCCCGGTCGTGAGATCCCCAGGCGTTCCGGCCAATTCACGCCTGAAGAGCTCGAAGTAGTCCGGAGGACGCTCCTGGCGTTTGGGGATCCTCTGCATGTCGGTGTCGCCCTCGCGGGAAACATCGACTGTTTGACGATTCAGGCCAACGCGAAGGACGCCACTGCTTCCCCAGAATGTGAACTCCCAGTAGTACGGCAGCGAGAATCCACTACTCGTCGGTGTGATGAAAGAGACGTCGCCCATCACACCGCACCCATTCTCCATCGTCAGCATCATCTGTGCGGCATCCCGGAACGGACTGTCCTCGATCTTGAGGGCCCGCCAGTTCCTGGCCGCCACGACCTCGGTAAAGCGCATGCCGGTCATCCACTCCAAGATATCGATACCGTGAATGGCAATGTCGTTGATCACCCCTCCATAAGTATCCGGGGCCAGATACCAGTCTGCGCGTTCGTAGCAGAAGTGCGGGTGCTGGCCCCCGAAGCTGATCGCGTGGATATCCCCAATTTCGCCGCCAAGAATGAGTTCGCGCGCCTGGTCGAGTTGGGGGATCGCCCGCAGATCCAGTTCGCAGCCGATTACCAGACCGTGGCGTTCGACCAATTCCGCCATTCGTTCAAGGTCGCTGAGGGACGTGCAGACCGGTTTGTCCGCCAGAACATGGCGCCCGACTTCCAGGGCTCCGATCGCGATGCGGCCCCGGTTCCCGTAGTAGTCAGCAGTGGCCACAACATCTGACGGGACTGCCGCAAGCATGTCGGTGTAGCGATCATAGACACGGGAGATATCGGGACGCGCCAGGAGCTCCTCGCGCGTCGGCGCGTGTTCCTCACAGACCGCGACCACGTCGCAGCCCCCCTCGTTCTGAACCCGATTCCAGATGGCCCAGCCATGTGGGTGCCTCAGGCCTGCAAATGCGAAATCAAGCGTCTTGTGCTGCATGGTGGCTCCTCTACGGTGCATTCGTGCGATCGAATACGGGTTCAAACTCGCTGAGTTTCCCACAGTATCCTGCCGCAACGGCCTCGGTGAGCCGGACGGTCTCAATGACCTCCTCAAGCGGGGCGATCGGTGCCTTTTCGCCGCGGATCCAGCGAGCGAAGTCAAGCATCTCCGAGCCGGCCGCCGGGTGAGGCTCCCCTGCGATCTCCGCGAAGTACTCCTCGACGGGAAGTTCGTCCGTTCCGTCAATGATCGTGCCATTGCCTCCGTAGGCGCTGCCACCCATGGTAGGCCCCAGGTCAAGGTAAGCTGAGAGCCCATCTGAGGTCACGTCGAACAGCTGGCGACGGCCATGTCTGCCGGGCGGCATGGAATTGTGACAGTTGAAGGTCCCAACGCCCCCCGCAGCCAGTTTCAGCACGCCGGAGAAGCTGCGCAAGAGGCCTTCACCGCGTCGCGAGGCATAGGCGTGCACTTCATCGACCGGCCCCCCAAGATAGAGGAACAGATCGATCAGATGGATGGCATCGGCGGTGAACAAGTTGGTGGGAGCTCCCCAACTGAAGAAGGCTTTGTTGTAGGACATGTTGAGATGGTTGATCTTGCTCGGCACGAGTTTCCGCTTCAGAAGTTGGGTGACCGGGAAGAAGCGGCGGTCCACCGAGACAGCGACCTTCCGTTCGCAGGCAACGGCTGTGTCGAGGATCGACTGGGCTTCAGTGAGGTTGCATCCCGGCGGTTTCTCCACGATGACATGCTGTCCCAGCTCAAGGCAGGCCCGAGCCATCTCCGCCACGAGCGTCGGAGGCAGAACGATGACGATGCCGTCGGGCTTCGCCTCGGCAATCATCTCGCGGAAGTCGGTGTAGACCGCCGGTACGCCGAATTCGTCGGCCACGGCGGCGAGTTTATCGCGGTCCAGGTCACACGCCGCGCAGAGCTCGATTTCCTCCGGGCAATGGCGCAGCCCCGGGTCCCTGTAGTGCCCCGCCTTTGCATGTCCCCCTGCACCGATGATCGCGAGTCGTGTCTTCGCCATGGTCAGCTCTTCCTGTCAGTGGCTCCGGATTCCGTTCACTGCCGCTCAAGCGACGCCTGTCGTGGTTTCGTCCCGACTGCAGCTCTATCGAGCCTGAGAAAGCCGCGGGAACACTCATTCCACGTGAGCGGCCAGGCCCGGATGTGCTACGGTAACTCGATGATCGTGCAGATTCGAGTCGGCGCCCGCAATCCATGCCCCCTGGTCGGTCGTGCTTCGACCGCTTCAGGCCCCAGACCGACAGGACGACGGACGTGCTGATGACACAACGCCACCCAGGAGGAGTGCTGGTTTTGGCTCTTATCTCCGTACTGACCGCGAATGCCCTTTCCGCTGCAGCCCCTCCGGCGAGCGTTATCTGGCTCGAGGCCGAACAGTTTGCGGACAGAGGGGGCTGGGTGAACGACTGTCAGTTCGTGGACCTGATGGGCTCACCCTATCTGCTGGCCAACGCAATTGGGAAACCAGTCGCAGACGCCGTCACGCAAGCGGGTGTCGCTGAAGCAGGGACCTACCGACTGTGGGTGCGCTGCCGTGACTGGATCCCCGGACACGCTCCGGGAACATTCCAGGTCGTTGTGGCCGGGAAGCCGTCGACCACCACATTCGGAGTCGCCGATCACGACCGCTGGCATTGGGTGGACGGTGGAGCTTTTGAGCTTCCTGCCGGCAAGATCGACATCCGTCTGCACGACCTGAGCGGCTGGTGGGCTCGTTGCGATGCCGTTGTGCTGAGTCGTGACATCCGCCCCAGCGATGATCCGGCCGAACTCGCCGTACAACGCGAGCGCTATGAGGGCGTCAGTGCGGAAGCGATCGCCAACGGGCCTCACGATGTCGTTGTTGTCGGCGGTGGGCTTGCGGGCTGTGCGGCAGCGATTGCCGCGGCCCGGCATGGCTGCTCCGTCGCCCTGGTACAGGATCGACCCATGCTTGGCGGCAACGCTTCACGGGAAATCCGCGTCGCGATCAGCGGGGACACGTCGAACGAGCCACTTGATCCGCGCGAAACAGGAATCATCGAGGAACTTGAGCCACCCGGGGCCAGGGGAGATCGCTCGAGCAGGTACGAAGAGATCGTCCGCGGCCAGCCCGGGATCGACCTCTTCTTCAACACCCGAGCCACCGGGGTCTCGATGAGCAACGGCAGCCGGATCAGTAGTGTGCAGGCCATGGATGTCAACAGCGGGCAGCGTTCCACATTTGCCGGTCATACCTTCATTGATACCACCGGGGACGGCTGGGTAGGCCACTGGGCCGGGGCTGACTACCGCACGGGGCGCGAGGCAACGAACGAATATGGGGAACCGGCCGCCGCACCCGAACCACACCCCTCGTCCCTGAGCACCTCGCTTACCGGTGGCAGCATCGTGAAGCGTGACCACCCCGTGTCGTTCGAGGCCCCCGCCTGGGCCCACAAGTGGGATTCATGCGACGACTTCGACCAGTCTTCAAAAAAGACAGCCCACTCAAAAGGCGATCTCCCCCCCAAAGAGTGGCATCAGTTGGAGCAAGGCGGTGGTCGACACCCCGACAGCCCCCGGAGTGTTACCAGTTCCTGGTGGTTGGAGTTCGGGGGGATGTTGGACACCATCACGGACGCAGAACGGATCCGTGATGAACTTCTGCGGATCAAAGTGGGGCTCTGGGACCACCAAAAGAACCACTGTCCGCAGTACCAGGAAGCCGTGCGCAACCTGGAATTCGTCCGGAATGGACACATCGCGGGCAAGCGTGAGTCACGACGGTTGCTGGGTGATTACGTGCTCTCTCAACGCGATTACATGGAGCGGGAGATCCATCCGGACACGGTGTTCTACGCCGGCTACAACATCGATCCACATCACCCGCAAGGCTTCTGGACCAAGGGCCCACAGGCATTCCGCCTCTATCACTACAAGGTGAGTGTCCCGTACCGCGTGCTGTACTCCCGGAATATCGAGAACCTGTTCATGGCCGGGCGCAACGTCTCGGCCACGCATCTTGGGATGAACGGTATACGGGTCATGCGAACCACCTGTATCATGGGACAGATCGTGGGGACAGCGGCGGGGATATGCAAGCGGAAGGGCACAACCCCTCGCGGGATCTACGAGGGCTACGTGAACGAACTGCAACAGGCGCTTCTCCGTGACGGGTGCTACCTGATGGGTGTCCGGAATGCCGACCCGGAAGATTGCGCGAGAGAGGCCACGGTGACCGCATCCAGTTTCGCAACCATCGCCAAACCAGGCCCCCAGGGGAAACCGCCGCACGGCGGCACGGTCCACCCACTTGGAGCGGACCGCGCGGTGATGTTCACGGCGACCAAAGATCACGTCGAAGCCATCGAGCTCTATCTGGCGTCATCCAGAGACACGGCCGTTTCTCTGGCGGCAACGCTTCAGGTGGCCCCGGAACTGGGCGACTTCTCGGGCATGACCCAGATTGCAGCTGCCACAGGTGCGGTCCCCGCCAGGAGTGAAGGTTGGGTCCGCTTCCCCCTCTCTGCGCCGCTGGAGGCAGGGCGCCCATACGCGGTGCAGCTCCCCGCGACCGCCGGCCTTAGCTGGCATCTCTATCCTGTGCACATCCCGGGCACGGCCCGAGCCTACCATGTCGGGCACTGGACAACCATGCCGCACTGCTACCGGTTTCGCCTCACGCCTGGAGGCGAACCGAAGCCTCCGACAACCGATGCCACAGCGATAAGGCTGGTGCCCCGAAGTGTCATCGATGGCTGGAACCGGGCCGTAAACGGCATCCCCAACTCCTGGCAACCGGATCCCGATGCCCCTGGCCCACACTGGCTTGAACTCGATTTCGGAGAGCCGATGACCATCGGTTCCGTTCACGTCACGTTCCAGCTTCCCGAGATGGTTGCCCGGTCATTTGATGTCGCGATTCCTGACGGCAACGGGTGGCAAGTCGTCCACAAGGTCCGTGACAACGCTCTCCGGCGCCATGTCGCCGCGTTCGACTCCGTGAAGACCTCCCGTTTGAGGTTGATCTTCCCGGAGGCAGCGGGATCGCCGGAAACAGTGCGGGTCTGTGAGGTCCGCGCATACGACACAACGACCGAGAGGTGACGGAGTCCCCGTAGGGCTGCCCACACTTACTGAAACGTTAGGAATGACCGTAATGAGGCATGGAGGACTGACAGTGGCAATCGGGTTAGCATTGATAGCTCCGAGCGGCGTGGCCGAACCAGCTCAGGGTGAGGTGGTCGCCGAGTCTGCCCGCAGCGTTCCCGTTGCGTATGATGTCGACGTTGTGGTTGTGGGCGGCACAGCTCCCGGGGTGGAGGCAGCGGTGGCCGCAGCGAAGGCCGGAGCCCGTGTATTCCTTGCCGCCCCGAGGCCTTATCTGGGCGAGGATATCTGCGCCCCGAAGCGTCTTTGGCTGGAGCCGGGCGAGACGCCCGGGACCGAGCTCGGGCAAGCGCTCTTCAATGATCCCGGCCTGGCCGGCGATGGGCGTCACCCACGGGCGCTCCCACTTACCTACACCGCCAGTCTTCCCGCAGCCGCCAAGCACCCGGACACTACCCCGCCGCGGCTGACCGACGGCTCATTTACGTCTGCAGTGACCGAGAGCGTGCAGTATGACGGCGACGTCACCGTGACCTGCGAACTCGGCAAGGTGGAAGACGTGGAAGAGGCCCGGGTGGTTGCGTTCTACCGGCAGGATGATTTCGGCCTGTCGCGAATGGTCGCAGCGACGTCCGTGGACGGACAGACCTGGACGGACGATGTGCCGGCGCTCAGCGTAGCCCCCGAGGGCGAAGCGATCACAGCCAGTGTCCTGATCAACGCCAAGGCGCGCTACGTACGACTCGGTTTCACCCGGGCCCCGAACACGGCGCGGATCCTGCTGGGCGAGGTCGAGGTGGTCAGCGCGAAACCACTGCAGGAGCCGAAACCAGGCGAGACCGCGGTCGGCCCGGTTCGCCCCATGCATATCAAGAAGACGCTGGACGAAGCCCTCCTGCAAGCAGGGGTGAGCTTTCTCTACGGGTGCTACGCGACCGATGTCCTCACCGATGGGCAGGGAGCACCCGCTGGTATCGTCATGGCAAACCGCTCCGGTCGTCAGGCTGTACTGGCCAAAGTCATTATCGACGCGACCGAACGCGCGACAGTCGCGCGACTCGCCGGAGCGGCCTCTCAGCCGTACCCAACCGGCGACAACAACTTCCAGCGCGTCGTGATCGGGGGCGAAGAAAAGAGCGGTCAGCGGGTCAAGGGACGCAGGACAGGGCGTTTCTTCGGCCAGGCCGAGATAATCGAATACACACTGCGTCTGAACATGAATGACGGCTCGTTCGGTTCCTTTGCCGAAGCAAACAACCAAGCTGTCGACCTGACGTTCGACCCGCAGCAGGTAGACGCATCCGAGTTCCTCTTCCAGGTTCCGCCCGACGCCGTGAAGGCAGCCCAGCCTCTGACGGGAGACTGGCCTGGAGCGGAACACGCACCTCTGAACGCCTTCCGACCGGCCGGAATCCCTCGGCTGTTCGTCCTTGGTGGCTGTGCAGATGTGCCCCGACCAGTCGCCGCCAGGCTGTTGCGTCCAACCGCACTGATGCCCCTAGCGGCCCGCATCGGCCAGGCCGCCGCCACTGAGGTGGAAGCAGTCGGCCAGCTCCAAGGCGTTAAAATCCGTGCCCGACCAACCGGCCAACCCGTGAGCAAAGGCGACGTCCGGGAGTTCCTGACCGGCCTCCACGCGATCCGGGGCGTCGACGCTTCGGTGAACTCACCCCAAGGGGGACTGCCCGTTCTCGGTCAGTATGACGTGGTCGTGGTCGGCGGCGGGACGGGCGGTGCTCCCGCCGGAATCGGGGCTGGAAAACACGGAGCCAAGACGTTGCTGATTGAGTACCAACACGCCCTTGGTGGGGTGGGTACTGTGGGAATGATTACCCGGTACTACCATGGCCATCGCGAGGGATTTACCGCCCAGGCTGATGCTGGAGTCCAGAGCCTCAACTCCCGGGTCTGGTGGATTGGCAAAGCCGAGTGGTGGCGGCAGGCAAACCGGGAAGCGGGTACCGAAGTCTGGACCGGGTGCCTCGGCTGTGGCGCTTTCGTCGCGGACGGAACCGTGAAGGGTGTGGTCGTGGCCACGCCGCAGGGCCGTGGTGTCATCCTGGCCGGCACGGTCATCGACTCGACCGGGAACAGTGATGTGGCAGCAGCAGCGGGAGCGAAGACCTCCTACACCGGAGCCGACCATATCGCTGTTCAGGGCACGGGACTGCCCCCGATCAAGCTCGGGGCCGATTACACCAACACGGACTACCTGTTTGCAGATGACACGGATGTCGTCGATTTCTGGCACCAGTTCGTCTGCGCAAGAGAGAAGTTCCGCGGGGAGTACGATCTTGGGCAATTGATGGATACGCGCGAACGGCGGCGCATCGTGGGGGATGTGACGATCTCGCCCATGGATATGATCCTGGGGCGGACCTGGCCCGACACCGTCTCACTCCACAAGAGCAATTTCGACAGCCATGGGTTCACCGTGCATCCCATCTTTCTCATCGAGCCGCCAGACCGCACCGGCATGACGGTCTATGTGCCCCTGGGCGCTCTGGTTCCAGCAGGCCTGAAAGGGATCATTGTGACTGGGCTGGGTGTCAGTGCTCACCGGGACGCGATACCGGTGATTCGCATGCAGCCCTGCGTGCAGAACCAAGGCTATGCGGCCGGCGCCATCGCCGCTCAGGCCGCCCGCTTAGGTGGCGCAGTCCGGGAAGTCGACCTGAAGCCAATCCAGAAGCACCTGCTCGATATCGGGTGTCTCACCGAAGGAGCCTTTGACCACAAGGGCGGGTTTCCTCTGCCCTCGGAGCGCGTTGCGGAGGCCGTTCGAAATGTGGGGCGTGGACACAAGGAACTGGCGATCGTCCTGTCCCATCCCCAGGTGGCCCTCCAACTCCTGAAGGACGCCTACGAGGCAGCCCAGGAGCCGGGAGAAAAGCTGAGCTATGCCCACATCTGTGGCATGCTTTGGGACCCGATCGGTGCCGGAACGCTTTCCGAGGCGGTCATGGGCGCGGATGCGCTCGACACGGGCTGGAACTACCGCGGCATGGGCCAGTTCGGCATGAGCATCAGTGAACTGGACTCTTACATCATCGCCCTGGGACGGACTCGGCAAGCTCTCGCACTGGGACCGATTCTCGGCAAAGCGGCTCTCCTGGATGCGGGAAGCGAGTTCTCCCACCATCGCGCCGTTGCTCTTGCTCTGGAAGCCCTTGTCCGGCCCGACTCGGTTCTCTCCGGCTCGGAGAGGGAACGTGCTGCGCAGGCCCTCGCGACAGTGCTCACGAAGCCCGGAATGACCGGCTATGCCACCCCGACCGTCGCAGCAGCCCGGAAGCAGACGGACGACAACCGAACGTCCACCACGCCGCGGAACAACTCTCTCCGGGAACTGGTGGTAGCCAGAGCGCTCTACCGATGCGGGGACTGCGAAGGCAAAGGCGAAGCCATCCTGCGGCAGTATGCCGAAGACCTGCGCGGACACTATGCCCGTCATGCCAGAGCCGTGCTCAGAGAGGGTAGATAGAAGAGGCCAGGGAGAACAGGAGAACCGCACCCCGCTGTTCTGCTCGGGAGGCGCCTCTGCGCGGCGACCATTCCGCTTGTACGGCGAGCGGCCCTCCGATCGCCCAGAGGAGATGCCGCCCGATTGTCTGGTACGGCGAGCGGCCCTCCGATCGCCCAGAGGAGATGCCGCCCGATTGTCTGGTACGGCGAGCGGCCCTCCGATCGCCCAGAGGAGATGCCGCCCGGGGGGCCGTGCGGCGTACTAGAAGGAGATGCCGCCCGATTGTCTGGTACGGCGAGCGGCCCTCCGATCGCCCAGAGGAAATGCCGCCCGGGGGGCCGTGCGGCGTACTAGAAGAAGATGTCGCCCGGGGGGCCGTGCGGCGTACAAAACAGCGTGGGAGACGCCTCCGTGCGGCGACAGAACCGGCGAAGAGATCACACACCATTCGCGGATCCGTGGACTGGGCGGCGGGCACACCAGGCCACAGCCCGGCGGACGAATGCACGCATCGGGGCGGCTTTGTAGGTCGCGGCCGAGTGTCCCAACAGTGACTGCACCACCCTCCCCGCGCCGACCTCGTATTCCCAGGCCAATGGCTCGTCCAAACCGGTCTCTTCAGATGTGGCGACGAGGAGAGGATCGATCGGCTCCGAGCCGTGCTGGCGCCAGTAGAGCTCGTCGTCCACGGTGCATGGTCGCATGCCGGCCACCAGGGGATGACTGCTGCAGGGCCGGACCTCGAAGCTGCGATAGCGATCGTGGGCGCTGTTCCCCGGGAGGACGTCGCGGTGCTCCCACACGCGCCGGACGAGGGTCCGGTACCATGGCCAGTCCGACGCACCGGCCTCGGGCAACGACGCGTGACAGGCCCCGTTGGCGAAGTGGTGCACGAACACGCCGCCCCCCTCCGTCACGAACGTCTGTATCGCTTCCTGCGCGACGGCCGGCAACCCGGCGGGATCATGCCAGTTGCACCAGTTCAGAACCAGCACGTCACGATCGGCCAATGCCGTCACCAAGTCGTCCGGGTCGGTATGAACGCGGGCGGTGATCCGTGGGTCATCGCCCCAGGCGTCAAGCAGCGCCCCCGTCGTCTCCGGCCAGTTGTGCCAGCGATGGGCGTTGTTACCCGCGAGGACTGCAACACGGATCGGGGCCGGCCCCAGTCGCCAGTTGACTTCCTCACGCTCGTCCGGAGCGATGAGGCAGACACGATTCGCTGGATCACGTGCTCCGAGTGTGGTCATCGAGTGCTCCTTTGGGGTATGGGAACAACGCTACACCGCTCCGCCAAGTAGCTTACTACGAACAGCGCGGCCCGCGTCAGAGGTCTCGCGTCTCGAATGATCATCACTGCCCTGGAGGGACATCCTCCAGGCGGAAGATACGCGTCGTGCATTCGGGTAGCTGCACGTCGAACGCGTTGGCGTCGGCTTTGATGGGATGACCTGACAGAGCGTCTGTCACCTTCCTTGGAGCCGGAAGCCGGAGGGTTACGCTCCGTTCGCCGTCGTAGCCGCTGTGCACCATGAGGAAGCGGTTGTCTGCATCGAGAATGATGTCTTCAGCACAGTAAATGTGCACACCGGCAACAGCGGCGATGTTGCGCAGTGCCGTCGAATCGAGGAAAGGGAGAGCGGTGTAGACCGAGCGCCAGGAACCAAAGTCACGGACTCCGAACGCAGTCTGTCCATCGGCATAGGCTGCCAGGGGAACGGCATCGGGATCACTGATCTGGAAGACGGGGCCGAATGCGGTTGGGTGGAGGCGATCGGTGGCGGGGTAACCGTAGCGTTTCACCGCGTACTCGTGCTTCGGCTCCAACCCGGCTGTGATCGGGTGATTTCCGGGAAGGACAGTGCAGCGCATCAGTTCCTTATCCGCTCGCCGGGTGACTCTGATACCCGTGGCCTGACCGATGTGTTCGGGAGCCAGACCTCGTTCATCGTCGATGTAACCCGGGGCGTAGAACCAGAGGAGGGTTTTGCCATCCTGTTTGAGGGCATCGACCGCCCCTCGTTCCGAGGCTGACATGAAGAACGGGTTCAGAAAAATGTAGAGCTTGTAGTCGGTGCGCAAATCAGGATGAGTCAAGTCATCCATCATGTAGCAGTCGAATGGCGCACCGATGCGGTGGAGCTCCCGCCAGTAGGTGTGAACGATCAAGTTCCGATACACAACGGAAGCCCGGTAGGCATCGTGGTATCTGGGCGTGGACGGCGACACGAACACAGCGATCTCCGCGGCGGGGCGACGTGGGATCTCGAGCGCGGCCTTGAACAGATCATTCATTCGGCGCACCGTTCTGAGAATACTCTCTTCGAGAAAAAAGCCCACGGCTGACCGGTCGGAGCCCACGCTCATGTCTGAGAACCAGGTACCGGAATTGCCCACGAGACAGGTTGCCAGATCCCGCGTGAGGACGGCATCAGTTTCGCGAACGCTCCGTAGCCGGCCGTGGATCACGGGCTTGGCCACAAACGTCCGATAGTCGCCGTCAGCGATGTAGTGCCGCTTGTGGAGCGTGATTGACTCGACGGGGAAGTAGAGCGTGTAGGGGTTCCCGGCCAAGCGACGCCCGTAGTCAGGAGCCCCGAGATACGCATCGATGTTCGGGTCGGCCAGCATGTCCGGGAAGTCGAAGTTGTTGTTCTGGAAGATGCTCCCCGGATTGTTGCACGAGGTTAGGTGGGCAATCACGTAACCGTAGTGGATCATCACCATGACCTTGCCGTCGGTCTCAGCCTTGATCAGCTTGGCCAGACGCTGGTAGAAACGGCCCAGCAGCCCCGGCAGGAACTCAAAGTAGTCGAAGGTCATGCGCCCGGCTGTCGGATCCCGAAAGACGCCTCCGTCCACCCCTTCCGCGAGCAGTTCCGAGAGGACGGGGGTCGCAGTCTCGAACGTCGCCTCCGGCTTGCACCAGGCTTCCCTGAGCGCCTGCACATCGTCGCCATACTTGCCTCGCAACCAGACCCGGAACGCTGCCAACGCCTGGGGATTGTGGTCGCCCACGGTCAGTTTGCTGCGCTCTTCCTGCCAGGTGTTTATGGATACGCCTCCCAGGCCGGAGTCCGGGACGCCGCAGGTCATGGGCTTTACCGCCACCAGGCGACCGTAATATGGCTTGTCCTTGAGGAAGGCAATCAGCGCGCGTGTGTAGGCATGGACCTCGGCCTCATACCGGGCTGATGCATACGAGACGGGCCCGGGGTCACCAAAGCCGTTGACCAGCCGTTCCTCAGGGAACGCCTTGAGCCAGGCATTGGTTGGTCGGAGATCGAACAGGACCATCAGCTCCGCCTCGGGATCGACCCGCAACGTATTGGTGATGTTTTGGTTCAGTTCTGCGAATCCCTTCTCCCAGGCCTGCCGATCAAGGTCGATGACATGCGGGTACATGATGAAATGATGCAGGTGGATTCCCGTGTCTGCGGGGTAGTGATATGAGCGCTCGAAGGAGTTAAGGGGGCAATAGCGCCAGAAGAGGGGTGGCTTGACCTGGTCACCGATACGCAACGCGGCCTGGCCGTTATGGAAAACAGCTGCGCCGGAAACCGACGGACGGATGGACGGCCGCTCAACCGGGCGGGCCACCATCACCTCGCCGAACTCCGGGGGCGACTCGCCACCCGATCCGAGCAGTTCCAGTTCGACCCCGGTCGAGGAACTGATGGCACGGATGTGGAGCGGAGTCCGGCCGCTCGGGGCAAACTCAGGCAAGCGCAGCTCAGCCTCTACCTTGACGGGGACGCCAGCCTGCCAACCCGAGCTCGCGGATGGCGTTTCGACGACCGCACGGACGACGGAAAACTCACCATGCAGCCCGTCGACAGCTTTCTCGCCGAGCTCGAAGACCAGAAAGTAGTCACTCTTGAGCGGGGCGTCAACGGTCAGATCGGCCCTGACGGTCAGCAAGTCGCCGGGCTTGGCTTTGGCCGGGTGTAACGAGACCCGTTCAACCCGGGCCTGTTCGCGCACAGCCGTGCAATGGTAGGGGATTCGCCCCCAAGGGCCGCCAGGGGGCCTCAGATAGAGGGCGACCGGCTCCCAGGCCGAGGCGTCGAACGCAGCTTCGTGCCAACCCATGACCTCCTCATTGCTGGCTCGCCAGGTTGCATCCGTCCCCACTTTTGTGCTCTTGCCGACGCGGTTCAGACTGAGCTCGGCCAGGAACTCACCCCAACCCCATTGTCCAGGGTTTGAGCCGAGATCGGCGATGGCCGAGATGACGTTCGTGCCGTCGCGCAGTGCCGAGATGACGTCAATTGGGCGGATCGTGGTCGACCCGGTCGCCACTTCCTGTCCGTTGATGAACAGTTTGTAGTAGTCGTTCGAGCGAGCCTGCAGGAAGGCCGTGTCAATGCCTTCGAGATCCGCGATGTCAAAGGTCTTTCGGAAGTAGCGCGGGGAGTTCGCACGATGCACTTTGTTCGGTTCGGGATACCAGATGTACCAGGCATCCCAATAGGGTTCATTCCGCCCGACCAGGGGCTGTGTGGGCCCAAACACTTCGAGCTCACAGAGCTGCGGGAACCCTCCTGTTCCTGCTTCAAGAACAAGTCGCAGTCGATCGGTTGTGATCTCGGGGAAGCGGATCTGTTTGTACGTCCCCGCAGGCATCTCAGCCGGGCCGACCCGCGTCACAGTTTGAGGCTTCCAGTTGCGGATCGCCTCGACTCGGGCAGCGGTAATCGTGTTCGGCGGACACTCTTCGAAGGCAACCGTGTCGATCCGGACGGGGTATCGCCAACGCAGCTCAATCCATTGTGGGAACTCGGACTCTTTCGGTCGCCAGATGCTGTTCGGGTCGCCATCGATGAGGTTATCGGAGTAGGCATCTGCGTAGTCGCTGAACGACGATGCGAGGGTGTAGCCTCCAGCACGAACAAGGTTGTCCCGCTGTCGTCGTTCCCGCTCACGGTTCCGTTCCTGAAAGGCCATGGTCAGCTCCGCGTTCCCGGAAAGTGACGCATCGAACACTGCTCGAGCCTCGTCAGCACTCAGCGCTTCGTCTATCACAACAAGCTCATCAAACGCAGTCTTGTCGTCACCAACGAAGGCCCACCCGGGATAGGAGGTCCCAACCAGCAGACGTTCCCATCCGGCTTCCGGGAATGCGATAGCTGGAGCCGTTCCCACGAGCTGGCCATTGAAGTACACGCAGACACCCTTTGCCCCCCAGGTCAGAAGAATGTGACGCCATTCGCCAACAGCCCAGGACGCGGCCGGGCAACGGATCAGGCGTCGATCTGCGGCAACGCCATTCTCGGCCAGTAAGACCAAGCTGGTCGTGTTGTGGACCTTGTAGAGCATGAAGCGGCTCAGATGGTCCTGTTCCTGGCGCAGAAGGGTGACGAAGAAGACAAACCTGCCTACCACCGGCGTCCAGTCCCGGGGGCACGCCCAGAACGCGAGAGTGCCCCCATTGGCAGGGACGTTCTCCCGGGCGGAATAGAGCAGCCGCCTCTTCCCTCCGAGAATGGCAGCCTTGCCGCTGAAGCCCTTCTCATAGGCGACGTCACCGTACACCCTCGCAGCAGGGGAACCGCACGCTGTTGCGGCGTCCGGCGTCCCATCGAGGGGGAGATACAGGAGACGTTCAGCCCTGGCGGGGAGAAGAGCGAAAAGCCCGGCCATGAGAACGAGACAGAACGCATGAGTTCCGTGGCAGTGCGCGCGTTTCATCAGTTCGAGTCCTCCGGGATGACCGTGGCGGAACGGAATCCACCATGAAGCCGGAATCTCTTTGCGCAAGCTCGAATACGTCCGCCCGTTCGCGCGCTATTGTATCTTGCGTACGTACACCATGGCAGGCCCACGAGCCTGCGGGCCGCAATCGGAGGCTTCTCATGCATCGACTGTTCCTCGCCATCTGCCTTGCCGCTGCGTTGCTGCTGGGGATCGGTTGCCGTCGAGAGCGACCTGAACAGCAAGCCAAGACGTCCCAAGCCGCAAGCACGTCTGCCTCGGCTCAAGCCGCCGTCCAGCCCCAAACTGAGGGGGCCGGAGAGGCCCCGAAGCCTGTCGCCAAAGCGCCAGCGCCCAAACCGGAGAACCACCCGGCCGTTGCGGGTGACACATTTTTCACTGCAGCCCTCGATGGCAAGCTGGGAACGGTGCAGAAGGCACTGGCCGGCGGAACAGCCGTTGATACCGCGGACGCCGAACAACGAACAGCCCTGATGTTGGCCTCGTTCAACGGGCATGCGAACGTTGTGGGAATGCTCCTCGAAGCGGGAGCCGATGTCAATCTGCGTGACCGAGTTGGGCGAACAGCCCTGATGTTTGCCGCCACGGGCGACAACATTGATGCCGTGAACCTGCTGCTGGAGGCCGGAGCACACGTGAACCTGGCGGATGGGCACGAGGGATGGACGGCCCTGATGTTTGCCGCGGCCGAAGGCCAGTCTGAGGTAGTCTCAGCGCTGCTCAAACGCAACGCCAATCCCAAACTCCGAGATACGGACGGCGACTCAGCCGCCGACTTCGCCTCTCAGCGCGGTCACAGAGAGCTCGCGCAGTTGCTCACGAACGTGGGCGCGGCCCCCCAGCCGAAGCATTCAGCCCCTTGACGAACGCCACGCTCTCCTCGACTGACCGATCCTGCCAGGCCAGGATCTGCTCAATGCTGGGCCTGTCCCCTCCCGCTCTGGGGAGCAGTACCCACGAGGGGTGAAACGGACCTTCAAGGACGCAGAACGCTCCCGTCCCAGGCGCCGCGCCGGCGCCGGTGGTAAGGGAGCAGCGGAACGGTGCGCTGTAGCCGTAACAGACCTCGATGATGAGTCGTTCCAAGGGGGAGTCCTCGGAGAGCGTACGGAAACACTCAGCGCAATCAATGCTGCCGGTCCCGAGGGTCACACCGGCTATCACGGGCTGATCGCCGGCGCTCTTGACCACGACATGGTCTTTGAAGTGACTGCTCACAGCGAGGGGAGCCAAAGCCCGGACAGCATCGACCGGATCTTCCCACACCATCATGGAGTTGCCCGTGTCCACGTGAGTCCCAACCCACTCACTGTCCACCTGGCGGACGAGGTCGAGTATCTGCCCTGACGTCTCATACTCGTGGTTTTCCACCCCGATACGGACGCCAAGATCAGCGCAAACCGGCACGACCTGCCGGAGCAGGCCGGGAGCCTCAGCCAACTCCTGCTCGAGGTCTCCACCGCAACTGGCGTATGTACGCAATGTGTCGGCTCCCACGGCACTGCACAGGTGAAGCATGGCGGTCAGGTGATCCGGATCCATTCCTCGCGAGTCGATCTCAACGAAGAGACCCAGAGCCTCGATGGTCTGGCGGATCTCCCGAAGTCGACCCGGATCATCACCGCCCACGTGACCGAAATTCCCACCATTGACGTTGAGTTGGACGCCGCCGAGGCCCAGCTCCGCAGACCGCTCGATGAACGCAAAAGCATCCATCGCGCCCTGTCCGAACCAGGCGTGGTAACTGAAGGTCTCGAGGCCAATCAGCATGAGCCTATCTCCCTTTCTCAACGTGCGCCGTTCTGGTGACAAGGTATACCCATGGGAGTTCCCATCACAGTTCCACCACAGCTACGGCCACTTGCTTTCCATCTGCGCTCAGTGTATCTATCGCCGCAGATCACCAACCCAAACTGAGGCCGTGGAGTCACGATGAACGAAGAGCTCCGAGTTCTGTTCCTTTGCACCGGGAATTCCTGTCGCAGCCAGATGGCGGAAGGTCTCTGCCGACACTTCCGCGGGGATGTCATTGATGCGGCTTCGGCAGGGATCGAGACACACGGTCTTAATCCCTCCGCAGTGAGAGTGATGGCTGACATCGGCATTGACATCTCCGGGCATCACAGCAAGACGGTTGCCGATCTGGGTGACGCCGTCTTCGATTATGTCGTCACTGTGTGCGGCCACGCCAACGAGACGTGCCCGTTCTTTCCCGCCCGGACCAGGGTCGTGCATCAAGGCTTCGATGATCCACCACGGTTAGCCGCGGAAGCAACGAGCGAAGAGGAAGCGCTCAACCACTACCGACGCGTGCGGGATGAGATCAGAGCCTGGATTCTCTCTCTACCGGAAGCCCTGAATTCCTGACTTTCCTCAGACATCGCCCCATGACGTCATCCAGACTCACACCACTAAATCCAGCCTTGGGCCACTGGCCCCGCACTGCTCACCACGGTCTCGGCGTGTGGCTGGCTTCCGTCGTGCTGTCGATCAGCGTTGCCGCTCAGGACGGGGCAGTCACATGGCTCCCCCGGCGCGCACCGGCAACCTTCAATCTGACGTCCAGCGTGGTGTTCCTCGACGAAGCTCCCGCGGACAGCCAGGCCCTGCTGCTCTTCAGCCCGGACGAAGGGCCAACCTGCCGCGTTGTGGTCGCCGCCACCCGCGTCTCGGTTCTGACAGAAGCCAACAACGAGACGAGGGAGCTGGCGACCGCGCCTTGCGGCGACCTCCGCGATGCGCAGCGGCACGAACTCCTCGTGAAGCGACGCGCGAGTTCCACCGCGGTTTACCTGGATGGCTCACGCCTGCTCGCGGCAGATGCCCCTTCAGAAACCGCAATCCGTTGCAGAGCAGGCTATTCGGCGAACCCGCCGGGGATTCAGCTTGAGCGACCTCGGATCCAGCCGGTCGGCCCGGTCAACTTCGCCGACGACTTCATGCGGGTAGCCGGCGAAATGGGGGCCTGGACATCACAGGCCGGCGACTGGTCGGTTGCGGGGATCGGTTTGCCGCAGTTCAGCGCCAACGCGTTCTGTTTCCGGGGCCGCGGCAACCCAGCCTATTGTGTAGCCGGCCAGTGGTTCTGGGAGAACTACCGAGTCTCTGCCTCCGTCCGAGTTGAGACGGCGGCCAATGAAGCCGGCGTCATGAGCCACATCCAGGGAACGGACACGTGGCTTTTGTTCCGCTGGCGCGGCGGCGTTCTTGAGCTGATCCGGAACACGGAAAGTGGCTACCAGTTGTTGGCCACCCACCCGTGTCAGCTTACCCCGAACCAATGGTACAAACTCAGCGTGGGCACATGCGCAGGCCGCGTCGCCTGCTACATCGACGGGGCACTCGTCTTCGGGCCCATGCCATCTCCCACTGACCACGGACAAATTGGCCTGTGGGCAAAGGGCGATGGCGGCGTACGCTTCGACGATATCCAGGCTGAGCACATCGAAGTCCTCGGACTTCCTCCTCTGGCCGGCAGGGAGGCGCACGTCAAGACGATCTTCGTGAACGACAAGTACATGAAGAACTGGTCACAACGCACAGCCGCGTCCGCTGACAGCGTCTTGGACTACACGTTCCATCAGGCACCGTCCGACTGGTCGGTCGCAGCGGGTCAGTGGGGGATACAGTCCCGTTGGGTCTGCCAGCCACGCTGGACCTGGTTTGGGGGAACGCACGACCGCGCCGCCATCGTCTGGCACAAAGCCCGGCTTCGGGGTGACGTCAGCGCGGCCATCTACGCCGCCTTCCGGATGGACTCACCATTCGACCCCGTGTATCGGCACCCCGGCGACATGAACATCACCATCTGTGCTGACGGCCGGGACCTCAGCAGTGGGTATACGTTCGTCTTCGCCGGATGGGGGAACCGGTGGAGTCGGCTTCTGCGGGCAGGCGACATTGTCGCCGAAACGAACGCTCATCTGCTCCCGGATAACCGCGATGTGTTCCCCTACGCCAAACTGCACGCGCCCTGGTATGGTCTGCGGGTCTGCAAACGAAAGAACCGCGTCGAGTGCCTGGTGGGGGACGAACGCATTCTGACCTACGACGATCCGGAGCCCTTGAGCGGGGACCGAGTGGCCATCTGGACCTGGGACAACTCTCTGCTGCTGGCTCGGGCAACCGTCACTGCCGACGACGTCCTTCCCCCGACTCTTCAGGACTATGCTCCTCCCTACCCAACAAGGGAAGAAGAACCGGCCGAAGAAGCAGATAACCGGGGTGTCTGGCGCTGCACGATTCCAGGAGAGTCCTTCGAAGTACCCGTCCCCATCGCGGGGCTCGACCTGCGTAACAAGTCACACCTTTCCTTCCGGTACCGGGCAACGCCGGACCTGATGGCAAACCTCTACGTGGAAATCCACGAACAGCTTCACTGCTTCGTCTTTTCCGCCCCAAGCATTCCTTCCAGCACGGCTCCTGTGGTAGGGCGCTTCCCCGATCCCGTCCTTGACAGCACCTGGCGCGTCGCGGACCTGGACCTCCTTGCCTGCCTTGGCCCCGCTTACCCGGAAGAAGCTCCGCTTGTGGTCAAGCGTGCGTTCCTCGGGCTTGTGAGCGATGACCAGTACGTGCTGTCCGGGTTTGGGGGCAACAGGGCTGGTGCGCAGTGCGGACTCCGCGATGTTTCGCTGAGTGCCGGCAAGGGCTCGGTCAAGGCACCACTCACGCCTCCCCGGATCACCGGACTTCACATCGTTGGGGCCCCCGGCGGGAGAGACACATTTGAACAGGGCCTGGGACAGTGGCGAACTCTCGGCGAACAGGATGGTGCGACACTGGCCCGAGATCGCTGGCACTCAGCTGAAGGGCGCTTCTCCATGCGCCTGACCAATGCGAGGCTGGGCGGGTCGTTCGGCGCCATCAACGCGGTTCCACCATTTGCCCCACACAAGGCCCCGCTCTTCACGTTCGATTACCGAATAACGGATGAGGCTCTTGCAAAACCCCCATCGGCGTGGTTCTACACCGCGCCTTCGATGGACCAACTATACGTGCAGTGAAGCTCCTTGTCACGCCCCCCCCTTTTTTTTTGCAGGAAAAGCATGGAACAACCTCTTCCGCAACTAGA
>JABHEG010000328.1 GCA_018676675.1 Lentisphaerota bacterium
GTGTGTGGTGGAGGTCCGCACTCTTCCCTCAACAGCTCAAGTAGTCAAGAAAACAGGGAAACAGGTTTGTCTGGACAGAACCGAACTGAATAGCAGGAAGATCAAGCACGGTTCTGTCTCAAGGACTTTTGACAGAACCTGATGGAATAGAAGGAATGATGCCATGAGACACAGCCACACACACACGGGCGTTGCGTTTGCACTTGCTCTCGCTGCTGTTCCGCTGTTTGCGCAGGAAACTGGCCCTGTTTTGCCGGTCAACCGTCACTTCGTTGTCGAGGACTGCGGCACGCCTGTGCAGGTCCTTCGTCTGGTTGCCTCGACCGTCTACCGGCACCCGGATACGAAGCAGCTGCACCTATTCCTGGAGTATGGGAACAACAACGGCTACGGCATCGGCGAGCAGGAGTGGGAGGACACAGCCCACCATCTCATCGATGTGGAACTCGAATCCGGCACGATCCGGCGCACCCGGGGCGGACGGCCTGGCGGCATCACGAGCCAACACTTCGTTCACCCCGATGGGAAGATCTACCTGTTCGAAACGAAGACGCGCCCAGCGACACTGGCGGAGTACGACACGCGCACCGGCCACTACCGCGTAATCGGTGTGTTGGGCAATACCGCGTACAAGGTCGTGCTGGCCCCAAGCGGGAAGATCTTCGTCGGCGAAGTCAGCGGAGATGTCAGTGTCTATGATCCTGCCATCAAACGGCTCACCCGCTATGACCAGCCGACCGGACGCGACATCCATTGGGGCGTCTACACACTGGAGGCGGAGGAACCGTGGATCTACTGCGGAATGACCAACCAGGGGAAGTGGTGGCTGACGGTCATCGATACGCGCACCGGCGAAAGCAAGAGCTGGTTTGATGTCGAATCAGGGCAGCCGCCGGCGAAGGCTAAGGGACGCAGCGTGGTTCGCACGGAGGCGGGCAACATTTTCTACGGCTCCTACTTGCTGCAGGACGGTCGCCCGTTGATGAAGGAGGACGGTATGCCCGAGGCCCTGGAGCAACCGGACAAGAGCACGCGCCTCCAGGGCAATCGCCCATGGCCCACCATGTGGCGTGTCTCAGGCTATGCCGGGAATCTCTACACCGAAGCACAGGACGGACTGGGGTTGGAGTTCGGTCTGGCCGAGGCGGAACCGAACAACTGGAACGGTGGCATTGGCACGATTCAGTGGCGTCGGAAGGACATCGAGGAGTGGCGTTCAATCGAGATCCGCGGTCTTCCTCTCGTCGGCTCTTCGCCCAAATGCCTCGCCGTGACGCCGGACGGCAAGCTGGTAGGCGTTGCCCAGTTCTACGGTTCCGTGTTCCGCTTCGATCCGGCGACTGGCACCAGCGACAACATCGGGATCGCGCCCGGCAGTGTCTACGATATCCTACCTCTGCCGGACCGGACCCTGTTCTGCGGCTATGTGGCGTTTCTGGCTGAATATCTCCATGATCAGCCGTATGCGATTAACCGGAAGGCCAGCTTCAAAGAGGATGTCAACCCCAAGCGTTACCGAACAGTCGGTAAATGGACAACCTGTATGGTACGCGGACCGGCTGGACGCATCTACCTCGGTGGCAAGTTCGGCCGACACACCACCGGCGGGGGACTCTCCATCTTCGATCCGGAAACCAAGCAGATGCGGACGATTCGCGACCCGTTCACGTTCCAGGGCATCGTCGGGCTGACCATGCTCAACGACGGCAGCACGCTCGTGATCACGACGCGCCCCGTTGGCAAGGGCGCTCCAGAAAAGGGCTGCATCTTCCTCCTGGACACGGAAACACAGCAGCTCGGCGAGGGGGTCACACTGGCGATCCCCGGCAATCCGGACGAGCTCTTCGTGGCCGGCGAACGCACGATCATCGGTGTCTCACGCACGACCGACAAAGGCGAGAACGAGCGGGTGACACATTCAACACTCGTCTATGGGCTCGACCTGGCGACAGGCAAACTGGCGTTCGAGAAGCGCTATCCGGGCCGCGCCTTCAGCGGAATGTGCGACTACGATCGGACCCCCGTCGTGCGCGGCCCGGACGGATGTGGCTGGCTCTTCATCGACCACGCATTGTGTCGGATCCTCCCCAACGGTGAGCTCGAGCGACTGCGGGAGAAGCTGGACTGCCGAGGCAAGTTGGTGTGGCAGGGGCGGACCCTCTACATCTACAACGGCGGCCGCGTGTACTCCCGTCTTTTCGCCAATGTCGTGCGAATACCTGATCTCTTTGAGTGACGAGTGGCGACGGTCCACCAGACATATCTGAGGACGTTGCTTGCGGTTGCCTGGTGCCTGAACAGAGCCGCGACTTTCGGGAGCGGTTTCCGGTGGCAGTGCAAAGCAAGACCGCTCCCGAAAGTCGCGGCTCTGACGGACAGCCCAGACTGCGATTCGTGCTGAAGTTACACACGAGCGGGGGCCTCTGGCGAAGGTCCGGCAGTCATACCAGAGGGTGTAACTGCCCCGAGAGGCATGGAGGAGCCGGTTCTCCGCAACCGGCCTGGCCGCTTACGGAGAAGCGGCGCCTCCAACGGTGTGTTGCGACCATCAGTTCTGTGCTCAAATCAGTGAAGTCACACACGAGCGCTCGAGGAAAGCGATGATCATGAGTACACGCAAACCGTTCACGCAGTTGGTCTGGCTTCTGACGGGCATGTGGTTGGCCACTATGCTTCCATGCCGCGCCGAACCGACGTTTGAGTTCAGCAACAGCACGCTCACCGTCACGACCGTTCGCTATCAGGCGGTGTGGCAAAATGGCTGCCTGGTGCACCTCTCCAATCGCCGTCCACCCCAGCCGTGTGAGCTGACCGTGGCGCCGGACACGATCCCGACCACCGCGCTGCCGGCAGGACTCGGGACGTTCCACAACAATCACAAGGACGCGCTTGCGCAGCACCGGGTCGTGTGGTCGCACAAGCTCGAGAACAGCCTGCCGTCATTCCCGGCCCAGCGTCCGCCGACAGCAGCCGACTCCGCCGTGCAGTTCGAGCGAATCCTCGACGGTGCCCGGCTCACCTACACCGGTCTCGAACGCGACGATTCGGCCGTGCTCGTACAGGAGTTCACCGTAGACCGCGAGACAGGCGACTTGGTCGTCCGGCAACGGGCGCACAGTGCCCATCCCGGCGTGTTCGGCGTCAGCTTCGGCGTCCTCAATCTCCGCCCGGACATGCAGTTCGCGGTGCCGTATTTCGGCGGCCAGCGCTTCGGCGGAGAGATTGGCCGGGGCGCGGCAGTAGGCTATGCCTGGCCACAGTTTTGGAGCGCGGGTTTCATCATCGGCGAGGTGAGCGGCGGCGGCTCGCTGTTCGTGTTTGCTGACGATCCGCGGCTCGGGCCGAAGTATCTCAAGCTGCTGAACAGCGACCGTGGTCAGGCACTGAGCTTCGAGGCCTGCACGGACGCCCCCTATGCGGAGAATACCACGGCCGAGGTCTGTGCCTGGCGTATCAACACGTATGCCGGCAACTGGATCGCGCCGGCTCGGCGCTACAAGCAGTGGCTCGCACGGACGTTCGGACTCGTCCCGCGCCGCGAACGCGCCCCGGCATGGATGGCTGACATTGCGATGGTCTGGCCTGCCTCCGTGAGCGTGGCCGCGACTAAGCTCATGGCGACCCGCATCGACCCACGACACATCCTCATCCTCAACCTGGGCTGGGCCAAAGGATTCAACCGGAACTGCCCGTATTACGAGCCCCGCGGTGCGAACTTCGCGGACACGGTCGCCGCCGCGCACAGCGAAGGCTACCACTACGGTGTTTACGTGGGCCAGAAGCTCGTCGACGCACACGCACACCCGCATCTCTTCGAACAGTGCGGCCTGAAACTGAGACGCGATGTACTCAGCATGGACGACGAGAAGCTGAAGGCACTCAGTGACCGGGAAGTGGCCATCCGCGAAGGCAAGAAGACGGGCCATTTCCTGGCCTCTGTGCATCCGGGAAGCAGCACGTGGGTGGATCTCTACTCCCATGCCATGGTCGGACTCCAGCGTAAGTACGGCGTTGATCTGCTCTACCAGGATGTCACCGGGAGCTACAGCGGCAGCTCGGGCCTGATCGAGGGGCGCACGCTGCATCAAGGCACGCTCGCGTGCGAACGGGCTACCCGGCGGAAGCTACCGAATACGGCCGTGGCGGGCGAGTTCTGGAACGAGGTAAACGTGGCTTGCGGGCAGGACAGCGGCCTGCAGAACGCCATGGCCTGGTTCAGCGAAGGGCACAGGAAACGCCTGGCACGGCACGCACACCCCGTGCTGGCACTCGTCTTCGGTGACTTCTGTACCTACATATCCTACCGCACCCCTGTGCACAGCGGCGCAAAGTGGCACTGGGATCTGAACATGCTGGAGGTCATGGGCGGACTCGCATCCTGGCGGACGTACCCCGAAGACGAGAGCGCCGAAGCCCGAGTTGTCCTCGAACGTGCGAAGCTGCTGACCGAGGGATTCCGCCCCCATTTCCCCGAAAAGTGGCAGGAAGGCGTTGTGGCCTACATGCGAACTCCGCAAGGGCGGACGGTGAGATACCGTCGGCCCGGAGCGAGCACATTCTGCCTCGAAGAAACGGCTCGCGGCGAACGTCTCCGGTACGCACGTGTCACTGGCGTTGGCGCCCTCTCTCTTGAGGAACCCATCGCCATTGACGGTTGGCCCGCCTACGACGCAGCCGGCCCGATCGCGCTCGATCCGGAGGCGTGGTACTGCGTTTTTCCCGGCGAACCGCCGCCCCTCCCCGTGACGGTTACAGCCGTACCCGAAAGGGTGCACATCGCGGGGACGCGCCGGAGCGACAGCTACTGCCTGATCGAGTTCGGTGGCAAAGGGCAGGGCAGCGTGACTTGGCGGGCAAACCGCGCCGGCACGATCCTGGCCGGGGCTCTCGAGCGCCCGGTCGGGACCCAAAGCGCTACGGTCGACGTGCCGGGGAGCTTGTTCTTCGTGTTCGAGGAGATCCCGGAGACGCCCGTTGGTGTCGCATTGCCGTTGACGAGGTGGGCCCTCCGGAAGGTCACAGGTGGTCGCGTCATCGGGCCGGCCAAATGGGAGCGGAAGGTGCGTAAGCTGCGTTTCGGGGACACAGCCCTGCTGGCTTATCCTGTCTTCCCGTTTACCGGTGGAAAGGGGGCCGAGACCTCAGTCGACGGTCGTGTGCGGTTGCCGGATGATCCACGTATCGCGCTGGCCTTCAGTATGGGCCGATTCGGAGGACGCGGGGACGGCGTGAATTTCGTCATACGCGTCGACGGTCGTGAGATCTGGCGCACGTTCAGCAAGTCGGACAAGCGCTCGTGGACGCCTGCCGTCGTCCCGCTTGCGGAGTTCGCAGGCCGTGACGTACTCCTGAGCCTTGCGGTCGACTGCGGTCCAAGCGGGTTCAACACAAGCAATGACCAGGCGCTTTGGGGGGAACCGAAGCTCGTGCTCGTGGAAGCCGAGGCGCAGGGGACCGAGGAGCCCGTCGTTCCCCAGTAGTCGTTGGAGGGCGAGAGTCTCCTCGAGCCGGTCGATGCCTGCCGGTAACGCAGGGAATCTGTTGGAGGGCGAGAGTCCCCTCGAGCCGGTGCGCGTCGCCCGGGAAGCGATGCCCGACGGTGCCCGGCACCAGGCCATGCAGACGATTCGCCCTCCAGGAGGCACCGGCTCGAGGGGACTCTCGCCCTCCAGGAGGCACCCCCCTCCTCACTCTGACGCGTCTGCCGCACCGATGGCGAGCATGCGGAATCCGCGCGGCTGGATGGCCGCGTTGAAACGCCTGGAGCTCGGGCCGACGTGTTCGGCGGTAAATGCGTCCGTCACGGGCACGTCACGATCTGTCATTCCGAGTTCTCTCGTGTCCAATCGCACCGTGCTTTCGACAGCCTCGTCACTCCAATTGTAGAGCACGAGCAGCGCCGGGACCGTCCCGTAGTTGAGCATCGACTTGACCTGCTCAGGGGCTACCGTGATGCGCCGGTCGTCCTGCCAGTAATAGACAGCGTTGCTTTCGGCCAGAGGGAACGACAGGCGCCGGTTCTGGATGTACGAGGCGAGGTGATTGTGTACGGTGTGAGCCGGGTAGACGGTGCCATCGTGGACCATGAAGAACCCCAACATGTCGCGCGTTGAGGCAGGGGAGGGCGCGTAGCGACTCTCGAACTCCGGCAACAGGTCCGGAATGAACCCGAATGGGATGCCGGTGTGCTGTGCCTGCATGCGCCCTTCCGACAGTGTCTTGCTGTAGAACTCAAAGACCTTATCCGGGCCTGATCCGTAGTTTTCCCCATCCCAGAACACATCGACAAACGAGAGTAGCGGGGGCACCACCTGCATGGAGCTGTGCCACTTGATCATGGTCGTGTCGTGCGCATCATAGAACAGGCGGTGCATGCGTTTGATCATGCGCCGCATCGCGAACAACGGCGGCCGAGCCGTCCACTCGCCTTTGTAGTTGATGTAGCCGCACTCGTGGTGCGCGTTGGAGCAACCCGTGAACGGTTGATCCAGGTAGATGGCACCCAGCCCGGTCTCGGCGATCAGCTGATGCAGCTTCCATATGTAGAAGTCCTGGAACGGAGAGTTTGCGCAGTAGCTGATGAGCAGGCCGGGTTTGTATTTCTTGCCGTACCACTTGCCCGGCGCAGTGTGCCTCTCCGGCATCTTCGGCATCTCGATCGGCGTGGTTGTCGTGCGCCAGAGCGGTCCCCAAATCAGGTCTTCGGGAACAAGCAGGCCCGGGTTCGAGATCTCGCCGAAGTAGCCTTTGTGGTGACGGGCACGACCGTAGAAGCGCAATGACGAACACGGCATGACCTCGCGACCGGCCGCGCGCTGTTTGGCGATCTGAGTCCGGGCCTTCTCCAGGTGGGTCGACTGCCAGGGGTAGTAGGAGCCGTCACCCCAGAACCAACACCAGGCGAAAGAGCTCCGGTCCGAGAAGGTGCGGAAATCCGGGCGTCGCGGGCGTGTTGGCGTCGGCTGCAGCCCGAACACGAGTCGCCACGGACGTTCGACTCGGAAGGCTTGATCCGCGAGCTTCACGCGCAACACGCGCCCGCCTCGGCGTTCTTGCTCCAGGACCTGGATCCCGTCTTCGTCACCGATGTGCCAGTTCTCAAGGCTCTCGGCAAACCAGCACAAACCCCGGCTGTGATCGCCGATCCAGACGATCTCACGGAAGGCGTCCAGTACCAGGCGTTCGCGGCCGATCGCGTCGGATGTGGAGTTCGGGCTGTGTCCGGACCGGGACGTGGTCAGGTGAAACAGCTCTGCGCGCGCCGCAGAGATGGGCAACTCGAGATGGAAGCTGTCGACCTCAGCGCTCTCGTCCGGACAGCTCAGGCTGAACTCGATCTTGCCCATACCGTCGAACTCCCACTCCGACGTTGTTTCGAGCAGAAACGGACCGGATCGGCTCTGCGCCCGCACGGTGACCAACCCGTCGTTCTGCTTTTCGACTACGACGTCGGCACGCTCGAATGTGTGCTTCGCCTTTCCCTGAGTGAGCACGAATCGCGCGGGTGCATCGAGCAGCTCCTCGCCCCCACTGTGCATGCTTGTGGGGAGCAGCGAGTCGCGGTAGACGATGTCGCGGCCCCAACAGGAGATGTTTTGGCCGTCAACCTGCATGGGTGTCCAGGGCTCGGGCACGTCGTCGGCCAGGCCGAGCGTGTTGTCGAGCCATTCGGCACTCTCGAGTAACGTCGTGCCCAGTTCCTCAGCACTCCAGCGACGCTGGTACGCCTTCTCCTCGGCGCTGAGTTCCTTGGTCTCTTCAGCTTCGCCTGCCGGAGTGGCCGCCGGAGCCGCGGGGCCGGCCTGCTTCGTTGACGGCCAGCCCGTGCGATCACGCATGGGGGCACTCGGGAACCCTATCTTGTGAAAGACGTACTCGGTTTCGCCTTCGCGCACGGCCAGGGCGATCGTCCCCTTGCTCAGCCCCTCCAGCGGCACGCTGAGCTCCAGAGACTGCGCCTCACCGGGAGAAACGTCGACCTGGCGCACGGTTTCGGTGACCGGCAGCACCTCGCCGGGAGCGTAGACCTGCAGACTCACGGCGAGACGTTGGGCGGTACTCCCCCCGACGATTTCGAGTGGCACAGTCGCCGCGGTCTCGCTGACCGTGAACGCGCCCGGCCGGAAGACTGGCGCAGACGCGTCGAAACGCATAACACCGAACGAGGCGGAATCGTTGTAGCGCTGGGTCCAGCACCAGGCACCGTCGGCATAGCTGTCGATCATGTTCATGGTCCAGACCGCAAAGTCCCCGGGCGGCGGCGTGTTGACCCCCTCGAAATCGACCCGGCACTCCGCAACCCACTCGCTGTCGGTGACCCGCGTCTTCCACGCCCACGTTCCGTCCCACTTCAGGTTGAGCATTTTCAGGTCCGCCTGATCCCCGTAAGGGTTGCCGATGAGCTGGCAAAAGTCCGGGGTTCCGGTGTAGGGCGGATGCAGGAAGATCTCGTACGATTCTTCTCCCCAGAGCGGCATGTCGTGGCGCCGGTGTTGCTTGGCGCGGAGCGTGCCCGTGTAAGGCGTGTGGATGGCGAGATACAGGTAGCGGTCGTCGTAACCGGCGTAGGCATGAATGTCTTCGTCGCGCATCGTGCGCTTCTTCAGGGAGGTAAACCCGGTGATTCGGGTGGCGTTGCGCCATTCGTCAGTGTCGAGCACGCCGTCGATTGTGGGGGGGGCTGCAAGGCGTGGCACTGTGAACGTATTTCTGTGCAGATCGGGCAGGCCACGGTAGAGACTGCGGAAGCGTGCACGCAGTACCTCATCCTGGGGCAACGGCGCTCCCACGACGTGGAGCCACGAGTACACTGTGCCCGGGCCGCCGTGCAGCTCGAGGCGCGTGAGCGGGCCGCGAACTGCGGTCTTGCGCAGCTTGCGTGCAGCAAAGCCGTCGACACTCATTTGGACCTGGCCATTTGCCGCAACGCCCACCAACACGTAGTGCCAGCGCCCGTCCGCGTGCTTGGTCATCCATTCCTGCTCAACCCAGTTGTAGATCGGGTAGGTCTGCAGCGTCCGCGCCCCTCGGCGGAGCTCGAGCGCCCTGGAGTCGCCGGGTTTGGCAATGGTCAGGATCGTGTCCCCGATCGTGAGGTTCGCGAGCTCGAGTGTCTCAGGGGTAAGCGCGTCCCAGCCGTCTGGTTTCAGCCAGAACTCCAGGAACACCGGTGCGTCGGCATCGAGCTTCCAGGTCAGGGAGTCTTGCGTCAAGCGCAAGGCCTTCTGGTCTTTGAGTCGACCTTTCACCACGTCGGCGTTGCCGGCGCCGGAGAGGGTTGTGTCTGCCGGGATCGCCGTCAGGGGCGCCTTCAGGTGATAGACCGTCCCGGAGGCCGGACTCAGCCAGGCGATCCAGGCAGCGATCAGGATGAGGCGTGTGGGGGGCTTCATTTTTGGGCCTTGCTGTGGATGGTGTTCAGCAGCTTGCTGATCTCGTCAACGAACCTGTATCCGGTCGTCACATCAGAGCGGCATGAGTACGCGAGATCGGCTGAGTAGCCGCCGCCGATAAACCCGTATGTCGTGGGGAGATACCCGCAGCGGTACGCGCCTGTAAGCTGGACAACCGCCGTGATCGGGAAGGGACTCCGGCGTTTGATGTCGAGTCCGAACTGACAGTAGAGCTCTCCAGGGAGAAACGCCGCTGCGAACTCCCCGACTCTGAGCGCGTGCAGCGTCGGGCGCTCGACCGGATCGTCGCCGAACTCCTCAACGACACGCAGCTGTCCCTCAGCCCGGCTTCTTGCCATCCGTGACGTATCCGGGCTGGCGGCAGCTCGTCGCGCCTCGTCAAGCATCTCCGGAGTGGGCAAGCGCACCGGTACCTCGACGAGTAAGCTCTCGATGCTCAGTTCCGGGGTCTCGACACAGCGAGCGCCCTCGAGCAACCGCAAGGTCTCATCGGCCAGGAGCGTACCGGACTTCCTGAGCAGTTCTTCCGCTGACAGTCTCGGCTCTCGGTTCCCCGCACCGGGGCAGGTGTCGCCGCTGGCCCCCTGCATGTAGAGAACCGGCAGGGAGGGAGCGTTCAGAGCCGAGCGAATCTGTTGACGCGCTTCGCCGGGGAAGTCGGCCGACGCGAAGTCGCCGCTCCCAACGCAGGTCGAGTGCGCGCAGTTGTTGTGGAGAATTGCCGTGTACCGGCCATCGCACCCGGTCAAGGCAAGTACGGCCTGACTGGGATCATTCGGTCCCTCCAGCCCGATGAAGTCTGCTCGCCCCGGATCCCCGTACATGGTATGCGAGCCATCGCTCCAACAGAAGCGGCGATTGTGCCCGATCAGCGCGGTGCCGACGGCGGAAGACGCGTTCGCCGGGGCTGCGTTCTCGACGGCTTCGGCCGCTCCGCTGGTCAGAGCATCACGCATCTTCTCAAGGTGCGCTACGTTGATCGTGTTCCCTCCTACATCCCACGCATAGGGTCCCGCATGGGTGTGGGTCGAGAAGATCAAGACGTTCTCAGCCGGGACACTCGTTTTGGCCGCGATGGAACGCGTGCACGCCTCAATGTAATCCGCTGAGAACACCCCCAGGTGATCAAGATTGGCGAGAATGATCCGGTGTTCCGCTGAAGATACGTAGAGGATATTCGCTTCGAGATCATCGCGAATGGTCTCACAGACACGCGGGTCGAACTGCCCGGAAAGGGTGTCGCCGATCTCGCAGTTGACCACGCGTTTGGTCGCCCCTGCGAGCAGTGTTGATCTCTTGGTCATCTGGTCCATTCTCTCTTCCCGCGCCTTCCGGCGGAGACATGATTCGCGGTTCGCGTCGCCCCCAGACGCGTCATACATATCGGCAGGTAAGCGCAAGATGACATGATCTGTCCGCGCATGCAAGGTTGCGGGCCGTCCTGCGGTAAGGCTTCAGTTACGTGGGGGAGAACTCCAGGATGGCTCGACGGAGTCTCTCCCTCCAGGGATCCTCCGGGCCATCTGTCTTCGATGGAGATGGCTCGACGGAGTCTCTCCCTCCAGGGATCCTCCGGGTCATCTGTCTTCGATGGAGATGGCTCGACGGAGTCTCTCCCTCCAGGGATCCTCCGGGTCATCTGTCTTCGATGGAGGGAGAGACTCCGTCGAGCCCCCTCACGAGATTGAGGCAGGCCATCCTGCGGCTGTCAAGCAGCTTTCGGGAGTTGCCGGGAGGCACCCGACCGGATAGTGTGAGGGATCTGAGGCAGCCCAAGGGAGACACCAGATTGAGAACATCGCGATTCGTTTTTCTTGCCACGATTCTGGGTGCTCTCTGCGGGCGTGGTGCTGCCCCTGGCGCTGTTACCGGGAAGATCGTGGCACGCACTGGGTTCGACGGTCCCTACTACAAGGCAGGAAAGGCCGACCTCATTCAGAAGGGCTGCATCAACAACTACCAGTGGGGCAGGAAGGACATCGTGATCACGCCGGACCGGCCGGCTGGCGCGAATGACGCGGCGCAGAAGATCGAGGTGCGCGGGGTCAGCAATGGTGCGTTGCAGTTCTTCTGCTGTTGCAGCAGCTTCTTCCTCAAGCGCAGCCATTTCTACCGCGTCTCATTTCGCCTACGCGGCACCGGTGGCATCGGCAACGTGGCCGTCATGATTCGCAAGATCGGTGGGCCCTGGACAAGGCTGGTGTCCGGGCTCACCATTCAGCCGACGGCCGAATGGCAGCGGTACACGTTTGTCGGGCAGGGCAAGACGGATGCAGACAGCGACTTTGGGGTGATGTTTCAGACGGGATTCATGGGCACGCTCTGGCTGGATGACTTGGTCGTTGAGGAGTTCGAGACCAACCCGGACACCACGCCGCCGCCGCCCGTGCCGGTTGTGTTGGGCAATCTGTTTCCGCGTTCATCGTTCGAGGGACGTCGGGACCATCTCTGGGCCTCGGGCAGCTACGCTTACACAGACCTCCTTTGGCCCGACCCGCAGCACTTCCGAGCCGACGGCGGCAAGGTCGGGCGCTTTTGCCTTGGCATCCCCGGCGGCAACCGCAGCTTCACGCGCAGCTACATGCTGCCCGTTGCGCCGGGCCACGTTTACACATTCAGCGCCTGGCTGCGCGGCGACAAGCCCAACACCCAGCTCAGCGTGGGGCTTCACGGCAAGGCGCGAACAACGGAGCAGGGCAAGGGGCTGGGATCAAAAGGGCTCATGCTCGACACAACCTGGAAGCGCTATGAGGTGTCGACGGCCAAACCCATTCCCGATCACGTTCGCTATCTCCACCTCACGCTGTGTCCGCGAGACCCCGGCACGGTATTCGCGGACGGGTTCCAGCTCGAGGCCGCGGACAAGGCGACTCCCTACCGACCCGCCCACCCGTTCGAGCTGTCTGTCGACATGGGGCAGCGCGGCGGGAACATCGTCTTCTGGGATGAGCCGCTGCCGCTGCGGCTCCTGGCGGCTACGGCCTCGGGAACGGCGCCGGAGACCTTGCGAGCCGAGCTTGTGGTCACCGGGTTCCTGGAACGTGAGGTGCTTCGGAGGACCCTTGATCTGCCGACGAACCGCGAGCTCGACCTGCCGCTCCAACTGGACAGGAACGGCCTCTTCCGCGTGACGTTGCGCGCTGTGGATCCGGCCTCTGCGGCTCCGCACGAGATGATCGCTGCCCGCCTGCCAAAGCCGCGACAGATACCCCACGAGAAGAGCTACTTCGGCACCCATGCAAGCATCCGACCGTTCTTCATCGACTATGCGCACAAGATTGGCATGAAGTGGACGCGATTTCACGACGCGACACGCCTGTGCAAATGGCTGGGCGGGGAGCCGGAACGAGGCAACTACCGGTGGTACGATGAGCAGATCAAGGGCATTCGTGACGGCGGCCTCCAGATCCTCGCTCTCCCCGACTACCCGCCGAAATGGGCGCATACCGATCCTGAAAAAACGGGAAATGTCATTGACGTTGATGCGTTCGCCCGTTACTGCGAAGCCGCGGCGGAACACTACCGCGGGCTCATCGACTACTGGGAAACCTGGAACGAGCCCTACATACGCCATTTCTTCAAGGGCACGCCCGAGCAGTTCGGGGCGGTTCTGGATGCCGGTGCGGCTGCGATCCGGCGCGGCAATCCAGACGCGCAGATCGTCGGGTTCTGCCCGGAACTCAGTGGTCTTTCTTTCGCGCGCCGAGTGGCTACGGCGAGCCGGACGACGCTCGACGTCTTCTCGTTTCACGCCTACTTCCAGAACCTGACAGGCGGTGGCTCTGCAGACTTTGCCCAGGAACTCAAGCTCCTCCTCGAAGCGGCGAAACAACCCGCGGGGATCGAGTGCTGGGATACCGAAGGAACGTTCGGGGCAGTCGGGGCAAACTCGTTCTACTCGTTCCTGGGTGAGGACCGCGTCAATGAATGGGGAGCCGCTTTTGGCGCGCGCGTGTGGCTCAGCACAGCAGCGGCGGGGTTCCGCCGGACGTTCATCTACACGCTGCACCAAAGTGACACCATCATGTACCACGGGGGCTACAAGATGCTGATCAACTACGACCGCTCCATCACGCCGGCAGCCGTGGCTACGGCGGTTACGGCCTACTGCATGGATGGCCTGGCCCCGGCGACGTGTCCCAAGGTGTGCAAAGGCGCGGCACAGTATGCGTTCACAGACGGAGACCGCGCCACGTGGGCCGCGTTTATGGATCCACTCGCAACGACGCCGGTTTTCGTGGCGCTGGACAAACTGCCGCGGGCCTGGGAGGTGCGTGATGTGATGGGCAACGACCCGCGGCGGGATGGGGTAAGCCGACTCAAACTTGGGCTGACCCCCGTGTTCGTTTGCGCAGCCGAGGTCGCGGTTGCTGAACTCGTACGTGCATGCAGCGATGCGGTCAGTGCGGGGCCCTGATTTAGTGCTTGCACGGGACCCCGGCGGCCGAGGGCGACCCGCCCTCCAACGGGTCTCTCGCGAGCAGTGCGTTCAGCCTGGAGGGCGGTCGCCCTCAACCGCTCAAATCCACCACGACAGGAGTTCCCGTTTAGGCACTCATTTGTGATCTCAGGTACAATCCCTGCCTGCCTGTCTGGCCAACTCACGCACTTTCCCAATCACGACGCCTTCGACGGACTCGGCCAGGTAGCCGAAGCCGGTGATGAAATCCCGCGCTTCGTATCCACCTTCGCGATGCACGCGAGCCGAGGGAAGATATCCGAAGTAGTCGGCGCAATACCCCGCGACCCAGAGATTGAGGGGACCGATTGCCTGCTCGCAGAGCGGCACGTAGTCGCTGACGACCTCGCCGCTCAGGCGTACGAGGGTGAGGTCATTGCCGAACTGCCAGACGGCGATGGGAGTCCGGTAGTGTGTGGCCCAGGGCCTGCCGGTGTCGATCCGCTTCTGGATCCGCTCCGCCACTCCGGCGTAGTAGCCTCCGCCCTTTCTCATCGTGTCGAGTTCTTCCGGTTCCGGCTGAGGCTCCAGCGGGAGATCAACGTGGTCGAACGCGATGCGTAACGGCCCGCGCACGGGTTCGAAGGTCTGCCAGTCTTCCTCCAACAGCCGACACACCTCTGCGCCGAGTACCTGGCCATGCTCTCGAGCCAGCCCATAGGTGCCGCGCGGGTACGGATTGGCGTCTGCTCCGCACCCCATGAGGAACATCGCCTGGACGCCTGACTTCCGGGCCTCAACGTAACGTTGGGCGAAGCCTGCGTAGTTGCTTGAGATCATGAAATTTGTGCCCCCCAGTGTGGTGTTGTGGCAGGCATAGTTGAGGATCACACCACGCAGGCGTCCATCCGGTTCCGCAATGCGCAGTACGGGTACGCTGCGATCGACATAGCCTCTGGGATTCGGGGCATTCTGGACGCCATGCGACGTCGGTCTGCGTCGGTTCATTGCGAACGAGGCAGATCCCCTTGCCCATGACAACTCAGCCGGTCTCAGGTCCGCCAACGCTGCCGCTGCCACGGTGCCCAGGCACTCGCACAGTTTCGCGTTATAGCGCGTGATGACGCCGATCTCGGCCTCGGTAAGATCCCAGCACTGCTGGTAGCGGACCCCGAAAATCGGCCCCGCGTGGGTGTGAGAGGAGTTCAGGATGATCTGTCGGCGGGATAGCCCCGTCTGCCGGCCGATGGTCTCGAGACATGTGTCAGCGAACCCTGCATCGATACCGATCAGGTCAGTGGTGATCAGCAGACCCTGATCGCCGCCCGGCCATTCCAGTACTACAGCCTTGGCCTGCAATGGGTCCAGTACCCCCACGGACGGCTTGACGCGACTGCCATAGCCGCCCATGCGGATGGGCTCCTCGGGGGTGATGTCGATGGCGGCCAAGCCGACCTGCCACTGTGGTTGGTTTACATCTGAATCAGCCATGACATTCTCCCAGTGATGGATGGCGCTAAGACAAACAGGAAAGACGGCACACCGCTGCGCTAAGTGCCTTACTACAAACGCCTCTCAGTTCGCCAGTGATCCGGTTATGGAGATAACGACGGGCACAGGCTTCTGCTTCTCGGACACCACCTCAATGCGGTCCAGCCTGGCTTGCGCGCCCTTTGGGTGGTTCGTCGTGTGTGTCATATGCCAGACACGTACCTGCGGCGCCATGCCACCCGGACCCGACCACGCCATTGTCGCCCCGGGCGGATCCTTGCGCGACCACCAGTTGTCAACGTTCTTTGAACACACGACGGGTACTTCCTCCGTCAGGCCGTCGCGGTAATGCAGGATGTATCTGAAAGCCGCCGTGTTCTTGCTGCCCCACCCCGCCGTGTGGATGAAGTGGATCTTACTGAGACGCTGGTTGACCGGGATTGACACCTTGTCGGGGAACGGGAGATTCGGATCCACCCCGCCTTTGAGCACGATGCAGCTTGTACCTCTGTTCTCGGTGGGATCCAGGATGTGGAACGGAACACCGTTGATAACCCAATCGCCTAACGGCAGGTAACGCATGTCGTTCTGCCCCTCGTCGGTCCACCCGCCTTTTTGGTCGCCAGCCGTATCGTCCGTAAAACACCGGTTCGTCTGCTTCGCGAGGTCGATAGCCACGAAACCGGTCCAGTCCGCAGGGCGAGCCGGCCCGGGGGCTTCGCCGCCCAAGGTGCCGCGGATCGTGCCGGCGGTGACCTCAGCGATTCTGGGCGTCACCTTGGCCTCCCTGAAGGCTGAGGCTCTTGCAAAACCCCCATCGGCGTGGTTCTACACCGCGCCTTCGATGGACCAACTATACGTGCAGTGAAGCTCCTTGTCACGCCCCCCCCTTTTTTTTTGCAGGAAAAGCATGGAACAACCTCTTCCGCAACTAGA
>JABHEG010000106.1 GCA_018676675.1 Lentisphaerota bacterium
CCCCCCCGGATCGAGGGCCCACCCTCACAGCCATGAACGCCCGCCTTCGCGATGCACTACCCTCCTTTCTCCAGCTGGCGAGCAACCTATGGAATCGCGGCAGCTATGGACCACGTGCTTCCATGAGGGGAGGGGCAGAGAGGCGGGCTTTCGTGATGGCGAATGACGGTTAGCACGCACGTTACTGCGGGAACGAGGTGAATTCGTGTTGATGGTGATGGATATTCGGGATGACTGGAGGATGATCTCGCGCAGAGGCGCCGAGGTGTAGGGAGGCGATCGAGGAGTATGGTCACGCCTTTGCGGACCGCGAGCTGGATAACGTTTGATTCTCCGGGGGGTGAATAGGAGACGTGTAGATGTCGCAGGCCAGTTGCGTTTCGTTGAATGGTGAATGGGCATTGACCTACGGTCCGCAGGAGCACGGCGGGGTCGGCTCGCCGGGAGAGCTGACGGCGCAGGGGTGGCCGACCATTCCGGCCCATGTTCCCGGGAATGTCGAGCTGGACCTGGTTGCGGCGGGGGCGCTGGAGGCCCCGGAACGGGGGAACAGGATCTACGCCCTGCGAGAGCTCGAAACGCACCAGTGGTGGTATCATCGTCAGTTTGTTCCCCCGGCCTTGGGGACCGGTGAACGGGTTGAACTTGTTCTGGATGGGGTGGACTGTTTCGGCACGGTCTGGATCAACGGCTGCGAAGTGGGCGCGACCGACAACATGCTGATTCCCCACAGTTTTGATGTCACCGACCTTCTGCGAGAGGGGGGGGACAACGACCTGCACATCCGCATCGATTCGGCCGTTCTCGCAGGACGTGAGCCCGAGCAAGAGGCGGTGGAGTATGCCTTCGACGGCAATCGCGAGGGGCTGCATGTGCGCAAAGCTCCACACATGTATGGCTGGGACATCATGCCCCGGGCGGTGAGTGCGGGGCTCTGGCGGGACGTTCGCCTGGAAGTTGTTCCTCCCACTCGTTGGCGGTCCGTGTACTGGGCTGTTACCTCCATTGAGGCGGACGGAACGCGAGCAACGGTTCAGGTCAACTGGGATTTTGTGACCGAACGCCTTGGGATAGACGGACTCACGGTCCGCGGCCGGCTCGCCCGGGCGGGAGCTTCCAGCATTGAGTTCACGTCGTCGGTGGTCAACGTTCAGGGGCGCCAGACGATCTGGGTCAATGGTCCCGCGCTCTGGTGGCCGCGTGGGCATGGTGAGGCAGCTCTCTATGATGCGCGACTCGAGCTTCTGGACGAAGCCGGTGTTGTGCTGGACCGTCATGTGGCACGGCTGGGGCTGAGAACGATTGGTCTGCGGCGCACGGATGTCACCACCGAAGAAGAGCCGGGCGAGTTCGTGTTTGTGGTGAACGGAGTGAAGGTCTTTGCCAAAGGGACGAACTGGGTTCCTCTGGACGCGCTGCACAGCCGCGATACGGACCACCTGCCGAAGGCTCTCGAGATGCTGGCCGACCTCAACTGCAACATGATTCGTTGCTGGGGCGGGAACGTCTATGAACATGACCAGTTCTACGATTTCTGCGATGCCAACGGGATCATGGTCTGGCAAGACTTCTCGATGGCCTGCGCCTACTACCCTCAGACGGATGCGTTTGCCGACCAGATCGCGACTGAAGCTGCTGCAGTAGTGAAGCGGTTGCGCAACCATGCGTCTCTGGCCCTGTGGGCAGGCAACAACGAGAACGACTCGATGTGCTGTCGCGATCGGGACCCGAATGAGGACCGGATCAGTCGCCAGGTGCTGAAGGACATCGTGCGGAGGCTGGACCCCCACCGGGAGTACCTGCCGAGCTCACCTTACATCAGTCCGGAACTCGTTAGTCGGGGCTGCAAGCGCGACTTGTGGCCCGAAGACCACCTCTGGCGTCGGGCTGACTACAAAGACCCGTTCTACACGGATTCTCGGGCCCACTTCCTGAGTGAAATCGGGTACCATGGTTGCCCGGTTCGGGAGAGCCTGGAGGAGATGTTTGACCCCGAGTTTGTCTGGCCCTGGCAGAACAACATTCAGTGGCTGACCAAAGCCGTGCGTCCGTTCCCAAACGGGGAGTCCTACACCTACCGGATCGAGCTTATGGCCGAGAAGATCGAGACGGTGTTCGGGACGGTGCCCGACAGCTTGGATGACTACGTGCTGGCATCACAGATAGCCCAGGCCGAGGCGTTCAAGTTCTTCATTGAGTACTGGCGGCAGGCCAAGTGGAGGCGTACCGGCATTCTCTGGTGGAATCTGCGGGACGGCTGGCCGATTCTGTCGGATGCGGTTGTCGACTACTACAATCGTCCGAAACTGGCATATCAGTACATCAAACGGTCTCAGACCGATGTGTGTGCCATCGTCGCAGAACCCGTTGACGGCCTTCACCGGCTGGTCGTTACCAACGACACGCGTCGACCAGTGATCGGGAACGCGCGTGTGGCCGATGCTGACACAGGCGAGGTCATCGCAGAGGCAGCATTCTCTGTCTCTGCGAATGGCATTGCCACCGTAGCGGAGATCCCGCAGGCAACGGGCAATGGCATGTGGCTTACCGAGACGAGGCTGAAGGACGGATGCGTACTCCGCAACCATTATGTGACCGGTGAGTTGCCAATGGACCTTGGTGACTACAAACGATGGCTGGACGGCATGGGGATTGTGAGGGGCTGATTGAAGCGAGGCCGAAGGCACGGCGGTCGGGGACGACCCTCCTCTGCCCAAGAGGCTATGGAGGCCAGGCACGCCCTCCAAGGAAAGGCGCTCTCCCGTGGAGGGCCGATGTCCCCAGCGGCCATCTTACAGGCCGGGGATCAGAGACACGGCGGTCGGGGACGACACGCCCTCCAGGAAGGCAGAAGGTGATGCGGCGGCGGCCCTCGGCGGACCCACGGGGACCGCTTACGCTGTGCGCGGCTCGGACGGAGAGACGGGACCCGTGGTCGCAAGAGCTACTTCCCGGCTCTGAGATCCCCGAGTGTTTTCGCGATGTCCATACCTGCCCCGAAGACGCGGCCGTTGAGTTCGGGACAGGCCAGGCGGATCAGCTCGGCTGACGTCCTGGCGCAGTCCTCGGGGGGACGATCTCGTCCGGTCTCGATGGCTTCCTTGCTCGACGGCAGCCATTTCTGCCCTTCCGGTGACTGGATCTGGTAGTCCGTCATCTCGGTGTGCACGAACCCCGGCCCCATTCCGAGAACAAGCACGTCTGTGCCTTCGCGTTCCTGTTCCTTGGCCATCAACTCGGTGAGACGGACGACGGCCACCTTGGAGCAGCTGTAGCCTGTTCCTCCGGGGATCTGGTTCCCGCCGTTCATGTTGATGATGATCCCCCGGTTGCGCTTCATCATGTGCGGGAGCACGGCCTGTGAGCAGAGCATCACCCCCTGCAGGTTCACGGTGACGTCTTGCCACCACGAGTCTGCGTCGACCTCCCAGATTCCACCGAGAGCGGCGAAGCGGCCGGCGTTGTTGAAGAGCACATCAATCGCTCCGAAGTGGTCCAGGACAGTGTTGACCATGTGCTGGATTTGGTCGGCACAGGTCACATCGCACTGAACGGCCAGGCCCTGGCCGTCCTCCGCTGAGATCATGGCGACTGTTTCGTCAATTTCGTGCGTGCGTCGGGCACAGCAGGTGACTGAGGCGCCACAGCGGGCGAACTCCAGTGCAAGAGCCCGCCCGACACCTCGGCCGGCGCCTGTGACGATGATACTGCTTCCGTTCAGTTGCATGGGATTGCCCTGTTCTAGAACGAGTTCTTGAGGCTCGTGTCGGTGGCGTCATCGGTCTTCTTCACAAAAGTCGATTCGGCGATGAGTGTTTTGAGGTGTTTCTCGAATACGGCGCTGTCCATGGGCAGTTGGACGGTTGTTCCCGTCATCGCTGCATAGAGCATGGCGTTGGCCAACTCGACGGACCGGATTCCCTCCGCTGCCGGCGCGACCAAGGGGACGCCATCCAGAATGGCCGCGACGTAGTTCTTGAGAATTCCCAAGTGCTGTTCGCCGTTGCCCTTCACGGGGATGTCACAGTTCCACACCTCGGGCTTGCCGAAACGCTCAGGTGAGTTGGCGCAGTATTCAGACGTCGGGGTCTCGTTCCGGGTGAAGCTCAGTTTGCCGCCTTCGCAGACGACCCGGCCCTGGTCACCGATGATCTCAAGTCGGTTTGTGCCTGGTGCTTCGCCGGTGGTTGTCACAAAGACACCCGTGGCGCCGTTTTCGTATTCGAGCAGGGCCGTGATGTCGTCTTCGACTTCGATGTCGTGGTACTTGCCGATGGCTCCGAGAGCTCGGACGCTGGTCGGCATGCCGCAGAGCCACTGGAACAGGTCTAGATTGTGTGGGCACTGGTTGAGCAGAACACCCCCACCTTCGCCTTCCCACGTCGCCCGCCAGCCACCGGAACGGTAATAGGATTCCGTGCGGAACCAGGTCGTGATGATCCAGTTTGTGCGTTGGATTTTGCCCAGGTCTCCACTCTCGATGAGGGCCTTGAGCTTGCGGTAGTGCGGATCGGTGCGCTGGTTAAACATGGCCGCGAACACCTGCTTCTCGTCAGTGTGGGCGGCAATGAGTCTCTCGGCGTCAGCTTTGTGCACGGAGATCGGCTTCTCAACCAGGACATGCAGGCCCTGTTCCAGGGCGTCAATACCGATTGTGGTGTGCCCGTAGTGCGGGGTCGCGACGATGACGGCATCAACATCGCCGCTGCGGATGAGTTCTGCGCTGTCTTCGTATGCTTTGACGCCGGGGAACGCACTGAAGCGCGAGGGATCAAGATCGCACACGGCCGCGAGTTCGCAGCGTGGAATCTGCCCTTCTGCAATGCGCTTCGCGTGACTTGACCCCATCCCTCCGATACCGATTACGCCGATCCGAACCTTGTCCATGGTCATCCTCTCATACGCTGTTGGTCCGCCATCGCGGCGGGCTTGTGAGTGCACATAAGGGTAGTACTATAGCCTCTTTGGGGAGGGGCGAGAACGTGGATATGAGACATGATAGCAGAATGGCGATACAGCAGATGAGGAATGGGGCCAATGTCTGAGATCAATATGGCGAAGCGTCGGCGGATCATGCAACGTTCGATGGCGTTGGGCCACTGCGTCTGTGATCCCAAGCGTCCGTGCCCCTGCGCTGTTTTCAAGGACGAGGGTATCTGCCTTTGCGCGGGGGAGCGTCCGAACCCCGTTGATGATCTGAGCCAGGTGCGTCTGACCGAGCTCGTCCACAACGCGGGGTGCGCGTCGAAGATTGCCCCCGCCGATTTGGAGGCGATCCTGGATCGGCTCCCCGCCATTGATGACCCGGCTGTTCTGTCGGGGATACCAGCAGGAGATGACGCTGGGATCTACGCATTGGACGATGGCACTACGCTTGTCCAGACGGTGGACGTTTTCACTCCGTGCGTTGATGATCCCGAACAGTTCGGGCGGATATGTGCTGCCAACTGTCTGTCTGACATCTATGCGATGGGAGGCGTCCCCAGAACCGCCCTCAGTGTGCTGTGTTTCCCGGTGGAGACCCTTGACGGCCGGATCATGTATCACATGCTCAAAGGGGCGATCGAGGTGCTCAACGAGGCGGGAGTGGCGTTGATCGGGGGACACAGTGTCAAGGATGACGAGATTAAGCTCGGATTCGCGATAACCGGTACGGTGGAACAGGACGCGACTGAGCACGGCAACGCTGCGGTTGGGGATGTACTGGTGCTGACCAAGCCTCTGGGGACGGGCGTTTTGACGTTTGCCCGGCAGATTGGCCGGGCTGAAGAGGCAACCATGGTTGCGGTCGAAGCGTCCATGGCATCGCTCAATCGAGCTGCCGCAGAGGCGATGCGAGACGTCGGTGTCTCCGCGACCACGGATGTGACCGGATTCGGGCTCTTCGGGCATCTGATCAGCATGTGCAGGCATTCGGGGGTCACGGCTCAGATCTGGGCCGACCGGCTCCCTGCCTTCCCCGGGGCCAGGGAAGCGTTGTCAGAAGGGATCATTCCGGGGGCTGTCGAGCGGAATCGCGAGTACGTCGCGGATGACATTTCGGTGGGTGATGGCGTCGATGCTGCATCTCTGGAGTTGGGGTTTGACGCCCAGACGTCCGGTGGACTGCTGATGGCCGTTCCCGAGGCAAAGCAGGCATCCTTGGTGGCGGCGTTGGGCTCTCGCTCCGTCGAAGCGGTGGTCATTGGCCGGATTGTGGGACCATCGCGAGGAGGGATCCTCGTGACTAACGCCGGTGAGGACGCTGCGAGCGCCGGCTCCATTCTGGAACACACGGCAGAGCTACCTGAGGCCGCGCGGGTCAGCGTCGTCGAGGGAGGCAGTTGCTGCTCGTCTCCCGCGGTTGGCCCGACGGCGTGCTGTGGGGAGGACGATTCCTGTACCGGGGAGGCATCGTCGGGGTCTGATGGCGATGTTCAGGGCACGGCATCCGAATCGCTCCGGGCATTCGGAGCGCTCATGCGATCGACCGGTGCCGACGGGGCGCTTGACGCGCGTACCAAGGAGTTGATCACGCTCGCCCTGACGGTTGCGACGCGCTGTCGTCCCTGTCTCAAGGCACACTTGGTTGAGGCCCGGGAGATGGGCATCTCCGAGGCCGAAATCGAGGAAGTGGTGTGGTGCGCGGTGGCCATGGGCGGCGCACCGTTGCGCATGTTCTACCGAGAGGTCTGTGAGGAACTGGAAGGCGGGGGGAAGACGTGCTGCTGAGCGTGGTACTTAAGCAGGACAGTGGTCCGGGGCCAGGACTCGCTTCTCCCGTTCCTGCCGGCGATTTCCACGAAGGATGAGCGGTCTCTTTCCTGAACGGATCATTGAGTCGATCATACGTCGGCCGTGCTGAGATCCCCTTTCGGGGAGCCAAACTGATCGCGATTGGTGGTGGCACGGAGATCGAGTAGTCGTTCTTCTAGTGCCGTTCGTTGTCAGCGAAGAACCTGTGGATGAACAGCGTCAGCATCTCGGCAGTCTTGTGGAGATGCTCGATGTTGACGCTCTCGGACGCACTGTGCGCGACCCCGGGAGATCCTGGGCCAATGCCAACGCTGGGGATTCCACTGTTGAGGAAGTGAGCGATATCTCCCCAGCCGCCGAGTAGGGTCACGCTTGGTTTGGCTGAGCAGACGTCTTCGAAAGCCGCTTCCATACTGTCGATTACCCATCGGTGTTCCGGGCGGCACAGCGAGGCCGGCAGGTCTTTCACCCAACTGGTCTCGGGGGGCGACTCCTGGAAGAACTCGTCACCGGACACGGCTTCGGCAATGCACTGGTCGAAGAGATTGCGCACGGTCTTGCCGGACCAGAGCCCGCACTCTCGTTCGCCACGCTGCATGTCTTCGATGTCAGTCTTGATGTTCATGCCGAAGGTGGCTTCATCTGGGACATTCGCGGGGTGGTCTCCCGCGTGGAACGTTCCGAGATTGAAGTCGCCGGGGCGATCGCCGCGGAGTTCGCGGAAACGCCGGAGGGCGTTGAGGAGGGAGACAGCCTTCTCGATGGCATTGACGCTGTTGCCATAGGCGGCGTGTCCGGCTCTCCCGCTGACTTTTACATGGGCAGTGACGACCCCGGTGCAACCGTTCCAGAGGGATCCGAAGCTGCCGTCGATCACGACTGCGGCATCGGGTTTTGCCAGATGATCGATGCAGGTCATGCTGCCGCGGCCCCCTCCGTCACACTCTTCTTCCACCACGCTGCAGCACACGATGTTTCCATTGAGATCGAGCTGTGCGTTCTGCAGTGCCGTCACGGCTTCGAGCATAACGGCAACACCTCCTTTGTCGTCGGTTGTCCCCCGGCCCCAAAGGCAGCCATCCCGGACATCCCCGGCAAAGGGGTCACCGTCGTAGTGATCGACGGCCACGGTGTCCATGTGGGCGTCGATCAGGAGGGTAGGGCCCCCGCCGGAGCCAAAGGGCAGTGTGCCGATGATGTTTGGGCGTCCTGCGCGGATTCGGCCACTGGGGCCCAGAACCCCGTTTTGCCCGAGAATGTCCTCAGGACACTCCACCCGTTCAGTGCGGGCGCCAAGCTGCTGCAATGTCCGTTCGACAATCAGTTGGCCGGCCAACTCGCCGGGAGGATTGCGGTCCCCCGAGTAGAGATTCACGGTTGGCGTACGGACGAGTTCGGCACAGCTCTCCACGAGTCGCTCCCGATCGACGTGTTTGAGGAGCGTGCGCTCGGTCTGAGTCAACATGGTCGGCGTCCTTGCTTGGTGGTTGACTGGGGGGACAGGTCTGTTAGGTCGTTGTATGCCGTGTGCGTTGGTTGATAACGGTTGCGCGGGAGAAGCAGGTTTTCCAGTCCTGAGCGTAGAAGTGGCAGAACAGGCGGAGGGGGCTTACGGTGCCCTTTCCGGGTGCCCTTGCATGGAAGCGACAGATATTTACATTAACAGCCAAGGTTAGAGGAGGGCGGGATGCGGGAGCAACGCCTTACCGCGCCGGGTCGTTTTTTTGCGTTGACCGGATTGCCATGCCCTCGAGGCGGCCCGTTCGGTCTCACTTACTAAGGAAAGCACACCATGTTCAACGCCTGCATTCCCGTCCTGCTCGTTACGGCTGCAGCCGTAATCTACATTTTCATCATCGAGCGCAAGCACTACATGGGATCGATTTTCGGGGCGTGTGCTGTCTTGTGCGTTGTGGGGACGGTGGTGGGGATTCTGCAGGTGACCGACCGCCCGGCGGAGAACGACACAACGGGGTTGATCATGGCCCTTTGTTCGTTGGTTCTGCTGCTGGGAACAGGAATTGCGGCAAAGCTGCTCTTCCGAGGCGGGCAGCCGCGTCGTCGTCGCAGCAATCAGTCGTGACGGGGCTGCCTCTCTGAACGTTCAAAGCGGAACGCCCCCGGGTGGTATCACTCCGGGGGCGTTCTGTGTTTGAGGGAGGTGGCGTCCGCTACTTGCCCAATGTCACCCGTTCTCCGGTCTTGCCGGACTCGTAGAGCGCGCAGACCATACGCTGGGTCTCGATGGCGTTTCTACCGTCGATTTCAGGGGTTTCACCGTTCTCGAGCGCTTCATAGAACTGCTCGATCTGCTTGAGGTGGCTTGTTCCCCAGTATGATGGGCCACCCCCGTAGTCAAACGTCTCGTTCGGGTCAGGCCGGGCGACGAATTCCCTGCCGTCGTGGAATTTCACGCGTGCTTCCTCCGCTTCCATGCGGATGACGCCGTTCTCACAGTCAATCTCGATTTCGACGGTGGAGTCGTAGCTGTAGTAGTTCATTGCCCAAAACGACGCTTTGACGCCATTTTTGAAAGCGATGACTCCATCGGCGACGTCTTCGACCTCGATTGTCGGATGATCGCGATTGGCGATGTGCGCGTCCACGAAGTCGATCTCGTCTCCGACGAACCATTTGACTAGGTCGAGGGTATGGATGGCTTGGTCGATGATGACCCCGCCGCCTTCCTTGTCCCAGGTCCCTTTCCAGTCGCTCTTTGAGTAATACTCCGGGGCTCGATACCACGTTAGCGTGGCTTTCGCGGACTGGATGGCGCCGATTCCTCCGACCTCGAGGGCACTTTTGATGAGTTTGGAGCCGGCGTTGTAGCGGTTCTGGAAGATGACTCCGAGGGTCTTGCCCGTTTCTTCTGCACAGGCGACCATCGCCTCGGCGTCGTCGATGGCGATGCTCATGGGTTTTTCGGTGAGGACGTTGCACCCGGCCTTCATGGCGTCAATGGCGACTGGCGGATGGAGGTAGTGAGGGAGGCAGATGTGGATGACATCCAGGTCCTCCTTGGTCAGCATCTCATGGTAGTCAGTGTAGTACGAGTCACATCCGAAGAGCTCGGCCTTTTCTTTGGCGCGTTCCTCGTCAATGTCGCAACAGGTAATGACGTTGGCGCAGTCCAGGGATCTGGCGGGCATTCCGTGGAAAGGAGAGATTCGTCCGCAACCAATGACTCCGACCTTGAACATTTCCATTGCCAGCACAAGCCTCGCATTCTCCGGTTCCGTTTCTCGAGGCCCGGCGGAGCGGCCGGTCCTTGAGGGGGAGCCCCAAACGCGAGGCTCTCCTGAGCACATGGATAATAGAACAACTCTTGATCGAACGAACAGCTCTCTTGGAACGAAAATTGCGTCCATTGCGGGCTATGTGGGGATGGGGAGGAAGGGGGGGCACGAACTCGCTGGTCCGTGCAGGCAACACCCCGGGCATGTGGAAGAACTCCGGGACGGCTTGGAGTTCTTCTACATGCGACTGAGGAGGGACCAGACGACGTAACGGTCCTATCTGGGCAGACGGGAGATTCCGTGCTATATTGTCCGCTTCTGTCTTACGCATCCGTGTGCGTATGACATATCGGTTGCCGCCTGATTCGGTGGAGTATTCGGAGTCAAATGTAAGGAATTCGCGCATGTGCATGGCAGAGAAACGCAGTCGGGGGTTGGGGTTCACGCTGATTGAGCTCTTGGTGGTCATCGCGATCATCGCCATTCTGGCCTCAATGCTGCTTCCCGCTTTGCGTCAGGCGAAGGACAAGGCGTTGCAGGCCAGTTGCACGGCCAACGTCAAGCAGCTCTCTCTGGCGATCCAGATGTACACTGGTGACAACGATCAGTTCTTCCCCAAGCATCAGTGGTCGAGCTCGTACCCGTCGATCACGTATGAATTTAAAGATGCCCGGGGAAAGTCGGTCAGTTCCCGGCATCGTCCGATGTTCTGGTATGCATTTGACTACATTGCCGACGCCAAGATCCTGGCTTGCCCCGGCAACCGCAACCCCAACGTGTCCATGCGGAAACAGCTGTGGTACAGCTATGGATTCAACCGGTATCTGCCTGACTGGAGTGGGCTCAAACAGATCTCCACAGTCAAGGAGCCTACCTACATTTTCCTGGTTGGGGATGGCACGTACTCATGGTGGGACAGCTATTCCGATTGGACGCGCATGGACGATCGCCACTCGCTCGGGATGAACATTGGATTCATCGACGGCCATGTGAAGTGGCTGCGGAAGAACTCGTTCAAGAACCAGCCCAACCGCCTTCACCCGAGCAACGGCACTTGGCATTCGAGTGGCTCGGCTTACATGCCGTAACGCGAACGGCGTTTGGCGTCTGGCGACGTCGTTCTGCCCCGACCTTCAAGCCTGGTTTCGTCGTCGTCGAGTCCGTTTTAGAGGGGCAATCTCTGACGTAGCCAGGACAGGGCCGTCCTTTCTTGGGGGGGGGCTAATCCTGAATGGCGTTAGGATAAGGGGAATCGGGGCATGGCAGCCCCTCCCACGTTGGCTGCACCTGACCTCAGTGTGGGAGGCGGCGCCATCCGGCGACCTCTTCCTGGATGCACTTTCCGCCGCTCATCCTGACGCCATCCGGGCCTAATCCTCGAATCGCCCCTGCACGGGGATGACGATTCGCGCTTGTCCAGGGGCGTCGGTATGGAGCGTGAGTTTGCCTTCGAGGGTTGGCCACGGCGGAATCCGGCGCAGTTCCAAGGCGACCGTGTACGATTCACCGGGGACATCTTCGGTCAGTGTTGCGGTCAGGAACCCGTTGGGCGTCGCCTCCAGGCGTTTGACGCGGTAGGTGGGGGCTCCGGGGCGCCCCTTCAGCCGCAGGACCTGCCTCCCAGGCGAAGCACCCGCACGGGACACGGTTCCGAAGTCAATGATCTCGGGGGTTGTGTTGATCGGGCCGAGAACGGTGCCGGTGACGGGAATACCTATGGTGGGTTGCTGAGGGCTGTCCAGGCGCAGGATGATCCTGGCTCGGAACTTCCCCGCGGGGCAGTCGTTTCCCAGTTTCGCTTCAAGAGAAATGGGTTGGTTGGGACTCAAGTCTGACGGACGTTCCAGCAGGCTTGCCTGAAGGGCTGGATGGTCTGTGCTCACGGTAAGAATCCGCGGGTGCACACCGGTCGTCTGCTCCAGCTTCACCCGCCGAGGCGAGACGGTGGAGCCCCAGGTGTTCGTCCCAAAATCAATGGCGGGAGGAGTCACGCGCAACAGGGACGTCACGTTGGCCAGTGTCTTTACCTTGATCAAGCGCATCTTGGCGACATCAGTCTCTATGTAAGCGGTGAAGCTCACCTTGCCTTCCAGTGTGTTGGTGTCCAGGGCCAAGACGATGTCGGCACTCGTCCCCGCAGGGATGCTGGCGGGACACTGGGCGATGCGCAGGCAGCCGCACGACGTGCGGGTCTTGCGGATGGTGACCGTTTGGTCGGCCGGGGCAGTGACCCGGACGGACTCACGCTGAACTGTGCCACGCCACACACTCCCGAAGTCATGTGACAGCTTGAGGCTTTTTGCCTGGGCCGCGGGCATGGTGATGAGTACGGCAGCCAGGATCAGGATCGGGATAGCGGCAGGAAGCAGAGAGCCCCGTCGCGTGGGGGAAAGTGTCGGGGACTGGAAAGGCATGTGAAGGCACCATTGGGCTGACGTTTTGGGGGGCCGGGGAACACGCAGTATAGCCACGTTTCCAGCGTAACGAGTCAGGCGAGCTCGCTATGACTCAACCATAGTCCTCCGCCGGCACTCGATCAACCGGAGTTGGTGCCCCATCAGGCCTGAGCGGAGGGGGCTGGCTGCCGTGTCGACCGTTGTGACGCGCGGCACAACGCCGTTCCGCCTGTCGGTAGCGTGGCATCTGAGGGGTTGCGGGGCTAGATTGCCGGGGCGTTGACAACCGGAATACCTGCCGGCGGGGCAGGGCTGAAGCGATACTCCCCAAGGAAGCACTGAGACGATGAGACCTGTCTATGTGAGTGCAACTGTTCAGGACAGCGGCAAGACGTCGGTCAGCCTGGGCTTGATGCAAGTGTTGCAGGAGCAGGGCCTGAACCCCGGCTACATCAAACCTGTTGGGCAGCACTATGTCCGCTATCACGACACAAACGTGGACGAAGATGCTGTCCTGATCCATCAGGTTTTCAATTTGCTGGAGCGCCCCTATTGCCTCAGCCCGATCGCGATTGAGCGGGGTTTCACCACTAAGTTCATCTTTAATCCGGACGTGGCCCCGCTCGAGAAGGCCATTCTTGACTGCGTGGACGAGTTGGGTGAAACCCACTCGATGCTGATTGTGGAAGGTACCGGACACGCAGGAGTTGGGAGCTGCTTCTCGCTCTCCAATGCCCGCGTTGCCGAACTTGTTGGCGGCCGAGTGGTGATTGTGACAGGCGGTGGTGTGGGCCGTCCGATTGACGAGATTGCCGTCAGTCTGGCATTGTTTGAGAAGCACGACGTTGAGGTCGTGGGAGTGGTCCTCAACAAGGTCCTTCCGGCCAAGTACGAGAAGATTCAGAAAACGGTGTCGCGGGGTCTTGAGAACCTTGATACTACCTTGCTTGGGGCAATCCCTTACGAGCCGTCTCTTACGCACTTTACGGTTGGGCAGTTGGCGGAGGAGTTCCGGTACCGGGTGCTGTGGGGGGAGGACAACTTGTCGAACCGGATCGAGAAAACCGTTGTGGCTGCGATGGAACCGGAGCATGTGGTCGAATATATCGAGGGCAACACGTTGCTCATCGTCCCCGGGGATCGCCTGGACAACATCTTGGTGGCGGTGATCGTGATGGCGCAGGAGTTCGCCAGTGACGGCGGCATCATTCTGACCGGAGGGATTGAGCCGCACCCGACAATTGCCCGGTTGATGGAAGAGACTGGAATTCCCGTTCTCATCAGTGACGATGACACTTTCAAAGTGAGCTCCCGGATGTCGGACTTGGGTTTCAAGATCCGGACATTTGATACGGACAAGATCTCCACGCTCCATTCTCTGGTGCGAGACTACGTTGATACGGACCGCATTCTTGCTGCACTGCAGGATGACGCGTAAGCCCGTTTGGGCTCTGCTAAGAGGCGACTATGACCGGTCTTGATTGCCTGTTTAATCCTCAATCCGTAGCCATTGTTGGCGCTTCGCGTGAACCCGGCAAAGTCGGTCACGAGATTGTGTCTGCGATGCTTGCGGCAGGCTTTGAGGGACAGATTTTTCCCGTCAACCCGAAGGCGGATGAGATAGAGGGGCTCCCTTGTTTCCCGGATTTACCCGCGATCGGAGCAGTCCCGGAGCTCGTGGTCATTGTGGTCAGTTCGAAGTTTGTCCTGAAGGTTATCGAGCAGTGCGCCACGTTGGGGGTCAAAGCCGCGGTCATCATCACGTCTGGGTTCAAGGAGTCCGGTGATTCCGGAGCGGAGCTTGAGAAGCAGGTTTCCCGGGTTGCTCGGTCTCATGACCTTCGGCTGGTCGGTCCGAACTGCATCGGGGTGATGTCAACGCGTGCCAAGCTCAACGCGAGTTTTGCGGGGGAACTGCCGGCCGTTGGCGGGGTGGGATATCTCTCGCAGTCCGGTTCCCTGCTGGCGGCGATTGTCGACATGGCGAATGCGAGTGGGATCGGGTTCAGCAAGCTGATCAGCATTGGCAACAAGGCAGATGTCAATGAGCTCGACGTGATGCGGCATTTTGGGGAGGATCCCGAGACAGAGGTGGTGGCCGGCTATCTCGAGACGATCGGTGACGGCGATGCTTTCATCCGCCAGGCGGAGATGGTGAGCCAACGCAAGCCGATCCTCCTGATCAAGTCAGGCGTGACCGACGCCGGGGCTCGAGCAGCCTCCTCTCACACCGGTCGTCTGGCCGGGACGGAGTCGGCCTATGAGTGTGTGTTTGAGCGGGCCGGCGTCATACGCTGCGAGTCCATTAAGATGCAGTTCGATCTGGCCCGGGCGTTCGCCAACCAGCCGCTTCCTCTCGGAGGACATGTCGCGGTGATTGCGAATGCCGGGGGCGCGGGCATTATGGCTGCGGACGCCATCGATCGAGGGAATCTCGAGTTGGCACCATTTTCTGACGAAACGATGCAGGTGCTGACCACGGGCCTGCCGAAGGCGGCCAATATCAGCAACCCCATTGACCTTCTGGGTGATGCCCTTTCCGATCGCTATGAGATCGCGCTGAGTGCGGTACTGAGTGATCCGGGAGTCGATTCTGTTCTGGTGATGCTGAGTCCTCATGCAACGACCGAGTGTGTGACAACCGCGAAGACGGTTGCTCGTTGTGCGAATGCTCAGAGCGAGAAGCCTGTTCTGGCCTGCTTTCTTGGCGCAGGGCGCATTCGTGAAGCGGTGGAGGTCCTTCGCGCTGGAGGGATTCCGCAGTACGATTCACCTGAGAGTGCGGTGGCAACGATCAAGGCGATGTCTACCTACTCCCGTTGGCGTGCTCGTCCCAAGCGTGTGGTGAAGCTCTTCCCGGTTAACCGCCATCGGGTCGAGCGGGTCATCCGTCGCCATCTTCGGCAGGGCGTTCACGAATTGGGAGAGGTCCAGACAAAGGACATTCTTCAGGCCTATGGTTTTGTTACGCCCAAGAGTGCGGTTGCGACCACGGCTGAACAGGCGGCCAACATTGCGGCCCAGATTGGTTACCCGGTCGTGCTGAAGGTGTGGGCTCCGGAGATCATCCACAAGACGGACGTGGGCGGGGTCAAGACGGATCTTACCGGTTCCCAGGCTGTGATGGACGCCTTTGATCTGATGATGTACCGGATACCGAAGAAGCTCCCTGACGTCAACATCCCCGGCATTCTCGTTGAGCAGATGTGCACAACTGGTCGTGAGGTCATCCTGGGCATGAACCGGGATCCCCGTTTTGGTCCATTGATGATGTTCGGGATGGGGGGCAAGTTGGTTGAGGTGCTTGAGGATGTTGTGTTCTACCCGGCCCCACTGACGGCCGAAGAAGCCAAAGAGATGCTGGTAAGCACGCGGACCTACGAGCTCCTGGCGGGGCTGCGTGGCGAGGAGGGGGTGGACATCGATGCCATTGCGGAGGCCCTGCAGCGGCTTTCGCAGTTGGTCACGGAGTTCCCGCAGATAAAAGAGATCGATATCAACCCATTCGTGGTTGGGCTGGCAGGTACTACACCAGTGGCTGCCGACGCTATGATGACCATTGAGCCCGCCTAAGCTCCGGTGCACGGTCTGTCCGGGATCGCAACCGGGCTTCCCCACGGCGGGAGAAGCGTTAGGAGATGACTGCCATGCAGCAGGAATTTGACTGGAAGGCCCGCTACGGGGACTTGATCGGGTCTGCCCGGGAAGCGGTTAAGGCAATACGTTCAGGTGACAGCATTTTCATCGGGACGGGATGCGGGCAGCCCGTGCATCTGGTGGAGGCGCTCACCGAACACGCTCGCCATGTTTACGATGCCCACATCATTCATCTGTTGACAATGGGGGCGGCACCCTATGCCACGGCTCACTTCCGTGAGCGCTTCAAGATGAACAGCTTCTTTATCGCGGACAATGTGCGCGATGCCTTTGACCAGGGCATTGGTGATTACACCCCCATGTTTCTGTCCGACATTCCGCGTCAGTTCGAGACGGGGCGGACGCCGTTGGATGTCGCCCTGATCACGGTCACTCCGCCGGATGTCAACGGCCTCTGCAGCCTTGGTGTGTCGGTTGACATCGTGAAGGCGGCAGCCACTCATGCCAGATATGTGGTGGCCCAGGTCAACGCCCAGATGCCGCGGACCCTCGGTAACGGGTTTATCCACGTCAACTCAATCGACATGCTTGTTCCCCACGATGAACCCATTATCACGGTTGAGCCAGAGGCCTCGGACGAGACGCTACGACGTATCGGGCAGAATCTTGCCCGGCTGGTCGAGGACAACAGCACTATCGAGTGCGGGATTGGCCGGATCCCCCAGGCCCTGGCCGAGTTCCTCAAGGACAAGAAGGAGTTGGGTGTCCATACGGAGATGTTTGGTGACTGGATCATCGACCTGATCGAGTGCGGTGCCATCACCTGCTCCCGCAAGACGATCAATCGCGGGAAGATCGTTGCCAGCTTCTGCATGGGGTCTCAGCGTCTCTACGACTACATCGACAACAACCCGCTGTTCGAGTTTCACCCGACCGAATATGTGAATGATCCCTTCGTGATCGCGCAGCATGATAAGATGGTGGGGATCAACGTCGGTCTCGAAATCGATCTCACGGGGCAGGTTTGTTCTGACTCACTCGGGTACCGATTTTACAGTGGGATCGGTGGGCAGGTTGACTTCATTCGCGGGTGCGCCAGGAGCCGGGACGGGAAGGCCATCATCGCGATGCCTTCAACCGCGCGAAACGACGAGGTGTCGCGTATCGTGGCGAAGTTGACGGAGGGGGCCGGAGTGGTCACCACCCGCGGAGACGTGCACTACGTGGTGACCGAGTATGGGATCGCTTACCTGCACGGCAAGAGCATCCGTGAGCGCGTTCTGTCGCTCATAAACATCGCTCACCCCAAGTTCCGGAACGACCTTATTCACGCAGCAAAGGCCCAACGATACCTGCAGGAAGATCAGATTGAGCTGGCTTGGGACCTGGTCCGGTATCCGGAAGAACTTGAACACTACGATACCTTGCGTGACGGCACCGAGATTTTTCTGAGGCCCGTTAAGCCGACCGACGAGAAGGCTCTCTCGGAGATGCTCTACTCACTGAGTCGGGACTCGGTCAAGAAGCGGTATTTCACGCATACGAAGACGTTCCCGCACAAGGACGTGCAGCGGCTCACGAACATTGACTACCAGAACGACCTGGCTATCGTGGGCGTGGTCCCGGGGGTGACCGGTGAAGAAGTCGTTGCGATTGCCCAGTATTTCCTGGATCCCAAGACGCAGGTGGCAGAGGTCGCTTTCATCGTTCAGGACGAGTGGCAGGCCAAAGGCATGGGCAGTTTGCTGCTTGACTATCTTGCCCGGACAGCAATCCAGCGAGGGGTGAAGACATTCTACGCCACTGTGCTGCCCAGCAACAAGGCCATGCTTACCATTTTCTACAACACAGGCTTCAAGATCAACACGGAGTTTGACGGCGAAGCCTACAGTATCAGTTACAATTTGATCAAAGACGGGGAGAGGACGCGGACGTGATGGCACCCAAGAAGGTCTTTATCCACTCGCCAGAGCTGGACCTATACCCATATCCCCCCGAATGCCCGTTCAACACGTCACGCGCAGGACGGACACACGGAATCGCCAAGTCGATGGGCTTGCTTGCCGGGGCCGACCGGTCTGTAATCAGTGCTCCTCCTGCCGAGCGGAACGTGCTTGAGATGTACCACACGGCGGATTACCTCGATGCCCTGGCGAGTGCTCCTGAGCGGCAGATTGATCAGCGCCTGTTCGATATGGGCCTCGGGACGATGGACTGCCCGGTCTTTCCGGGCGTCTACGAAGCGAATGCCCTGGCCTGTGGGGGGACGGTAAAGGGGGCTCAACTGATCGCTGACCGGGAGGCTACCGTCGTTTTCCATCCCGCGGGGGGGCTTCATCACGCGTTCCCCGACCGAGCCGCCGGCTTTTGCTACATGAATGACATCGTCCTTGCCTGTATGGTGCTGGCCGACGCCGGTCGGCGAGTACTCTTTCTTGATGTCGACGTGCACCATACCGATGGGGTACAAGAGGCGTTCTATGCTCGTGAAGACGTTCTCACCATCTCGATGCATGAGAGCGGCCGTACGTTGTTCCCCGGTACGGGGTTCGAGGGCGACATCGGGGTCGGCTCCGGTGAAGGCTACACTGTGAACCTGCCCTTTCCGGCAGACACCTATGACGATATTTACCTGGAGGCTTTCATGGAGGTCGTCGTGCCCCTTGTGGAGGCCTTTGAGCCGGATGTGCTCGTCGTGGAGGCCGGGGCCGATGCTCTGGCCGGCGACCCATTGGCTCACCTTTGCCTGACAAACAACGTCTATGTGGACATTATCGAGGCCCTGCTGGCGGCCGGTAAGCCCATGCTGGTGACGGGTGGCGGCGGGTACAACATCGAGAACACTGTTCGCGCCTGGGCGCTGCTCTGGTCCTGCCTCTGTGGTGACCGGGGGCACGATGACATGATGGCCGGAATGGGGGGGGTGATGTTGGGGAGCACAGACTGGCATGGCGGCTTGAGGGACCGGCTTCTGGCCCCGTCCCCGGAGACGCGTGAAGTTGTTGCTGCCGATGTCGGTGCCATGGTCGAGAAGGTCAAACAAAACGTGTTCCCACGACACGGTCTTTGAACGGGAAAGCAGGGGCGTTGCATGGATGATTCGCCAGTCAAGGACGTCATGTGCGAGCCACGTGAGCACAAGCGCTGCGTGGATAGGCTGGTCAGCGCAATCAGCACGCTCAATGGCTCGCTTGAGCAAGAGACCGTCCTGACAACAGTACTTGAGGAAGCTTTGAGCGCAGAATTCGGTTGGATCAAGCGGTGTTCTTGAGGATGTGCAGCGCGATCTCGATTGGAGCCGGTCTTTTGCGCAGGGCAGCGCGTGTCTTTCGAGACAGTCCACTGCCCGCTTTCCGAGCATGCTCGAG
>JABHEG010000329.1 GCA_018676675.1 Lentisphaerota bacterium
CTAATGGCGGAACCGTCCCAAAGATAAAGGCGTATGCCGACGCCCTCGTACAGGTTCCACACCTCATCGCCGGCCACCCGATGGAATCGGCTCCGCTCCCCGGCGTCCAGCGAGAAGTAGATGTGTGTAAGGGCAGATCGGCTGGGCCCGTTTTCGGTCCGAACGGTGGCATCAGACCGGAAGACCTCGTGGTATCGCCCGCCTTCGGGATGATCTATGAGCTTGAGTGTACCCATCTCTCGTTGTCCTCTCCATACCTTTGGGCGCGTCGCGCGACGGCTCGCGGCGCGCCCGACTCATCTCCGTCAAAGCCCTGACCAACGGGAGGGGGATTCCTCTTTCCGTCAGGAGAACCGCTTACACTGTGCGCGGCTCGAGCAAACAACCCGCTCCCCCGCACAGTCAGTCGATCAGACCGGCACAGCCATGTCCGCCAGCAGGCTGTCGGGCAGGTGTCTGCCCAACAGGTAGTATTTGCGATCCGGGTACCACAGCACGCGCTTCCCGCGCCATTCGGTCAGACTCGTGTATGTCGCGATCTCGGCCGTGCCCTTCGGCCCTATCGGGATGCCGTCGGTGTCGAGGATCTGCGTGGGCTGGCTGAACCAGACGGGTTGGTGCGCATCCGCACGAAACGCGCCCACGGCGATGAACGCCGGGTTGCGCACGAAGTTCAGGTGGTTCGTGTGCCAGATCGCATCGCGCTGATTATGCTCGCCGACATGCCCGTTGTTGTGGTGGTAGACGAGCAGATAACGACCATCGGCCAGCGCGTAGATGGGACAGGGCGCGAGCGGGTGCAGGACCGGTTCGCCGTCGTCCCGGCAACGCAGGATCTCCGGGCTGCGCCACGTGTGTCCATCGTCGTCCGATACCGAGAACCAGATGTGGCCCGTCCACGTCCGCATGGTGCTGAAAAGCCGGCCGTCGGGCAACAGCACAATGCTGGGCTCGGACGCTGCAGACAGACCGGTCACCGGATGCTCGACCTCGAGTCCGCGATCGTCATCGGGCAGCCACGTGACCTCCAGGTCGACTGGATCGGGCCCGGCGTCGATGTTGTCAAAGCGCATAAAGTGGCAACGGCTTCCCCCCTGCCACCAACCATCGACCTCCGGGTGCACCGCACGGCTGGTCGTCTGCGTGTAGCCGCAGAACACCCGCCCGTGACGGTCGCGGATCGGCAGTTGCCAGACGATGAAGTTCTTGGGCACGCGCGGGTCGGGGTTGTCGAACGCATTGCGCGGCATGGGCAGGTCCGGGCCGTCGGTCCACGTGCGGCCCGTGTCGTCGGAGTAGCAGCAGCCCATGGTACCGCAGCCCTGCGGGTTGCCGTCGTTCAGCTCCGCCTGTTTGGTGTAGAAGCAGTAGATCCGTCCCGACCTCGACACCACCGGGAACGCCCAACCGGCCTGGGGGTCGTCGGTGCCCGGACGCGTCCCCCGAAGGAACTCGGGCGCCGGCCAGTTCTCACCATCGGCACTGCGACCGAGCATCGCATGGTTGTCGCCTCGCCCTTCGCAGGAGCTCTGCGTCCAGATCGCCAGAAGTTCGTCGCCTGCGGGCGACTCGAACACCAGAAAATGCTCATTGTCCGTGTCGTGATGCGCTTCCCCTCTCGGGAGATAGACGGCGACATCGGGCTTGCTGCGTTTCCAATCGGCCGCTAGGTCGGGCTGCATGGCACATGCTCCTGCATCGTTCACGTAATACGCACACTATGGTCGGTGGAGCGCCTCGAGGATCTCGCGGCGCGCCTGATGGTAGACACGCGGGTCGGTTTCGTAATCGAGTTGATTTCGGGCGATGGAGTTCATGATTTCGTCGGCCCGGTCGCGATCTCGCTCGGCCAGCTTCACCAGCATAGCGTGATCGAGCAGCCCCTCGCGGAAGTTCAGCATTCGCATCGATCCGTACAGCCCATCGCGATGGGGATAGAACATCCAGTTGTCGCCCGGCGGATGGCCGACGGGGCGGTAGCCGTCTCCGCCGGTGGGACCAATGGAGTGCTTGTAGGGATCGACACCTCGATATTGGTTCGCTGCCCAGAACAGGTAGCCGTCCGCTTTGTGGAGATAGGCGTACCAGGGATAGAGGCGGTTGCCAGGCATGATTTCGTCCAGGTGGCGGTTGGCGTAAGGCGGATAGGGGCTGCAGCACTGGTACTCCCAAACGTCGCGGCCCTGTTGCACACGTTGCTGGACCACGTCGGCAGCTGCTTCCATGGTTCGGATGCCAAAGACGTGGACGTCGACCAGGGGGGAATAGTGGGCGGGCTTCCCGTTGATGGCGTCCTTGGTCTTGACACCGGGGAGGCATCTCCGGGCGAGATCCGTCAGGGCGCGGTAGCGATCTTCGTCATGCGGTTCGTCGTACTGACACTGGAAATACCTCGATATCATGTTCCGCCGGGTCAGCGCCTCGTGCAGGGCGGTGTAATAGGCTTTGAGGAATTTCATCGTCTCGGGATGAACCCCCATTTGGAGATCGTTGAGGAGCTTTGTGGTTCCGCCGCTAGCCTCGTCGAGCATCGGGGTCCAAACGGCACCAACAATGTGACGCCCGTCGAAGTACTCGAAGCCGATGCGCTCGAACGTGTCGAACCACCGTTCGAGACGCGAGAAGTCGAAGACATACGATCCGTCGGTTGCCCGGGTGATTCTGACCAGTGCGTTCGGGCCGGTGGCGGGAGTCAGCATATGGGTGTCGCCGAATCGCTTGAGGACGCGGCCGGCGTTTTCGAGGAGCTGCCAGTGGCGCTCACTCCAGAGCTCAGGCGGCTCGGGGTCAGTCGTCAGGGCACGGGGTTCGGGATTGAGCCAGTGTATGGACTGGAGGGCGAATCCGTCAAACTCGACGGGATACACGCGAATGGAGAAGGGCGCCTCGACCATGCCGGTTGATGCGTGGGCAACGAGTCTGCCTGTGTAGATGCCGGGCTCGGCGTCCCTGGGTACCAACACCTCGACTACGACCGAATGATAGCGGCCGCCCTCCAAATCGACCTCTCCGGCGGGGAACAGGGGCTCAGCCAACTCGAAGGGGGCTTCCCGGATAATGTTGGCACCCCAGAAGGGAATCATGGCGCGGTCGGCGCTGCTCTGGCCGCCGCCGCCGTTGTTGCCCTCGACCGGTACGGCTTGGGCGTGGTAGGTAACCGGTTCGGAGCGCAGCCTCACGCCGCTTTCGTTTCGAATCGGTTGGACGGATAGACGACACAGAGCGTCGCGCCCGGCGCGAACGGCGAACTGGAACGGCGCGATTGCCCCGCGAGGAACATGGCGCATGTCGGCTTCGTCAAGCGGCCGTGGCGGCCGGTCGGGGAACACGTTGTCAAGGATGTCCACCGGCTGAATGGCAATCGGGTCGGGATAGCGGCTTTGCTGGATTGAGCGCTCCTGCTCGACGCGCCTTTGCCGGGCCGCTTCCCCTTCGTCGGCCACTTTCCGAAGCCATTCCTTGCCCAGGTCTTCCTGGCGGACCATCTCGAGCTGCATCTGGTCGAGGGCGGCGGAGTCGTCCGTCTTCGAGGCGTAGATCCGGACGCTATCCAGAAGCCCCCTGAAGGTCTCGCCACCGTCGACATCGGACGCACCCAGGATGATCGGCTCCCCGGCGCCCTGAGGTTTGAGGCCGCCCATCGGCGCGTCCGAAGAACTGGTTCTGTATGGGTGGTCTTTTCGGACAGGCGTCTTCTCGTCGGCCATGTAGAACCAGGCGTTCTGAGTCTTGCGGGTGCCGTCGTAGCTGAAGGCGAAGAAAGCCCAACGGCTTTCCAGAAAAGCCGAATGGAAAGGAGTGAAATAGGAGCCCGCCACGTTCCTGGGCTTGCCGGCTTCGGTTTCATAGAGTAGCGCCATCAGGCGGCCGACTTGTTTCCCGTGGAGGATGAAGCCGAAACGATCACCCAGCCAGACGATTTGCTCGTGTCCGTCGAACCGATTGTCCGGACGCTTGATCCACCCGGAGATGGTGAAGGACTTCGCGCCGTCGATGGCGTCGATCATCTCGCGGTGGTCATAGGTGAGTGGCGCGTAGCGCCCGATGTTGGCCTTGAGGTCGCTGTAGTCGATGCAGTCGCTTCCTGCGATTCCGGCGCCTCGCCGGACGGGCGGCGCCTGGCGTCCGGCGGGAACCCGGGCGGAGGCGGGCCGCCCAGGCGCCTGGTTCTTCAGGTCGCCCTTTTCAAAGGTCACGAAGAAGACCGGTTCGGGCAGGTCCTCTGCCATCTGTTGCGCCGCCTCGACGGGATCGGTCTTCCCGAATGTCGAATCGGTCACGGTGTATTCTCCTCCGTTGTCGGTTGGTCCGTCGTTGAGCGGCTGCCCTAGAGACTCGAAGCGCGAAGTCAGAATCGTCACATTGGCTTTGTGTCTGCTATCGCCGTTGGTGATGTCGCTTCTGAGGATATCGCGGGGCAGGTTGTTCCGGAACAGGGAATTGGCGATATGCGTGTTCGTGCCTCCCCAGGATGCGTTAATCGAGATCGCATGGGCCGGGGAACGGTTGGCTGTGATCTTGCAGTTTACCAGGCTCAGGCTGGACCTGGTGCGCTGATAGATCGCGCCGCCGTCGAGCGTCGAGACGTTCGATTCCACCCGGCAATTATCAAGCCGGACCTCTCCGTCGGCCTGAAAGACTCCGCCACCATGCCCCTGGCGCGCCTCGTTGTCGAGGAGTTCGCACTGTGCGAGCGTCGCGCGAGCGGCATAGAGATACAGCGCGCCGCCGCCGTGGTTGCCCGAGCTGACCTCGGCGCGGTTCGATTCGAAGCGGCATTCGACGAAATTGGTCTTGCCCTGAAGGACGTACACCGCCCCGCCCCCGGCATAGTGGTAGGGACTTTCGCGCCGGGGCGCGTACACGCTGTTTCCCCGGAATCGACACTGATCAAATTGGGCCGACCCCTTCAGGACCTGGACCCCAGCGCCGCCCTGGCGGCTTGCCCGCGCGGCCAGGTCGTTTCCAGTGAACCCGCAATCAACGAACCGCGCTTCGCCTCCCTCGACCCAGACTGCCCCGCCGCCATGGCCTTCCTTCGCGCCTCCGGAGGCATGGTTTCCGACGAACTCGCAGCGGCGGATGGTCGCATCCTTCCCCGCGATCCTCAGAGCCGCGCCGCCGGCACCGTCCAGCCGGGCCTGGGAGAAAACAATCCCCTCCAATCTCACGCCGCCGGCATTGGCGGGAATTTCCATAAGTCGAATACCGGCTTTCGCTGGCCGTAGCACGACCCCGCCGGAAGCCGCCGCCCAATCCTGGTCCTTCCTCAGAACGATGGTCCGATCCAAAACATATTCGCCTTTGGCCAGGCCTATCAAGTCGCCCGCCCGCGCCTGTTCCGACGCTTCGTGGATCGTCCAGGCCGACTCCAAGGAGGTCCCGTCGCCCGCGCCGAGGGCATCGGGCCGAACGAAGCGAGTCGCCCCCCGCGCTCCCAAGGTCGACATCAGAACCGTGCATATCGTCAGCCATACGCTCGTTGGTCTCTGCATTTGTCCATCCGTTCCGTTGCTCTCAGGAGTCAAACGGGATCAGAGCGCCTCCGGTCCGTCGCCGAAGATCTCCGTGCTGAGGTTCGCGAAGGCAACCGCATTGGGATGGTCCGACGGCACGCTGCCGCCGCGGCCGACCCACATGGCCGGATAGTGCTGGTGCAGCGCATGCAGCTTCCGGAGCTGCGCGGCCACGTCGTCCGGCGTGCCGAAATCCGTGACGCGGTTATCCACGGATGTCAGGTAGAACTTGGCGGGCCCGGCCTGCGCCATGACCTCGGCCGGGTCCATCGATGATGCCTCGATCATGAAGCCGTCCATGCCGACGTCGAGCAGGTCGTCCAGCGCATCGAGATAGTTGCCGTCGCTGACGAAGAGTACTTTCTGTTCCGCGTTGTGCGCGGTCTCCACGAAGCGGCGATACCAGGGGAAGACATACTCGCGATACCAGTCCGGATGGAATATCAACCCCCGGGTCATGGCGATATCGTCGTGCAGGTAGACCACGGGTACGCACTCGATCTGCGTCCAGCCCCGGAGGATGGACAGCGTCGCTTCGCCGAAGCGGTCCAGGATCTTGCCGAACGCCTTCGGGTCGGTCGCGGCTGCCATGAGGAACGGCTCCCAGTCGAACTCGAAGATCGCCCGGACAACAAGCGTGGCGTACTGCCGAGCCATGGGAATGCGGTCCGGGGGCACCGTGTCGCAGAGGGCTTCCAGTTCTGCGACCAGCCCGGGGCCGAACGTCTCGGCGGGAAATGCGTCCGGCCCGGCCGCGAGCACGTCGTCCCCGGTCTCGAACCGCCGGCGGTCGCCAAGCTGCCACACGCCGCCCTGCCGCGTGGCTCTGCCGTGTCCGTCCTCGCCCACCAAGGCAATGCCGTCTCCGCCGTACACGCGTTCCCCTTTGTGTCGATGCGAGGGCAGTTCGTAGATGTCCGGACGGTAGATGATCATCTGCAGCGGCGGAAACCGCACGGGATTCGGATACCCCACGGTGCCCCAAGACCATTCGAGCACCTTGCCCGGGTTCAGGTACCGTTGCAGCCGGGCACGGTGCAGCGCCACCCCTGCAGGCCGCTTTGAACGGAGGCCTGAAGGCGGTGGGGCGGGTTCTCGTCGCGCAGTCGCCATGGACGTAGTCCTTCCGGATGACTGACTCCAAGGCCCCCCATGCTCCTCTGCCGGCGGGTTGTGGCCGGAGTGGATCGCGACTGCCAGGCGCGCCCCTTCCGGAAGGCCGCGGCCGCTGAGGACATCGGCCTTCGGCGGGTCGTGTTCCCGGGCCGGCGACCCCATGTGTCATTCACGCACCTCGAACTTGTCGACAGCGGTCGTGAACTGCAGTGTGCCGGTGCGTGTCGGGAGAGACCAAACGGTGTTCTCGCCGTCGCGCGCCTGTCCGACAACCGGGATGGTCTCGGCCGCGTCAAGCGGCACGATGAGCGTGGTCAGCACGGCCGGGAGCGTGACCTCGCCCGTGTACGTGACGGCGGGCGCCGGATGGAGCTTGTGCCCCTTGCGGCAAGTCCAGCCGCGGCCGTGTTTCTGGTCCTTGCCGTCCTCGCTACGCAAGACCTGCGTCGGCTTGCCGCGCGGCCAATAGGTTGTGTGCGGCGCGGTGTCGCCGATCGTCAGGGTCGGAGTCAAGCCGCCTTCGACCGGGACGAATATGAGTCGCGCGCCGTTCGGTGCGCGGGCTTCCGTCGTCGTGGCTCTGAAGACGACCTCGATGTCCGCGTCGAGCTGGAAGTTCTGCTCGATCTCTCCACTGGGCTGGTCGCCCGTGAGCACGTCCTGCAACAGCCAGTACTGTCCGTCCACGAACAGCACACGCCGCTCCCACCTGACCGGCTTGACCGGACGGAAGCTGAAGTCGCTCGCGAACAGCGTGTAGTCCGTGCCGCACTCCCATCTGTTTCGCAACGGCTCTTCCGCTTCACGGACGGCCCCCTTGCCCATGAACTCGTCCACGCCGTCCACGGTGATCGTGTTGTGCAGGAACGCCGACGACTGTGTGCTGATGAACGCATCCGGCCGGTTGCTTGCGTAGATCGTCGAACGCGGGTCGATCACGAATTGCGTGCCGAGCGCAGTGATCACGAAGCTGAGCTTGTCGCCGTGCTGGTGCGTGGTGCCCCAAGGCCCGCCGTCGATGGCCATGTACCGGGCCGTGGGCGTCCAGTCGCTGCGCATAGTGTAGTAGCCGCACCATTGCTCCTCCCCGGGCACCGGCCACACGGTGAACGGCGCCGCGGCGCCGTCCTCGCGACGCGCGACAGATTTGGCCCACGGCAGCTCAAGCCAGTCCGCGAGTGGCTCGTGGAGCGAGCGTGCCAGCTTGGTCGAGCCAAGATCCCCGAAGGACGGTTGCCAACCCGTCGGGTCGGTGAGCGCGACGAGGCAGGTGACGATCGCGGTCAGTCGGTCTCGCAGCCCCTGAATCGCGGTCTCCCCCCGCAAGGCGTACGCCATGCGTTGCTGCACATACGCGACGGACGCCGAATAAGAGACCGTGAGTTCCACGCACATGCCGTCGGGGTAAAACGCGCGGCCGATGTAGTTCGCCACGAGCATGGCGTCGTGGGCGAGCCATTCGTGTGCCATTGGGAAGTCGCTCAGGATCACGCAGGTCTGGGCCATTCCCTTCGTCATGGCGCAGCCGCCGTTGTGCCGGCGCGCGATCACCCAATCGGCGATCTCGGTATGGAGAAACCCCGCTTCCTGGTACATGCGCCGGAGGATCCGCATGATTTCGTCGTCTGTCACACAGGGGAACGTCCGGATCAGTGCGATCGTGTCGGACAGCCGCATCAGGCGTTCCGGGATCATGCACCAGTACCAGGGCTTGGCCACGGTCGTGTGATTGGTCCAGCCCTGGGTCGTCTTCTTGCCGACAAACTCGTCGATGGGGAAGGCGTGCATGTACTCGACGATATGGTCAACGACGAACCGGACGTACTTCGGGTTCTGCGTGTGATGGATGGCATGGTTCAGCCTCCCGAGTATGGGGAACCGCGTCACGCACGAGAGTGGCGCATCGTGCCAGTCGAGTCGTTCGCCCGGAGGCAGATCATGCACGCTGTACCCATCCCAGAGATGCCCGGCGAGCAGGCGGTCGACTTTGACGGTGCTGCATTTCGAGTTCCGCGTCCGGGCGCTCCAGTCCCGCAACAGTGGCGAGTCGATTGTTTTCGTACGAAAATGCGTCACGTACGTGCTCGCTGCCGCGTCCGTATCGCCTTTCTCCAGGGCCGCCTTGACTGCTGCCAACGCCGGCTGGCTCAAGTCCAGGCGCTTCAGGAACGCCTCGCGCGTAGGCACGAGGAAGCTTGCGTCTGCGGCGTGAGCTTGGGGCATGGGCGTTCCTCCGAACATAAGTAGGAACAACCCGACAGCGCCGGCCGTCCGTAGTGTGCAGTGGAGCTGTGTCATTCTCTTTGTGCTTCTTTCGTCCATTTCCAACGTCTGCCTCGGATCAGCAAGTAGGCGTTGCTTCGATGAAGCTGCGCACCGGACTGATAGGAGGAAATTGCTTTCCGGCGACGGGGCAAAGATAGCGCCGCTGGAGTGGATGGCACTGAATATGAGCCGTGGTTGTGGTGCGGAAGACACCGAGTGGTGCCGGGGCGCGTGACGCGGGACGGTCCCAAAAGCCGCAGTGTGGGAAAATGCGTCCAACGACATCGGGCTGGTCACGGCACTCGATGAACGCAATGGCCTTCATTTCGCCGCCACCCTTGGGACAGCGGGCCGGGTCACCCCATGTGCTTCTTAAAGTGAGTGTGACAGTTTGATCTTCGTACTGATGAACCGAGCCAGGAAGAGCTGCCGGTCGTTCGTCCGCTTTGTGTTGAGCTTCCGCGGCTGAGAAGAAGCTGACGCGCCGGCACAGAATGAATAGCGCGGCCTGTCTGGTCTTGCTGTGCCTGGTCGCGACGTCCTGTCGGGGACTGAGCGCCGACTTGAGACGACTTCGCCTGAAGGAGATTGTTGGAGAGGCGGGCTTCTTCATAGAGGCAAAACCGGGATCTGGGGACGGTAGACGGTCATCTGCAGCGGCGGAAACCGCACGGGATTCGGATACCCCACGGTGCCCCAAGACCATTCGAGCGCCTTGCCCGGGTTCAGGTACCGTTGCAGCCGGGCGCATACCAACGCCACATCATTTTCCGAGCCTTGCTCCGTCATCGGTGCCGCTCCCTCGTCTGCAACTACCCCGATTTGAGCACGAAACTACCGGCCGTGGACACCCCGTTGGAGGCGCCGCATCTCCGTATGCGGCCAGGCCGGTTACGGAGAACCGGCGCCCCAAATATCTGGGGGCAGCTACACCCCTCGATATGACGGTCGGACCTCCGGCACAACCATGTCCTTCAGGAATGCGTTCGTGACCTTCTTGCCCAGCAGGAAGAACTTGCGGTCCGGATACCAAAGCACGTTCCGCCCGTTGCGCGCGGTGAAGCTCGAGTACAGGCTGAGCCCTGTGTTGCTCGGCATGCCCGGGGTACCTGCCGGGGTCCCGGCAACACTGGTGTCATCGGTGTCCATGAACTGCTTGGGTGGACTGAACCAGACAGGCTGATCCGCGTCCGCTCGGAACTCCCCAAGAGCAATGAAGCTGGGCCGCCGAGGTCCGGCATCCGACGCTCCAGCACCATCGATGTTCCCACGGTTATTGCTGTAAAACAGCACATACCGGCCATCGGCAAGTTCATACATGGGATCACAACCGACGGGATTGAGAAGCGGAAGGCCGAAATCCCGGTCAAGCAGGGGCCTCGGGCTGCACCATGTCTCGCCGTCGTCACTCGATTCGCTCCACCAGATGTACCCACTGCACGTGCGCATCACACAGAACAGCCGCTGATCCGGCAGTCGCACCAGGCTCGGCTCCTGGGAGACGCTCAGCAACGGATGCCGCCAGTGCGGCACACGTAGCGCCTGGTCGCCCCAGCCGGAGTACTGAACGCTCAGCTCACCGGGTGCAGGATCCTCGTCCACGTTGGTGAAACGCATGAACTCGACGACCGACTCGATTTCAGTCCACCCCTTCACCTCTGTCAGCGTCGCCACCGCCTTGTTCACCCAGTGTGAGTAACCGACAAACCAACCGCCCGAGAGATCACGCATCGGGGCCTGCCAGACGATCCACTCAGCCGGCGTCTCCCCGGTCGGGTCGTCGTAAGGACTCTCGGGCATAGGGATATCCTGCGGCTCCGACCACGTCAGCCCGCAATCATCGCTACACACGGCTGCCATCGTGCCGGTGTGCATGCTGATCCAACCGGCCCGGCCATCGTTCCGGTTATAGACCACGTGAATCCGCCCACTCTTTGAGACCAACGGGAAGGCCCAACTAGCCATGCCGTCCACTCCGGATGCGGGCTTGGGCCCAACAACATGCGTAGGCTCAGTCCAGGTCACGCCCTCATCGTCGCTGCGCGCGAACACAATCCGGTTCACCTGTCGGCCTCCCGGGAGGCCCGTCGCCACCACTGACTGGGTCCAAACCCCCATCAGACTACCGTCGGGCCCATCGAAAACCAGAAAGTGCTCATTCAACCCATCGTTGGTCGACCCGTCATAGTGCTCGGGCACGTAAACTGTAAAATCCGGCTGTGTACGCTGCACTTCGGCAGCCAACGTTGCTTTCACATCCGCAGTCATGGATCGATCCCTTTCTGCTTCTCTAAGATCGCGGCGGGGCGCTTGACCCGCGAGCGGACAGACGCTGTCTCCACCTCAAACCTATTGAGATCCGGAATCCCGTTGGGAGGATATCCCTCGCCAAGATACATCCATGTCGCAACCGGCGTGTGTGGCACACTGACTGATTCTCCGTACCCTACCCGCAAACTCGTCACGCTGTTCCCGGTTGCCAGACCAACCGAGGTCCACTCGCCGGGAACGACAGGGCCGGCATCGATCGACGTCGCCCCGACACGGAGATGCACACGACCGGCCGCCGCGGTGACACGGGCAGGAGTGTCCGCATCACCGATTGTGCAGATGGTGTGCCTATTTCCGTTGCCGACCCAGAATCTCAAAAGCAGTTCAACGACATCTCCTCGGCTCCGGTCGTTCTCGGACAACTCAACCCCTGCCGACGACTCCCCGGCAAACCGAAGCACGGCACCGGCCGCCGTCGTGACGACCGTGACGCCCCGCTCGGGATCTACCGGCCACACGACAGCCTGCAGACGTGCGGAATCCGCAGCGTCAAGCTGGAAAACCGGCTCCTCTGAAGGTGCTCGTCCATTCCCCAGAGCCAGGGTTCCCAGAGAACCGGCGAAGCGATCATGCAGCCAGCGATGCTCCGCGCCATCCAGAGCTTGGTTACCGTAGACCGCTAGCGCCCGAAGATGTCCCCGAAAACCACGCAGAGCACTCGCCGCCAGCGATGTGTTTCCGACACAGACACGCTCCCCTACCAGCGGAAGGGCCGAAGGCGAAAACGCCACCGTCTCCGCTTCCCCGTTGACGACGAACAAGACTCGTCCCTCCCGCCTCTCCAACGTGATACCAACGTAATTCCATTCGTGCCAAGAAAGCCGGAGTGTCGGGGAAATCTCTCCCGGCACGCCGATCAGACTGACCACCGGTCGGACGTCTTTGATGGCCCACACGAAGCCGGCTTTCGGTCGAGCTTGGCGTGTATCCAGCAGCGTGACACCGGTCGACCGGATCCAGGCCCCGGCGCTAAATACGTCCCGGCATCGAGCAAACGATTCCACAGCTTCCAGGCGCTCGTGTCCGGCAAAGCGCAAGTAGTTGTGTACTCGGGCCGGGGCGTTTGGCGGTCGGACGTTGTCCCTTGGAAGCAGGTAGAGCCGATCGGGATCCGGGAGGGGAGACACCCGGGCCACTCGGATCACCCGAGGCGGAAAACCCGCGCTGTAGGACACCGACAACGCATCCCCGTCAAGCCATGCATTCGGGTACATCACCAACGGCTCGGAAGCTGAAATGCCAGGGCCCGCGGCAAAGTCAATCCCACCGCCCTGGCTGAAGAACAACGCCAAGTTGCAGCGCCGATTCTTCGAGAGTCCCGCCGGCCAATCGTTGTGGACCATCCCATAGCGATTCCCCGGCAGCGACAGATTGTGCATCCGCGAGACCGTCGTCTGCAGCGGAACAAAGCGATGCGGCGTCCAGGAAACTCCCCCATCCTCGCTCTTTGACCACAGGAGGGATTTCGCGTCCTCCTTTGGGGCAGCCCCCTGGTTTCTGGCAAACATCATCACCGTTCCGTCTGCCTTTTCCCAAACCGTTGGCTCCCACTGCGCCCACGTACGTTCCGGCTGAACGGTCCCCGGCGAGACGTGCCACGTCACTCCTGAATCGTCCGAGTAGAGCACGCTGCTGCGCTTGTGCAACGCGGTCCAACGGTCAAGGCTCCCGTCCGCATCCCCGGCTCGCCGCCCGGTCAGGGTCACAGGAACGAGAATCCGGCCTGTCGCGAGTCGCATAGCGTTTGCCAACGGCAGGACGCGCCACTTCTGACCATCAACCACCGGATCGGGACGGCCATCCCACAGCAGTCGTCGGTTCTCCCATTTGCCGTCGGGATCCGTCAGCCGTGAGACGTAGCATCCATAGTGTTCGTCCCTGGAAAGCTGGCTCCAGAACGCCCAAAGCTCCCCGTTTATCGTCAACAAATTGGGCTGCCATTGCACGCCACGCGGACACGGGATCGCGTTCACGCTCCGGCCATTCTTGCCAAACGCCGCCTCCGGCAGCGACCACCGGACACCGTCTGCGCTCGTGCTCATGTAGATCCGCTGGCCCGGTTTCCCCTCAATCGGCACGGTGTTGGCATTCCACAGGCAGATCCAGTGATCCCCAAAGCGGCCAACCGTGCTCCCGTGGCTGTACTTGAGGAACGACACATCACCATCGACCACCGTCGAATGCTCAATCCGCGGCCGGTAGACATGGTACGACTGCCATGGTGCGGGCTCCGCATGAGCGATCTCGGCCCACACGAACCAGCCGCAAACGCAGATGAACATCAGTCGACGACGACTCCCCACGCTTCCCCAACTTGGGGGCAGCGTGGGGTTGTGCCCCAGTCCGAACAGGGCCGTGACTATCGGGAGCGGGTTCCGGAACACACGCTGCGGGCGACCGCTCCCGATAGTCGCGGCTCTGACAGACAGCCTGAGGTTACTCACAGAGGCCATACCACCCTCAATCTCCATACACCAAGTACTCCTGGTAACAGCGATTAAAGGCCTGGACGTTCTCCGGAATGCGCCCCCCTCCACGGTACATCATGATGCCAGGATACTCCGCGTGCAGGTCGCGCAGCCGCCTCATCTCACGCTCAACGTCGTCCGGTGTTCCGTGGTCCATGTTGCGGGAGTCGCTCTTGAGCAGGTAAATCATGTCCTTGCCCGCTCGCCCCATCAGCTCAGCCGGATCCATGGACGTGCTCTCGATGTAGAGCCCGTCAGGCCCATTGTCCAGCACATCGTCCAGCACAGGCAGGTAATTGCCATCACTCACGTAAACGGCCTTCTTTCCCGCATCGTGAATCGCGTCAAAAATGCGTCTGTGCCAAGGAAATGCGTACTGCCGGTACCATTCCGGGCTGAGAATCGGGCCGCGCGTGGCCGCGATGTCGTCGTGAATGAGAATGAGATCAATCCCGTCAATCCGGGTCCACCCTCGTGCCACCGCCAGAGATGCCTCACCAAAACGCGCGCAGATCTCGCCAAACCGTTCCGGATCTATAGCGGATGCCAGCAGAAACGGTTCCCAGCCGAACTCAAGGGTGGCCCGGGTAACCAACGTCCCGTAGTGCCAAGCCGTCACGTAACGCTGCTCGGCAAGCTGGTCCCGAAGCCGCCGCATCTCGTCAAGCATTGCCGGACCAACTTCTTCCACCTCGAACCGCTCCAGGTCAACGTCAAGTACGTCCTCGGGCTCCCGATACACGTCCTTGTCCCCGACAGCCCAAACACCCCCGTCCCGAGTGAAGGTTCGTTTGCCGTCGACAGACGTCTTCACCTCACCATCACGGACCAGCTCCGGCTCGCCGAGGTGATACACGTCGGGCCGGTATTCGGCATTGCGCCAGTCTCCCATCAACGGCATCCGGTCGGGCCGTCTCAGCCGGAGAACCTGACGCATCCGTCGAACTCGCTCACTGCACGCCGTCATACACTCAGCTCCCCTCTTCCCCTGGAACCACGTGTCCACCCATGCGTTGAATCGCTTCGCTGAGGGTCCTCTGCCCGTAGCGCACATGCTGCCGCATGACTGCCTCGGCCGTATCCGGATCCCGTGCCTTGAAGGCATTCATCAGCTTCCCGTGCCACTTCTCGGGGACTGGCAGTATGGCGGCGTTGACCCAATTCAGCTGCATGAGGTGGCGCAACCAGATCGCCTCGAGCTGTTCCCTCAGCAATGGATATCCTGCGATCTCCGCAAGCCGTAGATGGAATTCCATGTGCCGCTCCATCCCGATCACGGACCCCGGGTCCACCCGCTGCATCATGGCGTCCAGACGCTGCGCCGAAGCCCCCAACTCCTCCAGTTGGCGGTCATCGGCCGTCTCGGCCACCAGTCGCGCGACCTGACACTCAATGGCCTCGCGGAGTACACACTCGTTCTCGATGGCTTCAAGCGTCAATGGCCGGACCCGCGCCCCGCAATTCGGTTTGGACTCGACCAGACCGTCGTGCTCCAGACGCAACAGGGCCTCGATGACCGGAATCGTGCTGACTCCCAAACGCTTGGCGATGTCCCGGCGAACCAGGCGGTCGCCTGGTTTCAACACACCCGAGGTGATCTCACGGCGCAATGCCCCATAGGCCCTGGCCGCAAGCGTAGCCGTGGAAGAAGCCATTGTCAGCTCCGTGTTTACCTATCTTCGATGACGAGCAGTGCCCAGGGATGAATGGCTGGGATCCTCACGACCAGGTCGTCACCGTCGGCAACGAGGGCCAAATCCCTAGCCTGCGACAGCGCCTTGAATGCCGATGCCTGTTCAGGGCTGAAGGACTGTGCGCTCCCGGCCATCTTCCGAAGGCGTTGTGCCTCAGCTTCCGCGGCTTGATGTCGGGCAGGATCATAGGGCACGGGGGCCACGAGAGTCGCGCCCACCGTCTTGTCCCCAAAGAAGGCCTCGGGGTTGAGCCTGACGGCAAAGGGAGTCGGGGTGTCACGCCAGTCAATCAGGTGAACCACCACAGGCGCGTTCGCGTCACCCGGCCTGGCTCGGACAAATGCATAGACATCGTCGCCTTCCTCGGTCACGACTGGGAAATCGCGCCCCCAGCGCGTCTCGAACAGTCCTGGACCGATCGCAGCGGCATCTTCATAGCCATGCAGCAGGGCGTCGTTCGCACGGATGAAGCCGAACAAATCCGCGTAGTCTGCCGGTTTGCCGAAGTACCGGGCTGTCTCGGAACGCTCCCGGTTCTCAGAGAACGTGTTAGGCATGTACACATCCCACGGAACCATGCAGATCGCCCCGACCGCATAGGACACGGCGATGGTCTGCCTGGTGTGTCGCTCCCAGCCCTTCGGATCGCCATAGAGGCTGTGCGCTCCCTTCTTGGGCATGGTCACGATCTGAAGGCGGTTGAGCCGACCGGCCATGGCAGCCGTGCGGTAGAGATTCGCGGGAGTGGCGTGGTGCCGGGACAGCTCGCCGAAAAACCAGTCGAACTGCTGCATGACATCGTCAAAGGTACGGACGCCGTTGTTGCAGGACATCGCCACCGACGTGTCCGCACTTTCATTAAGTGCGGCTCTGGTCCGGGCCATGAAGCCAATGGATACCTGGTGCTGGTAGGCTCGAAAGTGCCGTTTCAGTGCTCCGCCGTCCCAGCGTGAAAACGCATCCCCAACCGGAGCTCCTGCGGCACGCAGGGCCTCCCGGTAATCGAACGTCTTGATGTCCTCTATGCCCCCTTCAGCCAGCTCAGTCGCACCCACACGCTCAGTCAGGAACGTCCGGAACCCATCCATGCAGTGGTCGCAGAAACAGCCCCCGTAATTGGGGCGATTGTCGTTCCCGTTCCCTTCGTCCCGCTGGATCATCGTGGCGCCGGCTTTTGTGTAAGTCTGCAGGGCCCGGACGTAGAGCTTCTCGAAGTCCGGGTTGCTGCAACAGCCGGAACAGCGTGCAAATGCGTTCCGCCAATGCCGCTTCCAGGGCTGCTCATTGGGACTGCCGTCCAGGGACAGACACCCATAGCGCTGGATGAACGCTTGAGTCTCCACGTTGTCTGCCTTCTGGGAGAGTCCAAGCAGGTTTCGCATCGTGGAGAGACTGCTGGTCACCGCCCCCTGGAAGAAGCGGCCGCTGGTGTTGACTTCGGCAATGACTTTGGGATCGTGGATGTAGGCCCAGACCAGCCCCGTGACATGAAAGGCATCCATGGCCTGCATCGTGTCGTGCGGGTCCTTGGCATGAATGGGACGCCAACGCAATGCCCGCATCAGCACGTCACTCAAGCGCGGCGTGCGCGGGAGCAGGTCCCGCTTCCTGGCCACCTGGTGGGCACGCAACAGTGGCCCTACACGTTCGGGAAAGACCAGCATGTCAACAGGCTGAAGGACGCCTTCCGAGATGCGGAACTCGTCAAGATCACCGGCGAAGCTGTTCTTCTCTGATCCCTGGCGGGCCCCGATGTGCAGACAGTCGATGGCGTAGCGGTCAGCCAACACCGTGTCGAAATCCGCCGGGGCCTCGCTCCGGGCCTCCATCACCCCGTCGACCAAGAGCCAAGCTGCGGGGGGACCGTCGCCGCGACCGTCCCAGGAAAGGGCAATGTGGTGCCAGCGCCCGGATTCCAGCACCCCCTCGGTTCGCAGGCCAAACGCCTGCCCTGCCTCACCATCGTCCTGAGCCTTGACCGCGAAATACGCAGAGAGACGTCGCCCCTCCCCCGGCCGCAGAGGTCTAACAACCATCAACGTCAGTCCACACCAGCGCGGCTCATCGCGCGTGGTCAGGATGACGTCTCCGAAACCGTCCGGGTCCTCACCGTCACAGCGAATCCACCCTTCGACGGTCCAGGCCGTGTCGTGCAGTTTCAGTACGTTGGTCCCGGAAACCGTGGTCAGGAGTCGATTCTCGACGGGATTCCCGGGGGAACGCAGACACCCGGCGTTGGTCTTCGGGTCGCCAACGAAACTCGCCGCGCTATCGGGATTGGGCAGAGCCGCGAGAGCCGGAGAATCGACACACGCGAAATCCCCACCACCACCAGCTCTCCGCAACGCCATCCGCTCTCCCCCAACCGTCGCCGGCGTCAGCCCCGCCACATACGTGTCAAACTCCCAGTAGGCAACCGTCCCGCCTTCTGTGGGCAGCAGCAGACAAAGCCAAGACAGGAGACAGACGACTCCGAGCTGAATGTGCCGTGGTGACATGTGATCCACTCCTTGATCCTGGCCAGTCCTTTGATATATCATCGAACGCGCAGAGAACCGTATCACAAGAACGTGAAGGGTCAAGCGAAGAATGCCTGAGGGGAACTGCGGCAGCAAAAAGGGCGGGACGGCCGCTTAGGACATCGCCCCTCAAGGGGGAACGGTCTTCCTGAAGAGCGCGCCTGGCCTCCGCAGCCCCTTGGGCAAAGGAGGCTCGTCCCTTCTGTGCAGCAGGACAAGCCCCGACCGCCGCGCCTCCCTCGTTTGACAGTCCCTCCCAACCAGTATAGTATATCATTTTCCACAGATCAGCCCGCAACCGACTGCCCCAGCGCCCAACTGGACTCAGGGAAAGGCCCGGTGGATGTCCTCCGACCGCGACATATGGCTCTGTGCCGGACAATCGAATATGGCCATGCCCGTTTCACAGACAGCGGATGCCGATGTCGCTGAAGAACTGGCATCTGCTGTCGACGTCCGGATCCGGCGGAACGGTACGTGGACAGACATCACACCTGCAAATGTCCAAACGATGCCAGCCGTCCCGTTCTTCTTCGCGGCAGAGCTCTGTGCTCTGCAGAACAAGCCCATCGCGGTCGTTGTCGCTGCCAAGGGAGGAACAGGCATCGAGGCCTGGCTCCCTCGAGAAGCCTTCCCGGACACAGTCCGGGGCCGGACGCTGGGCCCCGTGGCTGACGATCCGGCGGCAAGCCAGGCAGCCGAGGAGGACGAAGTCAAATTCCTCCCCTACGGCCAACACCGACTCGCCCGTTGGGGTTTGGGGCGCGCGTTGCCCGAAGCGCTGTTCCGGACGGTGGTGGAACCGCTGGTGGGAATCCCCATTGATGGCATCCTCTGGTATCAGGGCGAAAGCAACGCCGACACGCTCGAAATCGCTCGTGAATACCGCACGTGGCTGGAAGCCCTGATCGAGACCTATCGGGCATCCTGGGGCGATCCCAAGCTTCCGTTTGCCGTCGTTCAACTGCCCGAGTACCGCCCCGACTCACACGACGGCCGTGCAGCCTGGAAGCTCCTGCAGGAAGCGCAGGCGTCAGCTGTGGAATCCACGACCGGGACGGCTCTGGTAGCCACAACCGGGCTCGGAGATCTCGGAGACATCCATCCGAAGCAGAAGTGTGACGTGGGCCGCAGAGCAGCGCAGGTGGCGTGCGCCCTACAGAACACGAAGAACAATGAGAGACCCGAACGATGAACTCAGCTGAACGCGTCCGAACGGCCCTTCAGGGGGAACGCCCCGACCGGGTACCGATCGTGGAATTCGTGATCGACCAAAAGGTCTGGAGAGCAGCCATGCCCGACGCGCGTGACTGCGCCGACTTCATGGACCGTGCCGGCTACGACGGGGTGGGCTGCGGGGCCACATTCGAGCGCGTTGAGGAATGCCCAAACGGTACCTACATCGATGAATGGGGGGTCCGCTACCTGCCCGGCCCCGAGGCCGTTGCACATCCCCTCGAAGGCCCGGTCAACACGCTGAACGACGCACGCGCCTGGGTTCCCCCCGACCCTGACGCTCATCATCGCCTGGCAACACTGCGTGACTACGTTGCGCGCTATCGAGGCAAACGGGCAATCTGCTTCCACCATCGAGCCGCATTCATGTGGTCCGCCTACCTAATGGGGCTCGACAACCTGCTCATGAATCTGCTTGCGGATCCGCCGCTGGCTGAATATCTGATGGACAAAGTGCTGGAAGCTAATATGGGGGTGGTGCGGAACGCCATCCGTGCTGGGGCCGAAGTGGTCGTCCTGGGCGATGACTACGCTCACAACCACGGCCCGATGATGAGCCCGACGGTCTTCGATCAGTACATCGCTCCACGCCTCAATCGCATGGTGGACCTGATCCACGACGAGGGTGCCTTCTGTATCAAACACTCCGACGGCAATATCTACCCCATCCTTGACACCATCATGGCCACCGGACCGGACGGACTCAATCCCATCGAGCCGGTCGCCGGCATGACCCTTACCGAGACGCGCCGCCGGGTGGGCCCCCACGTCTGCCTGGTCGGGAACATCGACTGTGGTCATCTGCTCTGTTCAGGCACGACTGAACAGGTCCACGAAGCCGTGCGCCAGGCCGTCGCCGACGGAAGCGCAGGCGGTCCCTTCATGCTCAGCTCATCCAACAGCATCCACTCCAGCTGCAATCCAGACAACCTCATGGCCATGGTGGAGGCAGCACAGCGTCAATAGGCGACCGATTGATGCCGACAGCAGAGGAACTCCGTCCGAAGTAGCGCCGCACTCTGAGCGGCGGCTTGCAGGTAGAAGAACTCCGCCCGGAGTTCGCTACGGTCAACCGGGCACACCTTCGCCTGCTCACCGGTTGCGCGATGATTGACGCAGCGCGCCCTCCCGGTACATTCGTGGAGTACAACCATCTGAAGGGATCCTCCATGTCCGACTCTAACAACCGCCGCGCAGCTCTCACACTCAGCCTCACCGTACTCGTGGTGTTCGCCTCCCTGGGCCTGGGCCGGTTTGGCTTCAGCATGGTCCTCCCGGCGATGCAGGACGCCTTGGGGCTCTCGAACGCAGAGAGCGGGCAACTGCAGTCCTGGAACTCCCTGGGGTACCTTCTCTTCGCGGTCGGCGCAGGCATCCTTGCGACCAAACATGGTCCCAGCGTAGTCATCACGATTGCCCTCGGCGTAGTAGGTGTGGCCATGCTGGCGACGGGGGCATTCCCAACGTTTGCCGCAGCCTGTGTTGGACGCTTCTTCTCCGGAGCGGGAGGAGCTGCAGCCAACATCCCGGCGATGGCCTTGCTGGCAGCTTGGTTCACAGGCAAACGGCGGGGTCTGGCAGCGGGATGTGCCGTTGGCGGGTCGAGTCTCGGCCTGGCAGCCACAGGGGCGACCGTCCCCATGATCCTCGAGCGTGGTGGTCCTGATGGTTGGCGTCATTGTTGGTATGCGTTCGGGGCAGGAACGCTGATTATCTGCTTGCTGTGCGCCCTGTTTCTGCGCGACCGCCCACATACGCTCCCCTCATCCCCCGATTCCCAGACGGAAACGCAACCGGCAATCAAATGGACGGATCTGCTTCGCTCAGGTCTGTTCTGGAAGATAGCCGCCGCCTACTTCGCCTTTGGCTTCTCGTACAGCATCTACGCAACCTTCTTCGTGAAGCACCTCGTGCGGGACGTCGGCTTGACCACCGCCGCCGCAGGAACGATCTGGACGCGCATTGGCCTCGCCTCGATCATCAGTGGATTCGTGTGGGGCGCATTCTCGGACCGCTGGGGACGACGCATGGCTCTGGTGCTGATCTTCGCTTGCCAGGCAAGTGCCTTCCTCATCGTTGGACTCGTCCACGGCAGTGGACCGGCCATGGTCTCGGGTGTGCTGTTCGCCTGTACGGCATGGAGCATTCCTGCCGTTGTCACAGCACTGTGTGGGGATGCGTTTGGAGCGAGGCTCGCACCGACGGCCCTGGGAGTCCTCACGGTCGCGTTCGGTGTCGGACAGGTGTTCGGCCCTGCGATCGGGGGAATCGTCGCTGACAGCGGCGGCTCAGTGGCACCGGCATTCGCGGTAGCAGGCACCGCGGCCCTGCTCCTCGGCGCCGGCTCTTCTCTCTTCCTTCCCGGACGGCAGGCTGCGTGAGTCGAGTCGGGGGGACGGCTTACGGTGTACGCGGCTCGGCTCAGGACGCCGGCCGACAGAGCCCTGACTAACAGGAGGGGATACCCGCTTACGGTGTGCGCGGCTCGCCCCCCCCTCGAGCCATGCCTGCCAGCCTCTCCCGAACACTGGCCAGGTCCGCCGCCGGAAAACGCGCCACCAACTGCTCAAGTCGTCCCCGTGTGTGCTCCAAGAACTGCCAATGAGCATCTCCCGCCGCATTCCTGGGTCGGTGGTCCAGTGCCTGACGGACACCCGCGAGCTGGGCCACGAATTCCGCCGCCTCAGGCGCTAAACAGGCGTCACGGAAACGCTCCCATATCACCTCTTGAGCCAGTTCGTTGGGATGAACCAGGTCACGCTCGAAGAAACGGTAGTCCCGCAGCTCGTCCATCACGAGTTCATAGGCGGGAAAACGGTGGACACGCGGATAGGACGACGCGAGTTCATCTGCCGCAATGAGCAAATGTGCTTTGCTGACCGAGTTTTCCTCAGCCTGCTGTCGGAGGTGCCGGATCGGGCTGACAGACATCATCACCTGCATGCCCGGCCTGGCGGCAAAGAGGCTGTCGAGCAGATCACCCCAGTCTGCGACAATCTCGCCGGATGGAATCAACCGCCGCTCAAACTGCTCGGCCGGAAGTCGATGGCAGTTCGCCACAGCCAGTTCCGGTTGACCGCGGTGAAACCACGCAAACGCCGTGCCAAACGTGACGAACAGCCAGTCACATGTCCCCAATGCCTGTGCCGCATGCTGGTGTGCCGTGTTCATCCGACCCACAGCCCCCTCACGGCTCGGGTCGGCAAACTCACCATGGAACTCGAATGACTGCCATAGGTCAGCGTGGTGAAACACACCCCCCGGCTCAAACACCGAACCGTCCAGCACACGGCGGAGGCAACGCGAAACCGACGCGGGATTGTAGAGGATGCCGTAGGGGTTGGCGACAACCCGGAAGCAGTTCTCGATCAGACGGGACGACATGTGCTGAGCAAAACAAGACCCCACGCTGACGATCTGATCGGCCAACGCAATCGGCTCGTCAAGTGCGGACACACCAACCGGTGTTGTGAGCTTGACGGTACTCATCCGGCAAACCGCCGGCCGATCTCCTGCAGGCACCGGCAGAATGGCTCCAAGTCTTCACGGACAGGAAACTCAACGCAGAAAGTCCCATCGAACCTGACATCCTCGAGTGCGTCCCAGATGTCGTCCCACGGCACGGTTCCCTGGCGGAACATGCAATGGTCATCGTGCTCTCCGTGGTTACCGGCCAGATGCACATACCGCAAGCGATTGCCAAGCTCCCGAACCAGCTCACCACAATTGTGGGTCATGTGCCCGTGGCCCGTGTCAAAGCAGAACGCCAGACTGGGGCTGTCCAGGTTGAAGATCTCCTGGAATTCCCAGACCTCGCTGAACAGCTCCTGGCAGTCCCGGTACGTATACGCGTAGTGGTTCTCCAGACACAGGACAACGCCGGCCTCCTCGTAAGCAGGCAACACCTCAGCAAACGTATCGCGGACGTGAGCGATCCCTTTGCGCTGATCAGGATGGCGCCCCCCATGGACGACGATTTCCTTGACTCCTGTCTCTCGGCTCAACTGCAGCCAGTCAAGCAGGATCCGGACACCGTCAGCCTGTGGAATCCCGGGGAAATTCTCCCAGATGTGGGATGAAAACGAGAGTCCTGCGGTAGCTGCAGCCGCCCGAATGTCGGCCAGATCCTGATCCGTACAGTGAGGCCTGGTCCGGCCTTGATGCCACGACCATTCGACCCCATCCAGCCCGAACTCGTCGCTAACGCGTTGCAGGCACTCTTCCACGTCATCCCAGACGAAGTGCAAGGCACTGATCACGCATTCCATAGCACAGATCTCCGCTGAAATCCGGTTATATCCGGAAGGACGCTCGTTCCATAACAGCTACACGGACACTTTGATGCGTCCAGCTCTCAAAGCAACCGGCGAGGATCGCAAGACTCCTCCTGCAGAGGCCACGATTTCAGTTCCAGCCCGAGTTGGGCTATCTTCCCATCTGTTTCCTGAGCCCGGTCGTCCGTCCCGAACAGCAACGAGAGCCGTACCACCCGTGCCACGACTTCCGAAGCACTACCGCATCGCCATCGCCCCGCTCGCCGTCGCGCTTGTGGTGGGGGTTGCCTGGAAGGTCCACCGAACGCCTGAGTGGATCGTCCTCACCGGCACTGAAGCCGAACGCCAGGAGATCTGCCGTTCAGTCTACAAGAAGCCCCCCTGGCGAGCAGCCCGTTTGTTGAGACACTTGCTCAATGACCGCTCGGCGGCCGTCAGGATCCCCGCCATCGAGGCCCTCGCCCACTGCCCCAGCCTGCACCCTCGTTTTGCCCTGACAATCCGCGGGTTGGCCTATGACACCAACCCGAGACTACGGGCACGAGCTCTCGAATACGTGTTCCAGCATGAGGACATGCCGGTCGAAGCCTTCCTCGGTGGAGTCCGGACCGACCTGTCGGAGGACTCGTTCCGAGATGAACACCCCGACCTCCTGGCGTCCTATGTCGCCGCCGAACTCAGGCGTGGCAACCCCACCACAGTCGCATGGGCTCTTGACCTGTGTGAGAATGGCCGCGACCTTGACTCCCGGGCCGTTCAGGCCCTGCTACGACATCCCGAGTTGCTTCGCCCCTTCCGAGATCGACTCATTGGCCTCCTGGCACCAGACGACACTCCGAACGCGCAGTTCGCACGTGCCGCCTTGACCGCGATTGACGGGCAAATGCGCGGCACGCAGCCCACAGACTGGACCAGGCAGCACCGCGCCCCTCAAGGCGGAAAATCTCTTCTCCCCCCTCTGGAACGCTTCACCATGGAGATGGAATGGGCCCACCAAATCGACCCGAATTTCCAGATCGACGCCCTGCAGGGAGAGCAGTGCGTCTACCTCGGCGAGGGGGCTGGCGGGGACCACTTCTGGCGGCGTCACGCCCACAGCACGGTCAATATTGGCAAGATCCATGTCAGCCTCCATCTGAGCCGCGACGACCGCTACCAAATCTGGTGCCGCTGCTGGTTCCTCGACAAATGCGGGAACCACTCGCTGCTCCATATCGACGACCGCTGGCTACGCTGGCGCAACGCTGCCTACGAAGATCGGAACGACCCGCTGCAGCAGTGGCACTGGAAACGCATCGAGACACACGTCTCACTGAAGCGTGGCCAGCATACGTTGACGATCACTGCCGGAGATGATGGACTGCTCTACGACAAGCTTGCCGTCCTTCCCGTGCGGGAACGCTTCGACCCCAACTCTCCCCCGCCGATGGCACCGCTCTTCAACTCCGCTCAACCCACGACCATCAGTATGACGACGGAGGTCCAGGCCCAGTCACGAGGAACAACACAGACGATCTCGGCCTGGGTCCGGCGAAACTCAGAGGAACTCACGTCAGGTACAGCGGCCCTGTTCGTCCCCCCGCCCTTCCGGGTGGAGGGAAATGACAGGGTTGACGTCTCGTTCCAGGATGGTATCCCGTTGGCTCAGGCAGACTTTCGCGTCCATCTGCCCGAGTGGGCCACTGCCGGTGAGGTCGAAGCCCGGACAACGTTCCGGACCAAGGACAAGGCTATCGCCTTCGGGTCCACGATCCTGGGAACAAATCACGACTGGTACACGACCGGCCCGCTGGCCCCCTCAGATCCCCGTTGCCGCAGTCTCCGCTCAAGGAAGCGGCTCACCCGAGATGACCTAGTGGATGGGTGGTCCCGCTACCCCGCAAACGGCTACGACCGGTTCCGACGCCTCAACCCCGAGAAGGCATATGGCCAGTTCCACAACAAGATCACCTTCCTCTACACCGAGATCGACGTGGCTCAGGCCGGAGAGTATGCGTCGTTCCTGACCATCGACGACAATGGATTCGTCTTCGTCGATGGAAAGCGCGTCGCCGGACGCTATGAAGAGGGAGTCGGAGAAGGCTGGATGCACGTCGACAGATGCCACTTGGAGGCAGGAATCCTCCCCGTCTTCGTCTGGATCGGCCAATCCAATGTCCCCGAACCGACGGGTGCAGACGCTGGACGCCACACGCCCAATCACTGCGTGTTCAAGTGGCTCCTGCGCAAGTCCAGACACCGGCCTACTCCGCACATCCGAAGCGTGCCGGTCGACCTCACTCCTCAAATCGATGCAGAATAAGGTCGTCAAAGTAGACCTTTCCCCCACCCTCGAACCCATCGACGATCAGAATCGGCAGGACCATTTTTACCTCTTCATCGCCAACCTTTTCCGGAACGTCGGCGGCAACGGCCAACGCTGTCCACCGGCCGGGAATGGGAACGACCTTGGACGATGTAGATGGCAGGTTCATCCCAGCCCCGTTTCGCAATGTCATGGCTAACTCCGCCGTGCCCGGCGACACCTGGTCGGTGGGAACATACACGAAGCACACGAGCGCATAGCGGCCCGGAGTGATCGGCAACGCCTGAACGGGCCCACCCCGGCGCATTCCATCGCAGAGGACACTGAACTCGCCCGTGTGCGCCACATCGCTGCTGCGTCGCATGGATCCCGTGCCGAACTTCACCCACCACGTCCAGTCAGCCGCCGCTCCGCCCTTACCTTCCTCGAATGAGGCATTCTGCGAGAGAGACACGAGTTTGCCGTCGAAGAGTGTGAGCATCATGCGGGCCTGCTGTCGCAACAGGTCACTGGACGCGCTCTCGGCCAGTTCACGGATGCGGCGTCGAGTCGCCCCCTCCCCCTGAGACGCAATGTCGTAAACGGACCACAGCGAACCGCTGCTCCATGAGTCACCACTCAGAAGCCCGCCTCGGGTGATGGGAATCGGGTGAACCAGCACAGGGTGTTTGGAGAACTCCTCCAAGGCAAGGACGCGACGGCGGTGAGCGGCATCCACTGCACGATCGATCCCGGCAAGCGCCTGGAGGGCCTCATCATCCGTGGTAATCGCCATGCCCTTCCTGGCTCCCCCCGCCTTGAACGCGTACGCCGTGACTTCGTAGTACTCGAACGCCTGAAGGACCAGACGCCCCCGTGCCTTCTGCTTGTCGGTCTGTGCCAACTCGACCGCTTTCTCCAACCAGCCTCTGCACGTGTCGATTTCCGACAGCTCAACATCGCTCAAATACCGCGGATCGGCAAAGCTCAGGTACTGCCCGCCCTTGCTGAACCAGGACGACTCCAGGACACGTCTGGTCCAGAAGTCCTCCCAATGCGCATAGTACTTGGCCAGATAAGGCGCCCCTGCCGGCCCGACGCAACGTTCGTACCACTCGCTCAGCAACGCATCCACGTCACTCCCGGGATCCCACTGCAACTTCAGAGAGACGTACAGTTTCGGGCCCTCACCCCAATTCGGATAGGCTTCGGCATACAGGGCCCTGACCCCGTTGGCATGGCCAAACCGGTAGTAATCAGCCATGTGATGAAACCAGACACGCGGAAGCACGTACGGCGTCCCGTAGATGTAGTCATACCATCCCAGTGTGGGACTCCTGGCGTGCCAGGCCCGGGTGAGTCGCTCCCCTTCCTCACGCAAGTCGGGATCAACCCACTTCATCCGGTCGTACGTCATGTAGGGGATCAGTCGCTCGTGCACACGTACATTCTCCGGAGGCGCAGCGACTTCGCTGTAGGCCAGGCAACCGAACACCTTGTCTGGATGCTTTGCCAGAACTCCGTCGATGACGTCGTTTGCCCATCCGTAAAAGAGATCCGAGTAATCCACCCGGTTCAGGAAGTTCTTCGCACCTGAAATCCGCCCCAGGCACTTCTCACACTGACAGTACCCGCTGCTGTCATTCGTCCCCAACGAAAATGATGTCCTGGTCGGAGCAGCATCGAACGATGCAACAATGTTCTTGATCGCCTCCGCGGTGATCCCCGGCGCCGTGAAACACGGTTGCCAGCCATGCGTTGCGTTCGTCTCGGGCAGGAACCGCTTGTCCTTCTTGACTGGAAAGAACTCAGGGTTCGTCGTCGTGTACGTCTCAGGCGGGAACAACTTGATGAGATTGTGGTGGAAGCTGACCCGTCCATGCATCCTGTTCCGCCGCGCCCACGCTGCCTGAACGTTGCCGCGCAACCCGCTGAAGAGGCGAGAGAAGAACGCCGGTTCAGACCGAACGGGCACGCGTGGAACGGCGATGCGAGCGCTGGTGGGGACATCCGTACCGTCCTTGCCCGGCAACAACCAACGAACCCCCACATAGCGTTCGAGGAACTCGTAGACCCCAAACTCTGTTCCCCAGTCAGTTGGGCCGCAGATGAACACCGTCCGGTCATCCGGGAACGAGATGGAGAAGCCATCCGCGTCGAGCCCTTCACAGGCGTCCGGAAAGGCCTTTGTGGGAGCACTCCTGCCGACACAGATGCGCCCGGGAAGGCCCAGGGTCTCCACATCGGCCACCGGCAGAACCGCCCCGCTGGCTTCCTCAACGCAGGCAATAAGCGTCGCGACAGCCCCCTGAATCTGCTCGGGAGCATCTCCGGGAACGACAACACTCACCAGCGGCTTCCCGCCATCGACAATCACGAGATCGGACGCCGGGGATAGACACGAGGCGAACAGCAGGACAACCACGGTCGGAATACCCATTCTGCAGCGGCACATACTCAGATCCTCCAGGATTCACAAACTCCCAGGCTCAATATTCTGGCATCAGTCAGCTACTAGGATAGGTTGCTCCCAACTGATTGCCAGACGCCCGTCATACCAGGTGACACTATGACGATTCGCAGAGATGATCGCCCGGTTCTTCCCAAGCGCTCCCATGCCGGGCCCCGCTGTACAAGGAGAGAACATGTCCTGGCTGAACGTCGAAAATGTGACTTGTCTTCCGTCAGGTCCGGAAGTCCACGAGGCCTTCCCCCGCATGGTGCGGGCTCGCAACGACGACCTGCTCCTGTTCACGCGACTGGGAACCAGCCACGCGTCTGATCCGGCCGCCATCGTAGTGCGGACATCAAGCGATGACGGCAAGACGTGGTCTGAAAAACGCGAACTCCGGACGGATCCCGGCGGGACAGAGTGGACCGCCCACAACCCCGTTGCAGTGGTGGCACCGGACGGCACGGTTATCCTGTGGTGCTCACGCTACCATTGGGGTGAACACCGCAAGCGACACTGCATCATCAGTCGGTCTCATGACCATGGCGCAACCTGGGACGCCTTCGAACAGTTCGACAGCTCGCCGGATCGCTGCTGCTACTACGTGACCGATGCCAAATCCATAGATGACACGATCATGGCCGTAAGCACCTGCTTCAACGCTGAAGGGCGGGAACCGGCCTTCAATCTCTGCTGGAACAGCCCGGACAGCGGACGGACGTGGACCGTTGTGAGTCAGATGACCGCTCCAGAGGACAATCTCGGAGACGAAGTGACCATCGCCCCGCTGGAGGGACTTCAGGCGATCGTTCTCCTTCGCGGGCGTCGGCGAGACGGGACCTCCCGGTACAGAACGCCGGACGCGGGAAAGACGTGGTCACCTCAAGAGGCGATAACGGAGCAGGTGGGAGTCCTGCAGCGCCCGCTTCTCACCCGGCTCGGCCCTGAGCGATGGTTGCTGACCGGAAGGCAGGCCGATCGGACGCCGAAGGCTGTTGTTGCCTACCTCTCAGACGACAACGCTCAGACATTCTGCGGACCGGAGATCATCCACGAGTATCACGAAGACGGAGCCTACACCTCGGTTCTGCGAGTGGGCCCCGGGACGTTCAGGATGGCGTTCTACTCCGACGCCGTCACCCCGAGAAAGTGCGATCTCTACCTCGCGACCCTGAAGATCGACTAGCGGCGACGGTTGAGCGAGACGAATCTCGCAATGAGCAGGCGAGGGACGACACACCTTGGGTGCGGGGGGGGGGCCAGGATAGGCGATCGTGGAGCCGAGCAACCCGCGCAGGCAAAAAAAAGCCCGTTGCCTACGCCCGGTTGCGCTCATCCAGGAAACTCAGCAGCGAAGCCAACGTCTCTACACAAGGCATGCTCTGCCCCGCACTCTGGGCAGCAGCAATCGGACGCCGGTAAATGTACTCCAGCTCAAGTGGACGTTTGGCCAGGTAGTCCAGCTTCATACTGGGGCTGTAGGGTTTCATCCTCAGGGTAAAGTCGAGCATCTCACTGATGTAGGCCTCCTCGATCTTGTGCCCGCAAGCTTCCGCTCCACAGCGCAGATCATGCATCAACGCCGCAGCCAATCGACGGGTCTCTACGCAGCCCATGATCTGATCAGTTTCCGTGCCCAGAGCGACGGTGAGACCATTGAAAGGAACGTTCCAGAACAGCTTCTTCCAGCGCGCAAGCAGCAGATCCTCATCAGTCGTGCAGGGAATCCCGGCTCGGCAGAACGTCTCCGCAATCGCCCCCAGCCGCTCGCCGCATGCGGCAGCGAAGGGAGCCAAGGTGACTCGTCCGTAGTCCAAATGTCGAACATGTCCAGGGCCAACCTTGTTTGAGCACAGGTAGCAGAGCCCACCGGCCACGTCCACCCCCGGAAAGGCTGACGCCACCTCATCTTCGCCGCCAAGTCCGTTCTGCATCAGCAGGACCACCGTCCCGCCCCTGAGCAGGGGAGGCAGCAGGTCTGACAGCAGGCCGTTGTGTGTCGTCTTCAGGCAGACACACACGACATCACAAGCCGGCATCTCTGAAGAACTGGCGTAAGCGTTGACCTCAGACAAGTTGAGATCACCCCATATCGATTCCACCAGCAACCCATTGCTGCGGACATGTTCGTAGTCACTATTGAGGAGAAAATGGACGTCTTCACCGGATGCGTGAAGACGAGCCCCGTACAGCCCCCCAAGAGCTCCTGCGCCAACGATCGCGTAGCTCAGTCCACTCATGCCTCTTGCCTCTCTGCGATCCACGCTGGGAGTCAGGGCCAGTCGGCCAATACGGTTACAGGCCTATCAGCCAGTGGAGGGAAGCCGCCCAAATCGGGTCCTGCCGCAGGCGACGTGTCTCTGTCGCTCACTTCTCGTCAATCGCCCGTCGAATCGCGAGCGCCAGGTCATCCGGAACCACAGGTTTGAGAACGTAATCCCGGATTCCCACCCCTCGAGCGCGGCCTTCGTCCAGTTTCTCCGAAAACGCTGTACACAGTATGATTGGCGTGTCCGCGCGCATCAACAGTAACGCCTCTGACGTCTGGAGGCCGTCCATATGCGGCATGGCCAAATCAGTGACAACCACATCGAACTGCCTGGGATCCGCCTGGAACACGGCCAGAGCCTCCAAGCTGCTCCCGCACGTGGTGACCTGGTACCCGAGGGCCGACAGCCCTTCCCGGGCCAAGTCCAGGAGTGTCGTCTCGTCGTCCACGAACAGGATCCTCTCCGTCCCCCGGCGACGGACCGTTCCCGGTAAGACGGCCGCCTGTGGCACCCTATCGGGCGAATGTACGGGAAGATAGACGGCTAGCGTTGTCCCTCTCCCGGGCTCGCTTGAGACCGAAACGTCCCCTCCGTGCCCCTTCACGATGCTCTGCACGGAAGCAAGGCCCATGCCCGTGCTGCCCTCCTCGCCACTCGCCATAGAGAACGGTTCGGGGATCCCCTCGCCCGTAACACCGTCCGTGCCGCAGCCCGTGTCCGCGACCTCCAGCCGAATGTAGCGCCCCGGGGTTAGGTCAGGGAACTGCGGAGCGTCTTCCCCGTCCAGGTCCACCGAAACAAGGGAGACCTTCAGCACCCCTCCCGATAGCCGCATGCCCTGAAACGCGTTCGTGAGGAGAGTCGTGATGAGCTGGTGGATCTGGACAGGGTCCGCCCGCACCGGGTCACATTCAGCAGCAACAGACTGCCTGATCTCGATCGACGCCGGTACCGACGCACGGAAGGTCTTCAGGGCCTCCTTGAGAATCGGAGCCACCAGCAAAGGAATTCGCTCCCGGTCCTGCAGTCGACTGAACGCCAGAATCTGGGCGACCAGATCCCCAGCCCGGCGCGTCGACGCGCGGGCTTCTTCCAGGTAGTGTTCGAGCTTCTCGTCACCATGTGCACGTTTGAGCCCAAGTTGCAGGTAACCGGAGATGGCCTGGAGAATATTGCTGAAATCGTGGGCAATCCCCCCGGCCATGGTTGCCATGGCCTCGAGTTTCCGGGTCTGCCAAAGCTGGTGTTGAAGCGTCGCTTCAGCGCTCTCCTCAGTACTCCGGAGGCACGCTGTTCCTGTCCCACTCCCGGGGCCAGTTGCGGGCCCGGATTCACCCTCGGATGGATGGCGAGTAGCGCCTGCTCTCTCGTTCATGGGAAGATGACTCCAAAAAGGGCTGAGGGCTCAATCGGGCGCCCCCCCGTTCAGGAAATGGCCTTACCACCACGGCTCGTCCCGTGGTCTGACTGCCGCCGCAAAGAACCATCTCCGCGCGCGCCAGCTTGGCCTCCCGTTCAGCACCAAGGGAAGTATAGCCATCAGCAAAGGGGATACGAACCGAGCGAAAGGGGGACGATAGAGGGGAGGACAGGTCGACCGGGCAGTCAGGGAAAACGTACATTACAGCCGTCCACTGCGTAGATGCACTCGTGGGGCTCGGAGACATCACGTCACCGCAATCTCGAAAGGCCAAAGTGTACTCGGGTAGTGCGGTCCGCCCAGAGAAAAAAGGAAGGGACTGGAGGTGGGAGGAACCTCCAGTCCCTGGGCGGGGGGAAAGCGAGAAGTTTCGGTCGCACCCCTCGGCTACCCGTGTATGCCGAGGCGGCCTTTCGTTCTAACAGTTTTTCGTTTCTGAAGCCCTCGACCCGGTCCGCTCTACCGTTTCTCCAGTGTCACCGACTTGAGCTCCGGGGGCCTCGTAACGTTGTATGCCTCCTCCTATAGCTGATAGCGTGCCAACAAGGCCGCCCACGTGACAAAAAGGGAACTCATCCCTCATTCTGAACTCAAATGGAGCGGGTGTTCCGGCATCAGTACCCTCGCCATGGGTCCCGAAGCGTAACCACCGATGTGCCTCGATTCGGGAACAGAACGTCGAGTCCGTCGAACTTCCACACACATAACATGCTCCCCCCCTGTACGTTAAACACTCTATGTCCCCTTTTGGAAACAGTGTTCCCTTTGCGCGCCACTGTGACTTGGTTCACCCAAAGCGCCATTCCCGTGATCTGCGCCAAGTTCCCCACCGGTGCAGCGCCGCATTCCCGAACGTCGTCGGAAACGCGGGACAGCCCCCACAGGAACGACGACAGACGTCACCAAAACGCGTCCACATTCCTTGATTTGCAGCGCCCTTCACACTACTTTCGAACTGCCCCCAGCGGGGCTACCCCGGCCCCCTCGAAGAACCGCGGGAGTCGGCCACGTTTCTCCCGAGAAAACGACACGCAACAGCCCATTCAGATAGCCTCAAAGGAAGGACTCGACATGCCGGATGCACAGGATCACCTCCGGGGAGATGGAACACTCCCAATCATCGCCATCAACGCCGATAACTTGGCGGAGGCAGCCCACAAGGCCATCATCGCCTGCTATGACCAGGGCGCCCGAATCGAGACACCCAAACAGAAGCCCGGAATGAGCCTCGGCTACGATGCCGACATGATCGTGCGCGTGGCTGACCCGGACAGCGATCCGAGAATCGACTTCGGAGCGATCGTGGAAGATGGGCGAGGCGTGATGCAGTACATCCTCGAGGTCACCCATGGCATCCACAACCATTGGAAAAAGTCACCTGAGGAGCCACACTTCTGGGGCTACACGTACAACGAACGTTTTGTCGATCAACTCCCATTCATCTTCCAGCGTATCAAGGCCGATTGGGACGAGAAAGCAGGGCAATGGGGAGACGGCAAAGGACGGCCGAGCGGCCGCGACTACCAGTTCCTCATCTGGCGCGCGGGTGAAGACATTATCCTCGAACAGGACGATCCCCCCTGCTGGCAGCGAGGCCAGATCCGCCTCCTGAAAAATCAGGATGGTGACCTTGTTCTCAACTACATCACCGATTGGCGCAGCCGAGACCTGGCCAAGGCCTGGAACGAGAACAACGTTGCTCAAGTCGAGCTGATGAAACTGTTCCGGGCAAAGATCTCCGACGTGCTCGGCGTCGAGGTCAAATTGGGGGCCTACATCGACCGGGCAAGCTCGCTCCATCTCTACGGTCTGTACTTTGACAGAGATGGGCTCGAACAGAGCATCCAGCGAATGAGAGATACGCCCTATGAGCAGATGAGCATGGCGCTGGAGGACTACTACTCGCTCCCGGATGGAGACGACGCAGAGAGTCTGAAACGACTCATCGCGGCCCAGACCGATGCTGAGGCCAAGGGGCACGGCAAGAACGCTTCCAAGCACACACTCATCGGCTTGGGCTACGACCTGGCCAACTTCCCCTACCCCGACGAGTGGAACACATGGCCGAAATCATGGGATGAGGAGCCCAACATCGAGATGCTCGCCCGAGTCCTGCCGTAGTGGCGGCAGAACGACGCGATGAGTGGCGGTCACACTAACAGAAGGCCGCCGTTCCTGTCGTAGAAATCCTGTTGCAGCTCAAAAGCGCCCTGGTTCATCCTGAGCCAGGGCGCACCTGTGCAGGGATGAGCCGCCATCAACTCAGGCCAACGCTGGAAGTTCTGGTGACCATTCGACTCGATCAGTCCGCAACCGATCCCGGGAAAATCGGCCAGCCGTGCGGCAAACACCTTGTTCCAGTCCAGCAGTGCGGGTACACAGGCATTGTCCGCAACGAAGCAGGTCAGACCGCGCTTGTGTGCTTCGGATGCCATCCGGATCGCCACACTCAGAGTCTTTCCCTGCGGCTTGAGGGCCAGACACCCGTAGCCCAATTCAGCCCGTAACGCGACGTCTTCCGGATCATGCAGACTTTCATCCGCAGCGACGGTAACGCCAAGGTCCCCCACCGGGGCAAGCAGCCCCTCGGGGAACGGTTCCTCCAGAATGATGGTCTGATCGAGCATTCCCAGCTCTCCCGCATGGCCGATCAATCGCCGCAGACGCTCAACCCCGTCGTAGCGTCCGTTCGCATCCAGATAATACCGGACCTTCCCGTCCTGAGTGTGCGGGGTCCGCAGTTCACTCACAGCTCTGTGAATCTGGCCCAACCGCGCCATGTCCTTTGCCAACATGGTTTCCGGATCTCCGGAGGCCCCGATCTTGATCTTGAGAACGAAAAAACCGTCGGTCACCAGCCGACGGATCTCATCGATTGACAGGCCATAGCCAATCACAGGCGTACAGGCGAGCTTCCGCTGCCGATTCGCCAAGCCCCCACGGTGGTCGACCGGAATCCAGTCATCGAAACTCGTCAGCCCATAGGTCCGGGCATAGAGCACCCAGGCGGCACAGTCCAACCCGACGAGTGCGTTCAGCGTGAAGGTCGGCGCCAAGGAGATCTCCCCTGTGATCGCGCAGGCGAAAGCGTGGGTCGCCGGGAAGATCGCGTCGAGAAGATCCATGGGGGTGCCAAACGTCTGCCCTCTGGCAAGCTGCAACGCATGATCCAGGATGGCGGTCATCAGGACATTCCCGCCCGTCTCAGTGTGAGCAGCAAAGACGGCCGGAGAGGACCACAAAACAGCCAGTCCTCCGCACCCAGCCGCCGTCACGCCATCCGTGCTCGTAGCCTCCACATGACAAAGCCACTTTTCGTTGAAGGAACTCCCCTTGAACCCGAACGGCTTGACAAACCGCTCGCGAGTGATGTCCAGTGAGACCGTCTCGATCTGTATCCCCATACCCGGATACTCCCGCGTGTTTGGTTTGGACGAATCCCCTCCTCGGGGCAGGATTGCTTGCCTATCAGCACATCACGCCAACCGTTCCACACTTTCCAGTTTGGCAAAGTCACGGTTGAAGGTCCTGACTTCGTACGTGTGATGCAAGGTAGAGGCCGGTCCCGCGGTTGTCAAAGGCCGATCACGGGCTCGACAAGACAGGAATGAAGCCGATGACCAACGGGAAAAGAGGGGCTGCTTGCAGGGCAACAAGGACACACCTTGGTTGCCAGCCACCGACCGACCGGAACCGTTAGCAGCCAGGAGGCCATGACACTGAAAGTTGAGTAGCCCTGTGCGCCCGATCCTCCAGTCTTGCAATGCACAGTTCGCCAACTACGTTGGGCCACGTTCCCGAGGGTTCCTCGGCCATTTTCTCCAAGCTCTTTTCGCTTTCCCATTTCACGTTTCCATCTGAGGTTATTCATGGATCGAGACGCCAACACCGTGTGCGTCATTTTGGCTGGTGGTCGTGGCAAACGAATGGCCTCTGAACACCGCCACAAGGTGTGCTTCCCCGTCGCCGGCGTTCCCGCCATCGTGCGCGCCATTCACACCTACAAGCAGGCCGGCCTGAAACACTTCCTGCTCGTGGTAGGGCAAATGTCCGAACAGGTCATGCAGACGGTATCGGAACACCACCCCGAAGTCTCTTTCGTCTACCAGACGGAACCTCGGGGAACCGGCCACGCAGCCCTGGTCGCCATCGAAGCTCTCGCGGCTCAGAATTACGCCGGCAGCGTCATGATCGTGATGGGGGACAAAGCGACCCGACCCCAAGTCGTCACCGAACTGCTGGATCACTTCTCCACGACTCAGCCGGATGCCCTGCTCTCCGTCGAAGAGAAGAGCGACACATCGACTGCGGGGCGAGTGGTGGAAGACGAGGCAGGAAACGTCCTGGGAATCGTCGAGGTCCCGGACATCCGGCAAGCCCGCCAGACGGGAGCCACGCTCGAAGTCGCCGGGAAACCTCTGAGCCCCGATGATGTCGAAGCACGAAGTACCACAGTCAACGTCTCCATGTACCTCTTCCGCTTCGGCGTGCTCCACGATGCGTTGCGCAGACTTTCGCCCTCGAACGCCCAGGGGGAACTCTACCTGACCGACACGGCTGAACACATCGCACGCAACGGACGCGTAGAGCTACTCCGCATTGCCGATGCAAGCGATCTGATGGCATTCAACACACCTGATGAGTTGCTGGCCATCGAGGAAGTTGTTCGCGCCAGGGAAGGCACCCCTCTGGTGACCTTTGACCCACTACGCTCCATGAGCCGGGACACACTCAAGCCGGCTCAGGACTGGTTGGCCCTTCTTGAGAAGACGTCAAGAGAGCTTGAAGACGTTTTCCGGCGGCTTTACGGCCCGGACAGTCGGGTCCTGAGCGAGCGGCGACAAGCGTGCCTCGAAGTCGTGCAGGCGTTCATCGGGCAGTTCGGTCCGGACCGGCCGATGCTCCTTTGTCGGGCCCCCGGACGCATCAACCTGATGGGGCGGCATGTGGACCACCGCGGTGGATTCGTCAACGTTATGGCCATCAACCGGGAAGTCATCCTCGCGGCGGCCCCGCGTGACGATGATCTGGTCCGCCTGCGCAATCTCGATGTCCGACGCTTCCCCAACCGAGAGTTCAACATCACGGCTCTCCTGCGAGAGGAAAGCTGGTCGGACTGGATGGATTTCCTTGCCTCTCACACGGTTCGGCGCATCCTGAAGTCAGCCCCTGGTGACTGGAGCCACTACGCCCGGGCCCCCTTCCTGCGCCTTCAGTACGAGCGCATGGAAGCCCGCCTCAAGGGCATGGACTGTATGGTGAGCGGAGACATCCCGATGGGCGCCGGGCTCTCGTCGAGTTCTGCCCTGGTTGTGGCATTCGCCACCGCAGCAGTTGCCCTCAACGGCCTGGATGTCGCGATGCACGACTTTATTGACCTGTGCGGCGAAGGCGAGTGGTTCGTCGGGTCACGCGGCGGAAGTTCCGACCACGCCGCAATCCGCACCGGCCAGCTCGGGCACGTGTCCCGTATCGGTTTCTTCCCATTCGGAATCACCGGTGATTTCCGCTTCCCGGACGACCTCAGCGTCGTGATCGCCCACAGTGGATCCGCTGCCGTGAAAAGTCTCGGAGCCCGCGATGTGTTCAACCAGCGCGTCGCATGCTATGAGCTGGCTGAGAGCCTTCTCCATGATCGCTGGCCCGCCGCCGCCGGAATGGAACACCTCCGTGACCTCACTCCGGATCGTCTGGGAGTCGCCCCAACGGACATCTACCGGGCCATCTCAGGTCTCCCCGACCGCCCAACACGCGCTCAGCTGACCGCTCTCGTTCCTCCCCAATACCACCCCCGAATGGAACGCGCCTTCGCAACCCACGCAAACCTGGGAACATACGACTTGCGGGGAGTCGCTCTCTTCGGCATCAGTGAGTGTATCCGAAGCGCCGAGTTCGCGGAAGCACTCCAAGATGGACGCCTGGAGACAATTGCCCGGGCGATGGCCGCGAGTCACGACGGGGACAGAAAGGTCAGGTATTCGGCAGATGGGAAAGCCCGGAAGCATCGCGTGGCGCTGACCAACAACACGCTCTGCCGATTGGCCGAGGAGAACGCGGACCTGAGTCTGCAGAGCGGTCGTTACGCATGCAGCACGGATGCCATCGACCAGCTTGTTGACCTCGCCAACGCCACCTCGGGCGTCGTCGGTGCCCAATTGGCGGGAGCGGGCCTGGGAGGTTGCATGATGATTCTGGTTCAGGCGAATGCGCTGGACCATCTGCTGCACGAGCTTCAGACAGAGTTCTACGCCCCACGCAAGCTGCCGCCCAACGTTCACGTCTGCTCCCCGGTCGCGGGGGCCGGCCTGATCGGGCTCGATGGCTGAACGGAACCCGCTCAGTCGATGATCACTTCACGACGCTCACGACCAGACTCGTAGACGGCATTGACGATCTCGACCGCGTGCATGGCGCTCTCAATCGTGATGTAGGGATCACGGCCCTCGCGGACGGCTATGGCGAGATCCTCCATCTCAAATGTGTGCCCTTTGGCGCCAACAGCCATGGGATCAGTCGCCACGGTCTCCCCTTCCGGGCGCTTCTCAGGCGCACCGTAGTACTGCATCAGCCGCGCCTCTTCCTGACCGTCTTCGTCATCAGCCATCTTCCAGGCAGTCAGATGGGCAGACTTCTGGATCGTCCCTTTGTCACCATGGATGAGGATGCTCTGCGAAAGCCCGCCGATCGCACACGTTGTCGTGCTCAGCGTCCCGAGTGCACCATTGCGGAACCTGAGGAAAGCCGCCGTCTTGTCCTCGGCCTCAATGTCATGGGCATAAATCCCAAACGCCCCGAAGACTGACTCGACTCGGCCGGCCAACCACTGGATCAGGTCAACCGTGTGGACGCCTTGATTCATCAGTGAACCGCCACCATCCATCCCCCACGTTCCCTTCCAAGATCCATGTGCCCCCTGGAAGTAGCTGTCCTTGCGCAACCATGGCAACAGGGCGTGCACACCGATGATCTGCCCCAGGCGCCCCTCCTCGATCGCGGCCTTGATCCGGCGATTCAGTGGATCGGTACGTGACTGAAACACACCGGCTGCCTTCACACCCGACGCCTGGATCGCCTGGACCAACGCCCGGACTTTCGCCACATCGATGTCCACGGGTTTCTCAACCAGGAGGTGCTTCCCTGCGGCCACGGCTTCCATCGCCATATCCGCATGCATGCCGCTCGGCGTTGCTACGCTGACCGCATCCACCTCCGGGTCCCGAAGCATCTCCGCATAGGAACGGTAGGCCGTCACGTTGTGTTCCTTAGCCGCAGGTACAAGGCGGTCCTCGTCGATGTCACAGACTGCCACCAGGCGACACCCTTCGGCCTCAGTCGCGGCCTTGCAGTGATGCTTGCCCATACCCAATCCCACAACCCCGAATCGAAGCTCATGGTGCGCCATTGTCATTCCCTTAGATCTTACTTCAGAACTCTTCAGCCCAAGCTGCCTCGGTCTACGCCAACGCTACGGAAGGCTGGGCCACGTAGTCAAGGTACTTCCCAGCCACCCCCGCATCTTCGGTTGTCCCGGCGTGGAAGTAGAGGCGATAGGCAAATGGGAAGACCTCGCCTGCAGCGATCGTGTGAGTCCCGCTCGTCTCTTTGTCGTTCAGGAAATAGGAGAGGCCGAACGGATTTGCCGTCATCAACCCATAGTTGCGCACGTGCCAGTAGGTGGGATAGCGGAAGTTCCCGGGAGTGTCGAAAATCGAGATCCCAACGGTCTTGTCGTTGACGGGACCGTAATAGTCGCACCAGCTCGCCCGCTTCCCCCACGTCTCTGCTTCGTTCGTGCCTCCGTAGGAGTTGACGATCGTGCCGTCCTTCTTGGCGTCCATCGTTGTTGCCACACGAATCGAGCAGATGCCTCCCTCTTTGGTGTCCCCGAACTCGACCGGGCCACAGGTTGCGGTGAACACAACCTTGAGATCCATCAACCGTTCAGCGGCAGGCACGTTGTAAAATGTAAGGGTGCGTTGCTCCTCAAGAACCACTTCTCCCTGAAGGTCGAGCCAGTGGTTGGTCGCCACGATCCGCCCAAAGACCGGTCCACTCTCAATGGTGTCGAACCGTTGATGAACCTGACGCGCAAAACGGTTCTCCGCTTCGCTCCAGTGATCGCTGCCATTCACTTCACCCCAGGCAACCCAGCAACTCTTGTGATGTGGATGGTCCTGGGCCTCCCCATCGACATCCTCCACGGGAAAATGCCGCGTGATCGGGTCGCCAAATGGGCCGATGATCGGGAGCAGGAATGGGCGAGCCCACGTATCGGCGTAATGGTAGCTGGTGAACGGGGAATCATTCAGCGTGACCTCAACTCTGTCACCCGGGACATCAGCGAGCCCGACGCCGCCTGTGTCGGCACTGTGCGGGATGACCTCGTAAGCCGCAGACTGCCCTCTGGCCAGACTGGGAATCACGAAACACAACGCCGGGGATTCCCCCGCCAACACCTGCGCAGGGAGCACCTCCCCTGCCTGCCCCCTCAGCCCAACATCGCCGCCAGGGAGAGCAGAGACATCAACCGGCAACCACACCGGACAATGCCGACGCGCGTGTTCGCCTGCCTGAACTGTGATCGTGGCCATTCGTCATTCCTCCTCGAAAACGCGTGACAGGTAATCCATACTCTTTGCCGCAATCGCCTCGGGGCCGGGAGAGAAGTCAAAGACCTCAACCGAGACCCAACCAGCGTAACCAATCGCCCGCAGCCCCTCCACAACCGGTCGGAAATCCGTATCTCCGGACCCGGGGTAGCCGCGATTGGCATCGTTGGCGTGAAAGTGCCCGACATGCGCCCCCGTTGCCTCGATGATCTCGTTGTAAGGGCGGCCCTCATCAGACATTGCCTTGACGTCCAGGTGCACCTTGAACCGCGGATGGTCAACCGCCTGGCAGAGCGCCACTCCTTCGGCCGCCGTGGTTATGAAATCGGTCTCGGTCCGAGCCAACGGCTCAATGCAAAGGTCGACCCCTCGGGCTTCCGCGTCGGGCAGCACGCTCTCGAAGACCTCCCTCGCGTAGTCGAATGCCTGGTCGTAGGTCAGTTCCGGCAGGACGTTTCGTTGCTTGGGTGACCCGATGACCATCTTCGTTCCGCCAAGATCCCCACAGAGCTGAACAAGAGCTCTGAAATAGGCTACTGTCTCAGCCCGAATAGACGCATCCGAGTGAGTAATGTAAAGGCCTTCCGGGCTCACCAGAAGCCAGTGCAGACCGATGATCTCAACCCCGGCCTGGTCCGCCGCCCGGCGTATCTCTTTCCGTTGTCCGGGCGGAATATCCCGAACATCAGCTGCGATTGTGAACGGCGCGACCTCAACCCCACTGAAGCCGGTGCGGGCTGCCAGATCGAAAACCCGAGGCATCTCCCATCCCTCACAGAACTCATTGCAGATTGCGAATTTAGCCACGACATCATCTCCTTCAGTCGCTCCGCGGGACGGCGCGACTCGATGGTACCCGGGTCTTCAGATAGGAATAGTGGGGAAGATAGTCCCCTCAAAGAGGCAACACCACCCGACTGCCACAGGCGTTCGGCCTTCGCCGGCAGCACCGGTCATTCCAGTGGGAACGTAATCTTGAAGGTCGTTCCTGTACCTCGTTCGAGCACAAGCTGACCACGCAACTGGCGAGTAAGCAGCGACACGAGACGCAGCCCGAGAGAAGTCGCTCTGGCGGGATCAAGCTCCTCAGAAATACCGATGCCGTCGTCAGATACGGTGAGTTCACACGTGTCCTCTGCCGTTCGCTTCACGCCCACCTGTAGAGTCCCCTGGCGTTTCCCGGGAAACGCATGCTTGAACGCGTTCGAAGCCAGCTCATTGATCACCAGCCCACAGGGCACTGCCGCATCGATTTCCAGCACGACATCCAGAGCATGCACCACGGTCTGGATCCCGGCACCACCGTACGAATCTCCAAGGTGCTGAACGAGTTCCCCCACATACGGGGCCATGTGGATTCGGGCAAGATCATCGGATTTGTAAAGCTGCTCGTAGACGCGAGCCATGGCCAACACCCTGTCCTTGCTCGCCATGAAGGCCGCCCGGGGAGCCCCCGCTTCGTCTTTGAGTTGCTGCGATTGCAGGTCGAGCAAGCTGGAAATGACCTGGAGATTGTTCTTGACGCGGTGATGGATTTCTTGCAGAAGGACAACCTTCTCACGCAACGAGGCGCTGGTGCGTTCCTCGGCTTCCTTCTGTTCGGTGACATCCGTCGATATCATGGTGGCAGCGACCACCTGTCCGTCCCGCAACACCGCCCCGATCCGACTCCGGTACCACATGCCCGCATTGGCATCCCGACCACGGAGCTCACAATCCGTTGTCCGCCCCTCCCGGAAGACAGTCTCGATCGCTGCCCGCAGGTCATCCTCACACTCGTGCGCGAACAGGTCGTAGATACACTTCCCGAACAGCTCTTCAGGATCCCTGCCGAGGAGCGACTGGTTCTGGAAGAGGATCATCCCGTCGCGGCGAAGCGTCGTGATGACGTCCGGTACATTCTCGACCAGAGAGCGCCATTTCCCTTCGGAGCTGCGCAGAGCCTCCTCCATGCGTTTTCGCTCTGAAATATCATGGGCGACGAGGCAGAGCATGGGGCGTCCACACACGAGGAGATTCCGGGCCGTGACCTCAAGGCACACATAGTCTTTCGCCGTTGTCTTGGCCCGCAACTCAACGTTTGTAAAGGGGACACCCTCATCTCGCATGGTGGCCCAAAGGGTCCGGGCACGCTCCCGATCGTCACCGTGCACCCACTTCGCGGGATCAATCCTCATGCCAAGCCCACACCCGAGCAGACGTCTCCACGAGGGATTTGCCCACACTGCCCGACCGCCCTCATCTGCAATCACTACAAGGTCGTTCGAACTCTCAAAGATCACCCGAAAATGCTCCTCACTTTCCCGCAAGGCGTTCTCTGTTCGACGACGCTCGGCAATCTCGGCCTGGGCCTTCTCATGCAGGCAGGCATTCTCGATGGCGATGGCGGCGGACGCGGCCAGCGGCGCCATGAATTCGAGGTCCTCGGGGGAAAACCGGTCGCATTGTGTGTCCACGAGCTGAAGGACCCCAATCGGGTGCTCCCCAACCAACATCGGGACGACCAGCACAGATCGGAGCGGCAAGCCTGTACGCACATCGACACCAGTGAAATGGCGATCGTCTTCAGTCACGTCCGGGACGATGACCGCCTCGAGATCCCGGGCCACAACGCCGACGATCCCCTCCCCCATGGGCAGCCGCCAACCGTGCACGACCTCCGACTCGGGCCCCGCGGCCGCCCGACAGACCAACTCGTCTGCATCGCCCTCCAGGAGCCAAACGGATACACCGGTGATATCGAACAACCCCCGCACTTCCTCACTTCGAGCGCAGAATTCGGTTGGATTCCGTAACCTGCTTGCCGCGTGGTCATAGGAACTTCTCCTTGTCGATACCACGCTCGTCTGGCGCACTATAGTTGCGTGCGATCTCTGCTTTTTCCAGCTTTTCGCTCTTTTCC
>JABHEG010000330.1 GCA_018676675.1 Lentisphaerota bacterium
GCCCGCACGGATTCGTTCGGCAGCCCTCGCAGCGGCGCGCTCCCGAGCCTGGGATACCGCCAACTGATCTCCGGCTGTAACAAGCTCCAGAGAGAGCTGCTGCGGAGCCACAACCTGGAACAGATAGGTGCTGAACCTGAATAGGTCATACACCTGATCACGTCGTGGGAATGAGGCATGGATCGTGCCGAGGAGTCGTTCGGGGTCACCTTCCAGGGAGGCAGCTACATTGCCCCATTCCCGCAGGGCTTCTTCCCGCACATCAGCATAGTTCGAAACAAAGGTGTCCCGGGCTTCTGTGAACTCCTGTTCGAGTCCATCCAGTCTGGCGGTCACTTCCTCAAGCTTGGCATTGGGCAGGAAGTGTCCCAGTCCACCAAGAAACGGGAACGTGTTGGCTTCGATAAGGGCGTGGGCGCGGCTCTCGATGAGGGAAAAGGGGCGCAGGGCATCCCTCTTCAGGAGTTTCTTGTGTCCCAGGCTGATGAGGTCACTGGCGATGGCGTTGGAGTCCAGCCCGAGATCCTCGGGGGTGAGTTTCTTCGCTGCCCGCCAGTAGCGGACCGATACACTAATCAAGACGCCTTCCCGGCTGAGCGTTTCGAGCAGTTGTTCATTCTGTTCATGGCTTGGCATGTCTCATGTTCCTTCCGTGTGTCGCTATTCGTGTTCCATGAGGGTCGGGGCCGGCGGTCGAATCAGAGCAGGTTCTCTTCGCGGAAACTGATGTAGTCCCGGGACCGGGTTGGGCTTGGGAGGCCGAGGATCACATGATCCATGACCTCGATGCCGATGATCTTCCCGGCAGCGACCACCTCCCGCGTACAGGCGATGTCCTGAGCGGATGGCGTAGGGTCCCCGCTGGGATGCTGATGGGCCAGGACGACCTTTGAAGCTCCCTGCAGGATCGCGGTGCGGAAGACCTCACGAGCATGGACAGGGGCGCGATCAACGAGGCCGATCGTCACGGTGAAGAACCCCTTGATCGTGTTCTTCACGTCCAGGACGATGGTGAGGAAGTGCTCCTGCTCCTCGTTCTGGATCTCCAGGGCTCGCAGGAACCGGGCGATGTCTTCCGGGCACGTGGCTTTCTCACCCTCTCGCATCTCAAGGGCCTTGCGGCGTGTGAGTGAATACTCCCACACGGACCTCCCATTCCTGACGGACGTTGTTGTCACGGTTGTTTACTCCTGGAAGAGGAATGCAGGATCCCCATTGAAGGAGGGATCCTGCTTGGGTGATTGATGGTGGCGCTGTCATTAGCGGCGTTCGAAGCCTACGGAGAGTTCCGGCTCGTCCCAACACGTGCGACAGGTCGCGCAGTTGCCGGGACAGCGATAGCCGGCCTTGATAGGCTCACGCCAGTGGGCAGAATGCCCTCCTGAGAGCCCGGGTATCTCTTCCGGTGGATCGTCGAACGCAACCGCAGAAGGGCGCACGACGATTCGGGGATGGGCATTGAGAGCTCTGAGCCCCGGCATGAACTCGGGCAGAACCCAAGTCCGCGTGGGAATCCAGATCTTGATGTCGGGCAGCAGATCGGCGAACACCAGCCATGTCTCGATGGCCGACAGGTCGAGGTCGCCCGAGTCATAGCAGCGGAAGTAGCGTAGCAGACCTTCGCGCTTGATGGCGTCGGCCAGGATCACAGCCCGATCAACCGGGGCAGTGTCATGCCACCACTGTGATCGCAGACGTTGGTTCTCACGGACCTTGGGGAACACATAACGTCCCTTCTGCGCATAGCAGCGTTCACAGATCGGACTCTTCCCAGCGGCCTTGGCCATTCGGACACTCAACTCGCAGGCAGGGCAGTCCACGACTGCCGGTAGTGACAGGCTCGGACAGGAGGCTTTTGGCTTTGTATGGCTCAACAGGTTCATGACCTCTCCTTCCTGAAACGCAGAAGGCGGGACACAGCCACGAAGGCCATGCCCCGCCGTTGTGATTGTGGTGTGGGTGACTCAGATCCCAGCGAAGGTGGAAGTGCCTTTCCCTGCCCCTAGAGTTCTGCCGGCGGGTCTGCTTGATCCGACGGAGCACCATCTTGATGCGTTTGGCGCTCAGATGTCTCTTCCTTCGGCTCCCCCGCTCGGACACGTCTTACTTCGTGGATCACACGGCTGGGCAGGTGCAACCCGAGGGTGATTGCGAGGATAAGGCAGATGACAGCACCCAGCCCCAACCAGCCCAGAGGCCCGGTCACAGGGGCAACCAGGTCAGTCAGAGTTTGGCCGAATGTCTCCGGGGACGTCTGGGATACCGTCTTCAGGCCTTCTTGAACCCCATCGCTGACTTCATGGGCGCTGGTCACGACGGCAGCTGTCAGGCCGAAAGCCATGACCGTCTTCCAGTCCAGCCACTTGAGGACCTTTCCTTCTGTTTCCCTGTACCGCTTGAGCAGCAGCGCCCGAGTGGCCGGTCCGTCAGCCTTTCCCAGGAACCCGGCCGCCTTGGTGGCATCATCCGGGTGGATTGTGCGCACGAACGAACACACAACATCGTCGCTGTAACGACCGGTCAGCATTCTCGGTAGGCCCGGGGCTTTGGCCTCGATGCGCAGCACGCTACGGCCCAGTCGACGCGTCATCGGTACAAGGTCATCTGCATGCAACGCCAGGGATCGCGCAGCCCCCGGAACACGACTGCTCCACTTCCACACATCGTCTCCATGCCTGGCTGCAGCTTCGGCGAGCTCAAGCCCTCCATTCCGCATGGCAACCAGAACATCGTCCCCGTGTCGTCGTGCAGCTGTGGCCACTGTCCTGCGGAGACTTGCCTGAGCAGCGTCATCAAGGTGTCGTCCGCTCAGTCGAGCAGCTGCCTCAATGGCCTCGTCCGCATAGCGCAACAGCCCCTTCGTAA
>JABHEG010000142.1 GCA_018676675.1 Lentisphaerota bacterium
ACCCTTACGGGCGGACCATTCTTCGCGATTCTCCGCCCGGGCCGCCAACGACGATGCTCGGCATCGCCTTTTGCCCTCCCGGACGAAGCCTCATCGAAGACTGGCCCGGGGGTGGGCTCGCTATTCGCGCCCGATGCCACTTGGTCAGTCTCGTTTGCACATGAGCCCAATATCGGGGCCGGGCCGCTATCATGCCAACTCGACGAGAATCAGCCGAATGTCACTACCCTTTGCTCGTCCCGGGGCTATCTTTTGGGGCTGTGACAACGCTCAGAAACTGCGTGGGACATGCTCGGAGGCGTGATCCCGCTGGAACTCCGAAAGGAAGACCCGTGAACGCTCAAGTTGCCGTCCAGATGTACACCGTCAGAGATTTCACCAAGACTGCTGCGGATTTCGCAAATTCACTCGAAAAATGTAGCAACATGGGCTACAAAGCCGTCCAGTTGTCGGCGGTTGGCTGCATGAATGGTGATGATCCGGAAGTCTCGGTTGAGCAAGGCAAGCAGATGCTCGACGACACCGGCATCCGGTGCATTGCCACGCATCGTCCCTGGGACGCACTCATGAACGACACCGAGAAAGAAATCGCCTTTCACCAGACATTGGCGTGCGACTTCGCGGCTATTGGCGGGATCCCAAAGGAATACGGACACACACTCGAAGGCTACCGCCGTTTCCTGGGAGACGCAGGACCGGTCATCGCCAAGCTGAAGGCAGCAGGCATCCGCTTTGGGCACCACAACCATGCCCGTGAGTTCCAGGCATTCGATGGTGTGTGGCTGGAAGACGTCCTCATCGACGAGGGTGCCCCCGACCTGATGATGGAACTGGACCTCTACTGGGTCGAGCACGCCGGAGTCAACTGCGTCCGCGTTTTGGAGCGCTGCAACGGCCGCGCCCCCGTAATTCACATCAAGGACAAAGAAGTGATCGCCGAAGGTCCGGTGATGTCCCCCATCGGCGAAGGTAACATGGACTGGCCGTACATTCTCCCGGCCTGCGATGAAGCCGGCGTGGAGTGGATTGCCATCGAGCAGGACACCTGCCGCCGCGATCCCTTCGACTGCCTCAAAGCCAGCTACGACTACCTCGGTCAGTTCTGACGGCAGGCCCGGCCTATACCGAGCCCTGACCAGCGGGAGGAAACCGCTCACGATGTGCGCGGCTCGGTTCAGGCACCCCTCCTGTCCATCCGAGCCCTGACCAGCGGGAGGAAACCGCTCACGGTGTCCGCGGCTCGGTTCAGGCAGCCCTGTCCGCCCGAGCCCTGACCAGCGGGAGGGGACCGCTTACGGGGTCCGCGGCTCGGTCACATCCCCATCATTTCTCTGCCGGTCTGACCGTGAGTACCTGTTCAGGCGAGAACGAGAGAAAGCCGGAGAGTTCCTTGCCCGGTTTGACCCACACGTCGTCCAAAACACCGGTCGCTGCTTCCCGCGGCACCAACTTCCAGATCCCGGCCTCGCCAGGCGAAACACTGATCCGCTGCTGATCCACCTCCATCTGCGTGCAATCGAATTCGGCGGCCGCCCGCCCCTTCGGGCTGAACAGTGTCGCAGCCGCAGTCTCTCCCGGAGCACCGGCAGCGAGCCAGAGTCGGAACGATGGGACATCCGCGGGGACGTCAAAGTAGAGAGGCGTGACCTGCTGGATCAGGTGCAAGCCCTTGTCAGTCACCCGGGCATCGGCTGACCAGGCCGCGCCAGTCACCTCGACTTCGTAGAACGCCGACCCGGCCCTGATCTCGACAAACACGTACGGCGCGTCACCGGCAGGAATGGGTGCTGGCTTCCGCGAGTTCAACGTTCCGCGTGACAGTTCCTTGCCGTCCGGACCATAGACATGATACCACAGCAGGGAACCATAGCTGCGCCGTGTCCGGAAACGGAGGACCGCAGTCTGGCCCGCGGTCGGCCGCACGACGAGCATCTGCTTGCCGCGCAGAAGAAATGGTCGGCTCTCCTCACCATTTGGGACACTCCCGGGACTGCCGAGAACAAGCTCACCGTCAGGCAACGCCGCCTTGTGGCGACGCCTTGTCGACGCCAGAGCAAGTGAGCCCGAATGCTCCTGAGCGTAGGCCATGAACGCCCCATCTTCCATGTAGAAGCTCGATGCCTCCGGGCTTTCCAGATAGTTGAACTGGCGCAGATTCCAGTGAAGGGACGTCAAGTTCATTCCGAGCATGGCCAGACGCGCCTTGGCATCAGGATCAGAGATCTTGCTGTCAGCCAATCGGTAAAGGCGTTCCAGTTCAGGGAAGTTGGCCGCATAGACGCCCTTCAGACGGTCATTCGACAGCGTGTACGTTTCTCTCTCGAACTCGATAAAATGACGCTCTGTCTCAGCATCCAGAAGGTGGTAGAAGCGCTTCATTTCCCCCGCGCCCAGACCATAAGCCTTGTCGAAAAACTCCTCGAACAGCGCATCGACGTCAGCCTCGGGGTCCCAGGCCAACTTGGCCATGATGTAGTTCATTGGCGCGCTGTGTCCCCAGGCCGCATTCCCGTAGATGTAGACCCCCTTCATTCCGTGCTTCTTGAGACGGGGGTAAAGGAATTTGAGAATTTTGAGGGCAGGCGGATTCGGGGCTCCCGCACTGTTGCTCACACAGTTCGGGAGGTCGTAGTAGGCAATATTCTCGGTGACCTTGGTCCATTGCGGCGCCAACTCGTCCCACTGCTTCTGAAGAGCGGGACGAAACAGGGTAAAGCCGTAGTCGAAACTCGGAGCCCAGACGAGGAACACGTTAGGGTGCAGCTTGATCGGGTTCCTGGGCGGGTAGACATAGGTCGCGTAGACATACCCGGCCAGCATGCGATCGGGGTGCTGCGGGGCGACACGTCTAGCCACCTCATTGTAGAAGTGGATCACTGCGGGGGTGACCGAGAGCTTCCCGTGAGGGTCATCTTCGTACATGTTCCTGCACGGCCCGCAGTCACACCAGCCGCCGCCGTCAGATGGTGAAAGAGAGAACGTGCTGCTCACAGGATGAGCATCGAAATGGCGCACTGCCGCTTCGGCGAAGGCAGCAATCATGCCCTCGTTTGTCATACACAGCTTGTACTCTCCCCTCGGCGGAACGCGGCGCCCGCCTTTCTCCGCGAACCAGTCCGGGTGCTCATCGAAGGCGGACGTCGGGATCCGCTTCCAGTTGTGTCCGTGGCTCAACGCCAACTCTACGCCGAGCTTCTGCCGAGCCCACCACCGCTTGACTTCACGACGGCGCTCCTGGGTATAAGGAAGCCTGCGGTTCCGGAAAAACGGTGCATCGCTCATGTCGATATCGGGCAGCGTCACAGTAGGGCTCTTGGGGACGTAATCGCCATGCTTACCCGGCATCAGCCAGCGCACGCCAAGAAACTGTTCCACGAAGGTCGCGACACCGTTGCGTGTCCCGTTGCTGACGCCTCCACCGGGCGTACGCTCGTCTTTGCCCGTGTCCCGCCCCACGATGAAGAGTTGAGATCCACGGGTAACAATGCGGTACGCTTCCCACGGCAACGCCTCGGCCCGAATGCCGGCCTGTCGCGCGACCGATGTATCGCCCAGCGCGATCATGTGCTGAGCAGGCTCATGAACAACGGCCACGTCGGCTCCTGCCACGCGTAGAAGGTAGTGTTTGAGATCCTGCGCCGCCGAGTGGACGCTCGCCGGAGCGCCTTTCGCCACATAGATCACGTGCGCACTGACTCCGCTCTCCACCAAGGCCAGAGCCTCCACAGCCGGGATGGTGAGCAAAACAGACCACGCGCAGGTCAACAGACACTTGTGGAGTCGACTCATCATCCGGTTCCTCTTGCTTGTGGGGCGAAACGCCCGCCCGTTGTCGCTCTCTGTCGCACGGAAGGCATCAACCTACATCCCCTGACGATCCGGTCAACAAGGCGTCTCAACACGGGAAGGGCAAAGAGCGCCCCTCCTCGAAGAAGGCTTGACCGCCAGCGCGCCGCTGGTTATCTTCCCAATGAAGAAGTGGAACCATGGACGCGTTCCCCCGGAGAGGGACCGAGGAAGGGGCGGGGCCAGTCCAGGGAATCTGTGCCTATCCTCTCGAGCCCCAACGAAGCGTGAAGTCGTGCCGCGCCCAAGACTCTCGGGTGCCAACCGACGTGAGGGGTCACGCTGCGGAGAAACACGATGGAAAGCGTCCCTGAGCCAGTCGCGGCGTTCCTTTCTGACGACGCCCTGCGCGTGCTGGATGCCCTGTGCGAACCGGTCCTCGTGCACGCCTCCGACACAGGCGCTATTGTCACAGCCAACTCGGCTGCCTGCGACCTCTTCAGATATTCCCGCGAAGAGATGGCCAAACTCACCCCGCGGGACCTGACCGGCAACCGGATTGACAATGCCCAGACCAAGGCCCGGAAGCTCATCCGGGCAGCGCTTGAGGAAGGCCCTCAGCTGTTCCAGTGGGAAAGCAAGACGCGGACAGGACGTGAGTTCCCGACCGAAATAAGCCTCAAACGAGCTGTGATCGGTGGTATGGACTGCGTGCTGGTCCTCGTGAGAGATGTCTCTGAGCGCGAAGAGCGGACCAGCGAAATAGCCGATGGCAGGGAGTACTTGGAGACCCTGGTCAACACCTCTCATGACGGTATCCTTGTCGTCGACGCCGACGGCAGATTCGAGTTCGGCAATAACGCGTTCTTCAACACGTTCTCCTGGCCGCCTGAAGACCTCATCGGTCATCACTTCATCAAAGTCGTCCCGACCGACCAACACGCGTTCATCCTGGAACGTTGGAAGGAAGTACAGGCCGGCAAGGGGGCACCCTATGAAGTCGACATCGTGACCAAAGCGGGGGAACGCCGCAGTCTCATGGTCAGCCACAAAGACATGACCATCGGAGGAAAACGCAAGTACTGTGTTGTGGTCAAGGACGTGACTGACCGCAAAAAGAACGAACTGGCACTGGCCAACTACCGGGACCATCTTGAGGAACTGGTAGAGGCCAGAACCCTCGAGGTCCGACAGAGCGAAGAGCGCTACCGGAAGCTCGTTGAACTCTCACCGGATGCCATCGGGCTCATCCACAAGAGTCAGATCCAGTTGGTGAACGCAGCCGCGCTGGAGCTGTTCGGGGCAGCATCCGAAGAAGATCTCATCGGGCATTCGCCCTGGGAGTTCGTCTCCGCTGAATTCAAAGCAGAATCCCAGGAGCGGCTGCGACGGCTGCTGGCGGCTGGCGGGAGTTTCCCACCGCGGGAAGTCGCCCTCATGCGCCTGGATGGTCAGCGCGTCTTCGCGGAATATGTCAGCGCCTTTGTCCCCTATGGAGACGATCCCGCCGTTCTGGTCATCGCTCGAGATGTGACCGGCCGCAAAACCATGGAAGACGCGTTGCGGGACTCGCACGATCGGCTGCGCTCGTTGGCCGATCGCCTGGAAACGGTGCGCGAGGAAGAGCGCCGCCGCATCGCCCACCAGATCCACGATGACCTGGGCCACGAACTGACCGCCCTCAAACTCGAACTCTCCGCCTTGGCACGGTCCCTCAAGAAGCACACCCGAGCCCGGCGCCGTACGGAGTGGGACCTGGCACTCACACGCATGAAGTCGAACACCGATCTGTTGATTCAGTCGGTGCGCCAGCTCGCCTCCGACCTGCGCCCTCCCGTGCTTGACCTGGGATTGCAGGCAGCGATTGAGTGGCAAGCTGAGAACTTCCAGGAGCGTTCAGGCATCACCTGCAATGTCACGGCAAGAGCGCATGACCTGGCTCTGGACATCCGTCGGTCGACAGCCGTGTTCCGGGTCTTCCAGGAAGTGCTGACCAACGTTGCCCGACACGCTGAGGCAACACGTGTGGATGTGAGCCTGCAGGAGACAGAGGGCGAGCTCACCGTAGAGATTCGGGACAACGGCATCGGGATCGATCTCGACAGGGACGCCTCCGGGTCGGCGATGGGCATCATTGGGATGGAGGAGAAGGCCCACATGCTCGGGGGGCATCTCACCATCGGTCCCAGCCCTGAGAAGGGCACGCGCATCGTCCTGCGCATCCCGATCAGGATTCCTCAATCGGCGAACGCTCTGGTCTGAACCCCAGCCCCCTCCCGGCAGCTTGGCAGTTGCCGCGGCTCCCTGTATGCTACTCCCTCTGAGCGGACAACTGCAACGGTGGGAGTCAAGAGCATGAAGTACCTACTGCGAGTCCTGATTGTGCTCCAGGCAGGTCTCCTGTGGGGACAGGCTCAGGCAGCTGACCGTGAGTACACGCTCACCGTCGACACGGGCTTCTTCGAACGTCACGATGCGCTGGCCGGCGTAACCATGGAGCTGCATCCAAATCTGGACGTCACCCGGGCAACGCTGCGCCGTCAAGGAGACCAGAGCGTCCCCTTCTGGTTCACTCCCACCTCGCCGGGCAGAGGCCGGTTGCACTGGGTACTCCCGGGCGAGACCGACTCGCTCACTCAGCTCGCATTCACCTTCACCGTACCAACAGGGAAGTGGTCTACTACCCCGACCGGAAGCGCTGCCGTCGGCGAGCTGGTGCAGAGACGAGACAACCTGATCCCTAACGGCGGCTTCGAACGGCCAGCAGCCCAGCAAGTGAGTGCAACCTGGAAGGGAACGGCGGGCGTGGAAGGCTGGGCATTGAATGACCAGGCGTGGCGCCATCGTTCCCTGCCGGATCTCAAGTCCCAGGCTCGACCACAGAGCGAGTTCGTTTCTGAAGGCACAACCGCTCTCAGGCTCGTGGCGGAATGGCGCCCGGGAGACGGAAAGGCAGAAGCGTCTGGAGGAGTCTCCATCTTCCCCTTCGTCAACGGACCAACGGTCGAGCTGAAGCCCGGAACACTCTACCGGTTCTCATACCGCATACGTTTCGCCGATGTCACCCGCAACGGGTACATCAGCGCGAGCGTCAACTTCCTGGATAGCGAACGCAAGCGCATCTTCCCCAAGAAGTACGCAATCAACCGCCTGCAATGCGCCTACGGTACAGCACGCAACCTGCCGGAAACGTATATGAACACCTGGGTGACCGCAGCACAGCAAAAACGGACACTGCCCGATGTCCGCTATGGCCAAATCAGCCTCAGTGCCAGTTTCGCCGGAACGTGCTATGTCGACGAGTTCAGACTCAGAAAAATCGAAGCGGCTCCCCCGGTCACGGTGACCGTCAGTCCGTTGCGAAACCACGAGGAGGAGTGACAATGCCCGAACGCAAACAGATCCTGTGTGCAGCCCTCGCCAGTTGGGCCGCGCTGCTGTACGCAGCGCATGCTGACATCCTGCGCTACGACATGGGCACGCCCGACTCTGCGGTGGCGGAAGACTGGACACGTCTCACGGCGGATGACATCTACACAGAGCAATCCGGCATCGGCTGGGTCGTGCAGTCGCCGGGAGTCCGACCAAAACCAAAGCTCTACGCCAGGGACGAGAATTTCTCGAGTCAGACGGATTTCCTCAAGCTCGGGCCCGTTCTACGCGATCACGTAATCGCAGGGCGCAACTACTTCTCCTACGCGTCTGGACCCTACGCGTTCCGGATGAACCTGGAACCCGGCAAGTACGTGGGAACGGTCATCATGCTCGTCATGACCGAGAAGACGGCCTGCACCATCAACCGCCCTCCCTTCTGGTGGCGTGACTACACCGTGGCCATCAATGGCGATCCCATCGCCAAGATCACCCGCGGAGACATCAAACAGCAACTCAACGCCCGAGGAGCTGTCTCAGAAACCGACTTCCTACCTGGCAGGAGTCTCTTCGAGCGTGGCGTTCGACCGCACTTGGCCGTCCACACGTTCCAGTTCGAGGGACCGGTCCTTGAGCTCACAATGAATGCCTTCTGCCCTGTCAACGCCCTGCTCATCGCTCCTGCGGCCGAGAAGATGGCACTGGACGACGCAGTCACCGCTCTGCTGGGAACGGAGAATAGCTTCGTGGACAGGCAGTTCACCGAGTCGAGGAAGGAAGACGTGATCGACGAAACGGCGCGAACAGCCGGACAGCGGGCGGGTGCACTCCTTTTCTCCCGCCCAATGCGCCCACTCGGCCCTCATTCAAGGCCAGGTGACGGGGAGTCAGGGCGTCCGGTGGGTGACTTCGTGTCCCCGGGAGAGACGGGAATTCTGCGGTTTGGGCTCCTGCCGATGAAGGCCCTGCGCAAGGTGGAGATCACGCTTGCCGACTTCCGCGGCCCCGCCGGACAAGTTCTTCCGAGCCGGATAGGCTCCACCTGGCTCTCTCGGTTGGTGCCTGTTCGAACCGTGCGAACGGGCGACTATTACGCGGTCCGCCCGGCCTACGCCTTCCCCTATGCGGCCCAGGACCTTCCCGACGGGGTCACACGTCAGGTATCCGTCTACGTAAAGGTCCCTGCCGATGCACAGCCCGGCGACTACACGTCCAGAGCAACCGTAACCAGTCCGGACCTGGCCGAACCGCTGACTCTCAAACTTGCCGTCAAGATCCTGCCCTTCCTCATCGATCCTCCGGACATCGCTTTCGGCATGTACTGGGGCAATCCGTTCAGCACGCGGCTCCGCCATGCCTGGCAACAGATGAAGATCCCCCAGGAGCTCATGCGAGAACTCTGCAGCGAAATCGACCATCGTGCGTTCCTCGAAATGCGCGAAGCCGGTTTCAACACCGTGGCTTGCGGACCCGCCCGAATCATGCGAATCGGCGATGATGGACAGGTCGAGATCCAGGACAAGGACTGGCAGCTCTGGTGCGATCGGGTGGAGAACTACGTCAAGGTCTTTGGTCGACAGCCACTTCCCGCCTACGGGATCGGCTGGACGGGCCTCGTCAGCACATGGTCGGCCCGGGGATTCTACGGTCGCGAAGTCGACAAATGGCACAAGCAAGGGTACACCGACCAGGCAATAGCGAACATGGAAGCCCTCTGTCAGCGCTTCTACGCCGAAGGGAAGAAGCGCGACTGGCCTGAAATCATCTTCTACGTGCAGGATGAAATGGCCAACCATGGTGCGCATGGGGGACAGATGGCCAAGACTCGAGCAAAGCTGTTCCGCGGCGTGGCCGAAAAGGTCGGTTTCCGGACCTGTGCATCCATGAACGGACCAGTCGAAATCCCCGCCCTTCCCTATCTGCACATAGCTATCCCGAACGGGGGACTTCCGGTGACTGAAGAGAACCTCGACCTCATCAGAGAGAAGGGCTGTGACCTATGGTTCTACAACATTGGCTCCACCCGCTACAGCCATGGGTACTACCTGAACCGAACACGCCCAAAGGGGCGCCTGCAATGGTCCTTCGGGGGATGTAGCAGGTACCTGAACCAGACGGCCGGGCTCCCGTCGATCAGCAGTGTCAGCTACACGCTGCACTGGGACTCACAGCGACGGCCGGGACGCCGGGAGAACGTGGAGGACATGCGTCAGGGAATCATGGATTACCGCTACTTCCGGACGCTGGAGCGCCTGATCTCGGAAGCGGATGCCTCAGGCAATGCGGATAGAGCCAAGGCGATCGCGGAAGCGAAGGAACTCCGCGACTACATCCTCAATGGGGTGCAAATCCGGAACCAGCATTCGGGCGAGGACTTCACCAGTGGCGTGTGGAGCTCCAGAACGTGCCAGCGCCTACGCTGGCGGTTGGCGCTGGCCATCCAGTCTCTAACATCGGCCATCAGGTGAGTAAGGAGACCTACACCATGACTGCACTGCACTACTCACTCATCGCCATCTGCGCCGCGGCTCTGCCTATTTCAGCGGGACAACCCCTACTCAAGACGGCGGACTGGCAATCACTGCCACTGCCGACTCCCCCTGCCCCCAAGACGATCACAGCCATCCCGTTCCTGACGGACCTTCCCACGGACGTGGATGCCATGGTGCAGCAGATCCGCTCAGAGGGTGTCAGCTTTGAGTTCGTGACGTACCCAAACGGTGGCCCTCCGAAGCTCCCGAGCACCGGGGCCCTCTGCTTCACACAAACGCACGTGGTCGCCGTGCTCGAAGGCAGGCAGACGCCAGGTTACGAATTGCTGGAACACGCCTTCCCGAAGGAAGATGCACACATCTGGGGCGACGACAATTTCGAGATCTTCGTCGACCCCTTCCTGAGTCGGACCGACTACATCCACTTTATCGTCAACCCACGCGGTGATGTCTTCGACCAGCGCTGCCTGATCAAGCGTGTGCCCGACCCCAAGGCGGCGGATCCGTCCGACACGATCACCAAGACCGTGCAGGACGCCACCTACAACTCGGGGGCAACCGTCCCGGTGATGAAAGAGCAGGACCGTTGGGCCGCTGTGTTCCAGCTCCCGTACACTGCTTTTGGCCTGGAAGCCCCGCCCGTCGGACAAGTGTGGGGCCTGAACGTCTGCCACACAAACCGAGAAAACGCCGAATTGAGTCAGTGGCAGGCAACACCCGGGGGACGGGGGTTCCACCAGCCGCTTCTCTTCAGGGCACTGCGTTTCGGCAAGCAGGTGTCCGGGCCAAAGGGCGTCATCAGCCTAGCCCACCTGGGCGGAGGGGGGAATCGAGCCGTTGCCGAGGTCAACAACCCGCACCGTGCCGCGACGGTTACGTGGACGGCGGCCCTGACAGACACGGATGGGGAGACGATCAGTCGAGCCACGGGAGTGTTCGCCGCTCCCACCGGGAACTCAACTCACGGAGTGGACTTCCGCGCGCCCTTCAGTCTCCGCGGCCGGTGCCGGATTGCCATCGAACTGTCCACGGAGGGAAAGACGTTTGCCTACTCGGTCCGAAACGTGGACGTAGGGCCAACGATCTCGCTGGCAATCCCATTGGACCAGATCTACACCACGGATTCCACGATCCTCGGGACGCTTCGTCTCGAACTCGGAGAGCTGGCCCTCGGCGGAATGGGTACGCCGATCGTTTTGGAGTTGGCGGGGGGAAGTCTCTCGCGCACGTCACGATTCACGCGCCCCCAAGGGAACATTCTGCAGCTCGGCCTTAACCCTCAGGGGCTCCCCCCCGGCAACTACACACTCCGAGCAACATACGGCAACATCGCGTCCTGTGAGCAGCGGTTCACCGTCATCCCTGCTCCCTTCGACTTCTGAGTCGTTCGGGGACCGCTTACGTTGTACGAGGCCCGGTTCCGGCAGAGCCCTGACCAACGGGAGGGACCGCTTACGTTGTGCGCGGCTCGGACGGAGGGCACGACTGCCTGTCAGAGCCCTGACCAACGGGAGGGGACCGCTTACGTTGTGCGCGGCTCGGACGGACGGAGGGGATCGCTTCTTCCCCTGGAGGCCGGTTTTCCCAAACCGGGGACAGCCGGTCAGGGATGACCGGGACTCCAAACCGGCCCGAGATGCTCCGGCTACTCTGTCTCGGGGTCGATCCGGAGTTCCAGCCAGATGATGCGCTGCCGTGCCCCTTCCTTCATCCCCACAGCAATCTCGTTGTACCCACGCTGCAGGGCCTCAATCGGCACACCGAAGCGGAGCAATCGCGGAGCAACCGCATCGGGATCTGTAATGGCTCCGTGTCTAGCTGGCTTGCGCTGCGCGGGAACGGGAACGTCCCCCTGCACGTCACAAGCGGTTCCGTTGACAGTCACGTTCAACGTGACTTTCTCGTAGCCGTCGGAATCTGCCAGTCCCACCCGCAGGCGACAGCTCCCCGCGCTCGGGGGCGGCCCAATGTGAAGCGCGAACGGGGCATCCCTCCCGGGTGCGATCTCCGCAGGCAGCGGGGGGCGGTAATCGGCCCCGGGAGGAACAGGATCGTGGAACGTCAGGACATGGCGACGTGGCCCAAGCAGTGCCTTCTCACCACTACCGGCGACTCGAAGAAGGTCCCCCATGGTGCGGCCGCGGTCAACGCCATCCTCGACCGTCAAACTCGCGAGCTTCATGTCGGTCGGCCCGAAGTGGTTGAACAGGTAGATCGCATCCGCTCCCCGGTCGAGCATTGACGCCGTGAATGCCCGAATCGGGGCCATCCCGGTCGCGGCCACAACCCCTCCACGCATCCCGCCAATCCACAGGTCCGTCCCAGGCACAATCGCGCAGCGACTGCCGTCGAGGGCATCCCGCCACTGCCCAATCGGCACATCAGGAAAACTCGGGCGCCACAGCGAACCGGGAATCAGGACATCAATCACCCCTTCTCGAGCCCAGGCCACAGCATCCATCCCGAGCCCATCGGCGAACTCGGGAGTGGCGGGCACGCGCACGGCGACGCCAACCGGATGACCAAGGCGTTTGGCCGCCGCGTCGGCCTTCTCGCGGACCTCACGCATGAACCCCGTCAGTGCGGTCCGACCGGCCTCAAGCTCTCCGTTCCGGAAATGGTGAGGGAAACGCATCCAGTCCAGCTCAACGCCATCAGTGTCCCAGCGCGACAGGACTTCCTCAATCAGGTCCATGTAAAGAGCTCTGACTTCAGCCCGGGTAAAATCAAAGCCATTGTGAAAGCCGGGTTTCGGGTCGTTCCTGAACTGAGGGTTCTCATTCCACAGCGGGTTCATCCGGTTGGGGTCTTCGTGGTAGTGCATGTCATTCATGCGCAGCGAAATCCATGGAGAGATCCCCTTCTCTCTCGAGCGGTCGACAAGCAGCGCAAAGACGTCATCCAGTCCCAGCTTGTGCAATTCATAGTACCGACGCGGCCAGCTGACCACGTCAATATCAGGATTCGGCACATCCCAGTAGCTCGCCCATGCATCGCTGCGGTAGGCTGCGCGTTGGTAACAGACGTTCCAGAACACGTGCGATACACGTGTGCCCTCGTACTGATCCACCAAGCCGCGCAACGCGGATTCCGCCATCTCGCGTGTTGCCCCGGCCCCCAAAGGCTTCGGGAGTTTCAGATACCCAACGATCGCGTCGGCCGCCTGGTTGACGATCAACGATCCCGATCCCACGTAGACAGGTGACTTATCCACGGTGTTCTCCCCAAAGCAACACAACCCGGCCAACAGTGCAGTGCTCGACAAACGTCTCATGGAACACACTCCATTGAGTCAAAACAGCCTGTAGATAAACGGAGCCACAGCGGGATTGCTCATGACGATCAGGACCCCAAGCATCAGGAGCACAATCAAGATCGGCACCAGCCAGAACTTCCGATTCTCCAGTAAGAACTCCCAAAGCTCTGTGAGGAACGAGGGATCGGAGGCGGCGTCCTCGAAGGCTGTCCGACTTTCGTTGTCAGGCTGTTCAGTCATCCACCATGCATCTCCATACGTGAAGTCAGTACTGGCGGTAGTAGCGCCAAGGCTTGTCCTCTGTCTGGTGCGGGATCCACATGCTCCGGTCCGCGTTCTTCCTCCGCAAACGCAGGGGATCACGTCCGCTCAGGCGCAGAAAAACAGCTGTGATCAGGAAGACGGTGAAGTAGACCGCCGCCAGCAGGACGTTGGTGACAGCCATGCTGATCGTGCAGGCAAAGGCGAACCATCCGCCATGGATGGCCCGCCCAATCGGGTAGGGAGCCACGACACAAACTCCGCCCAAAGCCGCAATGATGCAAGCGGTCACTTGCAGACTGGCCAGATGCCTCCATGGCGACAGCGACACCCGAATAGCACTGAAAAGCACAAGGGAGCCGAGGCCGCTGAACAAGAGTGATCGCCCGAACCGACGCAAAGCGCTCGGGTCTGGATGCCAGTCAATGCTCTGGAACGGATTAAACATAATCAGTCAGGTTGGAACGCGTCCCGGTACGCTTGACTCACGGCTTCGGGGAGATCGGCCTGCTCCTTCTTGAGGAGTACAGCATCCTCCAGGACGAGAGCGTCCATGTCCGTGTTGAGGAAGCATCTACAGGCGTCGTCCGGCGTGCCCACGATTGGTTCGCCACGAATGTTCAGGCTCGTGTTCACAATCAACGGTACCCCCGTCTGCTCATGGAACCGTTTCACCAGCCGATAGTAGCGCCCATGGCGCTCCTCATCAACCGTCTGAACACGAGCCGAGCAATCCACATGAGTGATGGCAGGCACACTGGATCGCGCCACGGCAACACGCTTGGCCAAATCGCTCCCGGTGGAATCCTGCAACTCCGCTTCGCTCAACGCTCTGCGCTCCTGGGGGCAGACATCAGCGACAAACGTCATGTACGGCGACTCTCGGTCGAGATCAAAATAGTCGTTCACGTGTTCCCTGAGGACAGATGGCGCAAAGGGCCGGAACGACTCGCGGTACTTGATCTTCCGATTCAGACGCGACTGCATCTCTGCGCTCCGGGCATCGGCCAGGATGCTCCGACATCCCAACGCCCGTGGTCCGTATTCCATACGGCCCTGGAACCACCCCACTACGTTGCCTTCCGACAGCAGTTGCGAGACGACATCAAGAAGGTCCGTTTCTTCCGAATAATGGTGGTAACTCATCCCCTCGCCATCAAGCAACGCACGGATTTCTGCCCTACCGAAGGCAGGGCCAAGCAGGCTCCCCCGCTGGGTATCACCGGCAGGATTGGCGCGTGTTTTGGCCAGCAGGTGGTGCCAGACGAACAGCGCGGCCCCAAGAGCTCCTCCCGCGTCGCCGGCAGCCGGCTGAACAAAGACATCATCGAACACACCGGATCGAAGAAGCTGTCCGTTGGCCACACAATTGAGGGCGACTCCACCGGCCAGGCAAAGCGTGTTCATTCCAGTCTGAGCCCGGGCAAAACGGCACATCCGCAGCATGGCCTCCTCGATCACAACCTGCACGGAAGATGCCAGATCGAGGTGCCGCTGTTCCAGGGGGTCACTCGGATGCCGCGGCTTGCCCCCAAACAACCGATGGAAGCGTGAACTCGTCATCGTCAACCCCTGGCAGTAGTTGAAGTAGGCCATGTCCATCCACACCGAGCCGTCTTCATTGAGCCTCATCACGTGCTCGAGGATCAGGTCGCGGTAAACGGGCTCGCCGTAGGGAGCCAACCCCATCAGTTTGTATTCCCCCGAGTTGACCCGGAAACCGCAGTAGTAAGTAAAGGCGGAATACAGGAGTCCGAGTGAATGCGGGAAGTGCTGCTCGCTGAGGATCTCCAACCGATTCCCACTGCCTCGGCCAATACTGGCCGTCGCCCACTCCCCGACCCCATCGGCCGTGATGACCGCGGACTCCGCAAACGGGGAAGGGAAGAAAGCGCTGGCAGCGTGGGCCTCGTGGTGCTCAGTGAACACGAGTGGCCCCGCATAGCCTCCCAACCCCTTCCGGATCTTCCTCTTCAAGTGGAGCTTGTCCGTCAGCCACAACGGCATGGCGCGGCTGAAGGAGGAGAAACCGCGCGGCGCAAAGGCCAGGTAGGTCTCCAGGAGCCGATCAAACGTGCGCAGCGGCTTCTCGTAGAAGACGACATAGTCCAGGCTGTCAACGTCGATACCTGCTTGATCCAGGCAGTACTCAGCGGCACAGCGCGGGAATGACGCGTCGTGCTTGATCCGCGTGAAACGCTCTTCCTGGGCAGCCGCAACAATGCGGCCGTCAGACACGAGAGCGGAGGCCGAATCGTGATAGAACGCTGAGATTCCGAGAATATTCATCTGCGGGAACGTATCCCCGGCACGTGGAGCAAGCCAGGCGGGGAGTGTTCCAATGGCCCGGAACTGCGAGACGGTTGCTTCAAGGCGGCACCGGGCATCCCTGCCCGGCGATTCAGTGGGAGGCAGGGATGCCTCCCGCAATGGGGCGGAACTCAGTAGCCTTTCAAAGTGGGAGGGGCTGCCACGCCCCGATCTTTGTCTCCAGACCAGAAACTAAGCAATCAGCGGGTGGCACCGCCTCCCACGTTGACGCAGCCGCCTCGCAGGAGCGAGGTGCTTAAGTTTCGGGCGTTCGGATGCCTCCCGCTAGTCCAGAAGGCAGCCTAAAGGTGGCACCGGGCATTCCTGCCCGGTGATTCAGTGGGAGGCAGGGATGCCTCCCGCCACTCCCGGACTCGCTGTCCCGAGCGCCCGTCCCTGGGTCCAGAAGCGCAAGCGCTCAGCACGTTCCTCACCGCGTCTGAAATAGACGGCATCAAGCGACGCGAGGTGAGTGTTCCAGGACTGGCTCTTCGCCTGCTCCCACTCAGAGGCACGTGTGACGTACTGCTCCGAGGCCATCCAGTCCACGATGCTGTCAGCAATGATCTGGTGGCCTCGCATATTGGGATGGACATGATCCAGAAGCAGGGAATCGCCCCACAGGTCGTCTGGGTCCGCGGATGCCAGCAAACGGCGGGTGTCGATGAGTGGCGTCCCTGTCTCTTCGGCCGCGCGCCGCAACGCTGCGTAGATTGCAGCAGGAGCTCTGAGAGGACAGATATCCTCGTTCAGCGCACGTTCGAACTGATCCCGGCCTTCCGCGACCAGCCCAGCCTTCTGGTACGCCACACCGAGGTGGTAATGGACGCCGGCATGGCGCGGGTTCAGGCGAGCGGCCTCCTCTAGAAACGCGCAACGACGAGGGGCGTCAGTCCATGGGGTGTCAGACGCAGACCGAACAAGCTCCTCGAACCGAGCAAGGTCCACCGAACTCAGGCCAGGCGTATGTTCAGACTTGAACGGCGGGCAACGGGACACATTGCGGGGAGGAAGGAGCGCCAGAACAGGCACGCCTCGGCTCCGAGCCAGCTTGAGCATTTGCCGAACCGAATAGTGTACGTGCGCCACAACGTCGTCTCGCCATGCGTCGTCCCGTACGTAAACGTCCAGCCCCCGCCCCAGATCCAGTAGCGTGTTGACCTCGCCCGGCAGGTCAGCCCGGTCATCGGCTGCGATGCGTCTGTCCTGCCCCCAGCGCCCGGTGGCTTCACGCACAGCGACATAGAGGCGCACGTGCGAGGCAGCTCGGTGGAGGGTCCCAGCCACTCCTGAACCCAATGCCAGATGCCCATAGGTCCGTTGTTCCAGAAACTCGTTGTGTCCCGTGCAAAGCACGATGAGGTCCGGGTCCGCATCAAGAACCTCGTGCAGGATAACGGCCAGACGGTACGTGGCATAGGATGCGCCGCCGCAGTTGATAACGTCCCAGTCAACCGTGGGATCGGCCGCGCCCAGCGCAAGCTCGAGCCACGTACTGAACGCCGTTTCCGGCGCGAAAGGGCGCCCCTGCACGGTCGATCCCCCCAGACAGAAGATCCTGAACGTGTTGGCCCCCTTGATCCTGGCAAAAGAGGCGGGCTGAAAAAAGCGCAGGCGGGAAGGAGCGATGGCGTAGCGGTCGCCGGTCTCGTTCAGCACGAAAAACGGGCTGCTTGCGTCCACAGACACGAAGGGGTCCAACGCCTCGCTGGCTTTGCCCTTTCCGGCGACGCGCAGAAGAAGCTCCGCAGCAATGAGAGGCAGTAGTCCCAGACCAATGCTCACCAAGCGAAGTCGCCACCGACGGCGAGACCGAGGCGCGTTTGGGACCGTCTGAGGAAGAATGCCCAAAGGTGTTGATATCCTGTCAGTATTCGAGTTTCAGCAAGCCCTGGTTCTTTGGGCGGAAGTTCTCACGCCCCTTGTTCATCCACGCGAACCAGCCGGGTTGTTGGCCGGTCCTGTAGCCACCGACGTTGAGCTTCAAGGACTTGGGGAGTTTCCCCCCGAAGAGGGCAGCGTGAAGCTGGACCTGAGCCGTCCAGCCGGCTTCTGTTCGTTCCGCCGTAGTGGTGATCTGCCCCGGCTCGAGTGTGCACGGGGTCAGCGTTCCCTTGATATTGCTGCCGAGTTCCGCCGAACCATCTGGGTAAATGTGGGCGACAAGACTACCGACGTGCGGGGCGTAAAACGAAATCTCTACCCCATCGGTCTTGCCCCAGGCATTCTTCTCGGCCCGGAGACCGGGCAAGCGCTCAACCGCAACAGCAACGGCCACGTCCAGGCTCGAACGCGTACGCCTGAGCGTTGCCGTAGCCACGTTCTCGAGCGCACCAAACGTGCGACACGTCATAGTCACGGGCTCACTTCCAAGCACGAGGGTCGTCTCCTCGGGGATGATGTACTTCATCCCGTGTCTGCCTTTGCCCTTCTTCTGGTTGTATGCCTTCACGATGGGGTCGTCCGGGTCGGGCCCCGGCAACCCCTCCAGAATGGCCGAAAAGCGTTTGCGAGCCGCAAGAACGTCCGGCTCCCCGGAATCCGTCACGTCGCGGTAGCCGACCTCGGCGCGTTCCGTTCCACAGTCAAAGAAGCGTCCGTTCCCGTCCAAGAGCCAGCGCTTGTCACGCAGCATGCGCTGGAACTTGTAGTAGCTGAAGATCCACGCACGTTCCTTGAACGGCTTTCCCTGAAGCAAAGGCGCAAAGCTGTGTCCATCGATGACATAGTCTTCAGGGAGGCGAGCCCCGGAAAGCTCCTCGAGCGTGGCAAAGATGTCACAGTGGTTAATGAGTGCGTCGGACCGTCCGAGGGCTTCGACATGCCCAGGGCCATAGACGACAAGGGGAACGCGCGGGCCCTTCTCGGAGTCCACCTGTCCTTTGCCGTAGCCACTCGTGCCATTGTCTCCTGTGATGAGGAGAATGGTGTTGTCCATGACCCCAAGCGTGGTGAGTTCACGAACGATCCGCCCCATCAGGTAGTCTTTGTACTCGACATTGGCTTTGATTCCGGGCTTGGACTGTCCGGGGACACGGTTCCCGTTTGCGTCGAGTCTGGGAGTCGGCAGCCAACCGGCGACATCGCGGTCGAAGTCCCAGCTCTTGTGGGTCAAGGCCATCGGGAAGTAGATGAAGAACGGTTGGTCCTTCTTGCGTTTGGCAAAGTCGAGTAGAAAATCCACGAAAATATCCGGACCGTAGTCATCCTTGGTGGTCTTGTGGAGCTTCCCGTTGAGGGAGATCTGAGGGTGCCAGAAGCGAGCTGCCCGGTTGTGCAGGAACCCGGAGGGCGGACGCCCCTGGGCGTTGTCCCACTTCTCGATGGGACCGTCGAACCCGACCCAGGGCTTGCGGCCGTTCGCTTCCCACATGCAGTGTTCATCAAAACCATGCTCCGCGTACGTTCCGGGAAGCTGCCACTTGCCACAGACTGCGGTGGCATACCCCTGTTGCTTGAGCATCTGGGAGAAGACAATGTTGTTCTTACTGAGCGGCGTTGAACCGTCTTTGAGATCATTGTGGAACCAACGCGTTCGGAAACCATACCTCCCGGTCATCATCTGGGCCCGGGTTGGGGAGCAAATGGGTGTACACCAGCAGGTGTCGAACATGACACCCCCGCGGGCCATCCGGTCAGTGTGGGGAGTCTTGTGTTCCGGGTGCCCATAGCAACCAAATTCACGAGCCGAGCAGTCGTCGGACATGACCACGATGAAATTCGGCTTGGGCTCACCTCCTCCGCGGGCGGCGAAACTGGGAAGCGCAGCGGCCAGGGAAGCCGTTCCGGCAATGCTCAGGAAGTCGCGTCTGCTGTGATCCATAGGGGAAATCCTTGGGCTGTAGACTGAAGGCTGTTGGTTCTCCGGCAACTGACCAAATTGGGCGGCTCTGTCGCTTGTACGGCGGATGGCCCCCAGCCGCCATCTTGAGCAGCCGCCCGGAGGCCGTGCGGCGTACTGTCGCCTATGCCCTGATCTATCGCCGGGTAAGTAGCGCCCATTGCCCTGCAGCCTATCCGTCTACATACATCTAATCAGGCTGAAGTCCCCAGTCTTGGCTGCCTGGAGAATGGGCCCCATATACTCGTCAACGAGCCCCGCATCCAGAGGCACCGGCATCGTCTTGAGCTTCATCTCCAGCTGCGGATTCTTGGCCGCCTGAAGAGCCCGATCAATGTGGGCATCTGTAAAACCAGGCAGCTCGGCCAGCGTGGTCGGCATGCCAATCGCTTTGGCAAACGCAATCATCCCCCGGGCGACCGCTTCACCCAGCTCGCGCCCATCCAGTGCGGTCAGGTCGGCATCCATGTACCCCGCGCGGGCATACAACTCGCCAACCGCTCGGACGCGGCCCTCGATGGCCGGGGCGAAGAAAACTGTGTAGTACGGGTTCATAATGCCGCACGCGCGGCCGTGACTGGTTGCGTCCACAAGCGAGAAGCTCGTCAGATGCCCGCCGTTCGTGCCGCCAACCATGATGGCATACCCACCGAGATCAGCAGCCAGCCCCAGGGCCTCCCGCGGCGCGATGGCCGCAGGCTCTCGCATGGCGGCCGGAGCTGACTGGAGAACGAGTTCGACGGTCAGCAACGCAATCTCCTGGACGAGCTCCTCCTTCTCAGCCGGAATTCCGTAGAACACCTCCAGGCTGTGAGCAACACTGTCCAGAGCACCGTCAACCGTCAGTTCCGCCGGGGCACTGCAGGTCAGAGCGTAATCAAAGATCGCGCACGGGGGGATGATCGCGTCATCCACGATCAGCTTCTTCTGGCCGACGGAGGGATCCGTGACATTGGAGTACTTGGTGAGGTGAGCAGCCGACCCCGCTGCTGTCTGGACAGCCACAATCGGCTTGATCGCTCGACCGGTCTTCTTGAGCAGGTCGCTCACCTGCCCAACCCCAAAGAACCCCTCGACATCATCCTCCACATCACCCAGAGCGGCAAGAACGGCCGCAGCTTTCACCGCATCGATCGCGCTGCCCCCACCCACAACCACAATGCAGTCGGGATCGAAGCGCAAGATGGCGGCCTCAAGCCGATACACGTCTTCCCGAGGAGCGTTGGGCCGCGATGCCGGCCAGGCGCGCTCACCAACGATGTCCACTCCAGCCTTACGAAGCGACCCGAGAACACGCGAAACAGACGGACCCAACCACGTCCCGGAGTTCGCAAACACCAGGGCCCGTTCACCGAGCGTCGCTGTCGCCGGCCCAACCTGCTCAAGCGTTCCGGCACCAAAGCTATAGGCATTGCCTTTCCAGCCATTGAGCAGCTCTCTCGCCCGTTCCTCGATCGCCATTGTTTCGTTCCTTGTCTCGCTCTCACATGTTCCTAAGCAGTCACGCACCGGCAAAAGGGACAACCGGACAACCGGGCACGTCACAACTCACCCGGAAAACGCCACCGGCATGGGGATACTGTTCACGTTCCTCAGGCGATGTCCCTTGACCCGCACTCGTGATGTAGAGCTCGTTGAAGTCTGGGCCACCAAAGCAGCAGGACGTGGTCTTGGGTGAGGGCACCGTGACAGTCTCCAGGGCGACCCCGCTGACCGGATCACAACGCACGACACAAGCGCCGCCGTAGAATGCTACCCAAAGCATACCTTCGCAGTCAATGGTCATCCCATCCGGCACGCCGGCCATGTCTCCGCAATCGACGGCCACTCGCCGGTTGTGGATGGCCCCGCTTTCCAGTTCAAAGTCAAATGCGTCGATCGTTCGAGTCGGCGAATCGATGTAATACATGGTATCACCGGCCTCGTTCCAAGCCAGCCCATTGGAGCACGCGATCCCACCGACCATATGGGTGCAGGTCAGGTCAGGATCAATCCTATAGAGACTGGATGTCCCGCCGGCGCTGCCGGTAAGGGTCCCAGCCCAGAACCGCCCTGCCGCATCACACTTACCATCGTTGAACCGTGCTCCCGGGCGATCGGACTCCGGGTCACAGATCCGCTTGAGGACGCCGGTCTCGAGATCGAGGAACGCCAGGCCATTCGTCAGCGCCAGCACAAAACGTCCATCCGCCGCGGGGACAGCGGCCCCAACCTTCTCACCAACCTGCCACTCCGTGACAGCGCCGGTGTTAGAAGACAGGCGATTGAGCGTGCCGGCATTGATGTCGACCCACCAGAAGTCTCCTCCATACCACACAGGCCCTTCGCCCAGGTCGTTGCGCGAATCAAGGATCAGTTCAGCTTCTTTAGCCATGGCTCATCCGTCCTGTTCAGGTAAAACCACCGAAACGTTGACAGGGCTCGTGTGTGGCGTCACCGATTGTCGAGTAGTGGGCACCGAAGCTACAACACCATACGGAAGCCGGACACGCTGTACGGAGTTTCCTCCTCGGCGGACCAGCCTGAGGCTGGCACACTTCAGTGTCTGCCTTTCGCGCAGAGGCGCACCGTCGCCAGTTTGAAAGATAGCGGCCGCAGAGCAGGCTTGCTATGCCTACGAGTCCAGCGCATCCAGCACATGGCCCACGTTCAGCGCGATCTCATCCCGATACTTCTGCCACATGCCGACCACCACGATGTCGCGCGGCTTGATGTTGGCGTAAGCGTAGCGGAACGCATCGGCTACATCGCCAGGCGTTCCACAGCGTCGACCGGCTCCCAGAATCTTGAAGGCAAGACACTGCTTGTCAACGGCCTGGATGACGCGGATCATGCGAGGCGGGTCGTCGTCGCGGAAATCCTCGTTGACACTTGGGAACGGATCATCGGCACCACCATCGATGGCCCGTTGCCGGTTGGCTACGATCTCGCTCTCACGCACCTCCCGGTTGACGTTGTAGAAGCACGCCATGTAGAAGTCCAGATCCCATCCCTTCTCCTCGACGTACTCGATGACTTCCGGATGATGGGTTGCCAGCCCAACCCGAACGCCCTGGTCCCGCATGCACTTCAGATAGTCCTCGGCTTCGTCAATCCGGCCCTCGACCCAAAACCTGTCCGTATTGGATCCATGATGGTAAATGGCCATTGCCCCTGCTGAGGCGAGGATCCGGATGTTTTGGAACACATCGTGCATCTCGGAGGCCGTCTGCGCGATCCAGTGGAGCTGCCCACCCTCACGCCGAAACAGCTCCAGCCAGTGCAGGATCCGGTGGTAATCGCCCCGGGCCTGGATTGTGTTGATTCCGCATTCAGCCAGCCGATGAAGATACGCCACCACGCGTTCAGGCGTGTGGTACTCCACCATCTCACGGCTACGCTTTGCAGACCAGTGCGATCCTCCGCACAGTGGGTTCCCCCCACTGATCAGTCGGGTCACCTGAGCGGAGCCGAAGGAGACAGCAGGAAGTTGATTCAGGCGTTCCTGAGCCATCGGTCAACCTTCCCCGGAGCGCCACGGGACCGCCCCGTTGTCCTGCATCGTGGTGTTGAGCAGTTGCGCCATCTGGCGGAACGAGGCGTCGTCCTCTCCGGATCGGTCGGCCTCCTCCTTGGGGTCGCTCTCGAGGTCGAACATCTGCAATGGCTGGAACGGACCGTTGTGCAGCAGTTTCAGAGGTCCTTTGCGCACCGCATGCTGGCAGAGCCCGAGGAACTGCATGCCGCCTTCACGCCGGATCCAGTAGAGCTCCCGCTCTCCCAGTTCGGGTTGCTCATCCCCCATCAGTGTCGGCAGGATCGATGTTCCCTCAATCTCATGGTCAACCTTGAGGCCCGCAACCTCACAGACAGTCGGGAACAAGTCCATCAGCAAGGCAATGGTGTCACTGGTCGTGCACACAGGGATGTGGCCCGGCCACATGGCACAAGCCGGAACACGGATGCCGCCTTCGTACATATCCCCCTTCTGCCCGCGATAGGGACCGCAGTCAGCCCCGGCGTCCATGTATCCCCCATTGTCCGAGACATAGATCACCAGCGTGTTGTTGAGCTGGTCTGTTTCCTCCAGGGCTTCCAGCACACGCCCGATCCCTGCATCCATATGCTCGACCAGAGCGCAGTACTTCACCCGCTGCGGGGACGCTTCCGGTTCGCGTTCACGCACGCGTTCCACCCACTCCTCAGGCGGTTGGATCGGTGTGTGCGGGGCGTTGTAGGCCAAATAGAGGAAGAACGGCTGCGCACTACCGGCTTGCTGCCGGATCAGCCCGCCCGCCCAGTCCGTGAAGAGATCCGTGGCGTGGCCCTCCGGGTCGATCTCCTGCTCCTCCAACTGCATGTAGTTGGTGTCGTGTCGACGATGCGTCAGGTAATCATCCATCATGTCGCCCAGGAAGCCCTGGAAATGGGCGAATCCACGCTGACATGGATGATTCTCGGGCTCAAGGCCCAGGTGCCATTTGCCCACGATTGCCGTGTAGTAGCCGGCCCGTTTGAGCATATCAGCCATGGTAACGGCGTCCTGACGAAAGTACCCCCAGCTGTTGTTCTCGTGAGTCCGGATTACGCCGGGCACACCGACACGGTCCGGATAACGCCCAGTCATCAGCGCCGCTCTGCTCGGAGAACACACCGACGAGTTCGCGTAGAAGTTGGTGAACTGGACGCCTGAAGTGGCTATCCGATCGATATTCGGGGTCTGTACATGAGGTCCCCCATTGTGCGATACATCACCAAACCCGTGGTCGTCCGACAGAATCAGGAGAATATTCGGTTGTGCCATGCTGTCCTTACCTTCCTGTTGCTTACCGTCGCAGCGTTGCACCACGGGCCAGCTCTTGTAGATTCGCTTGCAGGTCATACAATTCGTCCACGCCACGCAGATTCCACCCGGACGCCGGATGTTCTCTCCGGGAGAACATGCTTTGGGAGCCCGACCTCGACATGATAGGGGCACCGTGTGCAGCGACAGCTCACGTCTCCTCGGAAAGGCGATGATGCGCACAACGCAGAATGCAGTGACGGCGGCTCTGCTGGTCGCCTTGGCGACACAGGGAACAGCCCGCCCCGATGATGTGACACAAGGAGTTGACAAGATGCAGGGACCAAGGTGGCACGCAGGGCTCAAGCAGGAGACGCCGACCGTGCTCCCCATGCCCTCGGGTTCCGTGCGCGAATCATCCGTGATCCACGTCGACGGCACGTGGTACATGTACGCCGATGTCGTGCCTTGGAGCAGCCCCCATCATCCGAACACCTACGACACCGGCATCCACCTGTTCACATCCCGCACCGGAGCAGACTGGAAGCATCGCGGCCGCGTGCTGGAAGGAACGCCGGGAACGTGGGATGAAGGCGGAACAGCGACTCCGGGAGCTGTCTCGTTCGCCGGCCAGGTCTGGCTCTTCTACTCGGGACGTGAACGACGCAACGGGCGCGGCCACCGGCACATCGGCCTGGCCCTGGCAACCGACCCCGAAGGACCGTTCAAGAAACTGGGGGGACCTGCCATCGACGGCCCCGGAGCCAAGGACGACCCGTGCCCGGTGGTGAGTCCAGGCAAAGATGAAGTCCGGCTCTACTTCCGACGAGCAACCGGGACGTACTCGATCGACCTCGCCACAACACGTCGACCGAGAGGACCATGGGAGCAGCACGGGCCGGTCGTTGAGGCGCACGGCGACCTCCGGGCAACCGAGTCAACCGACGCCAAAGTCATTGACGGCGTGACGCTGCTTGCCGTCATGGAACAGTACCACAGCCCCGGGAAGGGCATCCGGACCGTGCTCTATGCAGCGAGAGATGGACGGGCCTTCATCCCATGCAACCCCGACTGCTTCGAGGATGTCGTGACCATTCGGCACGGGCATAGAATGGGCAGCCACCTGACCTTCCACCAGGACGATACGGGCAAAATTAAACGACTCGGCGTCACCCGCGTTCTTGATGCCAATGGACACTACTCACGCTGCCTCTTCGACACCACATTTGCGTGGTGAGATCCGGAAGGACAGCCATGGTATGCACAGATCCGCCATCGCCGCACTCAACCGGATCTGTGATACCAGCGTTCTGCAGTACGGGAGATTAGGGACATGCGCATATCGGTATTCACAGACGAGATTTGTCCGGCCTCTCCTGAACAGGCCATTCATCTGGCCGCGGCCTGGGGCCTCACACATGTAGAGGTGCGGTCGCTTCCCGGCGGCCGTTTTCCTGCTGTCGCAGACGGTGAACTGGAGCGGCTCTCTGTACAAGTAAGGGAAGCTGGACTGGCGGTTTCCGGCGTCTCGCCCGGCTTCTTCAAGTGTTCACCCGATGATCCGTCGATCGGGCGAGCACTCTCAGATGGGCTCCCGAGGGCTTGCGAATGGGCAAGGCGATTGGGTACGGACATGGTGACGTGCTTTGCCTTTCACAGAGTCGGGTCGGGCGATCCGCCCGCCGCCGTGGTCGATCTCTGCGGCGAGATGGCCGCCATCGCTCGTCGACATGGCTGCAGACTTGCGCTTGAGAACGAAGCCGGATGCTGGGGAGCTACGGGTGTCGAGGCGGCCAGCCTGATTCGTCAGCTCGGCAGTGAACATATCAGTCTCTGTTGGGATCCCGGGAATGCCTGCAAGGCGGGTTCGGTGTGTCCCTATCCGGACGAGTACCAAGACATCAGGGATCTGGTCTCCCACGTCCATATGAAGAGTTTCGATCCCGCGACGGGTTCATGGTGCCTGATGGACGAAGGCGCGGTGAACTGGGCAGAACAGCTTGGCGCGCTCGCCGAAGACGAATACGACGGCTTCCTCGTGATTGAGACTCATCTTCACGTTAGTCCAGACCAGGTCCGTATTGCGGATGCAGCCCTGTCCGGACTGCAGAGCAATACCCTTCGGAATCTCCTGTTCGTCCGTTCCTGTCTGGAGCAAGCGTGAAGAAAGCCAGAGCATTGTGTCCGCCCAGTGCGGTTGTTGGCGCGGAACAGCTGCGTCCGCACGGTTCCTGAGAGGCCGAAGATGGCCTTCCTGAAACGCGTGACGCACGACGCTTGCCAAGTCTGTTAGCATTCACTTGAGTAGGAAACCGATGACCTGCGTCAACGTCACCTCGGCGTTCCCTGATGCAGCGCGTGCAGTGCTTTGGCGAGGGCCTCGCGGTGCTGCATGATGAAACCCGCGTTCGTATCGACCGCGTATTCGGTTGCGAGCTTGTCGGGAGTCCTGAGAAGAGACGCAAAGGGCGAGTTGGGCCTCTGCGCCAACGTCTGCCGCAGGAGAACGAGGTACTCGTAGTCCTCCATGCCGTCGCGCAGGATCTCCAGCCGCTGTGAACTCCACGGGCGGCCATCCGAGCCCGGGTAGCACATATTCCCGATGCCGTTGTGGCCCCCATGTCCCGCCAGTTCGAATGTCTCCCAGACTGTCTCACCCGGTCGCGGATGAAAGCGCGAGGGCCGGTTCGGCTTGCGCCAGCTCGACTGGATCATCCAGTAGAGAATCCCATCGATCCCGTGCTTGAAGCTTAGCCACGGCATGCTCCGTGCGGCCACGGCAGGCGCGTCCAGGTTGAAGAAATGGCCCACCGAATACCACCAACACTGCTCGCCTCGCCGGTGTGCTGCGCGGACATCGTCGGGCCGCATCGCGGAGACGATCGGGCACCAGATGTCGACATTTCCGGCGAATGCGTCATCGATGGGGCGGGTGAGGACCAGCATGCGGCGCATCTTCGGGAAGCGGTCACCGATGATGCTGGCTCGCCGGTTGATCTCGTCGGTTACCGACTTCTTCTTGGCAGGCTCATCGGCCAGGTACACAATCGCCTCGTCGTACAGGTCCCGGGCAGCCAATGTGTCGTCCCAGACCGCCAGGTCCTTGAGAACCTGCTGGAAGTAGGCCTCCTTGGCGCGGGCCCCGCCGGAGTAGACGTACTTGACCACGAAGGCATTCATGCCGCCCGCGAGCGTGCCGTCGAGGTCCGCAGGCGGGGGCTGCATCTGCCCGTACAGCGACGTTGGGTTCAGGCGATGCTTCAGCCAGAAATCGTAGTACTCCTCCTTCAGATCCTCCCAGCCGAGTTTCTTGCTGCGGTACCACGCATCCACGAGCAGGCTGGAGACTGAGAAGACGTTCTGCAACGACGTCTTGGTGGGCAAGGCGAAGCTCCACACGCGCACCTCGACCGGCACCGTCATCTGGGCCAGGCCGTCGACCTGGATATGTGCCGCGCTTTCGTACAGGCCGGGTGGCGCGTTCTCCGGTATCGCCACGGTCAGCCAGATTGGCTGCACCTGCCCCCTCGGCAGAGAAAACGTGGCCAGAGGGCTGATCCCGTCCGGCCACAATCCCACGTGATGGGCCAGGCGTGGGGTGTCGCGCGTTCGCACGTAGCAGACCAGGCCGGCCTCCACCGCGCCCTTCAGCGTCGTTGGCCCAACCAGAGGATCGACTGACACCTCCACATCCGCCAGGTCCTGACGGGTTGCGGCCAGCAGGATCTGTCCACCTTCGCGTTCATTGCGCGCACACGAGAGCGCGAGTTTCCTCGTTGCGTTCGCCGGCCAGACATGGCGGAAGACCTTGGTCATGCCGTCGACCGCACCCACGGTCACGGCGCCATCCGTGCCATTGCGCAGACGCACGAAACTCAGCCGTGCCTCGGCTTCGTAGGCTTCAGTCTGCAAACCGGTGAAGCGCTCATCCATGCACTGCCACTGGTCGCCGGTGATGTCGTCCTCCCGCGTCAGCAGGGCTGCCACGCCGGTGACCTCTGCCGTCGCCACCGGCAGTGACCCCGACGGCGGTGCCGCGACCTTCTCGGATTCCTCAGTCAGCTTCCTCAGTCGCTCTGCCAGCCACGAGTACCTGTCCACATTCTCTGCCATCAGCCGCGGGATCCGGCTCGTCCCGTATAGACTGAATCGGTTGAGTGTGGTCCATTGGTAGTTGTGCAGGGCGAGAACGTTCAGCCTAACGTAACGGGCTTCCACCGGCTCTGTCATCACACGGAACCAGTACTTCCCGCTGGTGCTGCCGACACCGCGGACCTCGATCGTGCGAACCCACTCGTCCGGCTGTTTCGCGAAGCTGATGTCGAAGTTGTCGGGGCCCTTGTCAGCATACCGGCGATCGATCTCAATTGACTTCACCCGACGCACTTGCCCCAGGTCAAGCTCGAACCAGTTTGGCAATGCGCCGGGGTAAGACAGGTGGCTGCCGTCGCCGATAGCGGCACGGGCATCGTAGGGCGGGGGATTGACGCCCTGTGAGACCGCACGAACCGTAGTCCCATTGTCCACGTGCGCGAAATCGATGGGCTCACCGAATGCACACGCGACGCAGCAGAGGGTGACTGGTAGTAGGCGTTCCGCGGAGGGCATGGAATCACTCCGTTCATGAGGATGTGGGTCATTGAGTCAGTCAGGAAGTCCTGCCCCATCCCCAGCCCGGTTCACCACATCCTGCACAACAAGCCCCGCGAGGAAGAAGCCGAAAGCTCCGGTCATGTGGGCGACGGATCCGTTGACCTGTGCCTTCTTGGTGCACCATTCATCGGCAGCGGTCTCGCCTCCGTCAGCGGTCCGCAGTTTCGGGCAGAAACACTCCCCCGTCCCGCAGGCAGAATGTGTGCCACTCCCGGGAAGAAGCTCCTCGCTGTAGACGCACTGGAAATCACCGTCCACACCACGTCGGCGCAAGCGTTTGCGGACTTCGCGAGCCAGTGGGCAGCCCTGTGAATTCCAGATCGAGTCGACCCGGATACGAGTCGGGTCCAGCTTGCACGCGGCCCCCATAGCGGAGAACACCGTGCAATCAGCCTGCGACGCGGTGGCCAGGAGGTCAACCTTGTAGGACAGGCTGTCGATGGCGTCGATCACGTAGTCGTAGGCAGCAATATCGAAGCTGTCCCTGGTGTGTTCATTGTAGACTTCCTGGACCGGCACGATCTGGGCATCAGGACAGATCGAGCCCAGACGGGCAGCAAGTTCAGTGACCTTGACTTTGCCCACATTCGCACGAGTCGTCTGAAGCTGGCGGTTCAGGTTAGTGATGCAGATGACATCGGAGTCCACGATCGTCAGGTGCTCGATTCCTGTCCGAACAAGGGCCTCCGCGCACCAACTCCCGACCCCTCCAACACCGAAGAGGATGACCCGTGCGTCGGCCAACCTGCCCATGCCTGCTTCACCGAGAATCAGCTCAGTACGATGGAAGGCGGGATTACCAGGCATCTCAGACCTCGTGTTTAGCTTGTTGCTGGACGAGCACTGGAGCTCCAGCTGTCAGAGCCCCTACGCGATGACCGCCAGAGCCGTGGCTGTCCCGCTCGAAAGCGCGGTGCGTTCGCCGAGGGCGCCACCTGCAGACTCCACGGAGCGAACCCAGGGCACTGGGGCAACCGCTTCACGCCGCATGGCCCGCTGCGCGGGCTCTCTGCCTGTCATGAATCCGCTCTTTTCCCTGTTTGGCATCAACCAGTAGCTCTGGAGGATCCCGAGCATCCGGTACACGGGAACGCGTAATGTAATGTCCGCCAACCGTAAGCGAAAGGAACAGGCGGAACGGCCCAGGTAACGGCTCAGTCTCGTGCGACGAATCCACCGTAGCTCTCGCTCCGGCTCTTGATCGGGCTCCTGATCCATCCCCAAGGGAGCGCAGAAACGGATCAAGAGCCGGATCAAGAGCGAGGTCAGGATTGGGTCCCCGCCTGTAACCGAGGGGTTACACGGCCCAGAGCACAGACCAAAGCAACTGAGCAATACCTGCTGGCATCGGACACGGTCTTGCGGTACGGTCGGATGTCGGAAGCACGATGGGATACCTGTGGAGATGTTGGAATGGCCTCAACGCGTCCGAATGTGGTCCTGATCACGGCAGACGATTTGAACTGGAATTCGGTCGGTGCCTTTGGCTGCAAGACACCGGATGTGACTCCGAATATCGATCGGCTGGCGAGCCAGGGGATCCGGTTCTGTAACGGACATGTCACAATCGCCGTCTGTCAGCCGAGCCGAGGCGTACTGGCCACCGGGCGGTATCCTCACCGGAACGGGATGGAGGGCTTCCATCACTCAGACGTGCAGATCCCCACTGTGATGCAGTGTCTCCGAGATGGCGGTTACACAACCGGCATTCTGGGCAAGCTCGGGCACTCCACTCCCCACGCAAGTTACCGCTGGGATATGCAGTACGACATGGATGAACTCGGGAAGGGAAGGTCTCCCGAACTATACGCCAAGTATGCCCGGGAGTTCATCAAGAAAGCCGCTCAGTCCGGCAAGCCCTTCTACCTGATGGCCAACTCCCACGATCCACACCGCCCGTTTCATGGAAGCAATCAGGAACAGAACGCCTGGCCGGACGCTGTGCTGCGTCCACCATCGCGAGTCTACGCCCCGGAAGAAGTGGAGGTCCCGGGATTTCTCCCCGATATCCCGGACGTGCGGCTGGAACTCGCGGAGTATTTCAGCTCCGTCGGTCGATGCGATGATACGGTCGGAGCAATCATGGCTGCTCTTGAGGAAGCCAACTGCAGCGACAACACACTTGTCATGTTCCTGTCGGACAACGGAATGGCGTTCCCGTTCGCCAAGACAAACTGCTACCTCCACAGCACGAAAACACCGTGGATCGTGCGTTGGCCGGACAAGATAGCCCCAGGACAGGTGGACAAGCGGCACTTCATCTCAGGAATCGATTTCCTGCCGACCGTGATGGAAGCATGTGGACTGCCCCCCGTCCCTGATACCGACGGGACGTCCTTTCTGCCCTTGTTGCTGGAAGCGAAACAGAGCGGAAGGGACTGCGTCTTTACCCAGTTTCACGAAACGGCCGGGGTCAAACGCTACCCCATGCGCTGCGTGCAGAACAGCCAGTTCGGCTACATCTTTAACCCCTGGTCAGACGGAGAACGTCTCTTCCGGAACGAATCCCAGAGCGGACGAACCTTTGAAGCGATGCGGAAAGCCGCTGAGTCAGACGTCAAGATCGCCCAACGGGTCGAGCTGTTCCTGCACCGCGTCCCGGAAGAACTCTACGATGTCCAGGACGATCCGGATGCACAGTACAATCTCATCGACAACCCGGACTATGCTGAGGTGGCCGACCGCATGCGCGGGAAGCTGCGCGACTGGATGAAGTGCGTCAACGATCCAGCTCTGGAAACGCTCAAGAGCGACGGTCCAAACCATGGCGTCGTTGCCTTCATGGCCGATCAGGAAGCGAAAGCTGCAGTCCGGCTTGAAACCCGCCGCCAGAAGCGACAGAATGCCTGAACTCAGGCACACACTGCGGAACCAAGGAACGACTACCGATGGCCCTCACGAGAATGGACGGATTGCTGCGGGAAGCGCGTGGCAGGAAACAAGCGCTTCCGGGCTTTGAGTGTTGGGACAGCGGCTCCATCCAGGCCATCGTCCAGGCGGCAGTCCAGACAGGGCTCCCTGTCGTCTTCCAGGCATCGCCCACTGAATACACCTATTGCGGCGGCCCGGACGCCCTCACAGCCATGGTCAGGTGGTACGTCGATCGACACGAAATCACGGCCGCTCTACACCTCGACCACGGGTCGACCCTGGCGCATGTCCGAGAATGCCTGGAAGCGGGATTCACGTCGGTCATGCTGGATGCGTCACGCCACCCCTACGAAGAAAATGTGCGGCTCACCCGCGCGGCAGTCGAGATGGCGTGTGACTTCGATGTCAGCGTGGAGGCAGAGCTGGGACACGTCGGGGGCTTCGAAGGAGACCTGCCGGAGCTTGATGCGGACGAAACACTGCAGACTGACCCCGACCAAGCGGCTGAATTCGTCGCCGAGACAGGCACAGACTGCCTGGCCGTTGCCATTGGGACGATCCATGGGGCCTACAGAGGCAAGCCCGTCATCAACATTGATCGCCTGCGCGCAATCGCAGGCCAGGTCTCCCAGCCACTCGTCCTGCACGGCGGGTCCATGACCCCGGACAGCGACATCCGTGCGTGCATCCGCGAAGGCATCGCCAAGATCAACATCTGCACGGAACTGCAACAAGAGTGGCTTGCAGGCCTCGACGACAGCCGCAAGACGAACACGATCTCGGTCCCGGGCACGTTCTACGCCCCAGCCCACGACCGAATGCTCAACCTGATGATCGCCAAACTGGAACTCTTTGCTTCAGGAAACCACACATGACGACACACGCCCCCCTGCCGTCGCTCCTGCTCGGCCTGAGTCTGGCGCTCGCGACGACCCGCGCGGCAGATGTCAGCAATGCCCACTTCACCGTGCGGGACACCAAAACGCTCCAGGTGATGCACCGAGAACGCGCGCTGATTTCCGGAGACGAGATCAACTACCTCCCGCGCCTCGACCGAGCAACAACCCGGGTCGACCACATCGGCGACACCTCGGTCCTGAACGTGACGGAAAACTCCGGGGACGCCGCCCACGTCCGCAAAGAAGTCGCCCTTCACGCAGACGGTCGCCTGGAACTGACGGTAAAAATGCGCCTGTTTCCGCACAAGAATGAACCCGAGATGCGCACGATGTCCTACGCATTCCGGATCCCGGCGAGTGTGTTGGATGGGGCCTCGTTCACGGCTCGTGTCGACCGCGCATCCCGAGCCAAGACCGTGACCGGCACGTTCGCTGCCGGCCAAAAAGATGGGAGTCTGACCCCAAAGAAGTGCCGGTTCATCGCGTTTGAGAAAGACGATCTCCAGCTGGTCTTCGACTGTAATCCGTATGGCGTCATGTCACTGCAAGACTACTGCATGTACGGCGATCCTGTTGGCACGTGGTCCGTGACCAAACAAGGTGGCTCGGTGGTCTTCTCGTTTGGTCAGACAGCCCGGCAGTACGGGGGAATCTTCACCTCGAAGATGGTCATCCATCAAGGCCCATTCGACTACGACCAGAAACATCCCTACGGCAAATGGAGCTACAACGGACCGACACCGACCGAGTCGCAGTTCACCTTTGGGACAAGCGCCGAGACCGAAGGCTTCCGGAAGGCCGATCGCGCGCCGTACACGCCCGAACAGGGCTGGGGCTGGACTCGCCCCGAGGGACTCAGTGTGGTCCAGACCGGCTCGCCGTGCGTCCTCGACAACTGCGTTGCGGGAACCGCCGGGCAACCGGGGATCTTCAGGCTCGACGTCGTGCCCGGCGTCTATGTGCTGACTCTCCGCCTTGGACACAGCCGGAACAGCTTGGAGCCGTTCGGCATCCTAGTGAACGGTCAGCAACGGGCAACGACAGAGGCCCTGGCAGCAGGACAGACACAGGAGATCCTGGTTGCCCACCATGTCCGCCCCCCGGAGAAAGCACTCTCGATCAGCTTCGGCAGCCCCGGGGCATGGGGGGTGCGCAGCGTGGTCGTCCATCCACTGATCTATGCAAACCAGGATTTCGTGCTTGACCGCAAGCTCTGGGTGAAGCCCGACCTGTCCGAGCCTGAGCTCAAGCTCTCTTGGTGGGACCAGCCCCAGTCCGAAGCGACCGTCCCCCCCCCCGAACTCCAGTCCTTCAGCGTTTCCCGCTCAAGCCGCCCCACGACTGAACAGAACGACACAGCCCCCCCGGAACGCGTCCTTCCCACCAACAGCCGTTCAGAAGTCCTCCTACCCGCCGACAGCGATGCTCTCACCTGGCGCTACGACATGAAAATGGGGGGCCTGACTGGAGGATGCGGATGCCTGCTGTACGAACTCTACACGCCCGAACTCATCGAGCAGCGTTTGGCCGAAATGGCCGCAGCCGGTCTGAACACGGTGATTGTCAGTGGATTGCACATGCACCACTGCTTCCTGCACCGCTGGGCCACCGTGACCGAGTATGTCCGTAAGGCAACTGAGCTGGCCCACCGGCGTGGCATGAAGGTCATCTTCCACCACGACATACCCGTTGTGCTCTACAACGGCACGGGCCTCCAGCACATGCTCTCCCATCTCGATTGGCTGACCAGAGACATCAACCATGGACGCCCCACTCTGAGAAGCTACTGCATCATGAACGCCGATTTCCGGGCCGCCTACCTCGCACGCATTCAGCAGTTAGTCCGGGACACGGGGATCGATGGCGGAATGCTCGACGAGGGGTGCTTCCCCGGCAAGGACTTCTGCGGCTGCGAGCACTGCCGCCGAGGGTTCACGGCGCAGACCGGTCTGGTCCTCCCACGGGACAACACCTCACCGGTCTTCGGCAATCGTGACCATCCCATCTGGATCGCCTGGCTCAACTGGCGCAAACGGGCCGTCGGCGACTTCTGGATCGCGTTGCGCAAAGCCGTCAACTCAGTCAATCCGGACTTCTGCAGCATGAAGTACACCACCCACTATGGCTTCAAAAGCAACTGGGCGGGGCACGAGTTCGGCAGTGACCTGTTCCAGGCCGGACGTGGATGCGACTTCCTCGGCACAGAGATTATGGCGCGCAACGTCTATGACTCACGCCGCGCTGTCTTTGCCTTCCGTAAAATGAAATCGGCCTTGGGCGACCTGTACGGCTTGCCCATCTGGGGGCTCGTCTACCACGTGGACGACCCGGTGTTTGCCTACTTCGGGTGGGCCATGAATCACATGAACCGCCAGACAAGCTGGTTGTCCATGATCGAAGGCGAAAACATGGGGCGCTATCTCGATTGGCCAGGACGGATGGACTGCCGAACCGCCACCCCCGTCGCCGATGTCGCCATCCTGTTCTCGGCTCAGTCACGCGATTTCGCTCGCATGTTCTCCCCTTCGTCAGACCCGATCGGTATCTCAGAATGCCTCACCGACGCACACATCCAGCATGATTTCATCTTGGACGAGAATGTTCTCGACAAGGGCCGACTGCACCAGTACAAGCTCCTCGTCCTGGCTTCAGCAGGCTGCCTCAGTCGACGCCAAGTCCAGACAATCCGTGCCTACGTTCGGGAAGGCGGCGCTCTGTTGGCCACAACCAATGCGAGCCTGCTTAACGAGCAAGGTCTCCTACAGAAGAACTTCCAGCTGGCCGATGTCATGGGGGTGGACTACGTGAACGCATCAGCCATCCGCGGCCCGCACACGATGCGATTCCGTTCAGACAACTCGACACTCGTCTATCCCCAGGCGACGCTGAGAGTGAAAGTCCGAGACAAAGCAGACGTGCTGGCCGACACGGTCAACAAGGAGGGGACGCCTGTCCGGCCCATCCTCGTGCGGAATCGTCACGGAGAAGGCCGGTCCACCTACCTGCCGATTGCCCTCGGTGGCGCAAACTATGAAGTCGAGTGGGGAACTGGGCGAAAAATGACCTTCGAGAAGAACGGTGAGCTTGCAGACCTGCTCGTTCGCCTTGTGAAGGAAACGGCGAACGCTCCCTTTGATACTCGGCCAGTGGGCGTCCCCGAAGGCGTCATGGTGAGCGTCTGCCGAGAGGACGCCAACGAACAAGCGCAGCTGCTCATCCACCTGCTCAACGCCACCGGAACTGGGATCGCCAAAGGCGAAACAATGCCGACCCACAAAGATTGGGCCGCACACGGCCCACCGTTCCCTCCGCTGGCCGCAGACCTCGTGTTTGACATCCGAGCCGCAGGAGCGACCAACGCACGCATCACCTCACCCGATTACGGTGGTGAACGCCCGGTGAGTCTGGCCTCTGGTGACGATGGATTGATCCGAGTCACCGTCAAAGCAGCAGATGTCCAAGCCTATGCCCTCGTCCGGATCGACGTGACCGAATGACGCTCACTCACGGCTCAGCACGATACCGGCGGGCGAGAGCCACATCGGCCGGATCGTAGTAGACCTCATCGGGGTTGGGAGGAGTCGGCTGGAGGGGATCACGCTGATGCAGTCCGGCGTCGGCCCCCGCACGCGCTAGGCGCAGACATAGATTCGTGAGGTCCTCAATCTCTCGAATGACCTGCTCAGCTGTTCGCTTGCTCTCTGCCATCTACTGCCTCGAGATTCTCAATATCGGCCACGTCCTGGGCAGCGCCCCGATCCATCTTCAGGTCAATCAGGTCAGCACGACTGACGACTGCCACGCGCACATCCCCCATTGGGTACAGTTCGGAGCGCTCAATCATCTCCTGGTGGCGGGTCGTCTTCGGGACGAGCACGTCAACGACAACCGCATCCCCAGGCTCCGGGACAGGCTTGAGAAAGCGCCACAGCGTCAGTTGCGTGTCCTTGAAGGTCCACGGCTCGCTGTTCTGCAGATAGCCCAACGCCTTCATCACTCCGAGGGTGGCCGCCAGGTCATCCGGGTGGAGCAGGAAATCCATATCTTTCGTCGCCCGGAGGAAGCCATGCATGCCGACCGCGAGTCCCCCGACCAAGGCATAGTGCAGACCGGCCTCCTCGAAAGCCGCGACAACACGATCGAATTCCTCGTACAAGTTCATGCCATGCCTAGACGTTGTTAGGACTCGCGCGCAACGCAACGTAACGTAGCACATGCATCCGCGCGAGGGATCGGGATGCTCTGACATTGATAGCTGGGACGATACATTATGGCGAACAGAGCACCACCCGCTCTTGCCCGCCGCGCCGATCAACGCGCCACCGGAGGCGGACGGGATCGCGTAGGGCAGGTGGGCCTTGTCGCCTGCTCTACGCGATCCCCTTGACATGGGGGTTCGGGGGAGCCAGGTCCCCCGGCGGGGCGTGGGGCAGCGCCCCATCTTCTGCCCCAGCTACTTACGGCTCCGGATGACACGTATTCCGGAAGGGGAAACTCACCCCTTTCTGTCGTAGTTATCCCCACGGATCTCGGCGTCTTCCATATCGATCTGGGTCGATTCCAGGTCCCCAACCTTCACTTCCATCGGTTTCCGGGTCGGCGGGTAAATGTCGTGGGTACCGAGCGGCTTCTCCGTGGCGATCCGGTGCTTGGCCTGGGGAATGTCACCTTTGAACTGCGGCAGCCACTGAGCTTCGGCAACGATCAGTTCGTCCACCATCTGCCAGACTTCCGGGGTCGTGCACGCGGCCGCTGTCAGCGGGTCGATCATCATCGCCTGCTTGAGCAGCATCAGGTCGCTGTTGATCGCCGCTTTGACGGCCAGGCGCTGGACAGCGATGCTCGCATTGCAGATCGCGGCACACACATCGGGCAATTCCCCCACCGGCGGCATGTGCAACCCCAGCGCATCGACGTAGCCCGGCGCTTCGACGATGGCATCGCTCGGGAGGTTCGTGATGCAGGCGTTGTTGAGGAGGTTGAAGTGTCCGCGATAGAGCCGTCCGGTCTCAAGTGACTCAATGATGAAGCTGCCGTGCTCGTGCGAACGGTTCTCCTGCGTGAACGGCTTCACGTCCTCGGCCAACCATTTCGGCATGTCAACTTCCAAGAAATTCCGCCGTTTGATCGCGAAGCGCAGGTAACCGGCCGTCTCGCCTCCCAACGGCCTACGGTCATCGATGTAGGCCCACTCGGCCACATCTGCAGGCGTCTTGCGGTACCAGTGCAGGTACTCTGAAAGGTGCCCGTTCGTCTCAGTGGAGAAGTAGCCGGTCCGGCGCAACACGTCGACGCGGCACTTCTCGTGTTCGACGATCTCAGGATGCTGCTCGAACGCCGCCAGGATATCGTGTGTGACATCCACGCCCTTGTTCAGCACCTCGATGTACCAGGTCTGGTGGTTGATCCCGGCGCAGATCACATCGATATCCTCATGCGGGACGCCAAACAGCCGCGCGATGAGGCGCTGCCCCCCTTCAACACCGTGACAGAGCCCAACGCAACGGATGCCGCCATAGTGGGTTGCCGCCCAGGTGAGCATCGGATTCGGGTTCGCGTAGTTGAGCAGAAGGACATTCGGTTTGGAGACCTCCTGCATATCGCGGCACATGTCCAGCAGGACAGGAATGCCTCGCTGGGCATACATGATCCCGCCGGGGGCGAGGGTGTCGCCCACACACTGGTCCACCCCGTACTTGAGCGGGATCTCAATGTCATACTGCAACCCCTCCAATCCCCCGACCCGGACAAGGTTGATCACGTAGTCCGCGTCAGTCAGGGCCTCCCGCCTATCCAATGTCTTCTCGATACGAGCAGCAGTCTCTACAGCGTTTTCCCGGATGTCGCGCTCCGCCAACTGGAACATGTTGTCCAGATTGGTGGGGTTGATGTCCATGCAGTGGAAAAACGTATCCTGGAGCTCCGGAACAGCGAGAATGTCCGCGATGAGCTTCCGCGTAAAGGCAATGCTCCCTGCACCAATAATCGCAATCTTGACCATCAAATCCATCTCCTGAGTGAATGAACCACTCGGCCGTGAATACCGAATCCGATCAAGATAGCACCCGAAACGAATCGTGCCCGAGGCAAACCGCTGCCATACAGAGCCGCGACTTACGGGAGCGGTACCCAACGGGCAGCAGACGGTGCTATCTTACAACCGCCGCCTGTTCCCATACCACGGCACCATGGCGCCCTTTTCGGAAAGACACCATCTGATGAAACCGTCAGTCCTGCCCCTGTTCATGGTACTCCTGACGTCTCTCTCGACCACCCGCGCTGCGGAGTTCTTCGTTGCACCCAATGGAGACGACGCAGCTCCCGGGACGGAGCGCCGCCCTTTCCTGACCCTGGAACAGGCTCGGGACGCCGTCCGGACCCTGGGTGACGACGTGCGGGAAGACATCATCGTCAGCATCAAAGCCGGTGACTACCACGTCACGAAACCGCTCCTCCTGACAGAAGCAGATTCAGGCCGGAGTGGCTTCAAGGTGATCTACCGGAGCGCCGACGGAGTCGGCAGGGCTCGCCTCACCGGGAGCCGCCCGGTCACGGGGTGGACACGGCACCAGGGCACCGTGTGGAAGGTCGGTGTCGACAAGGGCACCGTCTGTCACACGCTCTACGAAGGAGAACGGCGACTGCGCAAGGCCCGCTTCCCGAGCTACGAACACGATCCCGAGCTGCCATGCGCTGCCGGCCCCTATCTTGTCTCTGAAACAGGTTCCCCAGAGCTTCCCAAGGGCACGCGAGAGAGTTGGCTCACCTGGCACGCGAAGGACACCCCACCGGCTGCCGCGTACACGAACCAACTGAAGGTAAACGTCTTCCCATGGGGCAAGTGCGACTGGCACCGCTGGATCTGTGCCGTCACCGACGTCGATCGCGAAGCGCGCCGCATCACATTCCACAACCAAGGCGACAAGACGCGCATCGCCAGTCGAGCCCGTTACTTTCTCGAGGACGACCTCGCGTTCCTCAACACCCCGGGGGAGTTCTTCCTCGATGAATCGGCCAGTGTCCTCTACTGCATCCCGTTCGGTGACGCACATCCCGATGAACTGAGTATCACCATGCCCGTAGCCAAAGACCTCATCCGTATCCAGGGCACGGACCGCGCGAGTCGAGCCCATCACGTCCGGATCGACGGGCTGGCATTCGCCGAAACGGACGGCGTTTCACCCACGCGCTTCTGGTGGCAATTCCAGTGGGGCAAAACGGGGCACGCCATGATCTGGCTGCGCAACACCAACCACATCGAGGTCACGAACTGCCATCTCAAGAACAGCGGCCGGAATGGAATCATGATGGTCGGCGAGAACACTCACAACACCGTCTCCGGATGCTGGGTCGAGCAGATGGGCGTCAATGGTATCACGCTCTCCAATCGTTCTACCAATGCCGCTCACAACGGCCCCACCCCGGACGAACTGAAGCACAACACCCTGACCAACAACAGGGTCCACGATGTCGGCCAACTCTCCATCTACAACGCCTGCGTCAACCTCATGAACGGCAGCCATAACGAGGTCTCGTATTCCGAATTCTTCAACTCTCCCCGATACGCCACCACCATGCGGGGTAACAGCAACGCCCAGAAAGGTCCGCCCGCGTGGCACCCGAACTTCCCGTCGGCGAGAGGCAACCATTTCCACCATCTGCGGGTTCACCATTGCGGGCAGGACAGTGGCGATATGGGACCAATCCACACCGCGACGCTGAACATCCCCGGCGGAGACTGCATCAACACCTTCGAACAGATCACGATCGTCGACACCAAAGCACTGCCCAGCATGAAAGACATCCCGCCCGACGGCATCTTCCTCGACTGGCCCAAGCGTTCCATGCACCAAGTCTTCCACAATGTTCAGGTTGTGCGCGCGCAAGGGCTTCAGTTCCGCACAAACGGCCCGGACAACAAGACGTCCACGGTCGTCAAGAACGTCAGTTGGGAAAGCGACTTTGACGAAAGACCCATGGAGTACGACCGGATCGGCGTCCAGGCCAGCTTCCCCGCGGCTTACGGAGGACCGCCTCCGCCGCTGAGCCCGTTGCCGCAGGTCACAATCTCAGCGGCAGCCAAAGCCTACAATCGCGTTGAGCTTACCTGGGCACTGCCGGCGGGCACGAAGACCATGTATCCCCCGCGTTTCACGATCAGGCGCAACGACCTGACCCTCACGCAGACAGAGAACACTGCACTTGTGGACACTGACGTGTCGGAACTGACCACCTACCGGTACGAGATCACCGCCCGAGATGGTGATTTCGGCCCGGGCGGCTCCCAATCGTCTATCTGCGAGGTCCAGACGCCGGCGGACAGGACGGCCCCCCGGCTAGTCGCCACCGCTCCCACGGGCAATCTGGAGCGCCTGGTACTACGCTTCTCTGAGCCAGTCACGCCCTCGGCCGTTGAGCCCCTGGCCAACTTCCGGGTCACACCCGAGGTCACGGTCACACAGGCCCGTCCAGGGGTACATCCCGACGGGATCGTGCTCAGCGTTGCCGGCCTGCAGCGCAGCCAGACCTACCGGCTGCAGGTCACCGGGGTCACCGATTGCGCCGTCGCCCGGAACCAAATCGCAACGGATGCGTCACTCGCCTTTACGGCAGACTTCCTTCTCGCCCACCTCACCCCCGATCAAAGCGCCGCGGCCGGAGGCTGGAAGCTGCAGGGAGAAGCCGAATGGACGGAAGACGGGACCGGACTCCGTCTGGATGGACGCGACAGCTGTGCTGAAGGCCCTCCCGAGCTGAATATTGGGGCTGAGGATTTCGCCCTGGCGGCATGGCTCTGGAAAGAGAGAGGGGGGAGCGCGATCGTCATCGCGAAAGGCAATGGGTTCGGGGCGCCGGACGAGTGGTCCTGGGGGTGGGAAGATCCTCAGGGGGCCAGGAACATCGCCTTCCGATCCCAGAATCGCTATTACTCGACCGCGCCCGGCTCCTTGCCGGCTGAAACGTGGACCCACATCGCGTTCGTCAAGAAGGGCGAGATCGGCAACACCTACGTCAACGGCGAAATCAGCGGAGGGCCACATGACCTAAGCCAACTGGAGAGCCTGGCAAACAGCCATCCCCTGCTCATCGGTCGACGCCTTCACGAGCCCACCCCAGCCTGGTTCCCTGGCCGGATCGCCGACCTACGACTCTACACGCGCTCCCTCTCCCAAGACGAAGTCCAGGCACTGGCTGCGAAGCATCCGGGCCAGTAGAAGTCCCCGTGGTCCCCGAGTCAATCAAGCCCAAGGACTTGTCCAAGGCCATAGGCGACTTCGTCCATGATGACATCTGGCACCCGCCCAACCCGTCCATCAAGCCAAGACCTGTCAATGGTCGTCAGTTGAGTGACATTGATGACACTGTCAGCACGGAGCCCCGAGTCCGCCTTCGCCAGACCCACGTTCCCGGGCATATCCCCCAAACGTTTGTTGGTGGTCAGAGAAAGGACGATGACAGTGGCCAGGTTGCTGCGGTTGTAGGTGTCCGCCTGAACCACCAGGACAGGGCGGCGTAGACCCGGCTCTGAGCCGCGTGGCTCACCCAGGTCGGCCCACCAGATCTCTCCCCGCTCAGTCATTCCACTCAGCCCCCGAAAGGACACGTCTGGAGACACTGGCAAGATCGGGGCTCAACGCCGTGTCCGTGTCCTGGCATACACGATCAATTTGCCTAGTGATCTCGTCCTCCCTACGCGCCTCCAGGTACTCGTCCAGTGCCTTCGCCATGAGCCCACTCCGCGTGAGTCTGTGCTCCTTAGCAAAGCGCTCTGCTCGCAGGAAGAGCGGATCAGGTAGTGATATTGCGGTCTTCATAGTACTGACTATACGCGGCGGTATAACCGCAGTCAAACCAGCAAGACAGACGTCCTCCCCTTCAGCCTCGTATCGACGCGCAGAGAAGGCCGTACCAAGCAGTCCTCAAATTGGTCGATGCTGACCGCCTCCCTCGTCGTTCTGCGACGACCTTTCAATGATCGTTAGCTGTGACACATTGGGGACCAGACCCGCTTTCGAAGTGTGCATCGACCCGAGTCCTGTGCTCCATTCTGCGAGGCATCAGATGAGCGACCGCATTCTGCAGAACATGACCTTCCTGCGAAATCTGTACGCGAGGGGCCCGTTCCGCGGCCACGGCTTCGTCTGCAAGCCGGCCCTCGTGCCGGTCTACGAAGGACCTGACAACGACTTCACGACCTCAGATCGACCGATCGAAGACTGGGTGCCTTGGGCCGTTGAGAACTACCAGCGCAAGCTCAAGCTCCTGGAAAAGGTCCCCAGCGACGAAGTCCCGACCTGCGACATGGCAACAGGCACACACGTCTATGCGGCGGCCTTCGGTTGTCCCGTGCACCGCGCTCCCGACACCAATCCCTGCGCCCTGCCGCTCGTGACCACAGCGGAGGAAGCAGATGCACTGAAGGAGCCGGACATCTGGTCCTCGCCCTCCCTTTACCGCGTCTTCGAACTGGCTGACGCCGTCCGCAGTGAGCTCGGCCCCGATGTTCCTCTTGGGCCACCGGACAAGCAGACGGGCTTCGACACAGCCTGTCTGATCTGGGAGAAGACCGGCATCTACGCCGCCATGCTCACTGACGGCGAAAAGGACTCGGTCAGACGCCTGACCGACAAATGTGCTCGCCTCTTGATAGCGATCATCAAGGAGCTTCGAAAGGAATTCCCGACCATGTCCATGCGCGGGTGCCCGGGGGTGTGGACGCCTCCCGACATGGCCCCGTGGTACTCCAACGATGAGTGTGGGGCTTTTGGTACTGACCTGTTCGAGGAGTTCTGTCTCCCGGAACTCGTCGAGCTGTCTCAGACCTTCGGCGGTTTGGGCATGCACTGCTGCGCGGATGCCGATCACCAGTTCCCCCTCTTCCGCAAGATCCCCGGTTTCTACGCCTTCAACCGCGTGGCCGCCAAACAGGGAAAACGCGGCTTCGAACCCATGCTCGAACACCTCGGCGGCCCTGACGGCCCCGTGCATGTCCTCTCGTGGATCTCCGACCAGATCACCGAGGACCTCATCCGCTTCTCTCCTGAAGGCACACGCTTCATCTTCGCCAAGATGGGCGCCGAACCAAGTGCGGCATCCGCCTGGCTCGAGAAGATGCACGCCCTGAGCCCAAGAACGACCTGAGTGCGACTACACCGAACATGGAGACCAGCCATGATTGACGGCAACATCCTCTTCCTCAGCGACAGCCCGAACGGTGCCATGGGGCAGGACCTGAAGCTGCTGTATCCCGAACGCCTCGTCGCGCGCGCGATCGCGGAAGGACCGCCATCCGCCATAGAGCTTGCCGACTATGGCTGCATCATCACGGCCGTGTGCGACGGCACGCATCTCGCTCAACTCGACTACAACGCCATCGAGGCCTACGCCCAAGCCGGAGGCACGGTCGTGTCCTGCCTGTTTGAGTATGCGGCCCATCGTGGACTCAACTTCAGCAAGACGCACGTGGGAGACCGCTTCCGACCGGCTCTGCGCATTGAGGCAGAAGGCGACATCACCCGGGGCTACGCCGTCGGCGACACCGTGTGGTGGTACGGATGCGTCTCCAGCGCCCCCGACATGCTCTACTCCAACCAAATGCTACAGCGTCAGATCCTCGACATCAGTGAAACCGACGGCGTGCAGGTCCTGGCAACGTCAACGGTCAACGGCGGCGCCGTGATGGTGCACGAGACGATCGGCGACGGCCAGATCCTCGCTCTTGACCTGCTCTCCCCGCTGCGACCGTTCTACAATTCCTACGGCAGTACCAACAAGTACGTCTTCCTGGGCAACCTCATCAACAACACCGTGCGGCACGGCCGACACTATCCCAAGCGCCTCAGCTACGACGCTTTCGTCAAGGAAATGTATGCACTTGAGCAAGTGTCAACGGGACTCAACCTGTGCTGTGAAGGTCCCTGCAGCGATGGACGCGACATGTGGTCGTTCGAGATTGGTGATCCTGCCAACCCCACCATCTATATCGGGGCGGCCGTCCACGGTTGGGAGTGGGAAAACGCCTACGGTCTGTTGCGCTTTGCCGAACTGATCACCCAGCAACCAGAATTGGAGGGCCTGGACACAAGTCGCTTCCATTTCCGCATCATGCCCGTGCAGAACCCTTACGGCTTCGACCAGTTCACCCGTCAAAATGCCCGAGGAGTCGACCTGAATCGCAACTTCGACTGCCATTGGGACCAACTGCCCGTCGTTCAGGATGTAGCCGTCCCCTGGGACTACAACTACAAGGGAACAAGACCCGCCTCGGAACCAGAGACCCAGGCCATTCAACGCATCTTCGACGCACATCAGCCCATGGCCGTGATCGACTTCCATACCGCCGACTACATCATGCTGACCGCACACTGCGGGGATCGCGAGCTGCTGGGATCAATCCATCAGGACATCCAGGATCGCCTCAAAGACCGCTACATAAGCCAGAAGCCCTACGGTGGCGCCTACCAGCAGGTCAATATGGAACGAACCCAGGCGACCGACCCGCCCCAGCCGTACCTCATCTGCTATGCCGCGGAACACGGCACCCCGGCTTCGTTCCTCATCGAGATGTCCGGAAACCGCGACGACGCCCATGCCCTGTTGATGAACAGCGATACCGTCGTCGACATCTGCCTGGCCGCTGTGGCCCAGTGTGCAGCCAAAGCTCCCCAACAGCATGGTTGCTGCTGCCAGACTCAAGGACCAGAGGGGCACGGATGCTGCCGACGCGAAGAGTGAACAACACCGCGCCAGGAGTCCGGTGATCTGCCCAAACTGAGGTCTCGATCATGACACCATTCACAGATGCCGAAGGGCGCCTGAAACGGATACGTTCATACAGCTTCCACAGCTCCGACCTCATGCCCCCGGAGGACGCCTTCCAGCCCTACAACAACGCCCACAATGAGGGTCCTCTGTGCGCCCCTTCTCTCGGTGGGATCGGAGCAGGGAACATCGGGCGAGACCTCGCCGGCCGCTTCAGTCGCTGGCATCTGCAGAACGGGGTCCATCGTCACCAGCCATTCGACTGCGCGAGCCTGTGCCTGCGCTGGCAGCAGGGAGCAAAGAGCGAGGCCTATCGGTTGGGCGCGGGCGATTGGGACCGGCCCCTGCCCCACGGTACCCGCACAGTAGATGTCCTCTTCCCTCTCACGATCGAGCACGTCAGCCAGGACGGCTGGCCCGTCGAACTCATCGTCGAGAGCTACTCCCCAATCATCCCCCAAGACAATCTGGCGTCCTGTCTGCCGGTGGCCGTGTTCGATGTCTCCGTCCGCAACACTTCGACCAAACCGGCCGAGTTCGATATGGCCTTCTTCTGGCCCAATGTGCTCGGCTGGCGTCCGGCCACATACACGGTCGGGTCACAGGCGCCGGTGACACTGTACGACCAAGCCCATCAGGCACGCCGCAAAGTCGCGTGGGTCGACAAGACGAATGCAGGCAACCGGGTCAACGCAATCGACTGTTCAGGAGACAGCGACTGGCTCGAAGCCGTCGCGTTCACCAACGAGCCAAACCGCCCCCCTCGGCGGGACATGGAGGGAACATGGTTTCTGGGCGTGGCCGGAGCAGACAACGATCTGCGGCATTCACATCACAGCTGTTTCCGCTGCGCTCGGGGCACGATGAACCCGAAGTCCGTCTGGTTGCTCCCGGCAGCCGAACACCGCTTCTTCGAGACCGGTCAGCTGAGCAACTCCGATATGACGTGGCACGCCAAGTGTATGGAAGTCCTGGGGGGAGCAGTCGCAGCCGGAGCCACACTGCAACCCGGCGAGGAAACGACATTCGCGTTCGTTCTCAGTTGGGACATGCCCTTGACCCAAGCGGGAAGCGGGCGCACGTGGGCAAAGGCCTATACGCAGGATTTCGGATGCTCAGGGGACAACGCACAGGCGATCGCCGAATTGGCTCTGCAGCGCCGGGAAGCGTGGCGGGTGCAGATCCTTGCCTGGCAGGACGGTCTCATCAGCAACGCGAAAGACTGGGTCCGGGACGACAGTGTCGCCGGAGCCATGATCAACGAGCTCTACTTCCTCGTTGACGGAGGCCCGTTCTGGCTGGCCGGGCAGGCCGATTCTGCCGGTCTGCCCGAACCGCGCCTGGGGGCCGGTCCCCACTTCAGCATTCTGGAAGGCTACGACTCCGGCTACTACTTCCTCTCGACCTTTGACCTCTGGCCCTATGCCATGCTTCCCGTCGTCACCTGCTGGCCCGAGCTCAGCCGATTACTCTACGAGGACTTCCTGCGCTCCATCCCCATCGACGTCGACGAAAAACGGATTTTCTACAAACTGGGCACGGAAGGCACACTGCTGGCACGAGACAAAATCCCTCACGACGTTGGCTCCCCTCCGGGCGACCCGTGGCACGAGCTCAACGACTACCAGTACGCCAATGACTCAAACCAATGGAAAGACCACAACCCCATGTTCCTGCTCAGCTACTACCTGCATACGGCAATAGCTGACGAGCCGCCGCCCTCCCCAGAAGCGTGGGCCACCCTCAAGCTGGCGGCGGCGCACATGGAATCGCAGGATAAAGACGGTGATGGGCTCCCCGAACACGACACGCACGGAGACAACACGTGGGATGCCGTCGAAGTGAACGGCCCGGCCATCTACTCCGCCGCCCTGACCATCGGGGCCCTCGCCGCCATGAAAACCTGGGCCGAGCAGGTAGGAGATGCTGACGCCAAGGGTCACTTCGAATCTCGCCTCGAGATGGCCACACAAGCCTTTGAAGCCGCACTGTGGAACGGAACGTACTACAACAATGCCACAGTCGGAGAACGCCGGAACTGGGTCGCCTGCGATGGCCTCTTCGGCATCCTCCTCGCGAAGGTCGCAGGCTTGGGAGATCTCCTGCCGGTGGAACGTGTACAGGCACATCTGAAAGCGGTCTACAAGCACAACTTCAAAGGTCTAGACAACGGTCGTTGGGGGCCGTCCCTGCAAGCCCCGCCGGCTGGCTGGGACAACGCGGAGGGTGGCGTCCAGGTCGATGAGATCCTGGTTGGGGCAGCCTGGTCCTGCATCGGTCTGATGCTGCGCTACGGCCTTGCTGACGAAGCCAACGAGATCGCTGCCACCATCGTGCGCGTGCACTACGAAGAATCCGGTCTGCAATTCCGCACACCGGCCGCCTGGCGCAAGGAGCGCGGCTACCGTGCCCCCCTGAACCTGCGCCCCATGGCCATTGGGTTCCTTCTCGATGAACGCCGGTAGCGGGAAGGGCTCCCTCAGTTTGCACACTGAGGGGGTGGATATGCGGCGATGCGCGAGTGCGCGCCAACGTACAGTAAGAAGGCGATTCCGTGAGTGGCCCCAGTGACGAGTATGGTATTCTCGCCCGTGCCGCCGCTCAACGACGGCATCACTGGCGTGGTAGCGCGCCAGCGATGCCACGCCAAAGTGAGTACACTGGTTGCCGAAGCGTTCTCTAACGTGTGAGCTTTGCACTGGCAAGTCGATTGAGACTGACCCCCTCCTCAGCCGCCTCCAAAGCCAACTCACGGTGAACAGCAGGGGGGACACGGACAACGAACTTGCCGCTGAACGATCGCACAGAAAGGGCCTCTGGGACAGTCTCGCCGGCGGCCTCCATATCGGCAACGACCTCGGCAACAAGCTGACGCATCCCGCGGAGAGCCCCACCGGGAGTCGGGGCCAGCCAGCTCAGGCTTGGGAACTCGGCGCAAAGGCCAACATGCTCTCCATCCTCGGGGGACCATGTAACCCGGTAGGTGTAATGGTCGTCTCTAAGCGCTGCTCTCATTGCTCAACCGATCAATGGCCTTCAGAACCTGACGGACTTGGTATGCTTTGGCCATCCCTTTCGTGTTCTGGATGTTGACTCTGGGATCTCCTCGCCACGGTGTCCTGTATACACGGTGGCTGGAGCTCTGTTGGCGAGGGACACCAAAACACCTGTCACAGACACGGCACAAGTCGGAGAAGCGGACACCGGCAACATTTCGCCGCATTTGCTTGATGATCTGCTCAATGCTCGCCATAGACAATAGTACCACTATTGATACTTAAACGCAAGTGTCCCATGTCCGCAACGTCGCCTTCAGCGACCGAGGTCACGAGGTCCGCTGGAAGGGATCGCTGGGCCCTCTGCTGGCCCGTCAATCAGTCTTGGTGGGTTGCTCCACGCGCGTGAAAGCACTGCGAGCCGAATATCGTCGGTGCAGGCAGCGAACCGACGCACCGCCTGGAGGATCTCCGCCACGGGAGCGCCCTGTTCGGTCGTGATGGTCACAGATGTAGTCGCGGAGATCGACCACGAAAGGCCTTGCACACCCCGGTTCGTCATTGGTCGTGTCTCAACGAGCAAGACACGGCGCTCATTGCGTGTTCGCAACGGGGCCGATGCCTCTGTGAGGTCTTGGCAAACCCGTTGATACGTCATGTCACCACGCTTGTCGATGAAGATCTGAATCGATGACAATGAATCAGATGGCATACGGAAGATGCCGGGGTCGCAGAGAATGCGATCCGTTCTGGTGGGGGTTGGCGTTAAGGTTACCAGGGAACCCCGGCAATCCGAATAGAGCGTGGCAACCGCCCTGTAGCTGTCCGCCATCCGGAAGCGTAGTTCATGTATCTGCGTGAAGTCATCCGTACCAGGAACATCCTGCCGGTAGGCCGTAAGGATCAAATCGCGTCCGATAGTCTCGGTGGTAGGTGCGGTCGAACTACGGCTACACCCCACGAGAAAAGCTAACGCGGCCACGATGGCTGCTCTCGGTCTCATGTTCCCTCTGCCCAACAAGTGATTCCACAATTCTGGGTATCGTCCCACCAGGAAGGGCGTCTTCGTGCCGTTGACGGGAAATCCCATCACCCAGAAGCATATATGGCATGGTCGTCCGTTCTCGCCAGGTTGGGTTGTCCGGCGTGGAGCGTGTTGTGTAGTTCTCCAGAGAGCATGATAAACACCATCGGAGTGGTGCTATGATACGGATTCCGGATGGTGTGCCCAGCGAAAAGCTCTACTCAATTCGTTAACAGTAGTTTGCGCTTAGTGGAGTCCTGCCATCCCGATGCTGGTGACTCTATCGCATGGACATGGGGGCGTCAAGATGTCCGGAAAACGCGACCTGCACAGACAACCGATAGACGTCTGTTTTCCGGACAACAACGGTCCCGGCCGAGGCGACGAACGATGCCACGCAAAAAGGACGCAACACATTGATTGGTGTGGGACGTGAAGTCACGTTGTTCTCCTGAGTTGCCGCAGCATCCGTGATGGAAAAGGCCAAAATGATCACATCAGCAGTCCGAACCAGCGTCATCGTCCTGACATGCGGAGCCCTGTCGCTCTCCGCAGCCAACTGGCCTAGCTACCGAGGCAATGCGGAACGCACCGGGGTCACGACCGAGGCGCTCGTGTTCCCGCTTCAAGCCCGCTGGTCGTGGGAGTCGGTTCAGCCGCCCTGCCCCGCTTGGCCGCAGCCCGGCAAAGAGCTGCACCGCATCGATTTCGACTACGCGTTCCAACCGGTCATTGCGGATGGCAACGTCCTCTTCGCGTCGTCCACAGACGACGCCCTGCGGTGTCTGTCCCTGGCTGACGGACGGACGCGCTGGCAGTTCGTGGCCGACAGTCCCCTGCGTTTCGCCCCGGACGTCGCCAACGGCAAAGCCTATGTCGCGGGCGACGATGGGGTTGTGCGTTGCCTTGACCTGGAGCAAGGGGACGTCATCTGGTCGTTCCGTGGAGCCCCGGAGAAGGACCTGCTCCTCGGGAATGACCGCATGATCTCGCGCTGGCCCTGCCGCACCGGCGTTCTGGTGCGGAACGACACCGTCTATGTCACCGCCGGAATGTGGCCGACTCAGGGCATCCACGTCTACGCGCTGAAGGCAGACAGCGGGGAAACCATCTGGCACAACGACAGCAGCGGTTCGGTCTACATGCGATTTCCACACCCCGTCGCTTCGGGGTTCGGCGGGGTTGCCCCTCAGGGATACCTGCTCAGTTCCGGCAAGCGCCTGCTGGTGCCAACGGGCAGGAACATCCCAGCCGTATTCGATCGGGCAACGGGTGAGCTGCTCCATTACAAAGCCGCGGAGGCCCTGCAGGATGGCGGGACTCGCTGCACGGTGTGGCGCGATGTGGTGTTCACGCCAATCAACCGTTTCGCCAGTGTCTCCGAAGCACACGTGGGCGAAGCAACCCCGGCAGGAGCCGACGGGATGGCCGTCTACTCCCTGAAGACCGGGGAGAAGCTGTTGCGGATGGCCGGCAGATACCACGTTCTCCCCGCCGGAGACAGGCTCTTCACTGTTGGCAACGGCAAGGTCGAGTGCCTGAACGTTGCGGAATGGCATCCCGCTCAAGGCAAGCTCCCGGACAAGACCATCTGGACCCAACCATATGCGTTACCGGTCTACTCAATTGCCCTTGCCGGCAGGGCCCTGGTCATCGGCACTGACGGCGCTGTCCATGCTCGCGATGCAGACACGGGAGCCATGCTCTGGGAAGCCGGGATCGATGGCCAGGCACGAGGCCTGGCCATGGCAGATTCGTGCCTGGTGGTCTCCACCAATCGTGGTGTGGTGACCTGCTTCGGATCTGGTCCAGCCCCCGCAAGCCGAGACGCGTCAAAGGGCACTGCGCGCTCGGATGAACCGCCCCCCAAACCGAACCGCGCCCGTGGCATCCTGGCTGCAGCCAACGTCCGCGAGGGCTACGCACTGGTTCTCGGCGAGGAGACTGTGACCCTCGCCCTTGACCTCGCCCGACAATCAGAGCTGCATGTCGTTGCTGTTGCGCCCCCCGGAACGGACCTGCAACAGTGTCGCGCAGCACTCCTGCCGACCGGTCTCTACGGCACGCGACTTGTAGTGCTGGAACACCCCATCAAAGACCGCCTGTCGCTACCGCCCTACTTCGCTGATCTCATCGTTGTGAGTGCCAGGGTACCTGGCCCGATGGCGGCACAGGTCTGCCGCGTGCTCCGGCCCTGCGGCGGCCGCCTGATCGCTCCGAACATGACAGCAAAGGACCTACTCGCTTTTGCGGAGTCCGCAGGATTCCCGGAACTGCGCGTAGATCCGCAGGCGAACGCCATCGTTCGCGGGAAGCTCCCCGGCGCAGGAGACTGGCGACACCCTTGGGCAGATGCAGGACGATCCGGCATTGGCGCCGAACAGCGCCTGACGCTGCCGCTCGACCTCCTATGGTTCGGTGGCCCCGGCCCCGACCGAATGATGGACCGACACCTGGCAACATCGCCCCCGCTCGCAGTCAATGGACGAGCGTTCGTGACCGGTGAGAACCATGTCATCGCGTTCGATGCCTATACTGGCCGGGAGCTCTGGGCCAGACCTCTGAAGGGTGCGGGGCGCAGCTACTCCCGGTACTACGCGGCAAACGTCGTAGCCGACGATGACAGTCTGTATGTGGCCAGTCAAGGCCAATGCACACGGCTTGACCAGGTAACGGGCGAGGCGAGAGACGTTTACACGATCCCGGCTGAGCTACTCCCTACACCGGAAGATCCTGCAGTGCGGCAGCTCGCGGAGAAGTTGCCCTGGGCGTTCCCTGATCGCGATCACCGCCTGTTCCTCACCTGCCCGGCAAGAGAACTCGCACACGTCCCCTGCGTCGTCCAGACCGCCATTGACCTGGCTTCTCTGCCAGGCCACCGCAGCACGGGAGGACAGGGGGTCGCATCCTCCGTTCGTGTGAGCCAGGGGCAGGCGGAAGTGCCGGCCGAAGCCGCTCTGGCCCCGGACGGCACACTCCGCGTCCGAGTGTCACTCAAGGACGATCCAGCCCCAGCCCAACGCCTGTGCGTCTACATCGCCATCAAGAAGCACTCCTCCAAGCCGCCCGGGAAATCCGGGAAAGCGAGCGCAACATCCCTACTTGATGGTCTCGTGACGGCCTACGACTTCGAGAGCGAAGGCGACACGGTTATGGACGTCAGCGGCAACGAACACGGCGGTGAGGCCAAGGGTATCGCAAAGGCACGCGGTCACACCGGGAAAGGCGCAAGCTTCGACGGCCGTGAGGCGCGCATTCTGGTCAAACCGCGGAAGGACCTCAACCCAACTCGGGGCCTCACCGCACAGGCGTGGGTCAAGCTCGACCGGCCGGATACCGGCACCATTCTCTACAAGGCATACCAGTACGCCCTGTTCGTGGTCAAGACAGAGGCGGGAATCTGCTTCTCCAGCACCACGCGTGCAGGTGATTTCCTCAATGTCACCAGTCCATCACCAGTCAAACTCGGAGCCTGGACGCATGTGGCCATGACCCACGACGGTAGCCTGCAACGCCTGTACATCGACGGTGTTCTGGCAGCTGAGGACCAACAGGGGGAACTGACAACCAGCCGGAACTATCTGTCCCTCGGTGCGTCCTGTTACGCTCCACCCAAGGTCTACAACCATCTCGCCTGCACTATCGATGACGTACGTATCTACTCGCGCCCTCTGAATCAGGCTGAGATTCAGCTGAGCATGCGGCAGGCTATCCCCGCAGTCGCTGTGTTCCGTCCCACGTGGGTCCAGCGTCAAGGACGTCCCGTCCGCCCAATCAGCGATTGGAGCGAACGCGGGTGGGGCTACTTGTCCGTGGCGGAGGGAATGGTTCTGGGCAGCTACACGGCGCCGGTGCGGGATCCACAGTCTGCCTGGGCACCCCGAGCGGAAAGCGCCGCGCTTTTCGCGCTCGCCAAAGACAGCGGACAAGCTCTCTGGACCCATCGCCCGATGCAGAGCATGTCCAACAACGAGATCGTGCATTCCGACAGCACCGTGTTCCTCGTAGATGCAACGTCGAACTCCACCGTGTCCCTGGCCCGACGTCGAGGAGAGGACTCGGAGAGCACGCAGGAGCTGGTGGCCCTAGAGCTTGCGGACGGTGAGGAGGTCTGGCGACAGAGCGATGTTCCCACGCCCGGACATCGTACGCACACCCCCGAAAGCGGGCCGGTATTCCTGTTCATCGCTCATCGCAGCCAGTTGCAGGTGGCTCACGGCGTCGTGGTGGTCGACGGGGTTGCCGCCTATGATGCCGACAACGGCCGGAAGCTCTGGCAGCGCTCCGGGCGCTTCAACAAACTCGCGGCAATCCACGATGACATGCTCATTGCTCCACCCTACGCCTATGGCCTGCGCACGGGAGAACGATGCTCGGACACCGATGTGCTCACCGGTCAGAAGAGCGCCTGGCGATTCATCAAGGCCTACGGTTGCGGAGCCGCCATCGGCTGCAAGGACCTCCTTATGTTCCGCTCGGGGTCGTTCGGGTTCCTGGATCTGAAGACGCGCGGCACGACCACGTTTGCCGGCGGGAAGCCAAGCTGCAACGTGAGCATGATTCCGGCAAATGGGCTGGTGATCGCCGCCGAAGGCAGTAGTGGCTGCGCCTGCTCCTACAACTTCCAGACCAGCCTGGCGTTGATGCCGACAGAGAGTGAACGAGACGTGTGGTTCGCGTTCCCCGCCATTGCCTCCCGCGGCCCCCTGCAGTCACTGCGGATCAACTTCGGAGCCCCAGGCGATAGGCGAGACAAGGCCGGAAACGCGTGGCTCGGATTCCCGCGTCCGGAGTTGGGGGGTGTCGTCCCCGTTTCCCTCGCCGCCCAGTTGAGCGACCCCGACTATGTCTACCGGCCCAGCCAACGCCGTGGGACGCCCCACTGGCTCTACCACTGCGGACTCCGCGGCCGCGGCAGAATTTCCGTCGACCTCGTGGGCAACTCGACACTCCCCATTCAGCCAACCACGTCCCCCCCGACCATCGACGGCAGCGACATGGACGTGTGCTGGCAGCAGGCCAAACCGACCCCGTTCCTCGACACTGGCCGCGTGGCGTTGGCGCCCAAGGTCGAGCTGAAACTCCTGCGTGATGATGCCAACCTGTATGCGATGTGCCGACGTAGAGGCATCCCGCCGGAAACCGGGGGCTTTGGCGCCCAGGAGTCCTTCCAGCTGTTCATCACCGACGGCACGCGCAAACGCGCCGCTCGGTTCGGGATCGCCCCCGATGGCACCGCGTTCGAGGAAGGTGGGCCTCGGGCAAAGCGCAAAAATCTTGACGCAGCCTGGAACGGCGAATGGCAGCGCGGGGTTGTCTCAGACGACAGCGGCTGGATTGCGGAGTTCGCCATTCCCCTGGCCACGCTTGCCGAACGTGACCTGCAGTTGGACAAGCTCGTCCTGAATGCGATGGCCCGCCTGCAGACCAACCAGGGACAGCGGGAGATCTATCTGACCGACCCGATCTTCAGGTTCGCCCACTGTGTACGTTTCCTACCCGTCACAGCTCCCGCCCCTCCCGCCGAAGAGCGGAGCTTCACCGTCCGCCTCCATGTCCCCGCCGGACAACGCGCCCGGTTTGTCGTGCAAGGGAAAGACGCCGCAGCGACACTAAAGGCAGGGAAAAAGGAGCAGCAGGACGTGGTGGTCAGGGAACTGCGGGGCATCCGTGCCCGCGAGACGCTGTCCGTCGACCTCATCCCGACCAGCACCGACGTCCTTCCCTGCATCAATGCTCTCGAAATCCAGGAAGAGACGTCCCGGTGAACGGCAGCGCTGCGACTCTTGTACGAGGCACGGCCCTCCGATCGCCATTCCCATGGCGCCGCCCGTTTCTCTTGTACAGCGAGTGGCCCTCCGATCGCCATTCCCATGGCGCCGCCCGTTTCTCTTGTACGGCGAGCGGCCCTCCGATCGCCATTCTCCCAGTGCCGCTCGGGGGCCGCTCGGGGGGCCAGCCGAAGATGCCGCTCGGGGGGCCGCGCGGCGTACGGCCAAGCCCTCAGCGTCCCGAGCCCTGTGGTGCTCCCTTCTGTTGCTCCTACTGATTCTGCAGCCACGTATGCCAGCGCCAGGTGGGATCGATACACTCGCTGTGAGCGCCGGAGACGAGACGTGGCTGCGTGCTTGCCATCATGCGCCTCAGAAGCCGTTCGGTGAGGTCTTTCTGGATGTGGGCAACGGCAGGATCATCGAAACGGTTCCTGGAAGCCGCCACCATGCGCTCTCTGGAGGTCATCGGGTTGCTCATCTCTACTGGCCGTCACTCGAGATCAGCTCGTCGATGTTGTCCTGGATTTTCACGATGGCGTCGGCAATCTGGTCCATGTCGGTTTCAGGGCCGAGGAGGACTTCCACCCCGGAAATGCCGATGGCTTCATGTTCATAAGCGCGTTCAGCAACCGGGCAAAAGACGTTGGAATAGTCCCGTCCGTGGGGGTTGAAGTACGCCGACCGGTAGGCTGGCTCCTGGTCCGATGGTGATGAGAAGAGCTTGTTGATACCCTCGGCGGCGAGGGCCTCCGCGAAACGCCGTTTGTGGACCCCTTTGAATGCCGCGGCATCGTACTTGAACATGAAAGAGTAGTAGGTCTGCTCGGGATCATGGGGAACGTCGCCAATTCCCTCGATCTCTGCCAGACGTGATCGCAAGTGCTCGGCGTTCTTGATCCGGACCCACTTCTCTTCCTCCGCGCGCCCCAGTTTGGCGAGGAGGATGGCAGCCTGAAGCTCGGTCATGCGGTAGTTCCATCCATCAATGTGTCGGCCTTCCGCGAGGGCATCGATCTGCGCCCCGGCATGCCCGCAGGTGCCGTAGATCCAGTCCCCCGCCAGATCGTCGGCATCGAGCGTGAGCATCCCCCCTTCCCCCGACGGCATGAGCTTGCCCACATCGAAACTGAAGCAACCAAAATGTCCCCACGTGCCGACAAACCTGCCCTTGTACTTCGAGCCCTGAGCCTGCGCGCAATCCTCGATCACCACCAAGTCGTGCCTCTCGGCCACCGCCATCATCTCATCCATCCGCGCGCAGTACCCGCCGACATGCACGAGCAAGATCGCCCGAGTGCGTTCCGTGATCGCCGCCTCGACGGCCTCCGGGTCAAGGCAGTAGTTATCCGGGCTGACGTCAGCAAACACAACGTCGGCCCCGACCTGGGAAGGAGCCAGGTTGGATGCAACCCAGGTGGACGGCGGGGTGATGACCTCATCCCCCGGCCCAATGCCCGCATTGCGAAGGGCGAGCTCCAAGGCTGTGCAACAGCTACTGCAGGGGAGCGCATAGTCCTTCCCCGGGTACTGAGCTGTCCACGCCTCGCGGAGCTTGTCGGTCTCGTTGGAACCACCATTGCCGAAGCGTGTGATGCGCCCCATCTGTCCCTCACGCAAGACGCGGTTCACCGCCTCTATCTCAGCATCAAGGACCGGTGGCCAAATCGGGTACGGCTCAGTACGGATGGGAGTCCCGCCATTGATCGCGAGTTTCGGCATATTGACCTCGTTTGTAGTTATCTCGATCCCGATCAATCCGTCTGCTTGTCCGCCTCGCCCAAGAGGAGCGCGAAACCGTGGCCAGGCAATGTCAATCGTACACGCCGGCCGGGCAGAACCCTTCCCGCTTTGGTCGTCGTCTGGGTAAGCTCAACGTCGTTCCCGGCCACATAGTCGCGCAGCCGGAAGCCCGCATACGCCCTGGCCAGAAGTTCATCCGTCAGCACAATCTGAATGTCCGCCGGGGCCGGATCAAAATTGACGAGAGTCGCCAGGAGCTTCCCCTCACGAGTACAAACCGACGCCTTCACCTGCTTCCGCGATCCGTCGCCTCCGGGAACGGGCGGGGCCTGCACGATTCGGAACGGCCGGTAGCGCTCCCAGTACGGGTGGAACACCATGTCCTCCGCAGACATCCCAAATGCGTACCGCGCTGCCATGACCTGGCGAAAGATCACGGCATTCTTGTCAGCATTCATTGACACCGGCAGCGATCCGTAGAGCATGCACATGGCCAAGTATGTCGCGCCGTATTTCTCGCTGTATTCGAGGCGCGTCAACGGCGCATCAGGACGGTGCTTGGTGTAGAAGCCATACTTGAGATCGGGGTACCAGAAAATCGGGACGCCCCACGCTTTCGAATTGAACTCAACGATGCTCGTCGCTTCATCGAACAGCTCAATGTGGTTGTACCTGGACTTGTTCTTGTTCGTCATGATCTCGCCGGATAGGCCCATGGTCGCGAACGACATGGCCGGGAAATTCATGATGCCGGTGTGGTGCACCCAAATCAACGGCTTTTTGCCGTTGAGGACAAAGATGCTCGCCAGCTTCTTCATGAACGCGCGGTACTGATGGAGCCGGAACACCGACTGCAACTTCTCCCGTTTCGGCAACGAACAGCCGGGGCGGCGACAGTTGAAGGTGTACTGGAAATTGTCGAGGTAGATACCATCGACATCATGCTCCTCAACCAGGCATTTCGTCAGATCCAGGATCATGGCAAGGTTCTGCGGGGAATTGGGGCACGTGGAAAGGAACTTGTACTGCTTCGTTCCGGAAACGCGCTTGGCAGGCCACTCGCGCAGCAGCTCAGTCTCCTTCTTAATGTCCGGGGCAAGCATTTCGTAGTCCGGGTGCAGACTGGTGACCAGGTTCATGCAGGTGTAGTAGATCACCTTGCTGAAACCAGCATCGTGATACTTGCGCACATACCGGGACAGCTCTTCAGGATGGGTGACATACTGAGCGTGACGCTCTTCCAGGAAGTTGTTGAAATCCGACGAGAACATCAGGACATCCCCGCGGTCGGCGGCCTCAGGAAGGTGAGCGTAAGCATCCTTGGGTAGTGGCTCCTCGGTGCCCCAGTGGTCTCGGTACATGCCGGCAAACGCCCAATCGTGGGCTTTCCGAGGGAAGCGCCGGATGGGAGCCACCATGACGCCAAAGTCCAACACGAAACGCTGCTGTTCGACCTGCCCCATGATCACGTCCACCTTGAGTTCCGCGACCCCTTTCCGTTTCGTGATCGTCCAGATCGGCTTCCCGGGCTTGTCATGCCACCCAACATCACTTTCGGCAAACCAGGACAGCCCGCGGTGGTAGTTGCCGAGCCAGACGTAGGGCGCGAACATGTTCATGAAACGGCCGATCGACACGCCGGCAATGCGGCTCTTCTGACTGTTCCAGATGACCCCATTCGTCTTGGGCATCGGGTAGGAATTGAAGTCGTAGAAGTAGTCCACCTGTTTTGCATCGACGGGGATGTGAACGGCAAGATCACTGAACGGGACGGGAATCGGCGAGTCGAACTCAAGCACAAACCGCACGAGACCGTCGTACTCAACCATGGTAGTCACAGAACAAGCTACGTCCGCATGCATGAACGTCGTACGCAGCGCAATTTCGGTCGGGGTCTGACTGACCACCTCACGCTTCGCTCCTGCGAAGCTCAGCGGCTTTCCGGCGATCTCGCCGGTGAGAGTCATGCCCCTTGCCAACAGAGCCGTCTGTTCGTGGGTCACCTGTCCGAGCAGCCCATCGTCGCCCATCCCGAGCACACAGTTCCGGAAATGGACAGAGCTCCCCTCGAGCCGAATGGGGTCGTATCCCGGCAATGGTTGCTCGACAATGGGGTAGGCATCAAACGTCGCAGAAGGGGGATGAGGAGTCATGTCGGCTTCCCCAGCCGTTGCGGAACACGCGATCAACCCGCCAACAAGCATCAATAGGTGCCCCGAACGCAGTGTCATGCCTGACCGACTCCCTGTGCTGCTACTGATCCCTACCGTCGACAGGCAGGTCGACATGGAAACGGCTACCTTGCCCCGGTTCACTCTCCACCGACAGCCTGCCGCAGTGGTCTGTGACAATGGTGTGGCTGATGGAGAGCCCGAGACCAGTGCCCTTCTCCGGCCGCTTTGTCGTGAAGAACGGGTCGAAAATGCGCGCCTTGACCTCCTCAGGAATGCCTGGTCCGTTGTCCTCGACCGTGAGTCGGAGCCAACTCTTGTCACCTTCCTCGAAACCCCTGGCTGAGATGCGGATGGTCTTAGGTTCATCGCGTCCAGGGGGTTCCTCGCTGAGCGCCGCGTGAGCGTTCGTCAGCAGGTTCACCAATACCTGCTCGATCTGCTGGCCTTGGCAGACGATGTGCGGCAAGTCATCCGGAACGTCCACTTCGAGCGTGACCCGGTTGCGAGCCACGATGGTTCGGGTCAGCGACAGTGTCGCATCCACGACATCCGCGATGCGCGTCAGGCTCTGCGGCTGCTGCTCGTTCCGGGCAAACTGAAGAAGGTTGCGGACGAGCGTGGCGACGCGGTCCGTCTCGTGGATGATCTCACCGGCGAATCCGGCAATCGCCTCGTTCCCGTTACCGAGCCTGTCAATAATCAGCTGGGCGTAGTTCATGATACCGTTGATCGGGTTGTTGATCTCATGGGCAACGCCGCCTGCCAGCGTACCAATGGCCTCCAGCTTCTGGGCCTGGCGCAACTGGCCCTCCAGCTGACGTTGTCTCTCCTCCGCTGCCTTTCGACCGGAAATGTCGCGAACCGTCGCCTGGAGGAAGACAGATTCCCCCAAGGACATTCGCGTCAGTCGGACCGCCGCGGGGAACTCCTCGCCATCGTGGCGCCGATGTTGCCACTCGAACCAACGGCTACCCTCGCGAAGCGCGGCCTCAATCATCTCACGGGCCTTCTCTTCTGAGCCTCGACCATCGGGCTGGTACTCGGGAGACCACTCCCAGGGGGGGGCAGATACGAAAAGCCCTTCCGTACCCGTCCGGAACAGAGCGACGGTTGCAGGATTGCCCGCCGTGAACTGCCAGGAAGGAGGAGCAAGAATCATGATGGCCTCTTCTGAGCTGTCGTAAAGCGTGCGGTACCGCTGTTCGCTGTCGCGCAGTGCTTCCTCGGCGTGCGTGCGCTCGGAAATCTCGTTCCTGAGGTCATAAAGGGTCTGCCTCAACCGCTTGCTCATGCCGTCGAATGCCCGGGTGAGCCCACTGATCTCCCTGATCGAGCTGTCGTCGCCCAAGGCCTCCGGCGACTCACCTTCGGACAGACTGTGTGTCGCCGCGTGAAGGCGCCCGATTGGGCGAGTAATCCGCAGCTCTGCCACCAAGCCAACCACGATTGCCAGGAACAACGTGGCGACGATCAGGAGACGTGTCTGCCGGTTGCCGGCCCGGATGCGCGACATGTATTCACTCTCGGGCACCACCACTCCCACAAGCCAGTCAAGGCCTTGGGCGCTCCTCAGCGGGGCAAGATCCAGAAGATAGCGTTCCCCGTCGACCTCAAAAGACGACCTCTGCGCCTCGGGCGCCGTGCCGAAGGGCGGGGAAGCCCCCTCGGCTAACGCCGCAAACGCGGCGCAGATGATGGGAGAACGGCTCCCATTGCCGGATAGACGCCCCGGTTTGCCGGCGTCGCCCACCTGCACAAACGGCTTCTCATCGGCCGACGAAGCAACCAGCAATCCCGACCGTTCAGCAATGAAGCACTCTGCCCCCGTGCCAACGCCCAGGTCGGCCAGAAACCGGCAGATATGTGACAGAAAGACATCGACAGAGACCACGCCAAGAAGCACGCCCTGCGGATCGTGAACGGGATGGCTGGCGGCGATTGCCATGTCCTGGCCCGTGGACAACACGTAGACGGGACTCCAGGTAACGCCCCTTTGCGCGACTGCGCGGGTGTACCACGGTCGGGAAGTGGCATCGAAGTCAGGTACCGTCGCCTGCAACGTGGTGCGGTTACCCTCGCTATCGAGAACATGCTTAGTTAGCGTGCCCTTCCGCAGCCCTTCGGTAACCATCACATAGTGCGAACCGTCGGACGGTTCGCGCCCCCTGTCAACCAGACCGCCCCGCGTGTTGCCGAAGTAAATGCTGGAAACCGACTCAAACGTCTGCAGCTGCTTCCCGAAGAGATCGAGCAGACCTTGAACGTCGTCAGCTCGGAGCGTTCCTTGACCAACGGCGTGAGCATCGATCCCGCTAATCGCGCTGGGCACCCTGAGAAACGACCGCAGGCGGTCCTGGATGCGCCCGGCTATCTGCCCACAAAGTCGTGCTTCCATATCCTCCACCGCGGCCCGCCCATTGCGGAAAGAGAGATAGCCGGCCAGGAAGACGGCCAACGTGGTGAGAACCAGGAACGGCACGCTGACAGCCAGACTGAGCGGGAGTTTCTTCGTGGAGAGCATCGTGGTCCCTCACGGTTTTTGGGGGGCAGCCGCATCGTGGCTATGATACATAAGTGGCAACGGTTAACGATAGCGCCGCCGGAGGCCGATTCAACGATGCTGCCGACGTGAGGTCGCGAGGGAACAGCCATTGCGTTCGCCGACACACGCGGCACTGTATGCACGCATCACTCCTCACAGGAAAGAAGACGTCAACATGCTGCTGCCAACCGTCGATTTCTGCGGACTCCGCGTTACCCGTCTCCTGATCGGGGGAAACCCGTTCGGGGGCTTCAGCCATCAGACGCCCGAACGCAACCAGGAGATGATCGATTACTACACGCCGGATCGCATCATCGAGACCCTCGAACGTGCCCGAGACGCCGGGATCAACACCTTTGTCACCAACAACAGCCCGGACATGCTCGATGTCGTCCGACGCTTCCTCACCGATTGCGGCGGACTCCAATGGATCGCCCAAGTCAATGACCGCTACCTCGGCTCAATGACAGACGCGATCGACGAAGCCGCAGACGTCGGAGCTGCCGCAATCTACCTGCACGGACGGGAAACTGAGCTTCAATGGGAAGCGAACGATGCGGCCAAACTCGTCACCTGCATGGAACGGATCCGCTCACACGGACTCCCCGCCGGGGTCGCCGGACACGGCCCGGAGCCTCATCAGTGGGTCCACGAACAACATGTCGCCGACTTCCATGCCCATGCCTTCTTCCGCTGCGGAAGTCTCCACAGTGGCGAGGGTCTCAAGTTCAAACTGCGTGACATGCCCCCCGCAACCGAGTGGATCCGCAACACACCCAGGCCCTGCATCGGCTACAAGATCATGGGAGCCGGACGCATCGACGCGCGCATGGCCTTTGAGTACGCCTTCGACAGCATCAAACCCAATGATATCGTCAACGTCGGCATGCACCGCGGCGACAACGACAACATGGTCGAAGAGAACGTCGCCATGGTCCGGGATATTCTGGGCAACTGAACTACACGATCAGGCATCCACCCAGATTGGTGATGACCACGCGTACTGCCCGTTCAGCTGGCTCACCCGCACGTAGTAAAAACTCCGCCCGCCTTTAGGTGGATCATCCCCAAACTCGAGCTCGGCCGTGTAGCCACTCTCCGGCACGGCCTGGTGAATCTTCACCTTGTAGGAACACCCGTAGAGCTTGTCTGTCACCGTGTCGTATTCCCGCGGGTCAACGCCGTACACGTCCCGCAAACAGCGTTCCGTTCCGTCGGGGTCGAAGAGCACGCGCGAACCGGCCAGCAACTCCCGCAGGGAAAACGTCCCCGAGTGCGGACCACAGTCGAGGGTCACCGTCGCGTCCGGGCTTCCCTCTAACTCCAGAACAATCGACTGCGCGCAGGCCCGGCCATGCGTGATCAGTCGGTATATGCAAGACGTCTCGTCCCACTCCATGATCTCCTGCCCAAGCCGCGAAAAGCGCCCCTCCACTGACTCAATCCGGCAGCCGCTTGCCGAAATCCGGGCGTTCCACTCTTTCGCGACCACGCTCTGCTCAGGTGATGCGCCGAGACCCCAGCCATGCTCGACCTGCAGCTTCACACGCACCATGTCCTGAGTGGGAACCGCCCACGTGCCCTGGTGACAGTGCGTCGCCACGACCCGGTTGTCCCGGATCAGCTCGATGCGGTCAATGGCCTGCGTGCCCACCGCTCGAGCTCGGATCGACAACGGACCACGTGCCGTGAACACGTCCCCCATCATATGGTCATTGATGCTGAAACCAAGCTCTATCCTGTCACCGGTCACGCCATAGACACGGCGCGAGTGGAAGGCCTCCCAGAGCGACTCACGCGTCAGCTCCCGTGCGTAGCATGCCATCAGCCCTGCTCCATGGCGACCGGCAAAAGGGACACCGTCCTGAGAGGCAATGATGCCCACGCGACAGCCCTGCGCCAACCCGTCCTGAACGGTGTTCCCGGTCACTCGTGGCCCCATGATGCTGTTCCGACCCATCGGCAAACAGGAGTCGTCACTCTCCGAACAACCGTGGCCGGAGAAGATCTCTGCGAACGGCGAAATGAGTTCGTCGTAGTGCGCCCAATCCTTGCTGCGATGTTCGGGGGCGTAGGCTGTGTGGTGGGGAATCGCGATGCCGTCGCGCGCCCTGAGATTGGCGTAGAGCTCGTCGATGTGCAGGCTGAGGTCCAACGGCTGATCGTCGTGGAGATAGACCACGTTGTGGTCACCCCATCTGGTCCGGTCACCGGTCCACTCATAGCCGGGAAACGTGACGAACTCCCCAGGGCGATGGTGACGCTTGGTCAGCTCCGAGATAGCCTCCCAGTAGGGCCCAAACTCATCACGCGGGCCGCGGCTCTCCAGGCTCGGCATCCCAGGTCGTGAGACCAGGTGCAGTGCCGGATAGAAGATCACAGGCATAAAGTCCAGGTAAGGGGCTGCGGCCGTCAGACTGTGGTCGACATAGTCCCGCCACGTCGCCTCAGGGGCTATGTGCGGGGGATACTGGCAGTGGGTGTCACCCCAGAAGAGCTGCATACCGTCCATTGTCACCTTCCTCCAGCCAGAGAGCACGAGCGAACTTCATCCACCATCGCCAGCAGGTTTTCCTCCGGCGTTTCACGCCCGACCTGATCACCCGTACCGACGATAAGTCGCGGATTGCCGGCAAACGCCTCGACAATCTCGCGGACCTCGCGACGAGCGTCGCCGGGTGTTCCCCGAATCAACGTCTCAACCGTGTGCACGTTGCCGTTCATGGTGGTCCGACCCTCAAGCAGACGCGCAACCTGTTTGAGCCCCGCAAGCCCCGTCACATCACCACCAGGAGGGCGTTCGAACGGACACACACAGTCAATGCCCAGCTCTGCGAAGTCCGCAACCGTCTCCATGCAACGCCCATGGAAATGCACGTGAAGCAAACGCCCGTGTCGATGGACTTCCTCACACACAGCCCGAATGACCGGCCTGTCCCAACGACGCCACATCTCAGGACCTATCAAACTGTTGCAGCTCCATGAACAGCCGACGCACAGACTCTCCATCGGGGTCCGCTCACAAATCACCCGAGCCAGGCGGACAACGCGATCGATGTAACGCTCCTGCAGTTCCAGCAGGACAGGCTCGAGATCGGGATCGAGAAAATCAAGTACACCGGCTTCGAATCCGCCGTCCCGCGCGCCGGCATAGATATCAAAAAAAGGGACGCCAAGCCAGGCCTCAAGAAGGTAGCTCTCACCGACCTCTTCCCAGGCGTCGACCAGGCCGCTGACATCCATGGCTTCCGGCTCCCCGCCAAACACCATCTCTTCCCAGGCCCCCAGATCTCGCACGACATCCTTGACAGGCCGCTCGATAACCCAGCTCGGCTCGTCGCGGCTGACCTGCGAAGCCGAGAAGAGGTCGCCCTTTGGTGTCCGAGCCACCGTGCGCGTCTCAAGCGTGTCGTCGTCGACCCAGGTCTCGGTGCTTGTCTGGGAGATGCCCGGGTTCTGAGGAGCAGCGAATGCGACACCCCACCCTTCGCACCCAACATACTCAAACGCGTGCTTGAGGGCCTGGTGGAACGGGATCTCCCGGGCAAACGCAATCATGTCGAGCCCGAGGAGCTTCGCCGGATAGTAGTACCAGAGCTCCGGCGCAACCGCGGGGCGATCGTTGGACACTCCGCGGTACGCGTTCAGCATGCGTTGCTTGGGAGTAGTCGCGGACATCAACGCCCCTCGCCCTCTGCCGACCCGATTCGGATGAGGTCATACTCCCAGGGATCAAGGTCGAGCGCAAGCTGCCCCTCATGCCATGCGGCCTTCCTCCCGCTGAGCAACCGCTCAGTTCGGGCCAGCCCGCCCACCGAGTCGACGCCTTCACCTGCGGCGATCGCAAGCCGCACAGCACCAGCGGTCTGGTTCGCCACCACGACCAGATAGTCCCCGCGCTCGGCATGAGCATAGAAACTGATCGGGTTACCCCCGGCTTCACGGAATAAGCTCTGTTCCCAGTAGGGATGGAACGTCGCTTGGTCAATCCGGAAGTCCTCGAAGATCGACCACATCGGCAGCAGCATCTTCTGACGCTCTTTGGGCGGCAACCAACTGGGTGCGCAGTCCACATCGTGCAGAGCGATCAGTCCGAGGAAGCGTCCCGCAGGGATGGCCTGCTTCTTCGTCAGTTGCGGGAGAATGATCGACTGCGGTCCCCACTGTCGGCCAAATTCGGCCCGCATGACGTCGGGAGTCAGGGCATCGTAATCCAACGGAGACCCGTAATTCTCGCCCTTCAAATGAAGATCGAGCAACCCAACAATCGGCGCAACCGTTCCGAGCGAGACGTGCCCGAACAGCACCGATTTCTCGCCTTTGTTCTTCCGTGCCACGTAAAGCAGCTTCTTGAAGTGAGCCCGAGCGGCCGAGAGCGGCCAGTCTGCCATCCCCTGGTGCCCGTGGGCTACTCCTCGGGAACAGCTCCTCGCCATGACGCCATCCAGGTACACGCCGTCCGCATCAAACTCCTGCATCATCGTGTCCAGCACAGAACAGTAGTAGTCGGACCAGGACGTGGCGAGACAGCACTTGGCCGTCCGGGTGCGCCATTGCATCGTCTCGGCAGGAACGGTCGTCACCCAGTCCCCCCAATACCGGGTGTAGGCTTCGGTCTCGGTCCCCGCATCGATGTACTGGTAGCTGGTGAACCGCATCCCTTTGGCCTTGTGCCCGGCGATCCACGTACGAATCATGTCGGCCTCGGCCGGCCACGGCGGGTAGTTCATCTTGCCTTTGAGGCTCATCTCGAACACGGTGTCGCCAATCTTCGACGCCGGGAAACGAAATCGTTCAGGAGGCATGTTGTAGGCGAGTAGTCCACGCATTCGTCGCTCCGCAGGAGGACGAGTCGGGGTTGCCTGGAAAGCGAACGTGAACACAAGAGGACCTTCAAGGCGACGCTCTTCACCCAGGGGCCGGAGAACGGCGAGCCAGGCATCACCATCCTGCTCGAAACCAATCCGGCGACGCCCCGCGCCGGGCCGCCAGTCCGAGAAGTCCTCGGCCAACCAGCAGAGGCCGGTCCTGTCGTCGCCCAGCCAGTAGTAGTGACGCTCGTCTTTGAGGACGGGAAACGCATCACGCTCCGTGACCGCTCCGAACAGCTTGTCTCCCCACTTGCCGTTGACGTGGAAAAACTCAACACACTCACCCCGCAGCGGTATCCCGATCGTCAGTTCCGAAACGCTCACAGGCTCGTGTGGCGTCAACGTGACCCGACACTCGACATACCCATCATACTCAACCGTGCTGCTCACAACAACACCCACACCCGCGCCGGTGCCCGATTTGCTCAGAGACACAGAAGCCGGCGTGGATTTGGCCACCGTGATCGAGTCGTCGTCCCACCGCACGGCCTGTTCCGCCACACGCAACGTCAGAGCCACTGGTCCAGCCAGGAGTTCCCGCTCGCCAACCCGAACAGAAACAGGCAAAGGACTGCTCCCGAATTGGTACACCCGCTGCCCGCAACGAACGACGCCACGGTCCGCGTCCACCTGAACCGGCGACCACGGCCATGGCACGAAATCCTCGGGTGGATCATAGGCACCAGACCACTCGGGAACGGGAGGTACGCGGTAGTCGACCGAGGCCTCAAAAGTGGTCCCGTCGCTCGTCGTGAAACAACAAGCGATGCTCACGGGCATACCGGCCAAGACAGGTGTGGATGCATCAAACTCCACCCCGAATCGCACCTTCTCGATGCCCTCGACAGTCCTGCGCGCCAACACCCCGCCATCCGAACCGGTCACGACGTAGTCGAGCTTGAGACCATCCTTCAGTGGGTTCAACGGTAGGCCGGTCAAGTCAGTCAACACCCCGAGGGTTGACGTCTTCAACACGTAATACGGCTCCAGGCTTACCGGTTTGGACACGCAAAACGGCACGTCTCGCTCATACATCAGCATGCCGGACGCATCATCCCGCAAGGACAGGTAAGCCACATAGGCTCCCTCTTCGGGCACACGGATGGTGGGCTTGGGCAGCTCCGTTGCGTCTCCCCCCGCAGCCCAGACGGCATGACCGGCTGTGTCCGAAACGGCCTCTCCTGTCGCTCGCGTCACCCCCCATTCCTCCCTGATCTTCATGGTCCCACCGTCCCTGGGGCTAACGCTCACGCGAGAGGCGGGGAGACCGGCGGTCGGCTGCCCCCAACTCCGCTCCTGAACAACGCAGGCCCCATCCGTGAACACGATCCGGGCCATCAGCTTCCGGTACTCACCCGTCAGCGACGTCAACAAGTCTTCCATGCCTTTCCAGTTTCGAGCCGCATTGAAATGCCACACGTCTCCCGGTTGAGGAGAGGGCACGCCGAGCGAAGCAAACGTGACTGCTCCCTCGGCCTCCCAGAGGCCCGCCTCATCATCCACGTAACACTGGTAGGTCCAGTCACCGTTCCAGCTGATGTCGCCATAGCGCCTGTCATTGACTGCCCCCTCGCAGTTGCCGATGAATTGGATGTACCTGCTCGGATCCTCAGGCGCAAAGTAAAGCTCGAGTGAGTCGTCAAGAAACACCTTCCCGTCACGATCCTTGGCAAAGCAGCGCAACGCCTTTTCGTCCCAGGCTCCCCCTTCCTGCGTCCCTGGTGGGAAGTGGGAACGATAGGCAAAGTAGATACGCGTCGCATCATAGGCCAGCCAGACTCGGCCCTGACGGTGACTGTACACCTTACTCGTGAGTCCCAGGAATCCCTCGACGCTGCACGCAACGCCCCACTCGACATCGTCGACCCGGCCGTCAAGACGAGGCGGCTTCGTACGCGGTGGAACGGGGAACAAGGGGGCGGTGAGAGGAGCTCGTTCCATGTTGACGTGTCCTTTCCTTTTGTGTAGCGAGAGGATCTGCTCCTCGTTCAGAGCTGAGTCGAGGACGACGAGTTGATCGAAGCAGAAGCCGGACTCAAGAGAGAACGTCTCTGCAAGCACACGGGGCACTTTGACAGGCTTCCCGGCCGAGACCCGACCGCGGTGTCTGACCTTGCCATCAACGGCAATCAGCATCTCGGCGACGTTCCACGAAACAGTCACCTGCTTCCAGACAGACGAATCCTCTCGCCACACCTTGGCCGCATCGGGAAACACAATGACACTGATATCTGTCGATATCCTGCTGTCGTCGGTCAGGAGGAAGCGCACATCCCACCGACTGGTCGAACGGGTGAATCCGCAGTAGATCTGGAGCGCGTTCAGGAGCTTCCGCGGCACCCTTCCCTGCGCACAGCGCAACATCGGGTAGTTCTTCTTCGGGTCAATGAGCGGGGCCGCCGGCCGAACGAAGAAGGAGATCGTCCCAGAGTTCGGAACGAGGTTGCCCGCCGTGGCAAACGCAACCGCTTCATCCATCCGGATGCCCTTCCCCATCACACCTGGAACGGGCGAGGTCTTCCCGGCAACAGCAGGTGCACCGCCCCCCCGTGCCACATCCGCGGCGAGCCCACCATCGAAGGTCGCCAGAAACAGGACACGATGGGCCAGATCGACAGACAGGGCACATGAACACACCGCCATGGCCAGGCAAACCAGCTGCGTCACAGTCCCACTCCGCAGACGACAGCTCCCCCTCGAAGCCCGTGGATCGGTTTCCTGAAGCATCGTAGCAGGGACCTCCGCTGGCTGAGTCCGTGACACCACCTGAATGACGCGGTCACACCACGTTACGCTGCGCGACCCACGATTCAACCTTGCGTCGCCCTCTTCTTTCCGTCCGTCCCTCCGTCTCGCCCCCCCCTCCTCCGTCTGTCCAGGGCCGCAGTTTCCAGCCCCTCCTGGAAGGCAAGCCCTGGCCCTCCCACGACGCTGTGTTCGCAGAGAAGACGCACCACTGCCACTACGATCCCATGCGCTGCATCCGAACACGTACGCACAAGTACATCTTCAACTTCGGTCAACTCCGGCCCATTGAGATTCCTTCGGACGTCGAGATGGACACTCTCGCGTCTGTGCCGAAGCTACACCGTTCCCGACGCCCCATGGCGGAGCTTCACGATTTGGTCAACGACCCTTTGGAGCGCGAGAACCTGGCGGGAAGCCCCGAGAGCGCCGCCCTGGAAGCGGACCTCAAGGCCCGCCTGCATGACTTCCTGAAGGGAACGGAAGACGCGCTGCTGAACGGCGTTCTGCCTATCCCGAAATACCTCGGCTGAGCATGGGTGCCCGGGTCGGCCGGGAGGAAGACCGCTTACGTTGTGCGCGGCTCGCTTCGGAAAGCCCCGCCGTCCGGCAGAGCCCTGACCAACGGGAGGGGGAGCCAAAACGGAAGACCGTCAGCGGAGCCCCCACTCGTCGGCACAACTGCGCCTCACCCAATTCTGGCCAGCAGGCCCGTCACCTCGTCCGGAGAGTAACGCAAACAGCGGTAGACAGCCCCTCGACAATCCGGGGTGACGTGTGGGTTCACAAAATCCCACACGATCTCTCCATCCAGCGTGACCTCGAACAGGCGAGACTTGCTGCCTTCGCAGATCAAGGTATTGCCGTTGGGAAGACGCTGTGCCCCTGAGATGTAAGGACTGAAGAACGACGCCTTCGGGTCTGCCGCGTATTCCCACTCGATTGTCTCTGTCAGCGGGTCAACCTCGATGACCCGCGAATGGCCGCGCAGCGTCCCATTGTCGTAGATCAGGATTCGCCCGTTGGGCAGCATGTGGGGTTTGTGCTGGCCGTCGATCACCCCAGGTCCCCAGGCCCACACGATCGCTCCGGACTCACGATCAATGACACCGATGACATCATTGCTGCGGTACGAAAAGACGATGTTCCCGGGCTTGAACCGGACTGCCCCTCCAGCCTCGAGTTCCTTCTCGTAAGTCTGGTTTGGCGGGATGATCTGGAGCGTGTTGTTGTGCGCCCAATCGAAGGCGAACTTCCCGTGAGCCCGTTCCATCACGTGGTGCCAGGACGATTCCGGCAGCAGGCGTCGAAGGTCCTCCAGATGCTCCTCACCACGCCATTCCCACACGAGTTCCTGGTCACGGGTGATCTCGACCATATAGGAGTGTCTCGTCATACCGGGAGCCAAGCCGGGCCAAGCCCGTTCGGTGATGGCATGGATGAGTAGGTTGCCGTTCGCCAGAATCTGAAAATCATGGTCAACGCGACATGGGTAGAACCAAACGACGTTGCCCTTCGGATCCACCTCACGGATTCCCGCACTGGCCAAGTCCGAGCGATCGTTGGTCGGGTAGAGGAGATTCCCGTTGGGCAGGAGGCGGCAGAACGACTGAAGTGCGTTGTGTACCGGCCAGCGGTGGACAAGCTGCCCACACATGTCAACGAGGCAGATCACCCCTTCAGGCTCGTCACTGGGCGCGAATTTCGGCACCGAAGGAGCATAAAGCGTATATCCCTCGAAACACTTCTCGGGCTGGTGTATTCGGAGTCCTGTTTCCATAGTCAATGCCTTCAGATTGTAGCCCACTTGTTACTCAAAAAGGCTGCGACAGTGGGTCGGCGGTCGGCCGCGCGGCACGGGCACCGACCCCCTCTGCTCAAGAGTCTTCGCCCTTCCCCAACACCCGCGAAACAATGCTATAGACAAGCTTTGCCGCCAGGAAATCCGGCGCCCGCAGCCCCGGGATGGGAGCCAGTTCCACTACATCGAGCGCAGGCACATGCGCCGCCTCTCGAGCTACCGTGTCGACAATGGCCAGGACATCCATCCAGAGCAGTCCACCGGGCTCTGGCGTACCGACCGCGGGCATGATGGATGGGTCCAGACCGTCAAGATCAATCGTCAAGTAGACGTGCTTGTCACGGACAAACGCACCGAGTTCGTCCAGGTAAGTGCGGTCGGTCAGCGCCCGTTCGGCAAAGACGGTCGTGAGGCGATCACAGCCGCGACGGAAGCGATGGCCTTCGGCCGAGATGTTCCGGATGCCAACCTGGAAGATCGGAGCCAACTCAACGATCCGTCGAGCCGCGCAGGCGTGGCTGTAAGGCGTTCCTTCGTAGGCTGCACGGAGGTCTGCGTGGGCATCGATCTGAACCACAACGAAATCACTGATCCCGCCACGGGCGAGACCGCGCGCCACACCAACTGAAACCGTGTGTTCACCGCCTAGAACGGCGAGGGTTCTCGGGGCAGGCGTTCCCGTGAGAATGGCTGCCACGGCATCCTCTATCATAGTCACCGTCGCCTCGGGAGAATCGTGGGAGAGAGCCAACGGGTTGAGCGTGTGAACCCCGAAGTCGACCACCGGCTCACATCCCACTCGGTGGTCAAACCACTCGACCTGCCGAGATGCGGCGAGAATGGCAGCTGGCCCATCCCGCGTGCCCGCGCCGTATGACGTCGTGCCTTCGTACGGGATCGGCAGGATCCAGGCCCCGGCGGTTGCACGTGAAGCGATCGAGTCCGGCAACCCGAGGAAATTCGGAGCCGCCTGGTAGCGGTCAGAGTTGGTACACATCATCATCCTCATACCCCAGGGGAGTCTCGGGAACAGGAACATGCGGCACGATCTCCAGGCCCAGGAGAATGACGCCGTTCGGGGGAATGCCTCGCCCACTTGTGTCAAAGAACCCACACGTGGCCTTCAGACGGACCTCACGAATGACCTTGCCGAGCCTGGGGTTCTGCCACTCAAACCACGTCTGCCGAACACCATCGCCCTGCCCCGGCACCGGTTCCGAGTCACCATCGTAGCACAAGCCATCTGCACCCTCATCAGGTAATCGAAGGCTGAGGATATTCACTCCGTAGCGGATGGGGACAGTAATGACATACCGGTCCTCGTACTCGATCTCGTACCAGCCCAGCAAAGGTGCGGTATCCGCAAAGTTGAAGATGCTGAAGTAGGACATCTCATTCCGGGCAGGTAGGAACGACGCATGACTGAAACGGATGAAACTGACATCGCGCCCCAGGAGAACCGACGGGCAAGGCACACTCGCAGCAGCCTCGAAGGCCTCGCCGGCGGCAGCGGCAACAGACAGCGGTAGCCCCTCACACAGGGACAGCGGGACATCCACAGCTTCCGGCTCAACCCCAAACTCCGATGCCGCAGGAACGCCTCGAAGATTCCTGCGGATGTCCGGCATCATCCCCTGGATGGCCGTAGCGAGATCCTCCTCAGGAAGCCACTGCTCCGACCAGACCAGGCCAGCACAGCCGACAAACGTGCTCATCAGGTCCTTGCCGATGTTCTCTTCACTCGAGGCCGCCCAGGACGAAGGCGCGCCCCCCAGGATCCCCGGCGTCTGCGAACGCGTCAGGAAATCCTGATGCGTCATTGCGGGGGTGAAATTGCCGTATACCTGCTCGAACCCCCATTCCGAGAGCAACCGTTCGTTCTCTGCCGGGGCATCCCGCGTGTCCCCATTCCAGAACCAGTTCAGGATCAGGATGTCCTTAGGAATCTCCTCCTGAACCTGCTTGGGCGTCAAAGCTCCCGGTTTGACGAAATCATAGCCGTCCGCAGTCTTCGTCGGGCGCCCGGCCTCGCCGTTCTCCCGAACGCTCTCGAGCAGGTGATCCCCCCACATGGCGGTGCGAACACCATGTTCAGTCAGGAAGTCATGGACACGGACCACGTCCTGCACGAACAACTCACGGTAGTCGTTGCCTCGACAGTTCTCGCAGACGTGCATCGGCATACGCCACTCGTCATGCCCAATGTGCACGATGCGCGGCTCAAGCACCTCGATGTACTCCTCCAGGACATCGAAGACCAGGTCGTACACCTCGTCGATGAGGGGGCAATAGGTATCAGGCCATTCCGCGGCCTGGATTTCGGCTAGCTCACGGTGCCGACTCAACAAGTAGTACGCGTGGGTGAGCGTGGGAATTTCAGGGATCACATCAATCCCCAGCGAACGTGCATAGGCGACAAGATCGGCGACCTCATCTTTCTCGAGGACACCAAAGTTGCCGGTATCATGGTGGGTGGAGTCCTGGAACTGGCCGCCAGGACCAGCCGGACGCGAACGACGGGTGGTGTTCATTGAACGGCCGAACTCAATCCAGCCGGCATTCAGCTCGGGATGCCGGTCAAGCCGCATTGCAGCGTTCATCTCCAGGATCAGCGTGTTGTACTTGAAGTAAGACGCAAAATCACGGAGGAAGCGCCTGAAAAAGACGAGATCGGCCCGCCCAGGAAGGTACATGCGAAGTCCGCGCACCGGCATCCGGGGAGCATCACAGACGAGGACGCCGGGGAGTTCCGGAACGTACGCACGCTGGTGGAGGATCTGACGCAGAGACTGAGTACCGTACCGGAGACCTTCTTCATCGAACCCGGCAATCAGGACGCCTCCGGCATCAATGGACAACGCGTAGCCCTCGGCTCGCTGCCAGCTCCGATCGGCGAGCAAGTCCAGGTAACCTGCCTGGCGACGAACAGCAGAATCGCCCAACATGCCCATCACGATCGCCGGAGAACCGGCATCGTGCTCCAATTCGTGCAAAAGAGGCAAAGCGATCTGATATCTGTCCGTGAGGTCCGCCACCACCATACGAGCTGCCTGAAGCTCTGCGGAACTTGCGTCAGGGCGAATGACAACCGGCACGCGTTCGGACAGATGAAACGTCTCGTCCACCAGCTCAAGGTGGAGCGGGAGTGGGAAGATCAACGGACGTGATGCTGGCATGACAGAGCGCTCCCAAAAAATAGAATGGCGGCTGCCAAACACTACATCGAGATAACGGAAATCACTCCTCCACCATGGCAAAATCGTCGAACCACATGGCTCCTTCAGCTCCGCTCAGGGTAACAAGCAGCAGGCGACATTTCGCCCAGGGCCCAGTGTTCGGTACTGTGAAGCGAAGTGCAAGCTCTTGCCATTGCGTCCCGACCTCCGCGCTGGCGGTCTGCGGCGGCACGAGGAACTTGTTGGCGTCGTTCTTTCCCTGAAACGCAATCTTGACCAAACCGCCCACGTCCCGCTTCGCGTACACGGTAGCGCGGTATGTCCGGCCGGGTTGAACGGGGAAGCTCTTCAGGAAGCAACCACCGCCTTGTGCCTGCACCTTCAGGCTGCCGGGACTGCTCCGCCCAACCTGCTGGTCACACACGAAATCACTCTTGCACTCGGGCCTCTTCCACGATCCCCAGACGGTGTCCATTCCGTCCTCCACAGGATAGAACCCTTTCGGCGGGAAGGCCACAATGCGGAAAGACCGCGACGGCACTCTGATGTCGAACTTGCCGGCAACGACGTTGATATCATCGCCGACGTACTCCTCACGGGCGGGAAAATCTCCGGACGCGATCTTACCAACATCGATCGTGGCGCTGCGTGGTCGAATATCCTTGTTGGCGAGAATCAGCACGCGCTGATTCCCCGGGCATTCGTACCACGTGACGCGCACATCGGGCAGGGAACTCGTGATTTCCTGCTGGGTGTGGTAGAGGTGAGCACGAGTCTCGGGCGACTGTACACCATACTTCTCCAAGGCGTCCCAGACCTTCTGGATCGGGGCACCCGCCGCGTAGGACTGACACGTCTCGACATCGTGAGAAAGGAGCATAGCCAGCATGGCCTCGGTGTAGGGGAAAGCCGCCGGTTTGAAGTTGTCGCTGCTCGCCTGGCCCAGGGCCGGCAGGAAGATGACACCGGTGCCCAGCACGTCACGATTGTACTCACTGCGGTAGAGTGCATCCGAGAGCTCATCGGTATAGCCGAATGGATTGCGCTTAAGCAAGGTGTTGTGCTGTTCGCCTGGGTAGAAGTAGTCTGCCAGGCCATGCAGGAATGGCGCGTAAGAACGCTGGGCGTGCAGCATCACCGTCCGATTGTGAGAATGGCAGAAGCGCACCGTGCGTTCCACCAGCTTGCGCTTGCTGAGCAATGCGAACGTCTTGATCGTACGACCAAATTTGTCCTTGAAGGCACAGCCGTGACTGTCGTTCCCGCAAAGGCTGTTCCCGCAGAGATCATAGTAGATCTGCCACACCCGATCCCCATAGGGGTGATCGAGGAGCTGCTTGATATTGTGCATGTAATAGTCATTGATCAAGCAAGTGTTGCAGGCAGGCACGGTGAGGTGGTACTCCTTCTCGTACTTGCCGTCACCCAGGGGTTTCTGATAGGACATTTTGTAGATGCTCCCACCCGGAATATCCCAGTACTTCCTGAAATACATGGCGATGTCGCTCGCTTCGGTCAGCGAGTTGGCCGCGCCGTATGCGGACACCGTGTTCGGGACCCGGGTCTTCATGCGGTATGCGAAGTCAGTACCATGGGGCTCGAACGTGAAGACGCCGGTCAAGCCGCCACCGCCGGTCATGCCCATGCGCGGCGTGTCACTTCGGCTGCTGTCGGCGAAACGGATGACACGGTTGCGGGCCGGCAGGGGCCGGGTCGGCGTCGTGATAAAGAACGCCTGATAGGGCGTACTCTCCGGCAACTTGACCGCACTCGTGATCATGGTGACCGAGCACTGTCCGGTGGCCTTGTTGACAGAAAACACCGGTTTCTTCGGGTCATAGACCCAATTGGCGTCATGCGGCATGGCGTAGGCGAACCCGCCCTTCTCCTCAGAAACCAGCCAGAGCTGGGTGGCGTTCAGCCGGCCGCCGCCGGCCGGGTACTGGAAAGTGAACTCCGGACCTCGACCTTCCTGAAAAAGCGGGGTCATCAAGTACTGGCAGATGTCCCGCTTGAGTTGCCATTCAAGCTTCATTGACCGGATCTCCGGACTTCCCATGACCGTGAAATCAAACGTGATCATGCCGTCAAACGCCACCGTGGTTGCATAGTCCAGCGTGAAGTCTGCCGCTTTCCCGGTGCCGGTAAAGGTCACGGCGCAATTGCGGCGTTGTGTCGCCCCTGCCTGGTAGCTGATATCCGCAGTGCCCCGGGAGGTCTCGACGATGAGTTGCGGCGGCCTCTCCAGCAATGATTGGCCATATGCCCTGACCGCTGTCGGCAGGGGGCCTTCGCCGAATTGGTAGACACGGTTCCACAGCGTGACAGCCCGCTCGTTGACCGCGAAATCCTGCCAAATATCCGGGACAACATCCTCGGCACCGATGCCGTTCCCGGAAAAGGAGAGGTCGGGGCGCACAATTGAGGCACTCACCTTGGCGCGTTCCCCCAGACTTGTCTCCAAATGATAGGTCCCCGGCTGGGCGACTCCCTTGATGATTCTGCACTCCGTTTCGTGGGAGAACGTCCATTGACCGCCGGCGATGGTCGCGCCTTCTCGGGTCAAGCAGTAGTCCATGGTCAGCTGCCCCTGACTCAGCAGTGCCGAATCCGCCTGTGGCAGGGCCGAAAAATCGAGTTCTGCTTCAAGCCTGTCGAGTCTGTCAGCCGGCCCGGTGTTGACACCGTTCAGTTTCACGTCATAGGCCTGGACTGCGGCGGAATCCTGATCCAGCAGGAGTCTCGCATACTGGTTCCTGATCGCTAACGGCGACAGGGCGCGGGAGAAGATCCTCAGGTCATCGACCGCGACGTCCCATGCGTGTTTGTCCTCATAGAAACGGCTCTTTAGGCCAATGACGGAGCCCTGCGCACGCGGGGCCAAGTCACGGGTCTTGTCGGCTTTCGCCGGCAACATCGCCTCTCGGCCAAGTTCACCGTTCAGGTAAATCGCCAGCTTCCTGTCGGTCCAGGTGGCGGCGATCTGGTGCCACTGATTCTTCTTGATGCCCTTCCGGGAGACCTGTACTCGACCATACTTGCCCCAGCCATGTGGCGGCTCGGAGCTGCGCCAATCGAAATAGACCGTATCGCCATACTCATAGAGTCGGTACTCGATATGGCGGGAGTCGTCCTTGAACAGCATGTAGAGCAACGCAACGTTGCCCCGTTTCCGGCCGTCGGTCATCTCGTCCCCAGGTGTGTAACCCAACCCGTTCACCCACATGGTCATACTGCCCTCATGGGGCGAGGCATTCCCAAGCGCTCCGAACTTCAAATCCTCACCGGGTTCCGGCTTGAAGCCCTGCTGTGAGTCAAAACCGACGCACCCTCGTAGCCCCAGCGCCACGTCCTTCATAGTGGTGGAGATCGGGTCTCCCTTGGCAAAGTCCGCGTTCACGCCGCGTGTATCGAAGGTCACGGCGAAGGTCAGATCCCCATCGTTCAGCTTGTCTGCCGTTGGGACTTCACGATACGCTCCCGCGGCGTTAAGCCACGTTGGCACGCCTAGAAGGGCCACCAGCAAGCGTTTCCTCAGCATGGGCTACTCCTCCGCTTGAAAGAACTCGAAATCATCGAAAAAGACCTGTCCGGATGTGGCGTTGGATACGGCAAGCGTACAAAGCAATAGCGCCGCCTTCTCCCATTTCCCAGTTTGGGGAATGATAAAGCTCAGCACGATTCTCTTCCAGCCTCCGGTCGGCACCGCCTCGCCCTGGAGAAGGGCCTTCTGCACCCCGGTGCCGAGGAAGCGCTTTTTCGCGTCCTGGCCCTGGAAGCCGATGGCTACCCGACTGTCCGGCGCGAGGCCCTTGCCTCTGACATACACCAGTGCCGTGTACGTCCGGCCGGGCTCAATGCTGAAGTGCCGCACAAAACAGCAGCCTGCGCCGAGCGGATTGCCCGGTCCCACGGTGATCCCCAATGCCCCCGGCGCCTTGTTGCCCACCGTCGGATTGTGCACGAGCTCGGCGACCGCTTTCTCGGCTTTCCACTCCGACCAAGTGCACGTAGAAAAGTCGTCGGCGAAGTCCGCGGCCGTGGCTGCACAGACACTCGCGCTTATCACGCCAACCATGATAGCGCTCATCATCCATCTTCTCATGTCTTGCCTCACGTTTGGGTATGCGGTCAACCCTCTGCAACAACTGCCGATCCACAATTTCCCCGCAGAGGGCCGGGAATGCCCGCCTGCAAGCCTACGGTCGAATGACACTGAGACAAGCTCCTGAAGATGCCGCCCGTCAGAAGTCGCCGGATGGCGCCGCCTCCCACACTGGAGGCAGCGGCAGTCAACGTGGGAGGGGCTGCCACGCCCCGATTGCCCCTTATCCTGGCGCCATTCGGCGCTACTGCTGCCAGATCATGCGACCGTCCAGTTCGATGACTGATGCACCACTCGCCGAAGCCTTCAACAGGGCACCCTCCCTGCTCAACCGAACCACGGCCGCCCGAGCGTCCGTGCGGACCGGTCCGGCGACCTTGACGCGGCCATTGGCCGGCCCAATCTCGGCCTGACGCAGATCATTGATGTAGTAATGAGTGCCAAATGGTCCCTCGATTCGCAGGGCGCACACGTCGTGGACCCCGACGGGATTGCCGTCCTCATCCCTGACTGGAACACGCGTTGCGGTCACATCGGCATCCTCCCCAACGTCGAGCGGGAGAAGCACAGTATCAAAAGCCACGCGGTCAGTGCCCTTCTGTTCGAACCGGAGCTCCGGGGCGGGGGCTCTCTCAAACTTCCCTGCCGAATACCAGCCACGTGGCGGATCTTCCTGACCGACCACGACCTGTCCCGCGATGGGGTCAGCCTGCATGATCACGATGTTCGCCCGACCGGGGTCGAGGGTGCGCGCATGGCCGGGAGAAACGACATTGGCCGTTCGCCCGGGCTCGAAATGGAAGAGCTGCGAATACGTGTGTGTCCCCTCCGCCGTCAATCTGTCACTGACGATCCAATAGCTGTCCTTCACGAAGCAGATATCGCGGCGATGGGCGGCCAAATCGACCGCCTTGTCTTTGCCATAGTGGTTGAACCAGTGACCGCTATCGCGCCAGTCGACCCAGCGCGCGTCGTAGTGGCCCCATGCCAGGTCAAACACCTCGTCGGAGTGCCAATCGTGCTCTCGGGGACCGTCAGCGGTCCTGAGGCCTGGTCGAGGCGGGCTGCCGGCACGATTCTGGCCGAGCCCATCGACAAGGACGACGTTGTGCGCGAGCGACGAAACGAAGTACTGTCGCCACTTGCCAAACGTATACGAGTACGTCCCCATGTCCGCGACGAGCCGCTCACCGTATGCGTAGCACTCGAAGTTGTTCGCATCCTCGTGGAAGTGGCCCTTGCCCAGGGGGCCTGCATCAAAGCAGAGATAACGCGCGTTCTCGTCCCACCCGGAACGCATCACGTAAAAGCCGGCATAGGGCAGACGGATCGACCTGAAGTCAGGCGGCGCGCCCTTCCCCCCCTTGGAGGCGAACCACAGGACGGCAGACGAGTCCACGAACGGCGCGATGTTGTTCCGGAAGACCTTCGTCAAGGACGACTTCGACCCGGTGTCGCCGAACTGCGGAAGACCGTGAAGCGGCGTCGCCATCTTCGTATAGAATTCTGCGCATGACTCGAACGCAGCTTGCAGCTCCGGCGACGCGTCGTAGCCCATGACCCTGGCGTTCTCGACAAAGCCGTACAGCGCGGAGAGATACATCCCGTGATAGCCTGGGCACAACTCCTTGTCAGACGTGTCCGGATAGAACTCCTCCTTGATGGCGGCCATCATCGCTGCAACCGCCAGTTCGCGGAATCCCTGCGCCTGCTTGAGCTCAGGGAAGTAGCATCCCGTCGCGTAGATTCCTCTGAGCTGCGCCCAGTAGCGGTTCACGCGATCCGGGTTGCGCACGGCATACCGCACCTTCTCGATGAACCCGCGCAGCATGATCGCGTGGGCCTCAGGCGTGAAGTGCTTCGAGCGAAGAAAGTAGTTGTAGCAGTCGAACCATGTGCCGCAGAGCGGGCTCACGGCCCTCAGACGGCTCCACATGCATGGGCCGTAGGACCTGTACGTCTCGGGAGCCGGATACCTGGTGACAAAGTCTGTCACCTCGTCTACGAATTCCTTGGCGTACTTCTCGTCGAGCGAATACCAGTAGAGACGACCAAGTACGTTCGTGGCGTGCTTGAAGGTCACCGGACTCGGAGAGAACTCGGTGTCAGGCGTGCCGTCCGGCTTCTTCTTCGGGTAGCAATTCCAGTCAATCATCTCTCCGAACTGATGGCCGTCAAAGACGTGGGCCAACACCTCCTCGCCCTGTTGATATCTCGAGTGTTCCTCGGCCCGCCCCTTTGGCTTCTTCGGCATCTCCCAATGGTTGAGACGCCACTCGGGTTGGCGGCGCTCCAGGAAGTACTCCTTGAGGGCGGCCTCGGCTTGAGTGAGCTCCCCGGCCGCCACCGCGGCCTTCACGGCCGCCATCCCGGGACGCTCCAGGTCCCACGCCGCGAAGAAGTCGGCGGCATCACCGACACGTACTTTCGGGACGAGTTGGGTGGCCATAGCGCGAATCTCCGAAGGCTGCGTTGCCCGAGCACTCAGGCACAGCAGGAGCGTGATGGCGACGGAAAAGCGCATGCATTGGCTCCCGGGGGACACTCCGACGTTTGGATGGTGGTCACGAACGGCCGCAGCTCTGTACGTCGAGCACTGAACTCTGATCCTCAGGGCGTCTGTGGCCTCGGCACAGCCGCCAAATAGCCCCAGACGTAAGCATTCGGCGCCATCGGGCCCTGGACGGTGAACTCACACATCGCCGGATACCAGAAGATGTCCCAAAACGCCTCGATCGTCGGCCACTTCTCGAAGGCAGGAAAAAGTACTTGGTTCGCCAGTCTCTGGCCAAACTGCCCCTTGCCCCGAGCCACATCAATCGGGCCGAACACGGTCAGGCCCGGCGGCGGCAACTGGTCGGTAACGCGCGAATCAATGTGCAGCGGATGCAACGGGTACTTTGGGCCAATCCCGGTGGTGTAGCAAATATTGATGGGGTTGGCTCCTGCTGCGTGCTGACATCCCAACACGAGAGCCTTCAGGTACTTGGGCTTGCCTGTCAGAGCATGGGCTCGGACAAGGCTCAGGCCGTCGGGGACAGCCAGTGCGCCGAAGGTCACCGGTTGCCAGTCGTACTTGATCCAGCGGAACCCGGTCCTGCGGGAGACGGCAGCCCGGTTGTCAGCCTCGGCGATAATGGCCTGACGGCAGTGAGACTGAACGTTCTGGTCGGCCTCGGGGTGCGATGTCCGCACGTAAACCCACGCGTTGTCACGTTGCGCGTGCTTCTGCCACACGACTAACTCCACCCCGGGCTTCGTGAACGCCGTGGTCTCCAGAAAAATGCCGTTGTAGCGTGGGTCTCCGGTCAGCCGGAAAAGCTCGGCTGCAGCCATGTTGCGCGTGTCTCTCACCTCGTTTGCCTTCTTCCCCGCCGCTCTGGGGAGGCGAGGAAGGTGCTTCTCCGCGAAATCCATCGCGCGAAGTGCGCTGTCCTCATAGGTCCTGGACAACTCCACGTGATCATCCCGCAGCCACAGTGCCGCCCGGGCGGCCACGCCGGCATACCAATGGCTGGCCCAGACACCGGGGGCGTAGGCCATCACGGCCAGCGACTCCTGCCATGAGCCCTCGCCAACCCGGGGATGCGCTGAGGACTCGATCCCACCCCGAATCCCCCCGTCAGGCGTCTGCATGCGCCGGTAGCAATCCAGGTTGAAGAGTGCTTCAGACACGATGTCCGGCAGGCCGTCACCTGATTCCGGAATATTCAGTGACAGATCCGCAAAGACACCCGGATGCAGTTCGCCCAACTCCAACAGGTACCGCGAGACAACAAGGTGCTGGATCCGCCGATCCCAATCTCCAGCGTCCATGTACCCCCCCCACGCACCCGGAACCGCCTGGTCCGTCTTGCTCTTGACGAGATTCGCAAAGTTATCCTTGTCGGCCCCCGTGTAGTTGATACCGTTCCCACTCATCATGATCGGGCAGGTTGAGGCGAAGACGCGATGGCCATCTCTGGGGTGGAATGGTCTGGGGCGCCTGAACGTGGTGTAGGGTGGCCCAAGCTCAATCCCGCTTCTCTGGTGGTAGAATCCCCGGGCCGAAACAGCGAACGCATCACGCCAGGCGGATGGATGAATTTTGAATGGATAGGAACAGCCCACCCCCTTCACGGCGACGACATACTCGCCTTTCACATCGAGTCTGCTGAAATCGAGTTCGTAGACATCCGTCCCATTGAAATTCGACTTGTAGGCATCTTCGTTCCTCTCGTCCTTGCCTTTTGACAGGACAGTCTTCCCCTTGAGCACAGCCCGCCCTGTGCCACGGTCAAAAACCGCGAACGGCATCCCAACCCCGTAACTCATCGGCCCGCCGTTCCCCATCCAGCAGGAGAGGAACGCCACCTTCGCAGGATCATGCGGGTGAAAACCAATGTGAGAGATATGCACGGCTTCACTGCGAAGCACGCGCTGATCCCAGACGAACTCGGTGGGGGCCAACCGTTTCCCGTTGAAGCGGACAGTGTAGGACTTGCCCGCGGACAAGGACGTCGGGAGCTTCAGATACACAACCGATTCGCTCGCACATTCGAACTGCCACGGATGCCTGGGACCACAGCGCCCCAGATCGGTCGGCTTCGTCTTCCTAAACACTGCTTTGGGAGAAATGGGTCGGCTGAAGCTGGGATCGTTCCTGGAAGCGATCAGGTAGCTCTCAACCCGGCCAGCCCACTTCCCGTCGAGCCGGTCACCAACAAAGCGGTCAGCCGTGTAGATCAGCGTCTCATCCTCCCCAACCAACGAGCCGAAGTACCGGTCCTTCCGGAACACCCAGCGCGCATGCCCCTCCCGATCCACACGATCGCCGGGCTGTTTGGTGTAAGGGACCTGATCCCCGTAGACGATAGCCCCCGCCGCAATCGTGACCGCGATGGTATCAGGGGAAACAGGGGCAATGTGGGTGACCTTCAGTCGGCCACTTGGAGGCGCCGCAAACGCCCCGCACAGGCCGCCACAGACGCCGGCAAGACAGAAAAGAGCCCTGATTCTGGGGAAGAAATCACGCACGGCTAAGTCCCTTTCTCTCCGAAGTCGCGGCTCGGCCAGGGGCGGGCGGTCTCTCTGTCAGAGCCGCGCACAGCGTAAGCGGTCTTCCCGCCGTGGGAAGCCCCCTCCCGTTGGCTTGTCCCGCCATAGCCGCCCTCGAGGGCGACGGCGGGTCAGGGCTCTGTTCGGGCCGAACCACGCACAATGTAGACGGTCTTTCCAAAAGCCGAAATCGGGCCCGTTCCCGGAGGCACGACCGCGTCACCCCTCCAGGGCCTCACGCTGCTCACGGACATACCGTCCCACCGTCTCAACCGTGTCAATCCACACCCCATTGGCGGGATCCTGGCAGTACACGCAGTAACGGTCAAGCGCATCGACAAAGACAACCTGACGCCCCTCCTCACCCACGTCATGCCCCGCGAACGCCACCCACGCCCCCAATGACGCGGCCCGCTCGGTCACATCAATCAAGGCGTCGAGATCGAGTCCATCGAGCTCAGTGCCCCCGATTTTCGCCAGGTCGCAGAAGTCCGGATCATTGAAGTGTTCATCCCGGAATCCACGACCGACAACGAAATTCCGGGCTACCGCGGGGACGTAGCTCTGGCGCCCCTCCCCCCGCCCCACGAACGTCTGCCCGCAGGGGTAAGCAAAGGAGGCCGGAGAGCGACCGAACTCCTTCTCGATAAGGCGGCTCGCCTCGACGAGTTCCTCCTCCATCTCCTCAAGCGTGTAGGTCTCCAGGACTTGGGCCCGTTTCCAGCCAAAGTTCCCACTGCAGGCATGGTTGACGCTGTGGTTGCCCATTTCGTGCCCGTTGGCTGAAGCCGCGTGCCACAACTCCTGCCGGTCAGGAATGCGCTCTACCTTGATGTAGAACGTCGCTTTGACGCTGTGCCGATCGAGAATCGGGACACCGACGTCCACTTGGCTCGCACGGGCATCATCGAAGCTCAAGCTGATCGCGACGCGTTTGCCATCAGGCCACTTGATCTGTCTGTCCACGGGCATGGTTACCTGGTCCTCCGCTACACGTTCATCGGCTTCGCATACACACGACTCGACCCGACTGCGTTGTCATGTAGAGACTGTCGCCTGTGGCGATCATGCCGTCAAACACCGGCAGTGAGTTCAGCTTCCATTCGGCCAATTTCTCCCCGTCTCGTGGCGACACGCGCCAAAGCATGGCTCCCCGATCGGCGTGGGCTCCCGCATACGGCGCCGCAACGTCGTGCATGATTGGGTCCGCGTCATCCGCCGGTTCATTCAGCTCACGATGGTTGCCTGTGCCGGCCAGAAAAAGCGCCCCTTCGCTGCCGCTCTGCGGATCGGCAGCGTCCGGCACCACCAGGACCATCGCCCGTATAGCGATCGGGGCCCGGCGATTCCAGGTGAATCGTCCCGTCGAGCGGCTGGATTTGCTCAATAGCCCACCCTTGAAGCGCATCGCGCCCCCGGCCCGACCGCCGGCTGGGACTGCCCCTTCCACAGTTCCGTCGTTTCCGTTCCCCGAGTCGTCACGCGCATCCCCATGGTCAAACGAATAGTAGAGGGCCAACCCGTCGCGCGTCGGAGGAACGCCGGCTCGTTGCCAACGTGTCCGGATCTCCTCACTCCCCAAAGCCCGCTGGTAGACACCCACCTCATCAATGAGGCCGATGAACGGGAACGGGGACGCGTAATCACCCACATGCTTACTGTCGTCTGCACCGATCTCCATCAACTCCCCGGGGTCAGACGTGACAAAGCCCGGCGAAGACGCCGTTCCGGAAAGGACGCCGTTGATGTACACTTGAAGCTCTTTTCCCGAGGTCAGGACACCCGCTAAGTGAGTCCAGTCAGCCGGGAGTTCCTCAACTCCACGGACCTCGTGGAGCTTGGAGTTGACCCGGATGGCGAACCGGGGGATGCCCTTCTTCACGTAGAGAGAATAGCCGTGCGTGTAGGCGCCTCGGGCCACGATGACGCCGTCTCTCCCTTCCGGTTTGACCCAAGCTTCCACCGTTATTGGCTTCTTGCTCGGATCGAGGCTGGGTGCTCGGTCTATGCCAATACAGGAGGCCGCGGTCCGAACGTGGGACGGCGTCCTACGTTTCTGGGCGGGTTTCTCAGCCGCAAAGAGGCGGCTGTAGGTCCAACGGGGTGGGGGAGCTTCCCGCTTCCTGTTGCCGTAGTGATAGATCGTAGAAGAATCCAGCCCAACGTGCCCCCCGTAATGAGCGTACAAATCCCGCCCGAAGCCGTAGACCATCTCGCCATCCACCACGAGCAGTCGACCGGCCGGATTGCGCATCCCCATTCCGGGCCACCCGCCATACGCGTTCCCCATAGTCGAACCGATCATCCAGTACGTGCGGTGCCACCACGAGTCGTCCAGGAAGCCGGCCGGGCTGTACAGGTGCATGACGTCAGACTTCTGTGGCTTCCCCTCCAAGTCAAAGCGCACATGGCGCATGAATACGGATTGCCCGTCGCTTGAAAGAACGTCCGGCAGTGCACCCGTCATAGCGGTTCGCCGAATAGCCGTGCGCCGCTCCCGGCCAGTCTCCGGATCCCTGCTGTCAACGGGAGTGTGCCCCAGTACCGCCCCGGTCACGGGGTCCAATCGGTAGAGGATCATGCCGCCATCGATGTAGGATGACCGGCCGGCAACGCAATATGCGACCCCAGACTCGATCAGAATGCTGCCGTGGACGGGCCACGTCGACTCAATTTGGCCGTAGGAGACGATGTGACGCTCAAACGGGGCAGCACGGAAGCGCCAGCGCAACACCCCATCGGCAGCCCTGAGGCAATAGACCCACCCGTCGGAACAGCCGAACAGGACCATCCCCTGATAGACCGTCGGGGGGCTGTCCACGCGTCCCCCCGCGACGAACTCCCAGGCGGCTCGACCGCCTTCACTATCCAGCGCATGGACCGTGTGTGCGTCAACTTGAGCCACAAGAACACGGCCGCCAGCCATGACCGGACTCGACAGCCGTCCTCCCAGCCCAACCGACCAAGCCTCCGTCAGCTCCGTGCCGAGATCCCCCGTCCCCCGTCCGCTGCGGGAGGAATCATGGCGGAAGGTGGGCCAATCCCCGCCAGCTCCCGTCGCGAGGGGTTCCGCGGCAGCGGGGCTTCCGTACGCCGGTCCCCGTTGGGCACGAACCGCGCTGTCAACGGGCTGGGATACACGCTGTTCAGTGGGACGAGCAGCATGGGCCCAGAACCCACTGAGCTTCGCATCGATGTAGCAGGCGCAGGAGTGCGGAGGGGAATAGAGGAGGCCGTTACACGGAAGGACGCCGTATTGGCAGACGCCCCGAACCCAATGGGAAGCGACTGCGTCACCGGTCACGACGTCGACAAACTCCACCCCCGCTCGCCCAAGGACAAGGTACCGCGATGTCGCCCGGTTGCGGTAGCAACGGTGGTGATTCATACCAACGGTGTAGTACTCTTTGTCCGGCGGTCGTGTCCGCTTGATCTCGCCGGTCAGCGGGTCTCGACCAACCGTGATGCCCGGCTGTTTGGCCCGGACAAGCTCGCCGCTCCAGACCAGCCCATCAGCTACCAGAACATCCACAGGCGAATTGTATCCTTCCTGACACGGGCTGCTCCACAAACGCCTACCGTCGGACACGGAAAACGCGATGAGTTCCCCGTGAGGGGCATTGCCTCCCGCGCTGTTCGGCTCCCACTCGACCGCGCTCTGCTGGTCCGTTGAGCCCTCGCCCCGCCCCCCGGCTGCCCGGTCCGCGGAGAGAACAACATCGCGGTAGACCACCACTGTCGGCGTCGACCATCCCCGACGCTTCGTACTCACGGGCCTGGGAGCCCGCCAATGCGGCTTCCCAGATGCCGCATCAAGGCAGATGAGGGCATCCTGGTTCTGCAGGAACACGCGACCGTCAGCAACGGCCAGTGTCATTGGCATCACTTCAGCGACGTCCGCCCCACTCCTCTCCCACAGTTGTTTGCCGTCGCTGACTCGAATCGCCGTAACTCGTTTCGCGTGAACACGCGGAGTCACACCACGGCGCCAGGGCGCCAAAGAGCGGTCAGACGACGCTCTGGCACGACGACCGAGTACCAGGTAAAGAACGCCCCCCTCGTGGACAATCTCGACGGTGCCTTCGGTTCCCGGGTACTCGCGCATCGTCTCCCCGGTCGCCGCATCGAGTTGGGCAACAGCATCACCGTACCCCAACGTGACAAACAAGATGTCCTCCGCAGCCACCAGTGTCCGGGCCAGTTCCGTGGGTCCACTGCGGAATCCGCGAAGGTGCCACTCCCATTCCCCCATCGGCCGCCTCCAAAGCTGAACCCCACTGAACGCATCACGCCCCACCAGCGCCCACTTGGGCGGCAAGACAACGGCTGATATCGGCCCCCCGTCCACGATATAGAAGAGCCTCCCCCCGGCGGAAACCGCGACACTGACGCTGGCCAGATGGTCGTGGCTCCGAGCCCACTGCGGTCCGCACACCCATTGTGCCTGGGCCGGGGGGCCGACAAGCTCATCAGCAGCCACGGCGTTGTTGCTCGCGTCATACAGGGCATGTGTCCACTCGTCGATCGTTGACGGCCACGGCTTGCGCACGACACCCCAGACCTCCCCACGTCTGACATAGGCCACGCCCTTCGGGCAAAGAACACGCATTAGCTCGCCCTCCACGACGGCCTCCGAAGATGCCAGAACCAGCAGATTCACCAGACCATCGGCGTAGGGAAGCGAGCCCCCGTTGAGGGTGTCGGCGGAAATCTCGTCGGACAGCCCGGCTGCCTGGATGTCGGCTCGGGCCAGTCCCACCTGGGCAGGATCGGCATCCAGAACCTGAACGAGAAACCCCTTCCTACGGCCCAAGGCAATCGCCAGGCCACTGTCACGGAAGCCGACCAACACCGCCAGGCCTCCGCGAACACCCGTGGCCGCGATCATTCCCGCGGCGGACACGTCGACCGGTTGCCCCACACAGAGACAACGGCTCAACACCACGAGCGCGCACAGCCGGGAGACAAGGCGGCCGGAAGCAAAACCATGGCGTGTCAACATCACATCTTCTCCTCAACCAAGCTGCACCAGGGCCAATTCCGGAGTCGGTCTTGACAGAGATGGCACAACTGTCGCCGCTCCACCAAACCACCCAGCGCAGCGGAGCCATCCGCGAGCCGGCCCAACCATCTCGCTCGGGGTCGTACTGAGAACCGCCTCGCGAATCTGACCAGTCGCCGTTCAACAGTGGCACTCCTGCACGGACAGAGCAAGCCCGACGCACGGGAGAGACAAGAGAAAGCCCCCGGGCGGCCTGAACCGTCCCGGGGGCTTGGTTTGTGTCGTGCGGCTCCACGCACGCGGAGCCGCGTTCTAGAACGCCACTTAGTACACGTGCGTGGACTCGGTCTCGTCCACCGGACGCTGCAGTTGATCACTGGTCAAGGAGACGTGGAAACGTACGTCACCAGGCTTGACCGCCTTCACACGCACTTGCCAGGTCGCCTTCGACTTCGCCGCAAGTGTCGCAAGCGGGGTAAGCCGGATGGTCGAGCCATCGGACTCAGCCTGAGTCGGCCCCGAGACTGACACGAAACTCATGTTCTCCTCGAGTCGACACACGATCGCGATGTTGGTCGCCATGGCGCTGCCCTGGTTGGTGACCACGATCATGTATACCTCGTCGTTGCCAACTTCGACCGGATCACCCACATCCGCGACCTCGAGCAACACGCCCGGGATCCCCATGATGGGAGTCTGTGCACTGGCACTGACCGGCTCAGCCGCCGTGGCCGTCGCCGTGGCCTGGTTGGTGATCGTGCCGATCGCGGTTGCGATCAGGCGAACCTGAACGTCCTTGTCCGCACCGGGTCCCAGATCACCAAGGCGCCACATGACGCGACCATCGCCGGAAACGCCACCGTCAGAGGCAGAGTCGAACGATGAACCCGACGGGATTGGGTCAGTGAGAACAACATTGCGTGCGACGGCATCACCTTGGTTGCTGACCTTGATGTTGTAAGTCACCGGACGACCAAGGTAGCCCTGCTTGCTGCCGGTCTTCGTGATGGTGAGTACAGGTTTCCGCACGATGACCGTCGCCGAGGCCTCAGCCAGGAGTCCACCATCTCCGCGTGCTGCAGCCGTGTTCACGTAGGAGCCTGGCTGCGCAGCCTGTGCGGTCAGCGAGAACTCGCGCGACTGCCCTTGAGCCAAGTCGCCCGCGTCGAACATGAACGTACGGTCGCCGCCTACCGCGGTCAGCCCCGGAGGAAGCGTGTCCGCGACTTGGACATTGCGCGCAATGCCCTCACCCACGTTGGAGACAACCAAGCGGAACGGAATCGCCTCGTTGACCATCACCTCGGCAGGACCAGTTTTCGTCAGCTGGAGCTTCGGCTGGACAACGACCATCGTGTGACAAAGTTCATCCACGAAGGCAATGCCCGCGCAGGGCTCCAGTGAGCCCGTGGCCGTGGCTGTCCCGCGAACCTTGAACAGACGATTATCACGCCCGTTGAGCTCAGCGATGAACCAACGGCCGGTATTGGGATCCAGCCGCTCGTCCGGAGGGATGGACTCCGTCCAGTTGAACCCGGCCGGCACACGCTCGGTAAGGCTGATGTTGTTGATCGGGCGCGTGGTCAAATTGGTCACCCGTATCATGTACTCCATCACTTCACCGGGCCGAATTTCCTGCGGGTAGAACCGCTCGATCAGCAGAATGCTGGTCTCCAGGTCGCCCGTGGGAACGGCTTTGCAGACCGAAAACAGGCCGTTGTCCAAAAGGACAGGTGCTTCCATGCCGGTGCAATTACGCGTCGGACAGGGAGCTGGTTTGCGGGGAGCAGGCTTCGGGGCTGGTGTCGGCGTGGGTTTTGGAGCCGGTGCCGCCTTGACCACCGGCTTGAGTACCGGCCGCGGGGCGGGAGCAGGCTTCGGGTCAGCCCTCGTCTCCAATCCATAGTTCTTCCGCGCGGGGGCAGGCCCAGTCATTGCGACACGCCCGGAACCGGTCGGACAACTGCATCCTGCCAGAATTGCAGCCACCAACACAAGTCCCGTCCAGACGTGTACCGTCTTCCTTAGGTTTCCTAGCATCGTCATTTCCCTTTCTGCACTTGGGCTTCAGACACGCCCTGGCACTCCCACTGCCAGCGTACCTCAGTTTGGCCAGGCAGATGAACCTCTACCTGGACGCCTTCCTCTGTGATAACGCTCTCGCACTCGGTCAGTGCGTGATCTCCAAAACGTCGTTTCCACCTTGCGAACGCCGCTCTAAAAGACCACGACCCGACCTCAGACACAGGCCTGCGGCTGGTCATTCTCCGCTGGCCCTCACCCCTATAGCAACTCACATGCCAACTGTAAGAGGACGCCCGTTCCGGCATGGTGGGCGAACCGTTGGATCGAGGTTTCCCGAGCCCCGCAGCAAGGCGGGAAACCCAGGAAAGCCGAATCCCGAATGGGCTGATTCCAGTGCCCAGTCTGTTCCTCGGCAGGTGAGGTTTTCCGAAATTGTTACATTATCGTTCACACATTCGTCTGCACCACTACTCAAGGGCTCCGAGCACAGTTCGTGCAGGATTCCCACAACCCCACAGGGTCTGAGGCACGGCCTCCAGTCTTTGTTGGGTCACGCCCAGCTGCTTAGAGCAACCCAAGTCATAGCCCGGAAAACGGAAGCCATGCTGAATAGTCACACCAAACTCCGCGCGATCGGCCTCTCACTTGTGGCCGCCATCGCGATTTCCGCCGCGCCACCAGCCTACGACTCCTTCGAGGAGGGACTGCCGGCCCATTGGCAACCGGAACGTCAAGGTACCATTGGCATAGACACAACACACGCAAAGCATGGCGCGCGGTGTCTTCGCTGGGATTGGTGCTCTGGTGATAATATGATGGTCTCGCAGCGAATAGGCAACGTCCGACGCATGGGAGGCTACGGAGGAACCTACAGCAAGGCGACATTCGGGATCTGGCTCTACATGGAAAAGCCGGTAGAGGGCCAGTTGCGGCTCGAGTTCCGCGCGAAGGGCAAACCCACGGGTTGGTTCGATTTCCCATTGGACTTCACCGGTTGGCGACGAGCTCACCTCAAGTACTCCTTCCGTAGCGAGTTCACCGGGAAAGTCTCAGCGGATGTCGACACCATCGCCTTCCGGGCCCCCGAGGCCGTCCCGTCCGGTACGACGTTCATTGATCTTGTCGTCTACAACGGGCTGATGGACTACCGCCAGCAATGGCTTCCCCGCAAGCGGAACGCATCCTCAGTTCGGGACGGAGGAACGGAGGCGAGCATAAGGCAGCCGCCCACCGCGGCAGAACGAGAGGCCACGCGCACAATCTGGCAGCGTCTCGTTCCCACATCCTCAGGCATCGAGGGGCAGGTGGTTGCTGATCTGGAAAGGAAAGCCGCGGCACTGGGAATCACGCCGGGAGGAAACAGTCCAACTGCCGTTCCGGTTGTCAAGAATCCGGGCTTCTATAGCGAATTCGGCTTGGAGATGGGCTCCCCTGCCAAACCGGCAAAGCTGATGCTTGAGATCGCCCGCGCATTCCACCGATCCGACTCTCCGCCTCAGAGAGAGCGCCTGGCCGCACTGTTCCTCGCTTTCTCAGATCACCTGCACAATCAGGGCATGGCCGCTGACTCCGGATTCGTCTGGAACTGGTATGGCGGCCGAGATTTCGCCGAGGCGACACTCCTGATGGCCGGAGTCCTGAGACAGGGAGACAGGCTGGTCAGAGAAGCAGCCTATTTCAACTACAACTGGAAAGCAGACACCATCTTCCAGACCGCAACGCGAACCAGCATGGATGACTTCCACATCGACACGCGTTATCGCCTCTACGGCGCTCTCATGCAGGCATCCCCAGAGGGGAAGGTCCGCTGGTTGCGTGCGTTCTCCCGACACCTGTCCGAGAAGATCTTGCTGGAGAAAGGCGATGGCTTCAAACCCGATGGCTCCGCGTTCCACCATGGGTTCCACTACTTCGCCTACGCCAACTACAGCTTGAACAGTCTGACCCACATCGTGAGTCTGCTCGGAAACACGCCGTTCGCTATCTCAGCAGAAGCCTACAGCCGACTGAAAAGGGTGCTCTTGGCGATGCGCTTCTACTGCAACCAGAATGATCTGCCGCTACCATTGTGCGGCAGGCACCCGCACACCCAGGCATTTTCCGCGGGCAAGCTCCTGGCCATCGCCCAGGCAAGCGGGCAAGGCCTGGATCGCGATCTGATCGCCGCCTATCTGCGTTTCCATCCGGAACAACGGGACGAGAAGCGATTCGTGGATGCGGACCTCAGGCCGGAGCCCTCGCCTGAAGGCAATCTCGCTCTGAGCTACGCCGGACTCATGGCCCACAGACGCGACCACTGGCTCGCCGTCGTCAAAGGCTACAGCTCCTACGTGACCCATGGCGAGACCTACGCGAACAACAATCGGTTCGGACGCTATCTGAGTAACGGATATCTTGATATCCTGGCGAGCGGAACCCCCGTCACACGCCGGAGCAGCGGCTGTGTTGAAGCGGGATGGGACTGGAACCGACTCGACGGAACAACAGTGATCTACCTGCCCCCCGAGAAGCTCGTGGCGCCATCCAAAGGAACCGAGATGCTGCGTTCTGACCAGACGTTTGTCGGCGGTCTTTCACACAGGAAGAGGAACGGGATCTTCGTCATGCGCATCCATGGCGCCAAGCACCACAACCCAAGCTTCCGCGCGGAGAAGACCTACTTCCTGTTCGACAACCGAATCATCTGCCTCGGGACAGGAATCGTCAACGATGATACGGAGCACGCGACCCATACGAATCTGTTCCAGAAGCACCTCGGGGAGCAGGAAGCGCCGCAGGGAATCGTCGTCGATGGACAGGCTGCCCACCAAGTACCCATGAAACGCACGCTTGACCCGGAACGAGCCCACGCCCTGCTGGACACACAAGGCACGGGGTACATCATTCCGACGGGACAGCTCGTCAACGTCGCTCGGAAGAACCAGAAATTCCGCGAACAGCACGACAAGAAGGAACTGGAAGGACTGTTCGCGACCGCGTGGATCGACCACGGGAAAGCACCTTCGGCAGCCACCTACGAATACGCCGTATTGGTCAACACGTCACCCACCCGGCTTGCGGCATTGGCGGAGGCCATGGAATCGTCTGACACGGCCTTCTACCAGGTGCTGCAGCGGGACAGTGTAGCGCACATCGTCTGGGATGAAGACAGCCGGTCATTGGGCTGCGTCTTCCTGGAGCCCGTCCCCATCCCTCCCCGGAAAACTGAGATCACGGGCCGCGTTCGGCGCTGGTGGCCTCCGAAGGCAACCGACAGTCCCCTTGTCTCACCGCTAACCCAGCCCATTATCGCTGTCGAGCGCCCCTGCCTCGCCATGATCCAACAAGGCCCGGGGCACAGTGCCATACTGAGCATCGCCGACCCCGACCTGAACATGATTGATGGACTCAGTCAACCCCGGGAGCTGACGGTCACGCTCGCCGGTGAGTGGACCTCGGCCAGCCCCAATCCGTCCACACGTGTGCGCGTCGATGACAATGCCCCAGTGACCCACATCACCGTCGTCTGTCACCAGGGCCGGACGGTCGAGATGACACTCAGGAAAGCTCGGTAAGAGGCGTCCATCTCGGCAAGCTCGCAATCAACACCGGACACCCATGCCCTGGACGAATGTCTCAAAGGGGGAACGGCTGCGTTGAGTGATCGACACAGGCTCTCTGTCGATCCGCCCACAATGCCACCGACCACACGCGCCTCAAAGCACGACGCAGGAGCTGCGAGCAAAGCCGAGGCACAGCGAAAGCGTTACTTGGCCCGGAGATCGACGCAGTGCATCTTCGTTAGATCGCGCAGGAACAGCCGCCCGTTCGACAAGGCCAAGGGGGCCCAGATTTCCTTGCCTGCGAGGAGTGGAACGCTGCCCAGTTCCCGGTACTCTTCCGGATTCGCCTCGACCATCCGCAACGAACCGCGGACGTCCACAGCGAAGATGAGGCCGTCTGCCACAAGTACGCCTCCACGGTCAAAAACCGGACCGTTCTCCACTTGAGATGATGCCCAGCGGGTCTTTCCATCAAGCGACAGACACGTCAGTCCTCCCTTTCCCCCTTTTCCGCTGTTGTTCGCATAGATAACCCCGTCATGCAGGATCGGCGTCTGAATTTGCCCCTTCCACCCCGGCACACGGGAGGCCTCCTCAACCGCCAGCCCACCATCGGCCTTGACAACCCGCAGCATCACCGCACCCGCACCATATCCCCCCGCGATGAACACCCGCTCTGTGTCGACCGGGACAGGGTCGGCAATTGGGTTCCTGCATTGCCACCCGTCGTAGGTCCACAACAGACGTCCATCCTCTGCCGCGAACGCCGCAACGGTTCCCTTGACGGCCGCGTGACGCCCTCGTGCCGCCTGTCCGCCGGTCGCGATGACCACCTGTCTAACGCCGGCGAGGGTAGCGACCACGGGCGACGCGTAGCAGGAACGCCCCGAAAGTGGAGGCGACGCCCATCTGGTCTCACCGGTGCCGGCGTCGAGGCCGACAAGGAAGCCTTGTTTCCCCTGGGGGGCCACGATCAGGACATCGTCGTCGAGAAGAGGCGATTGCACGAATCCCCACCGGGGCACGTCCCCGCCGAACCGCTCAAGGAGGTTCACCGACCAAACGGCTTTGTGCGTCTTCCGGTCAACACAATGCGCGTGCCCGAACGGCCCGACAAGATAGACATGGCCATCGGTGACGGTCGGAACGGACCGGGTCCCGTCGAACGAGTACCGACCGGGGGCCGCGTACGCGAACGACCAGAGCTCCTTCCCTGTGTCAAGATCCAGACAGCGGAGGACATCCTCGCGTTGATCGGCGGGCTTACCGGTCGGGCGGTCAAGAATATAGACCTCGTTGCCACGTACAGCAGGGGACCCGTAGCCACGCCCCAGCTCGAGAGTCCATGTCACGGTGGGCCCACTTTCGGGCCATGCTCGCGCAAGTCCCGTCTCCCGTGAGACACCACTTCGTTCAGGACCGCGGTACTGAGGCCAATCGGCGCCGCGGGATGAGAAACTCAGCAGGGCGACTAGCGACACAACACGCAACGTCCAGATCATGGTCATCGTTCTCTCCTTTGCCTACAGATGCCATACACTTTACCCACTCATGGCCCAAGCGTCCACGACTGCGTCGACCTCCTGCAACGCAAATCAACGGGGCCGGCGTGGCCAATCGGACAGTCCCGGAAAACGGACAGTGCTTTGCTTTGAAGCGTAACGCGGAAGCCCTGCCCTTCCTGTCCCGAAACGGCTCGTTTTTCAGCCCGGACGGGCTATGGGTAAAGGCGCCGGAGTTCCAGGCGGTTTGGCCTGTTTGGGCAGACGCGCGCCGGTGTCCCCCCCACGCTCGTGCCACCGACAACGCCGAGGCTTCGGTCATATGCAGAGAACGTGAGTGAACAAGGAGTCCAACATGTCCGCAGGTCAGCAGCCAAACATCATTTTCTTCTTCTCTGATCAGCAGCGTTGGGACACCTGCGGCTGCTACGGCCAACCTCTCGATGTCACCCCCAATCTTGACCGCATGGCTGCGGAAGGCGTCCGGTTCGAGAGTGCATTCACCTGCCAGCCGGTCTGCGGTCCCGCTAGAGCCTGCCTCCAAACGGGAAAATACGCAACCGAAATGGGCTGTTTCAAAAACAACATCGCCCTCCCGCAGGACGAGAAAACCGTCCCTAGCTGGCTCAGTGAGTTCGGTTATGAAGTCGGCTACATCGGGAAATGGCATCTGGCCTCAGGACACTTTGGCACGTACTACACACGGGGGGTTGAGGACACCGAGGTGAACCATCGCGAAACTGCCGTCCCGCTGCACCTCCGCGGCGGCTACAAAGACTACTGGCTCGCCTCCGATGTGCTCGAATTCACCTCGCACGGACACGATGGGCACATGTTCGATGCGGAGATGAACCGACGCGACTTCCCCGAGGGGAGCTACCGAGTGGACGCACAGACAGATTGGGTCCTGGACTATCTGCGCTCACGAGACGGGGAAAAGCCCTTCTTCCTCTTCCTGTCTTACATCGAGCCCCATCACCAAAACGACCACAATCACTACGAGGGTCCCAAGGGCTCCAAGGAACGCTTCAAGGACTTCGTCACCCCCGGAGACCTCACCGACACCGAAGGCGACTGGCGAGCAGAGTACCCGGATTACCTCGGCTGCATCAACAGCCTCGACACCGCTCTGGGGCGCATCCGCGCGGAACTCGAAGCCCAGGGGATGGCAGACGACACCTTAATCATCTACACCAGTGACCACGGATCACACTTCCGCACGCGGAACAGCGAGTACAAGCGCTCGTGTCACGACGGCTGCATCCGCATCCCGATGATCGCATGCGGCCCGGGTTTCCGCGGGGGAAAAGTCGTCGAAGAACTCGTGAGCCTCATTGACGTACCACCAACCATCGTCGCTGCCGGAGGCGTGCCTGTACCCTCCTGCATGAGGGGAGGCGATCTCGGCACACTCGCTGACGGGACAGCTCAGGAGTGGCCCGAAGAAGCGTTCCTTCAGATCAGTGAAAGCCACTGCGGACGAACGGTCCGGACCCAGCGCTGGAAATACTCGGTCCGCGCACCGAAAGATGCCGTACGCTTCGGGTGCTGCAACAGTCCTGTCTACACTGAGGATTTCCTCTACGACCTGCAGACCGATCCACACGAACGCCGCAACCTCGTCTCGGATCCCGCCTTTGCAGATGTTCGGGCAGACATGGCCACTCGCCTGAAACGCCGCATGGTCGAAGCCGGAGAAGATGAGCCCGAGATCCAGCCAGTCAGTTGCTGACAGAAAGCCCTCCGAGTCCACGCCATCCACATGGCAAGGGACTCCCTTCACAATACCATAAGGAAAAACGACAATGAGCGATACGTATGACGCTTCGACAGAACGCTACACGAACACCAGCGAAGGCTGGTTCCGACGTTGCGGCCGTTCCGGCCTGCTCCTCCCCTCGATCTCGCTGGGCTGCTGGCACAACTTCGGAGACGCAGGCACGGATGCCGCCCGGCACACGGATGAAACATCCATGCATGCCAGCGCCAAGGCCATGCTCTTCACGGCCTTCGACAACGGCATCACCCACTTCGACCTCGCCAACAACTACGGACCGGCACCGGGCGCTGCGGAGTCTCGAGTCGGGCGCATCCTCAAACAGGAACTCGCTGCGTATCGCGACGAACTGATCATCTCCAGCAAAGCCGGATATGAGATGTGGCCCGGCCCCTACGGGGTATTCGGCTCACGGAAGTACCTTCTGGCCTCCCTGGACCAGTCCCTGAAGCGCCTCCAGCTCGACTACGTGGACATCTTCTACTCCCACCGCCCTGACCCGAACACCCCGCTGGAGGAGACGCTCGGAGCCCTCGACCAGGCCGTGCGCAGCGGCAAGGCGCTTTACTGCGGAATCAGCAGCTATCAGCCCGACATGACCCGAGAGGTCGCCCGGATCTGTCAGCGAGACGGCCTCACCAGGCCAATCATACACCAGCCCAGCTATTCGATGCTCAATCGCTGGGTGGAAAACGGCCTTCTCGACGCCACAGGAGACACTGGTATGGGGGTGATCCCCTTCTGCCCGTTGGCGCAGGGCTTGCTGACGGGGAAGTACCTGCACGGCATACCGGCAGATTCCCGGGCCAAACAGGAAGCCGGATTCCTGAAAGAGGATGGGATCACACCTGACCTGGTAGCCAAGCTGCAGAAGCTCAATGACATCGCCGCAGCGCGGGGGCAATCCTTGGCGCAGATGGCGTTGGTCTGGGTGTTGCGCGATGATCGGGTGACATCGGCTCTCATTGGCGCCAGCCGCCCCGAGCAAATCACCGAGAATATCGCCGCAGTTGACGCCGGACCGCTCACACAAGATCAACTTGACGCTATTGACGTTGTCTTGGCCGGGAGTTCCTGAGCTGCAACGCAGCGGTCTCCAGAGTGGATGGAGGCATCCGAATACCCCGAAATTTGAGGACAACTGAGGTTGGTGAAGCATGCACTCCTTGCCTTCTGCCCCAACGGGGCTCTGCATACCAGCCTGGGGCAACGCCGCATAAGCGCTAACTTGAACGTCCAACATCGAACTCTGAACGTCGAACGTCGAGGTTTGTAACGGCTTCTTTCGGAGACTGTTCCGGTTCTCTTCATTCGACATTCGGCGTTGGACGTTCGATGTTCAGCGTTCGTGTCTCGTCCTGGTATAGGTTGACACTTATACAAGGAGGAGACCGGTGTCACAGAGAGTAGTGCGATACAGTGAAGCGTTCAAGATGCAGGTTGTGGATGATCTTGAACGAGGTCGTTTCGGGAGTCCTTTTGAGGCCGCA
>JABHEG010000151.1 GCA_018676675.1 Lentisphaerota bacterium
CAGCTCCCGCCGCCTCACGTCCCACTTCCGAAGTGTCTGTACAAGAATAGTCTGTTTGCCGGGAGAGCCTGGCAAAAGACATAAAGCACGAAACCGAGAAGCGTTGTGCACAAGAAGACAAAAATCAACTGGGCACAACCACGAGAGAGCGAGGGAGAAGGCAGATGAGCGACATCGCGCGTTGCGTCAGAGTCCACGGACGGGTGACCGGAGTCGGTTTCCGATATGCCACGCTGCGGCAGGCCGGACCATACGGGACCCTCAAGGGTTACGTGCGGAATGTTGACTCCTTCACCGTTGAGTGCCTGCTCCAGGGCGAGACAGGAGAGGTCCAAGCCATGGTCGCGTGGCTGCGACAAGGCCCGCCCTCAGCCCGAGTGACCGATTTCCAGGTCGCAGAGATGCCGCTGGACCCCGAACTCCCGACTTTCCAGATGACCTTCTGAAACCCTGCCTGAGCAGCCCGGTCTAAAGCGTGAACGAGACGCGACCAGGCGGGACGCTTCACAGGCATGCTTCAGGTGGTCCCGGGACGCGATTTCCCCGTTAACGAACGTGTACAGCGCCCAACAAGACCGCGAGAAGGGAAGAGAATGATGAAGCAGATCTTTGCGCTTTTTGCGCTCCTGCCGTTGCTGCTCCCTGCCCAACCAACCGCGTCGCCATCTTTCAGTGTGGACGCCACGCTACCCGCCGCCGATGGTTCGGAAGTACGAGTTGCCTTCCGTATCGCCCCAAAGCACTACCTCTATGCCGAACGGGTGAAGATCACGGCGGTCGACGAGGCCGTCAAACTGGTCCCCAAGGCTGTTCCGGAAGCGAAGAAGAAACCTGATCCATTCACCGGCCAGGATGTCGCGGTCTATGACCATGACACGACCTTCCTCTTCACCGTTACTCCCCCCACTGAAGCGTTCACCCTTCGAGTTGCCTATCAGGGATGCAACGACTCGCTCTGCTTTCTCCCGGAACGGGTGAAGATACCGCTTGGCGTCCCGGCCGATGCCCCGCCTCCGTCTGTTCCGGATGCGGGATTGCCCCCGCCGCTCAAAGCGATCGGGACGCAAGAGCTCTTTGAGCACTTCACCGTCGCGGGTCGAGCCGCGGGGTATGTCAAGAGCGATCAGTTCCTCGCGTTCCTGGATCGAGCAGAGAAGGGAGAAGGAATCGAGCAGGACGGGTTGGCAAAGGCCTTCAAGGAGCGCGGTGTGCTTGTGTCACTGCTCCTTGTGCTCCTCGGCGGACTGGCACTAAACCTGACGCCCTGCGTGCTCCCGATGATCCCGGTCAACCTGGCCATCATCGGTGCAGGCACAAAGGCCTCCTCAAAGACACGGGGCTTTGCTTTGGGCACGACGTACGGTGCCGGAATTGCCCTGGTCTACGGCCTGCTTGGCCTCCTTGTTGTGCTGACCGGAGCCAAGTTTGGCACACTCAATTCGAAACCGTGGTTCAATATCGGGGTGGCCATCGTCTTTGTCGTGCTTGCCCTGGCCATGCTCGATGTCTTCCTCATCGACCTCTCACGCCTCCAGACCAGGTTCGGCGGAGGCGGCGAGAAAGGTGGATTCGTGGCGGCTCTCTTCCTCGGAGCTCTCGCCGCGCTGCTGGCCGGTGCTTGCGTCGCCCCGGTCGTCATCTCCGTGCTCCTGATGGCCGCCAGCCTCTCGTCTGCCGGTAACCAGGCAGGACTCCTGTTGCCCTTCCTCCTGGGGATCGGTATGGCTCTGCCGTGGCCGCTGGCGGGTGCAGGGCTCTCCTTCCTCCCCAAACCGGGAAGATGGATGGAACAGGTCAAACGTGCGTTTGCCGTTCTGATTCTGGCCATGGCTGCATGGTACGGTTGGCAGGGCATCACGCTCTACCAGGGGCAATCCGAGAAAAGCCGTCAAGCCGTAGTAGCGGCCCAGGCTGACCGCGAAGAGGAAGGTTGGTTCACGGGTCTCGAAGACGCTCTTCGGGTCGCCAGAGACGACGCAAAACCCGTCTTCATCGACTTCTGGGCGAGCTGGTGCAAGAACTGCCTGAAGATGGAGAAGACGACGTTCAAGGACCCAGCTGTCGAGAAACGGCTGGCTGGATACGTCAGAGTCAAGTTCCAGGCTGAAGACATCGGCTCCCCGGAAACAAAGGCCGTACTGGACCGTTTCGGAGCAATTGGTCTGCCGACGTACGTCATCCTGCAACCGCGGTAAACGTACCCCCGTTAGGTTAGGCAGGAAGAACGGCACACCGCTACGCTACGTGCCTTACTGCAAACGGCGCGACTCTGGTGATGGAATTCGTTCGTAGCAGGCCGTGGATGCCTCAACGGCCTCCCACGAAAACGCTGTTCGAGATTCGCCACGTCTCAGCCGGCAATGCCGGGAAACCTTCTCCGGCATACTCGGTGAACAAACGGGTCACTGACTCGGTCGTCTCCTGCCTCCAAATGGGGTACGCCCGTTCGATGCCGTCATCCGCCGTAACCAGCACAGCGCATCCCCGGAGCATGACATCACGCGGCAGTTCCGGAACGACATCGAACCAGGATGCCCCCTGGGCTCCCCCTGCCCGCAGAACCCGGCCGGAAAACGTCGCGACCTCAGTCGTGAGAGTCGCAGACGGCCCGCGAAGGCTCGTCCCCTCTATCATCGCCCCAAGTTGGGCCTGACCACTCTCCCAGCTCGTGAACGCGATCCGTGCATCTGTCTGAGCTGAACGTCCGCCTTCCTCAACGCGAACGTCAGCGTTCCCAAGCTGACTGATCACCAGATCGCTGCCTTGAGACGTGGAAACCAGGATGGCGACAGCCGTGTGGGCTCCCGAAGACGACACCTCCAGCAACCTCACCCCCTTCACCAGTTCCCTATCGACCTCAGCTCCTTCGAACACCGTCACGAACGTATCCGTCTCTCCCTCCCCGGACCGACGGCGGAAAACGTACGGCAACACGCTGCCCCGATCAGAGTTGCGATGGTCACGTTGTCCCCACCCTGCCCCAATCCTGATCCGCTCGCCACCTTCCGTGCCCGGGAAGTGAGCGGCAAACCGGTAATCACCAGGCAGAGCCCAGCGAATGGAACAGGCATCGTCCGCAGTTCCCCAGCGTTGCCCGGCCAACTCGACGGCATCCGTCGGCAACTGGAACACGGCCTCATGGCGCGACCACTGGGGCCCGGGGGCAAGAGCGGAGGTGTCCTTGACCGCCACTGTCGCGTACCGGCGAGCCCGCGAGTCTCCGGGCTTGCCCTGCCAGTAAACAGCCTGCGTCCCGATTCGGCTAGCCGTTCCTTTGATGGAGAATGTGAGTCGGTAACTGCTGCCAGCCCGCCCGGAAAACGTCGCCGTGCCCCGGTAGCCGTCCGTTTCACCGACAATGAACGCCACATTGACAACCCCGTCAGCCTGCGCCTTTGTCGCAGCAAACCGAATGGCGCCCTGCTCCCCGGGCGCCGGTTCCGCCGTGGCAGCACCGTTGCCGATATAGCACCCCCAGCCGGCGCCGGCCCGCAACGTCCCTCCCAGGGGCTCAGCCAGAGGAGACTGAACCAAATTCCTGCCCGGCGTTCCGTCCGGACCGATCTCATGGAGTGCGATGTCCTTCAGGAAAATCTCCGCCAGCTCGCCCAAATGAAAACGCACACCGAAGTGGATTGGCACCCGCTCCTCCAGTGGCTCCCGGACCGGTTTGACCCCGTGGACCTCATACTCGTTTCCAGGTCCATGGAAGAGATACTCACGTTGCTTCCCTCCTCCTGCCCGAAAGACATCGACCAGGTATGCACCGTTCTCACCGTGGTCGATCTGAACACACGTGCGGCGGTACATGGTCGCCTGCGGGTACGCCGTCGAGGACGCTTCCATGGCCTTGACCCGTGGTGTCGTAGCGTACAGATGAAACGAGCCACCACGCCCTTTCCGCTCCTGCTCCATCCCGTCGAGCATCACCAGATTGTGGGCCATCGTACGGTATGTCTTCTTCTTATCCGGATGGTCCCACAGGTACCCCAGATCAGAAAGCAGCTCATGTCCATCTTTCCACAGGTAAAGGTCCAGACTGTCACTGTGGTGGTGTCCACCCCATCCACTCGCGTTCAGAACGACCGTGCCAGCTCGCCCTTGTTCTCCCAGACGAAGGAAGCCCTGGGCGAGGAAAGGGAAGACGACGTCAGGCAGTTCAAAGGGAACTTCACCGCCGGGTTGAGCGGCGTCCGAGTTCCGATAGAAGATCGCTTCCTGAGCCGCTCGCCCCGCCAACCTGCTGCCAGTCACTTCGCTCAAGTAGGCCATGTGCTGCTCAGTCGGGTAAGCCAGGGCGACGAGCTCAGCATAGGGAGCACTGACCCTGGTCGTCCGGTAGCTATCCGCGATCGGGGGGTGTCTAAGGTCTCCCTGCAGCGTCCAAAGCAACCCCTGCCAACAGGTGCCGTAGCGTGTATCGCGGCACGCATTGAAGTGGTCCAGTCGCTTCCCGTCCGGCCCGCTGTAACCTTCGGGCTCCGAGTAGTCCCGAAACGCCAAACCAAAGGGTCGGACGCCGCCCATGGTCATCATTGCGTAAGCTGCTGATTCCGAAGTGCCTCCGTCAGGCAGAAACCAGTCATCCACCGTGCGCATGAAGCCATCCAGACCAAATCGCACCAGGCCCGGATGACCAACACAAAGCCCCACCATCGCCGCACCGGCCCGGTTGCCCACGGACTTGTTGTTGATGCTCGAATCGCAGGCGGCCAGGTAGCTGCCTTCGAGCAAGACATCGCGCTCAATGCGCAGTCGTTCCGCTTCGCTGTAAACCGGGGCATCCCCATCTCGTGCTTCGCAGGTCAGGTCGTACGCCACCGTAACCCGCGTCAACCAGCCACCGTCCATTCCGGATGAGCCAACCCGGCTGGCCGACCAGTAACCGGTGTGGATCCGTCGATCCGGCTTATTAGGCGGGTAGACAAGTTCATCGTTGGGCAGGTTGTTGATACGCTCAGACGCTGTGTGCGGATCGCAGTTCGAGAACTCCCCATACCCGTACCCGGCTCGGACCACATACTTGGGGAACACGTCCGCAACGCGCAAGAGAGCCGCTCGGGCGGCCCGGGCGTACTTCGGGTCGTCATGAAGAGCGTACGACAGAGCCAGTGTCTGCAGTTGACTGGAGAGGAAACCGAATTTTCTGGCCCTGATGATCCCGGTGAACGTAGGGCGCGCGTACCTGTAGCTGAAACACGTGAAGGTATCACCACCGTAGAACGTGAAAACCTGCCGGGGATCCCACGTGCAGGGAACGGCCACGCTTTCCGGGTGCTTCTCATTCGGAAAAACCGCTTTGCAGACACGACACGTGAGCTCGTTCGGCCGATGAAACGACCAACCCCACTGGCCGTTCGGATGCCAGCGTTTCCCCTGTGCGCGACATTCGGGGCATGGCCCGGTGCATCCCGGCGTCATGATCTCAGCCATAGTCGCCAGGTACTCAGGAGTCATCAACTCAACGAACGCGTCGGCATTTTTCCGGATCCGCGCAGCGTACGACTGAGCCCATTCGTGGGTCGCCATGTTGGCCTTGGCCCGGACCAGGTCCTCAGACTTGATCAACGTACACGGATGCTTCACGGAGCTCCGGTACGTCTCCCACATCGTCCAGTCCCGGGGATCGTCATAGGCCATCCCCCCAAACGCCGCAACAGGAAACGCAGCCAAACCAGCCATGAGTGCCACCTCACACAGGTTGAAAATGATGCTCGATCGTGACATATCTATCTGCCTCCACACAGCACGGTCAATTCCGTTCTGTGCCTCAACTATACCTCGCTTTCGCCGGGACAACTCCAGAATGGCTCGACGGAGTCTCTCCCTCCACAATTCTCTGGGCCATCTGTGTCCGATGGAGGGCGAGACTCTGTCGAGCCGCCTCACGAGACTGGGGGGCCACAGCTCGGCCAGTGCGTGACTTGGCCCGTCGACTGAAAGGCAGTAGACTAACGCCCCGGACAGCGCGTCCACTTCGAGGCGACCCCAAACCCAAACGTTGTCAGTCAGGAACGTTCAGCTATGCGCGAAGAAACTCATCACGTTGACTTCTGTGTGGTCGGCGGAGGAATGGCAGGACTCATTGCGGCCATCGCCGCAGCCCGCCACGGAGCCAAAGTGGCCCTGATTCAGGACCGCCCCGTTCTGGGAGGGAATGCCTCGTCTGAGATCCGCATGCACGTCTGTGGAGCACATGGACCCAATAACCGCGAAACCGGAATCCTCGAGGAACTCCTGCTGGAGAATCATTACCGGAACCCGCAGCCCAACTACTCGATCTGGGATAGCGTCCTCTATGGCAAAACGCAGTACCAGGAGAACCTCGAGTTGCATCTGAACTGCTCGATCAGCAGCTGCACCATGGATGGTGACCGCATCCACTCGGTGCGCGCCTGGCAACTCACAACCGAAACCTGGCACACCATCGAAGCCAACCTCTTCGCGGACTGCAGCGGAGATGGAATCCTTGCGCCGCTCAGCGGAGCAGACTTCCGGATCGGCCGGGAAGCCGGCAGTGAATACGACGAATCGATTGCCCCAGCCGAATCAGACTGCAAGACGATGGGGATGACCTGCCTGTTCCAGGCCAGGGAATACCCCCATCCCATGCCGTTCATCGCCCCGGAATGGGCTCACACTTTCAACAACCCCGAGGACCTGCGCGGACGGAATGCCAGCCTGCGGAAGACCAATTTCTGGTGGATGGAAGTCGGCGGCGAACACGACAGTATCCACGACACCGAGCGCCTCCGCGAGGAACTCCTCAAGATCGCCTTCGGGGTTTGGGATCACATCAAGAACCACAGCGATCAAGACGTGGAGAACTGGGCCCTGGACTGGCTCGGCTTCCTCCCGGGTAAGCGCGAAAGCCGCCGCTATCTCGGACCGCACGTATTGACCCAAAACGACATTGAAGCCGAAGGCCGGTTTGAGGATCTGGTGGCTTACGGCGGATGGACCATGGATGACCATTTCCCGGCAGGCTTCTACCACCCCGAACGCGGAACGATTTTCCACCCGGCACCATCTCCATTCGGGATCCCCTACCGCAGTCTCTATTCCCGTAACATCACGAATCTCTTCTGCGCGGGTCGGTGTCACAGCGCCACCCATGCCGCCATGAGTGCAACCCGGGTCATGGCAACCACGTCGCTCATGGGACAAGCCGCTGGAACAGCCGCAGCGATCGCCACGGCGCATGGATTGACCCCGAACGGCGTGTACGAGAACAAACTGGCTGAGCTCCAGAACACTCTTCTGGAGGATGATTGCTACCTCCCGTGGCACAAACGCCCTGTCCCCGAACTGTCCATCCAGGCAACCCTGACGGCATCGGCCGGTGATCCGGCCCCACTTCGGAATGGTATCGATCGCCCCATCGGGGATGTGGACAATGGATGGACAGGCGCTCCGGGAGACACCATCGAGTACCGGTTTGAGGACGATGCCCAACTCACAGAGGCCCGCCTTGTCTTTGACAGTGATTTGAACCGGGTGGACACGTCACGCGGACACAGCGCCCGCAATATGCGACACTACTTCGCGCTCGATGCCAGCCATTGGGCAATGCCCGCCACCATGGTCAACGCATTTCGGGTTGAGGCAGAGGACGCACAAGGGCGTTGGCACGTGGTACACCGCGCAGACAACACCCATAACCGCCTCGTACGAATCCCACTCACCGGCAACGCCAAAGCTGTGCGCTTCATCCCTGAGACAACCTGGGGAGCGGAGCAAGCGCGCCTCTTTGCCTTCGACGTGCGCTAGACCTGCTCTTGACCCACACTGAGGTGACAGTATGGAACAGCCCATCGGCCGGTTTCTCAATGCCCAATATAGGAAGCCCCTTCAATGAATCGCAGAAACCTGCTCAACGTCGTCTTGTTCGGAACGATGTTCCTCGCGTTCCTCCCCCCCTCGGCAATTGGGGCCGGCGACGCCAGCTTCAGGAAAGGAGATATCTGGGTCGCGATCGGGGACAGCATCACGCATGGACGGCGATACCATCAGTTCATCTATCTCTTCAACGCCACGCGATACCCCGACCGAGAAATCAAAGCCTACAACTGTGGAATTTCCGGCGACTCTGCCAGCGGAGCTGTGCGACGATTCGACTGGGATATCGCCCCACACAAGCCTACTGTCGCCACGATCATGCTCGGAATGAATGATGTCGGACGCGGAAACTACGGCGTGGACAAAACGGGCGAGGCGATCGAGAAGCGGAGAACGGGCGCGATTTCGGGCCATGTGGCAAACATGAGGAAGCTCTCCGAGAAGCTCAAGGCCATCGGCTGCCGAATCATCTATATCACGCCCTCCATCTACGATCAGACGGGTGACCTGAAAGCCGCGAACTGCTTCGGAGTCAATGACGCTTTGGGGACGTGCGGACAGCGCGTCGGCAAGCTGGCGCCTGAATTCAAGGCAGGGGTCGTTGACCTGCATGGCCCGATGACCGCGCTCAACGCCGAATACCAAGCCGAGGACAAAACCCGCACCATCGTCGGACAAGACCGGGTGCATCCCGCCGACTTTGGCCAGTTCATCATGGCCTATTACATCCTGAAGGGGCAAGGCGTCTCAGGCACCGTTGCGGAGTTCGCGGTCGATGCACAGAGCAAGCAAGTCGGCAGAGAGCTGAACTGCAAGGTCACCAGTGTCAACGTCACCGCAGAGGGAGTGACATTCGCCTGCCTCGAGAATGCCCTGCCCTATCCCGTCCTCCCGGCCGCCGCAAAAGCGCTCGAACTGATCCCCTTCATGGCCGAAATGAACAGGGAGATCATCACCGTCACCAACCTCCCCGAAGGCGATCACGTCCTGTTCATCGACGGCACGCCGGTGGGCAAGTACACCGCAGCGGAGCTGAGTTCAGGCGTCAACCTGGCCGCCAACGCAGCAACCCCCATGTATAGACAGGCTCTCAACGTCATGGAAGCCGATGGGCGACGACACGCCATTCCGGCCCGCAAGCTGCGCACGTTCGCCGCCCAACACCACTTCACCGGCTCCCGGGCGAAGTTGGCCTATGACGACTACGAGGGTATGAAGAAAGCCTTGACCGCAAAGGTGGAGGAACTGCGCCAGAAGAAGCACAGCCTCTATGGCTATATGAGAGGCCAGGCCAAGGCCTATATCGAGTACAAGCCGCAGGAGAGGCAACTGGTGGCGGACATGGAAGCAGCGATGGCCGAAGTATGGCAGATCAACAAGCCGGTGTCGCACACATTCGAGGTGCGCCGAGCCACCGAAGAAGCCCTCGCCGCCCTCCGACGGGTGATCGTGGACGACTTCGACACGTTCAGCGGCTGGTCAACGATTGGCTGGACGACCGTCAAACCAACCGTGAGTGCAGCCAACGGTATTGTGACCATCGTGGCCCCCCGTGAAGCAGGTGTTCGTGACATGCTGGGTTACTCGAAGCGGGTCGCCGGCGTAACGGACGGCAAACACGTACTGAAGGTGCGGATCAAGGCGCTGAAGGGCTCCCACATCGGCGCTGAAATGCCGGCGGACGGAAAGAACCAACGCGTCCTGAACTACGTACGGGCCAGCGGCGAATGGCAGGTCCTCACAGGCACGCCGGTCGAAGGCCCCGTCTCGTCCGTCACACTCATCCTGGCCGAACCAGGCGGTAACTCCAAATGGGACTCCACCAGCACCACCTACCAGATCGACCGGGTCTGGTTTGAGTAGCTGGCAAACGATCCCGGTCTGTCCAGACGCAGGATTCCACTACATGACCATGAAAATGCCCTTCCGCCATGTCTCCTCTGCCCTTGCAGTCGCCTGCCTTGTCCCCTTGCTGACAGGGGGGGCTCCGCCAACCGATTCACCCCTCTCACACGTTCCTCCGAGCATCAACCTCACCCCCGGTCCCGAATACGGAGACGACGTCCGGATGTTCCAGGGCATTCCGGGCATCGAGCGATCGCCGGCCGGCCGGCTCTGGGCCACCTGGTACGGAGGAGGCACTGGCGAAGATCGGCACAATTACATCCTCCTCGTGACCAGCGGCGATGCCGGCAAAACCTGGTCACCCCTGAAGATGATCATAGACCCTGACAAAGCCGGCCCAATCCGCGCCTTCGACCCCTGTCCCTGGCTCGACCCAACCGGACGCCTTTGGCTGTTCTGGGCCCAACGGGGAGCCGGCGGCCCGCCCATCCTCTTCGCAACCGTGACCGAGAACCCCGACGACGAAAACGCCACCTGGTCCGAACCACACATGGTCCATGACGGTATCATGATGTGCAAGCCAACTGTGCTGTTGAACGGAACATGGCTCCTTCCGACTGCCATCTGGCGGCGCGATCAAAGCTGCCGCATCCTCGCCTCCCGGGACCGGGGCAAGACGTGGTCACTCCGCGGCACAGCCGGAATTCCCCGTAAAGAAGATCGCAACTGCGACGAGCCGATGATCATCGAGCGTCGGGACCGTTCCCTCTGGCTCCTCGTCCGCACCACGTACGGCATCGGCGAAGCCATATCCACCGACAAGGGCAAGACGTGGTCCGAAATCGCCCCTTCTAAGATCGCGCACCCCACTGCGCGCTTCTTCATCCGCAGCCTTTCTTCGGGGAACCTGCTGCTCGTAAAACACGGTCCCATTGCTAGGAAAACGAGCCGTGAACAACTCACCGCGTTCGTCTCTGACGACGACGGCAAGACGTGGGAAGGGGGGCTGTTGCTCGACAAACGGCGCGGCGTCTCCTATCCTGATGGGGCCGTTGCCGCAGATGGCACGATCACCATCATCTACGATTACAGCAGGCACGGCGCCAAAACGATCCACACCGCAACGTTCACGGAGGACGATGTCCTGGCGAAGACCTGCCAGAGTCCCAGAGCCAGCCTTCGAGGGTTGGTCAATCAGGCCCACGGTGTGATCCCCGTCAAAGCCCCCAAGGAATGGCACGTCTCCGCAACGGCAGGATTCCGCGACAACAGTGCGGCTCAGCCTCTGCTCGATACCGCGGGCGCAGAGCTTGAGCCGACCCGGGGCAACGTGACCGCGATCAAGCTCGGCGGTTTCCTCTTCTCAGACCGCCGCTACATCTTCAGGAGCCTTCCCGTCCCGCTGCGGAACAAGCGCCATATTCTGTCCTCAATCAACGGAGTCAGCGCGGTCTGCCGCAAAGCTGGGGCCGTCTACGTTTGTACGCCTCTGGTTGATCGCAACAAGGACAGCGTTGCCGCCGAGCTCGAGAAGCAGGGCTTCGCCCGGGTGAAGCTCCGGGAGTTCACTCCGTTTGGGAACCCCGATGCGTTCCGCGACGCCTGCACCACCTACCAGCGACTCATGCAGCCGGGAGAAACCCTCGCCCTGGGAAAATGGTCGCTCGTCATCTTCTGAGCCCGCGTCATGCTCGGCTGCGCTCGCCTTGTCCGTCAGAGCCCTGACTAGCGGGAGCGAACCGCGTGCCCTGCCCCCGGCTCACCTAAGACTAAGCCCCACACTCGGATGACGGGATGCATTCCGCCACTGGAGTTTGGCCTGGGGCCGCCTGAATTGTCGCTCTCTGTCACGCCTCGGTCAGAGCTCCGTCGAAGTTCTATCGCAGCTAGAGCACGGACTGAGCAACTCGAGAATTACCGGGCTTCTCCGGGAGCTGCGCACGGATGGCGTTGGGAATGGTTCTCCGGAAACGCTGAGCTCCAGCTCGGCATTGCCTTCTGCCTTCCCAAAGTAGGAGGATGGAGACATATTGCGATGGAGCCACCACGACTCGCCCACACAGGAAAGGACGTGTTCAATTGGACGACGTAATGCAGAAGAAGCTCTTGGCCTCCTACCGTGGCCTGCGTGCGGAGGCTGAGGCGACGGCCCTGCGCCTCCACGAGTTGTCCGAACTCCCCATGTGCGAGGTGCAGTCTGCGGCATTGCTGCGCGACGTGCTCTCCTCACACGGCTTCCGAATCGAGCGTGAGTTCGATCTGATTCCGAACGCATTCATCGCGGCGGCAGGTCGCGGCCGGCCCGTGATCGGCATCCTTGCCGAGTACGATGCCCTGCCCGACTGCGGAGCTGACGGCCGCACGCCGGGACACGGGTGTGGCCACAACTTACTGGGGACAGCCAGCACCTTTGCGGCCATCGCGCTTGCCCGAGTTCTGAAAGCAAACAGCATCCGCGGCACGGTCAAGCTCTTCGGTTGTCCTGCTGAAGAAACCCTCGTCGGCAAGTGCTACATGGCACGAGATGGGGCCTTTGACCGCCTGGACGCCTGTTTGGCCTGGCACCCGGGCGCAGGGACGAGCGTGAACAATGGCAGCGGCGCCGCCATGGACTCAATCACCTACGAGTTCCACGGCAAGACCTCGCACGCCGCAGCCGACCCACACAACGGACGCAGCGCCCTCGATGCCGTCGAGATCATGAATGTGGCCGTGAACTTCCTGCGTGAGCACATTCCATCGAATGTCCGCATTCACTACGCAATCATGGATGGAGGAAAGGCACCGAACGTGGTCCCACCATACGCCCGGAGCTGGTACTACATCCGTGCAAGAGACCGGAAGCAGGTGGAGGAAATCTCCGCACGAGTGGACAACTGTGCGCGCGCAGCGGCACTGGCCACGGATACGGAGATGCACCGAACCATCCTCGCAGCCTGCTATGATCGTGTCCCCAACGACGCCCTTTCCGCGGCCCTCGACCGGAACCTGCGAACGGTGGGAGCTCCGCGTTTCTCCGCTGCCGACCGAACAGCCGCGGCCGAACTCGGGCCCGATGGCGGATTCGCGCGCGGGATCGGCTCCGTCAGCACCGGCCGGGGAACGGCCAGCAGCGACGAAGCGAATGTAAGCTGGTTGGCACCGTTGGGACGATTCAATATCGCCTGCTGGGCGAAAGGCACGCCCGGACACCATCTGCTTATCCATCAGCAGTCACAGCTCCCCGCAGCCATGAAGGGCATGGCGGTAGCGACCAAAGCACTGGCCCTGACCGGCCTTGACCTGATGACCGACACCGATCTGCGACGCCAAGTGAAGCGCGAGTTCCGCAAACTCACCAAAGGCAAGGCCTACGACCCCGTGATCCCCGCCGGTCAACCCGCTCCCGTTCAGGACCGCCCGGGATGCCCGTGTGAAGCCTCCGAATGAGAAAGAAGGCATGACTGAAAATCACAGGTTCAGGCTGACCCGCGACGGTGTGTCGAACGTAGTCCTCAGCGTCCCGGAAAATGGTAGCTGTAACGAGGCGACAGAGCTTCTGCGCGAAGGACTGATCGCGCGCTTCGGAAAAGACGTGCCCGTGGTCACCGGCATTCCCTCTTTCACCGATGCGCCTGGACGCAATGTGATCGCTCTGGGGTGCCTCGCGAACAACACCTGCATCGCAGCGCTCTACCTCAAGTTCCGGACATTGGTCGACCGGTGGTATCCCGGCACAGGAGGCTATGTGCTGCAGTCCGTGCACCCCGCCGGCAACGCCGGGCCGGACACGCTGATCCTCGGGGGCAGTGATTCAGAGGGCGCACTCATGGCTGTCCGCAGCCTGTTGCGGAAACTGAGTGCGGCTCCCGATGGTACTATTGATTGGCAACTCGAAGTGGCGCTTGGCGAGAGGCACCTTCCCCTTCCCGATGACCGAATCGATGTCCTTGGCACGGCGGCCAGCCCAATCGTCACCCCCACTAGCCTGCCGCCCCCCGAGCCCTATCGCTCCGGCTTTCTCGCAGGTCCGATCGAGCCCCATTTGCTGCGTCTGGGCATGTATGGCCCGCACGCAAACAACAGTCACTTCTGTCGCTCAGCGCAGTTCGGCCTGCGCTATTTGTACACCGGGGACGCAGCCGACGCAGCACGTTACCGAGATGCACTGCTTGAGGAAATCCAACTAGGGGTGATCCGGCAACTCTATCACTACAAATCGATCCGGACCTTCCAACTCTGGGAGCTGCTTTCTCCCAGCCCTATATTCAGCGACACCGACCGGGCCACCATCGACGAGGCGCTTCTGGACTACCTTCTGCACGGGACCGGGGTTGCCGCAGTCGCCAAGCTCCAGACACAGAGCACAGGCACGGGTATCTTCGACCGTCACACCGCCTGTGACGCGCTCAACCTGTGGTTCGGAGCCAGCTACTTCAGTAGGCTGACAGGCGAGCCGAAATGGAACCAGTACCGGCAGATTGCGGACCAGTACTTCCTGAAGCAAGCCGGCACGGACGTCCCCTACACTGGACTGACCGAGGGATACGCCACGTATCTGGAAGTCTACCTCGAGTGGCTGCTCAACTCCCATCCGCAATGGGTCACGGAGGATCCACACATCACGCTCTGGGCGGACCGCGTCGTGGGGTTGTGCACAAACCAGGGAACGTTCGTCGTGGGTGCCCAGACCGAGGAAACCAGATACTGCTACGGCCTGATGCGCAAGCTGGGGTTCTTGCTCCGGGATGGACGCTATCTGTTCGTCAGCACGTTGCGCGAACGCTTCGTTGCCCGGACCGGAGACGACAGGATCGGTCAGTTCTCTGCCGGTCAGGCCTACGCGGGAGACACGCGGCCTGAGCCGCCGAACGACATGCTTGGCTTAACCGTGTTCCCAATGAATGAGAGACTCCGGCAATGGAAAACGCCGGAGTTGCCTCGCGATGCAGGATTTGACCGAGCCGTGGGACGCGCCGGGTGGTCGATCGATGACGAGTATTTCATGGTAATCGGCGTGCGTGGCGGAGGGAAAGTGCTCCCGAATGTCGGGGCCCTCGCCGCCTACGAACGGTTCGGGGTACGGTTGATTGCCTCGCCCGTGCTGGCCCTGCGCGCTGAGGAAAACAGCCCATCTGGCTACTCGGTTGTCACCGTCACTCAAGCCGGGCTGGGAGCCGACATTCACGCGAGTGCCCGTGTTCTCGGCCAATGGTCGATCGCCGGGCTGGAGATCATCGCAATCCGTATGGCCGCCGAAAAACGCTTTGACTGGTGCCGGACGTTCTTCTGGAAGCCCGGCGGCTTTCTCCTGGTCGTCGACCGTGTCACCACCTGCACGGAGGCCGATTTTTCCGTGTCAGCGAACTGGCGCTGTGCTCATCCCATGGCCATCGAAGGCTCCGCGGCATCTTGTGGCTGCGCCTCTCCGGAAGGCAGGCGGAGTCGTTTCTTCATCCAGACTTCCGCGCCTTGCCTCGAGTCTGAGCCGCACCCACAATCCCAGGTGGATGAGGTCCCGAACCCCGCGACACCGTGTCTGCCTGTCCTGCATGCAATCGTGGACGGGCCCGAGCCTGGAGGCGAACGTAGCATCGTGATCGCCACGCTGATGCACGCTGTACCGGGCGACGATGAAATGGCCTACCGACTGCGCACGGATCAAGACGCTATTGAGATCCACGCAATGGACCACGCTTTCCTCATCGAGGACGCCGCAACGGATCGGGAGCCGAGGGTGACTCGATCGAATGGCCAGGCAAAGAGCCCCCTGCCCCGTTCCTCCTCACCCCACAAAACCGCCACTTCTGCGTACAGGCGCACTGAGCTCCGCGAGCGTTGGCGTACAACCGTCGAGTCCTCTCCCGGGAGTTGGGCCGTCAGAGCCGACGCTCAGGCACTCGCCATCGGTGACAGCCGCGGAACGTGTAAGGTCACCGCGACCGATGGGATTGCAGCATGGCAACACGACTGTGGTTCACCGATCACGGCACTGACCTTTTTCGGCACCGATGGTGACCTGCTTGCCGGGACACAGGCAGGAACGGTCCACCGGATGGACCACAACGGCAAAGAGCTCTGGCGCCGCCAGTGTCGATTCCGCCCGGAAAGGGATTTTTGGGGGTGGTGGTTCCTCGAAACACCCTACATCGGGGCCATCAGTGCAGGACTCGATGAGACGCGAAGCGGCAGGGGATTCGTGGCTGTGGGCACCGGGAGCTGTGCTCTGAACGTCCTCGACGCAGACAGTGGCGAACTCGTCGCGGACGTGATCAGCCCTTACGGCCTGCCGGATCACATCCAGGCAAACGTGTTCCCAGACACGGGCGAACTCCGCTTCTTTGTCGCACATTCGCGCCTGACCTGCAGTTCCTCCGTACGGGCCTGGGACACTCTTGCCGAGGCCGACCGCATGATCGCGTACGACGTCGCCTGCGGCGATACAGACCTTCGCGCCCCGGGCTGGGATATGTGCGGCACAGCGGACTTCTGTGTCCGGGCTGACTCCGAGGCAGACGGCCGACTGATCGTCTTGCGTTACGGCACCTTCAACCAAGTCGCGGCCTACGACCTGCACGGGGCACCGCTCTGGATGCAGCCCCTCGGCGGTGTTCCGCTCAGCCTGGCTGCCCTGCCCTCAGGGCACGGCGGCGAGAATATCATTGCTGTCGCGGAACGCTTCGGGTGGGTGTCTCTGTTCGATGCGTGCGGACAGCCAGTGGCAGCAAGGCGGATCACCAACCGTCTAACCGGCATGGCGACTGCCTCAGACGGTGAACTCGTCCTGTGGGGAGCTAACGCCCTGTTTCGCGGAGATATCCGGGAGGGGCTGGCCATGACCCGATTCAACGGCACGCCCCTGGGCTATGCTCGTCTGGGCGAACACGAGGGGCTGCTGATCCACCGAGACAGCAGCGTCCTCCTTGCCGAAGATTGACATCGGGGTGGGAGTGTCGGACAGTAGGCACCATGCACATACCCACCGCTCAGCTGCCAGTCGTCTTCGGAGTTCTCCTCCTTTGCTCCACGAATCCCGAATGTAGGGGACAAGCGGGAGGCGAACGACGGGCGCGTTCCCCCGGAGTGTTCCATGTCTCGCCTTCGGGAAACGATGAAGATCCCGGAACTGAGGCAAAGCCGTTCCGCACGCCTGGCCGTGCTCGGGACGCAGTTCGTGAGCTTCGCACGGCAGGCCATGCCGGAAACGTGACAGTCCTCTTCCGCGGAGGGACGTACCCCGTCCATGAGACGGTGATCTTCGGGCTTGCGGATTCGGCCCCGGCGGGGACACAGACCCGTTACGCTGCGTTTCCTGATGAAGAGCCCATCTTCTCCGCGGCAGCTCCAGTCGATGACTGGCGGCGTCTGACGGAGTATCCCGAACGCCTCTCGCAGAAAGCACGTGGGCATGTATGGGTCGCAGACGTCACGGCGATCCTGCGCAGGAGGGTGCCCCAGGAGCCGTTGCCGCACAGCGATCCCGAGGAAGTAGAGCTCGGTGAACTCCTTCAGAACGGGGACTTCTCCCAAGGCCGGAAGGATTGGGATGTCTATGCCGCGAACGCAAAGACCGAGAAGCTGGCCGTAAGTGTGCAACCACGAATCACGGGGAGGACCGCCAGTCTCAGGGTGATCTCGGGACGCAGCCATCATCATCTGCAGTTCCGACAAGCTGTGAATGTGACGAAGGGCGGCACATACACCTGGCGCTTCACTGCCTCGGCTGATCAGGCGACTGTCCTCCCCGTTCGCCTGCTGGAGCAGAGCCCCCCTCATCGAGCCGTGATCACGAGTGATCTCGCTCTCAGCCGCGAACCAAAGACGTTCGAGCTGCGCGGCGTGGCCCCGTCCGATCTCCTCTGTGTGGCTTCGTTCCAGGTTGGAGGAACCCCTGGGCGGAAGATCCAGCTCCAGGCTGTGTCACTGACGGGACCGATGACCAGAAACAAACACGCACGGCGGCCGACCTATGCAACAGCAGGGCGTTTCTTCACCGTATTCGCAGGCTCTGATCGTTTGCCTCGTGCGCGAAGCAGAGGATTCCGGCAGACGAACAGAGTCGGAGGATGGCATGACGGGTCACATCGCGACCTCCACTTCCCCCCTGGAGCGTTCCGGGATGGACAAAGCGTCAGGGACACCGAAGTTGTGGTCATCCCCAGAGCCCAGTGGGTTCAGAATGTGCTGCCCGTGACATCAGTCAACGAGGAGACCCGCGTTGCCGAGTTGGCGTACCCCGCCAGCTATGCCCTGGCATACTGTGGGGCGGGCCACGGATCGACGGTGTGGGTGGAGAATCGTCTCGACGACCTCGATTCCCCGGGCGAATGGGCTCTGGACAGTGCCGCCGGGCGTCTCTACCTCTGGCCACGTGGCAACCGACCTCAAGATATCCGGGTCCCGCTGCTCACGGAAATGCTCCGCATCGAGGGGCAGATCAACCCCATGGGCCCGACTGACACGCCAGCCCGTGGACTGCACTTCGAGGGCATCACGTTCAGCCACGCCGAAAGATATTCCTGGCACGGGCGTTCGGGGTGGGGACTGCAGCACGACTGGGAGGCGTTCGACGCAGCCTCTGCGATGGTTCGCCTTCGCGGGGCGGAGGAATGTGTGTTCACGGCGTGTCGCTTCATCGATTCAGGCTCGACTGGACTGCGGCTTGACCTCCATGCACAGCAAAACGTGGTCCGTGGCTGTGTCTTCGCCCATCTGGGGGGCGTCGGTCTGCTGCTCGCGGGTTATGGGCCGGGAGCAAAGGACGTCAACAAGCGTAACGAATTCACGGACAACTACATCCACCACATCGGGGAGACCTACTGGGCCAGTCCGGGGATCTTCGTCTGGCAGAGCGGGGAGAACCGAATCGCCCACAACACGATCAGACATACCCCCTACACAGCCATTGTGGTCAGTGCCCGAGCCGGGCTCTCCCGGGAGCCCAGCCCGCGGGAGTGTTCTGCCACGATACGAGATCACGAGATTGAGGACTCGCAACGGGGGAATTGGGAAGCACGGGAGCCGCTTCTACACGGCCGGATGAACGTGATCGAGTACAACGACATCTCCCAGGTCATGCAGCGTCTGGGAGACGGAAACGGGATCTATATCTCAGGAACGGGGAAAGAAAACCGGGTGCAGTTCAACTACGTGCACGACTGCCCGAGTCCGCACATGGCTGAGGGAATTCGTTGTGACGACGACCAGTACGACACGATTATCCATGGGAACGTCATCTGGGGCATGGGAGGGCACGCCACCGGGATTACCATCAAGGGCCGTAACACCATAACCAACAACATCATCGGTGCACCCATCGTGCCACGGACGGCACGTGGCTTCATCTCCCTTGAGTTGGGGACCATGGAAGGAAGTGTGATCGAGCGGAACGTGCTCCTGGCCACCCGCCGGAATCATCACTTCGTCTTCCAACGTCGCCTGTATGGCTCGGGTGAGACGCCGCGCATGCGAGATGCGCAGGCCGATCGGAACCTCTACTGGTGCAGAGAGGCTCCGGCCCGGGCGAACGCGTTTCTGGAGTCCGAGCGCGCTCACGGCATTGAGAAAACGAGTCGCGTTGCTGATCCGGAGCTTCGCGACCCCCTGAGCGGGGACTTCCGCTTCAAGAGCAGTTCAGCGGCCCTGGCGATGGGAATTGAGCCAGTTGATGTCGCCTCTTGCGGCCTTCGCTCGCCCTACAGGAAACGGTACATCAAGGAACCATTGGCGGTCCGGATCGATCCCCCGGGCGGCATTCTGATGCGACCGTTGCGCGTCACGATGATCGCCGATCAGCCGGAAGCCGCGATCCGCTACACCACCAATGGCACACTCCCCTCCCTGCATTCTACAACCTACGACCGGCCGTTCGAGATCGACGAGGCTTGCGAGCTCAGGGCGCGTGGGTTCTTGCAGGGATTTGAGGACACAAACGGGGCAACGGCGCTATTCCTTCCACCTCCCGATCCGTTGACGGTTGACTTCCCCAGACTGCAGTCTCTCAGCGACGACGTCCGGTTGCATGTGCGCGCGGAAGAGGGACGCCCGTTTGGCATCACGCTGGCACAAGTGGGAACCGACAGGAAGGGCCTGCGATTCACGGACGGTCCCGGACAGAAGTACGACTTCAACCCCCATCTTGAGATCCCGTTCACGATGAAGGTCGGTGGTCTTCGCGGCCGCATATCTCTCAGAGTCGACGCCGCAACACACGTGTATTGCCAGTGGCGCAGACACCGCCCGGGCCCGTTGAAAGCGGGACCGACGTTCTACATTCGCCCGGGCGGACGGCTGGGCACGGAGAACGGGCACGAGTTGATGCGCGTCCCAGTGTCGACCTGGCTGCGAATCGAGATGGAAGGCAGCTTCGGAACAGAGCAGGCCAACCGGTTCACGTTGCGCGTCGAGGTCGAAGGCGTAGACACGGTAAGGGAGTTCACGGATCTGCCGACCCGGAGCGGCGACTTCCGTGAGATGGACTCCCTGTTCATCGTGGCTCAGGGCATCAAGAAAGCAGCCTTCGACGTCCGCGAGATTGCGCTTACTCCCGTTCTGGAGGAGTGACCCGTTCCCGTCAGGACCAGGAGGGAAGCCAATCGTGCCGCGTATGCTCCAATCCGCCGAAGACATCCACCAACTCCCGCCGCATCTGCCCAGGAAACTGAGTATATCGTTCTGGCTCTGGAACTACTTCTACAGCGCCACGCCCGGCGACACCTTCCATGACCTCGAAAAGCGGGTCATCGAGCTCAAGGAGCGGAAGTTCAATACCATCCGCCTCGACGCGGGTATTGGGCTGTGCTTCACCCCTGAAGGCAAGCCCCGGGGAGAGATCGTTCTTCATGAGCCGTTCCGCGGGTTCAGCTCCCGCATCCGCCAAATGAATGGCAGGGGAGGAACGTGCGACGTCGTTCAGAAGCTCCTGGAACTCTTCGAGCTGGCAAAGAAGCACGACGTGTACGTCATCATGTCAAGCTGGTTCTATCTCCACACCTTCTGGTTTGCCGATGAGACCATTAACAACGACATGTTCCGAATGCCGGTCGGTGAACGGCTGATGCACATGGCACGGGAGTTCGGGTGGCTGATCGCACTCATCAAAGAGAGAGACCTGCACTCGCAAATCGCATTCATCGAGGTCGCGAACGAATGCGACGGTTCGCCCTTCCATTTCTACTGCGACGCCAACCCCGGCTCCCCGGAGCAGCAACGCCATGGGTTCCGCGAGCTCCATGAAACCGCCCTGGCCTCCCTCCGTCAGCAGCATCCTGATTTGCTGTTCGCCTGCGACACCAGCAACAGCAAACCCCACCCCGATCTTCTGCCTGGGAACATGCAGCTTTGGAATCACCATATGTACTACATGTGGGACCTCTACTTCGACTCCTTTGAAGCCGGCATCCGGGGTAGAGACTTCGATCCTGACGGTCTCCGGGAGTCTTCCGTCATCAGTCCATTCCTTCGCGAAGACGCAATCACAATGGAAGCCATCCGCCGGAGCGCAGGTGACAATCCGCGAGTAGCAGAGGGATGGTACAGACGGGTCTGGCTTTACAACAACACGGACGTAGCTAAGCTTGGGAATCTGGACAGATGGTACGCGGCCCTCCTCTCCGAACGCGTTGAGGAGTTCAAAGACGCTGCTGAACGCGGCATCAACCGCGTGGTTGCCCTTCGCAACCAACAATTCCCCGGGCTGCCCTTGGTCCTCGGCGAAGCCGTCTCGTACTGCACGCACACGGGCCTCCGTTTTGAGGAGCAGTCGGATGACTATTGGCAGCTCCTCGAACACACCACTCACCTGCTGAAGAAGGCCGGCTACTGGGGCTACATGCCCAGGACGCACTCCGGCCCGGAAGATCCGGGGTGGGCCGAATGCGCAGACCGATTCAGATACCTAAACGGGCTGTTCCTCGAAGACACCTGATCGATGGTCTGCCCTCGCATCTGAGCTCTCTCAGCAGTACCTTTCCTGCCACGGCCGGGACGCAATTTCCCATCGCCCACGTATGGACCGTCCCCCCCCAAACAGAAGGTTCTCCTGAATGACACGTCGTGCCATTGTTCTCGGTCTGCTTGGGGCTGCCGCCATCTGTGGTGCCAGCTTTTTCAACGACCGAATTCTGCGCCAGACCTTCCTGGTCGGCAACAATATGCCGGTCTCGGTTTACGGCGCTCTCATCATCTTTCTGATGCTCCTGAACCGTCGCCTCAAGAAATGGGCCCTTACAGGTGCTGAGCTGGCCGTCATCATCACCCTGACCCTTGCTGCCTGCTGTATCCCGGGGTCAGGCCTGCTCAGGACCTTCACCTCGTCACTGGTCCTGCCCTACCACTACAACCTGACCAAGCCCGGCTGGCGCCAACAGGAGATCCTGGAAGCGGTTCCGAAGCGCCTTATGGCCGATATCAGCCAGAACGAGGACCAAGTTCTAGGTGGGTTTGTACAGGGCCTGGGAGAAGCCGATCAGCACGCGTCCCCCATGGATGTGCCCTGGGGCGCCTGGCTGGGACCGCTCATGATCTGGCTCCCCCTCATTCTGACGCTCTGGATAGGACTGATTGCACTCTCGATACTCATCCACAAGCAATGGTCGGAACACGAGCACTTGCCCTACCCCATCACGGCCTTCGCCAATTCTCTGCTTCCGGAGCAAGGGGAAGCAAGCTGCTCTCTGTTCCGGAACCGCGTATTCTGGGTAGGTGTGTGCGTCGTGCTCTTCATCCACATGAACAACTACGCTTACGCGTGGTTCCCAAGATACCTGATCGCCATCCCGACTCGGTTCTCGTTCTCGCCGCTGGACCGGTTCTTTCCTGTCCTCACCCGCGGCGGAGGCTGGAGCCTGCTCAACCCACGGCTCTTCTTCGTGGTCATCGGTATCTGCTTCTTCATCCCCTCGGACCTGTCACTCACATTCGGTATCGGTCCGTGGCTCTGGGCCCTCGTGGTGGGCGCGTTCGTCGGCTACGGGATCAATCTGAACAACGTTCTCGAAGGCAGCTACTACTACACCGGGCTGAAGCCGCGCTCGTTCATTCTATTCGGGGCCAACGTCGGCCTCTTCTGCGCGCTGCTCTACACCGGTCGTCACTACTACCTGCAGGTACTCAAACGGGCCCTCGGCCTCTCCAGGACAGAAGACACAGATCCGGCCGCCGTGTGGTCATGTCGCGCGTTCCTGGCGCTCATGCTGCTGTTCACCGTCCAGCTTTCGCTGATAGGCTTGGACTGGCAGCTCGCCGTGATGTACACGGGTGTGCTGATCATCTTCTACGTGGTCATGAGCCGCATTATTGCCGAGTCGGGCCTGTTCCACCTGCAATCCAACATCTTCCCATGTGTCATGATCTGGGGATTGCTTGGAGCGAACGTGATCGGCGTCAAGACACTGCTCCTGATGCAGATCGTTTCCATGGTGCTGGTTATGGATCCGCGCGAGTCGTTGATGCCATTCATGGTAAACTCCCTGAAACTGGCCGAATTGCGAAAGGTCCACCTCGGCAAGATCGGCGGGCTGTGTGCAATCGCACTCCTGGTCGGTATCGGCATTGGCCTCCCTGTCACGCTCTACATTCAATATGACCAGGGCAACGCGATCTGGGAGGGCTGGGCAGAGCAGGCCGTGCCCACGATGCAGTTTGATAACGCCATCGCCGTGAAGCGCAAACTAATCGCGCAGGGCGTTCTGGAGCAATCCGAGCAACTCAAGGGCTGGAGTCGTTTTCGGAACATGACGCCGAACGGGCCATGCATGTGGAGCATCTTTGCCGGATTCGCGCTCGTGTTGCTCTTCGCGATTTGCCGCCTGCGATTCTCCTGGTGGCCGTTACACCCACTCTTGTTCGTCACCTGGTGTACGACGCACATCGCAGCTTTTTCCGGCTCATTCATGCTGGGTTGGCTGGTGAAGGTCTGCGTCCTTAAGTACGGCGGAAACAGGACCTACAACATGCTCAAGCCACTCATGCTCGGCCTCATGGCCGGCGAGATTCTCGGCGCGGTGATTCCCAGCATCGTCGGCGCTATCTACTATTTCGTCACAGGCGAGCAGCCCAAGCCCTTCTTTGTCCTGCTCGGCTGATCCGGGCACGTCATAGACCGGGGCTGCGTGACCACACGACCGTCATCTACTGCCCCGTCTCTGCCGGGCGCTCTTCCGCGGGCCCCAGATCGCGGCTGGCACAGCGGACCAGCCATGCACCGATGGCAATCAGCACTGCGCCCATGATCAATCCCCCGTTCATCGTTTCCTTGAAGAACAGACCAATCAGCGCAGACGAACCGATGGGGATGAAGTACGCAAGAGAGGCGATGATGAGGACGGGGCCGTTCTTGACGCTGATCTCGTACATCGAGTAGGCAATCCCGACAGGTCCAACAGCCCCGACTACCACCCAGAACACCATTGCCCCCGACCAGGGAGGCATGCTGCTCCAATGCCCCATGTAAGCGGCGATTCCGCCTGCCATGGCTGAACAGGTCGCGAAGTGGAACGCCGTCCCTCCCTTTTCATCCGGGATCTTCCATCGGCGCAACAGGACGACATAGAGGGCCCAGAAAAAGCCGCCAGCCAATGCCAGAGCATGTGGGACCAGGCTTGAGGGCGGATGAGCAAGCAGGTCGAACCCGCGGGAGACGGCAACCCCGACCAGCCCCGTCAGTATGCCCGCGACCGCCATCACCACATTCGGTCTGCCGCCAAGAAGCAGAATTCCCAGAACAACCATCCAGACCGGCCACAGGTAATTGAGCAAATTGATCTGCCCGATATCGGATACTGACACGATACCGAACGCTGTAGCCAGCATCACTGTGTACAACGCGACGCCAAAGAACCCGGCCACGATCACGCGAACGGGAAGGCGGTACATGTTCGCCAGTGGCTGACGACGGGCGTACTGCAGAGCAACTGCGGTGAGTGCGCCGCCGCCTGACATGAACGTCAGATACACCATGGCTGACCCCATCAAGTCGGCCCCCATCCGGAAACACACTCCACTCCAACACCAGATCAATGTCGACCCGATGCCAAGCAGTATGTAGCGTCCGTCGGAGCCACGTTGTCCACCAGGCTGTGAACGTTCCGCTGATTCTGTTGCAGCCACCGCATGTCTCCCTAAGGTAAGTTCAGGGCTGAAGTATACTGCGATCACCGTGTCATTGCTCTGTGGTCCGTTTTGCCGTCAAAGCCACTTCACTTCGCTCCCGTTATGTCGCTTCGGTGGAATGCCGTGCGAGACATCCCGGCGTTCGGTCAGTAGAGTGTGACGACGACACCAGAGGCAGTAGTGCAACTCCACCAGCGCTCACCGCCACTACCCGACGTGGCGCAGAAAGGAACAGTCCATGAATCAGTCACTTCGGTTTGCGGCGACCCTCGCCTTGGCCCTCAGCTTCGGGTCAACCCCGGCTGCCCGTGCAGAGGGTGGCGCCATTCACGGAACGCTTACCGGCCACGTGCTGGCAACGGGTGGAGGGCGAGTGTTGCTGCTCGACAAAACGGGGACGATCCTGTGGCAGCACAAGGGACGGAACTGCAGTGATATCTGGATGCTGGGGAACGGGAACGTCCTGCATGCAGACAACAACGTTACAGAGATTGATCCGAAGACAGACCAGGTTGTGTGGTCGTACAAGCCCGAACAGCAGAAGGGAGGAGGAACGTTCTCCTGTCAGCGCCTCGAGAACGGGAACACCATGGTTGGCGAGAATTCCGCGGGACGCATTGTTGAGGTGGACAGAAATGGCACTGTTGTCTTTGAACTGAAGCTCCCCCTGATGCAGCCAGGCAGCCACAACAACCTCCGAATGGTCCGCAAGCTCAAGGATGGCAACTACCTCGTTTGCCACAAGGGCAAGTCCCTCGTGCGCGAGTACACCCCCAAAGGGGATGTCGTCTTTGAGGTCAAGGTCAGCGATATCCCGTTTTCGGCAGTTCGCCTGGACAATGGTAACACCGTGGTTGGGCACATCAACAACGTTACCGAGTTCGACAAAACCGGAAACGAAGTATGGAGGTTCAACAAGAACAGCCTGAAGGGGCTCGAAATCGGCATGATCTGCGGGATACATGTCCAGCCCAATGGCAACGTCGTGATGGGATTCTACCGCGCGGTCCAGAAGGAAAACGGGGCTGGTCTCCTTGAGATTACTCGCGATCAGGAACTGGTGTGGCGCTACGTCAACACGTCCGCAAGGACAGACAGGAACATGATGGGTGTCCAGCTTCTCGACGGAAACGGCGCGCCCCTGCCGGGAGAGGTGATCCGCTGACCACTGAACACAGCATTGCTTCACAGCAGCCCCGGAAGGAGCAACGATATGGACTGGGAAATCGGGATCGGGCGGCGGGTCATCACCCCGCGGACCCAAGTCTGGCTGGCCGGCTATGGTTCCAAGCGGGCGCCAGACGGCAAGATCCATGATCTCTGGGCCAAGGTCCTGGTGCTCAAGGCTTCGGATGGAAAACGCGCCGTCATGGCCACTACGGATCACATGGGCATGTCAAAGACCGTCTACGAGCGGTTGTACGACCAGGTTCACCAAGCCTTCGCTCTCGAACGCTCCGAGTTCATGCTCACGTTCTCCCACAACCACTGCGGACCGGTTCTGCAGGACGACCTGGTGGACTACTACCCTCTGGACGACGAGCAGCGGCGTCTGGTCGCCGACTACTCCGACTGGATGTCTGACCAGATTGTTGGGGCTATGGAGGAAGCGTTCGCGAACCTGCAGCCGGCGCACCTTTCCGCAGGCGAAGGGCGATGCACCTTCGCCGTCAACCGACGCGAAAACTCGGAAGAAGACGTCACACGGCTTCGGGCCGAGGGGAAGCCTCTCAGCGGGGTGGTAGACCATGCTGTTCCTGTGCTTGCACTGAGAGCGGATGGCGGCGAACTCCTGGGCGTGTTGTTCGGGTATGCATGCCACCCGACCACCCTCTCCTTCAATACGTGGTGCGGCGACTATCCGGGCTTTGCCCAGGTCGACCTGGAGGCAACTCTCCCCGGCACGTCCGCGATGTTCTTTAATGCGTGCGGCGCGGACCAGAATCCCATGCCCCGCCGGACTCTGGAACTATGCGAGCGTTACGGAAAGATGCTTGCTGATTCGGTGAAGGACGTCCTTGCTCGCCCCATGCGCCCCGTTACCAACGATCTTCGTACGGCGTTCGAGTTCATCGACGTTCCCTACGATGCACTTGTGACCCGCGAGACGCTGTTGCCGGTCGCCAATGGGAAAAGCGCACTCCACGCCCGATGGGCCAAACGCATGCTGAAGATGATTGACGAGGATGTCGTCTTCCCCACGTCCTACCCCTACCCGGTGCAGGCGTGGCAGATCGGCAACGATCTGTTGCTCATCGGCATTGGCGGGGAGGCGGTGGTGGACTACTCACTGCGCTTCAAGCAGGAGTTTGGCCCGGGTACCTGGGTCTGCGGCTACGCCAATGATATGGCGGCCTACATCCCTTCGCGCCGGGTGTGGGAGGAAGGAGGATACGAAGGTGGCCGTCATCTCGATGAGTATGGTCGCCCGGCATGGCGTTGGGCTGGAAGCATTGAGGACCGCATCGCCGAGGCCGTTCACCGTGTCGTCGGCGCCGTGAAGTGAATTCCCGCAACGGCGAAACGTGCGTCCTGCGTCAAGGTTGCGACGTGAACGTCAGTGCGGGCAGACCGTCCTTATTGAACAAGTTCGCCCACCGATGCTGGCGACCCCATCCGTACCGGACACTGGCCGGTTTGGTCACCTCAGGGCATGACGCCACAACCGTGTCACCGTCGATCTTCGCCTGAGCCCAATGGTACCCCCCATCGCTCCCCGCGATCTCGAACCCCTGCAGACGCTCGCCATGTTTGGTTGCGAGCCCCTTCCCAAGGTGTCTGAAGCGGACACGAACTGCGCCGCCTTCGACGACGTGTGAATCGTACATCGGGCCATAGATTTCCACCTCACGAGCGTATGTAAAACCGAGTGCGACTCGGCACGCACGCTCTCCGTATCCGGACTTGTTCAAGGGATGGACACTCGCACCAAGATCGCTGGCCGTAACCATCGCCGTGTTCGGGTGCTGCATGATCCTGATGTGATGCTCGCGGTAACGACCGCTTGCAGCCGTATTCGGTTTGGCGGGCTGTTCGGCAAACGCGTCAGCCATACGCGTCGCGGGCTGGCTCGTGTCCCATGCACATCCGCCGCCGCTTGGCTTCTGGACATACAGGAATGGGAACTCGCCCTGGCCCCACGCGTCCCGCCAGCCGTCAATGAGCGCGCCCATCATGGTGAATTGGTCCACACCAGGCACCGCCGTGCCGCTTTCGCCCTGGTCCCAGAGCACGCCGCGAATGGCGTAAGGAACGACCGGGGCGATATGCGCTGCATAAAGATCTCCGACGGTGATCGGTCCGCGAGGCTTGCGTCGGGGCTTCTTACCCGCCTTCTTCGCTTCCTCAGCCTTCTCCTCCCATTTCGCGACCCTTTGTTTGTGCTGCTCAAGCTGCTTCTCCCGTGTGGGGATTGCGCCTTTCTTGTCGAGAACCTGGATTTCGGCCGAGGCAGCAAACATCCCGGGACTCAGCCAACGCCCTGATGGGGTGCCCCCCACCGCGCCAATGATGAGCCCGACAGGCACACCGAGTTCTTTCTGCAATGGCTGTCCGAAACTGAAGAGCAGCGCTGAGAACTTCTGGATGTTCCCCGAGGTGGCTTCCAACCAGCCACGTCGGCACAACCGCAGTTTGGGGTAAGGGGCGGCCGTAACCATCGCAGCCAGCACCTCATCCTTCCTGGCGTAATGTCCAGTGCCCCCGGCCATGTTCGACTGACCGGAGCCGACCCAGACATCCCCGACGAGTACGTCGCGGAACGTCACGCTGTTCTTACCGGTCACGATCAGCTCCGCAGCAGGCCCAACAGACAAAGGCTGAAGCTTCACCTGCCAGTTACCTTTTGCGTCTGCCGTCGCAGACCGTTTCTGGTCCCGAAACGTGATGGTCACCGTTTCGCCCGGGTCGGCCGTACCCCACACGGGCACCGGGATGCCCCGCTGAAGGACCATATGATCGCCGAATGCCCAACTGAGTTTGACGTCAGCCCTGGCCGTCATCGCCATCGTGCTGAAGAAGACCGCACACAAGACCACGTTCATCAACATTCGCGTACGCATTATTCCGTCTCCTGACTGTTGTCAGCCCCCGAGGGCAGTGATACGAGTACGCCCCAACATGGCTCATTGCTCGACGAAATCAATGTAAGCGTGGCTGAGCGCGTCATGCCTCAGCTGCAGAAGGAGGAAGCCCAATCCCGATCGTGCTCTTGAGCCGAATCAAGAGCCCGAGGCAGGGCGCAGACCGTTCTACTTCTCCACGACCCGGATCTCGTCCACCTCGAGCACGACATCAGCTCCGGGGGAGAAAAGCGTTCCGAATGCTCCCACCCCGTCCCTTACTACCGACGCAACAGAGCGCCTGCCGCACGTAACGCGGTCACGTCGTCTGGATGAACAGAACCGTCCCCGAGCGGGCCAATATTGAGCAGGAGATTAGCCCCCTTGCCCCTAACGCTGTCCAGTTTGGCGAGGACCTCATCCGCGTTCAGGTGTTCAGCTTCAGCATGGTAGGCCCATTGGGTTGGGCCTCTCTGCATTCGACCGCATACCTCAACGGGCTTCCCCCAGCGGCTCTGCACCTGCTGAACTTGTGGCTCCTCAGGGGCAAAGAAGTCTTCCAGTTCGGGCTCGATTCCATACTTGTAGCTGATCAAAGCCTGGGGCTGCAGACGGCGAACCAGGCTGTACAGCTCCGGCAGGCGGAAGAGCGACTTGTCCCCCGACGCCGGAATTCCCGCGCCGTCCAGCCACACCCCGGCCAACGTCCCATAGCTGGAGCACAGCTCGGCGATGTGTCCCGTGACGTAGTCGAGGTAGTTGGCGAAGTCATACTCTTCGCGTGATGCGTAGTAGGGGTCAGGCGGATCATAGTGGGGACGAACAGTCCGAGCGGCCCAGTCCCATGGCGCAGGACCGTGTGGATGGCGCCAGTCGAAACCATGCTCGTAGAAGGCGAAAAAACCGAGCCCACGTTCGGCACATGCATCGGCCATCTCCCTCACCAAGTCCCGCCCGCAGGGCGAGTTGACACTGTTGAAGTCGGTGTGCTGTGTATCCCACAGGCAGAAGCTGTCACAGTGCTTTGTCACCAAGTTGACGTACCGCATCCCCGCCTCCAGTGCGAGATCCGCAATGCCACGCGCATCAAACCGTTCTGCCGTGAATCGGTCTTTGAGCTTTGCGTATTCCGCAATTGGTATCCGGTCATGGTACTGCACCCACTCGCCCTTCTCCAACAGCGAGTAGAGTCCGTAGTGAATGAACAGGCCGAACTGCGCCTCGCGGAACCACGCAAGTGTGGCGGCTCGGGGAGATTCAGCGTAAAGCGTCTCGTAGCCACTCAAGAATGACGGGACAGTGGTGCGCATGTGAACTCCTGTTCCTCGCTTGCGCTGGTTCTCTTGGACGGCGGGCGGCCCCCGACCGCAAGCCGCACAGCGCCGCCCGGGTGCCGTGCGGCGTACTCCCGCGAGCCATCGGCAACTGAATCCTCCCCCGGTAAGGGGGGGATCACGGATCCGTCTTGCGCCACCCGGTCTCCGGATCGAGGGTCACCTTGCCCTCCGCCTGCAGTTCTGCGAGTTGGAGGCCGCCCTTGTGCTGATCCATGCGGTATTCCGCAGAAAAAGCAACGCTCGTGTACGGGTACTCCCGGATCACGGAGAGGTACTCAGCGGCGGCCTGTTCATCATCTCCCGGCTCTACCCGGTAGTGGAAAATCCTCCCGATCGCGCCCCGAGCCGATGCGTTGCCGTCGTGGTCGGGAAACATCTCGATCAGCCGTCGATTCTCCTCAATGGATCGTTCGCGGTCGAAGTGCCCGTTGTCGTGAGAGTAGATGCTTGCGATCAAGGCCTGGGCGCGGACGCATTGGTCACTCTCCGGGTAGTCCTGGATCAACGCCTTGAGTTCGTCCACAGCCTCCTCGTGCTTGCGGAGTTCGCCAAAGAGGGCGTTGCCGATGTCGTAACGGATGCTGGGACAGGAGTCGTCGTCGGGGAACATGCGTAGGAACTCGCGTCGTTGATGGTTAGCCGCCTCCGCGTCGCGAAACACATCGGCATACACACTGATGATCTGCCGCTGTGCCTCCCGAGCATGGTGGAATGCCGGGTAGCCTTTGAGGATGGTCGCACAGTCGGTCAGGATCCGGTCCGAGTGCTTCCGGGCAGCAACAGAGAACTTCTCCACGTAGTCGGCGTATTTCCGGGCCTTCTCCACGTCACCACGGGCCCGGGAGCGTTCGGCCAGTTTCTCGTAGCGTACGGCGCGCTGCCCGGAAATGACTGCCTTGGACGTCAGCGCGGTTGTCGTCCGCAGCAGCTTGGCAGCTTTGTCGCGCGCGGCCTTACCGGCCCGACTCGTGTCGACGGCATCCGCGGCAACCGAATGGGGAAACGTCTTGAGAATCCGCTGGTGCATCTGCATTGCCAACCCGGGGTCCGCAAGCGCCAACCCGGCGAGGGCGTCGGCGCAGAGATCGCTGTCCGGGTAGGTCGAGAGCAGTGCCCGGTACTCACGGACAGCTGCCTCTGTCTCCTTGAGGTCCTGCCGGGAGATTTCCCCGATACGCAGTTGCGCTTCCGGACACCGGTCGTCTTTGGGGTAACTCCGAAGGAATGTACGGCACGCTTCGACCGCGCCTGCGTAGTCCTTCAGGTCGCGGCGCAAAACGTCAACTATGTCGAGTTGGATGCGCGGGCAATTGTCATTGCCGGGGTGGAGCGCGATCAGTCGACGCTGACAGGCCACCGCCCGTTTGGGATCCTTGAGGACACCCTTGGCCAGAACAGCCATGCGCCCGAGGGCCGTTCGTGTGTGCCAGGGCTTGGGGAAGGCATTGACAAGTTCCTCATAGGTGGCCATCGCCTCGGCGTACTCCTTCTTGCGCTCAAGTGCCCAGCCCTCCTGGTAAATTGCCCCGGCCGCAGCGCATTCATAGTACATCTTCCCCCGCGCTGTCAACACCACGGAAAGGGCGTTCTCGTACACAGCCCGTGCTTCCTCCCAGCGCTTCTCACGGCCGAGCATTTGCCCCAGGACCCAGTAGTTCTGAACGTTCCGCGGAACACGCTCGATAGCGGCGCGACAAAGCGCCATCAACTCCGGCTTCAGCGCCGAGATGGCCTCCTCGCCGGCAAACTCATACTGCCCGGTACAGACGCGGTCGAGCTCCTGGCACAGGCGCCGGGACTCGTCGGTCTGGGCGTCAGGATGCACGCTCGCATCGAATCCCTTCGCAAATGCCCACTTGACGCGCTCAAAGTTCTGCTGCAGCGCGTAGTGATGGGCCAGTTCGTAATAGTTCACGATCTTGTGTGGCTGGAGGCCGATCTCCTCCAACAGCATCGCTTCCCCCCTGAACCCCAAAACGGTCTCGGACACGGACTCCTGCCCCTCTCGAACCTCAGCCTCGGACTGCCACGGAAGCCATTCCTCCAACTCGAGACGGATCGAGTAAATGCCCGCCACGAGATCACCAATTTCCGTAGGTGTCCTGCCCTTCACGATGCCATCCAGAAACACGGTTGCGCCTACAGGCTTGGAGAGAACCCGGAGACTCCCCGTGGCCAGAGGGTCGAGCACAACACTGAACTCCTGGCCATCTCGGGAAACCGAAACGGCACGCTTCCACGGCTTGTACCCATGCCGGCGGAGCTCAAGCAAATGATCCCCGCTTTGCACCTTGGACACCGCCGCGGGTGTGCCCCCCACAAATCGTCCGTCAAGGAACACGGTCGCCTGCGTTGGCTCGGAGACGACCCGAATCCCCACAGCAGAGCCGTTGACGGCAAGCAGCACCGACAGCGACAGCAGGACGCTCAGAACACGAAGGCTGGGGTTGGGATTAGAGATCATTGTCGCGCGATTCCAGGGGGAGATCGTAAAAGGAACGACAGGCCGTGCCTCGGGTGATGCCGGGCGCCTCCGCTGGCCCGACCTCCTCTGCACTGACCCGAAAACGACTGATCATGACTCCGTTGTTGTAGGTCCAAACAGCGACACGCGAGCCGGGAAGCGGGTCCGGATCGTCATACTCCAGTACCAACGTATCGTCCAGGAGAAAGGAGACGATAGAGGCCTGCTTTCGCACTTTGACGTTGAACCACTGCCGGTGCATGCTGTTACTGCGCGGAATCAGCACTTCCTCTGTCTCTGCAACGACATCATGACCACGCAGAATCGCCGTCTTCGTGTTGTGCCAGCCGCCCAGCGTACAGGTGTATCCGGAGATCAGGTCGCGACCATCCGCGCAGATCGTGACGTTGAAGTCGCGGGTGTAGTCGGCATACGACCCGAACTCCCGGGCCATTTTCTGCCCGACGGTGAATTCTACGGTGAAGTCCCCGGGCAGGCCCGGCTTGTACCAAAGTGCCGCGAGTTTCTCGTCGTTCCCGGCGAAAATTCCTCCGCGTCCCGAGAAGAATGACCACCGTGGATCGCACTCCCAGCGCACGGTAACGTCCCACTGCCCTGCGGGTGTCCGCCAGTTCACGGGCGCTTTCCGGAAATCATCGAGGTACACATTCCGGCTGAACACGCTCACGTGCTCGTGCTCGATCTGGACGCCTTGGGCCCGCCATCCGGCCCTGAGTCCGGCAATCGTCATCTCCGGTTCGTGGACGACCAGTTCCGGGACACCATCGAGCCAGACCGACACGACATGACCAACCCTCTGTAACCTGAGTATGCGGGCGTTCCAAGCCTCAGGACAGTCCCGGGCCTTCAGAATCCGTCCGCCGAAGCTGAGTTCAAGCCTGGAATTTGACGAATCAGGAGTCGAGCCAAGGAGTGCCATGCATCCCGCCGTGGAATCCGCTGTATCCGCACCAAGGAGCAACGCAACGCGGCGAGGCCCATCGGACGAACGATCCAGCACCGGGAGTCGAACGCTGATCCCTCCATCCCCGGGAACATCCGCCCGATGCCAAAACGTCGTGCCCCCGCCGTCTGCGTCTTCTCCTTGAGCCGCCAGCCATTCGCCCTCGGCAGAGGCCCAGTTCGCCATGCTCTTCTCATGTGAGAACGTGCGTTGCGCACCGACCACAGACCGATCGAAAACCCCAAGCGGGTTCACCGCGAACTCCGAGAATGCGGCCGTCCCGTCTCGCACGCAGAGCCCCACGCGGCCCGTCGACAAGCCAATATCCCACGTCGCCGGCAGGATCTCCCTGCCGTCTACATACGCACGGACAACGTTCTGCGCAACGAACACGCGCAATCGGACGCCATCGGCACTGTTAACGTCTGCAGGGAGTGGCATCTCCGCCAAGACACTGGTGCGGCCTTCAGCCACCTTTACCAGCGCCAGACGAGGACTCGTATCCCGGACGACCTCCAAGCGGTAGTAGTTCACCTCGTCACGGTAGCAGAAACAGAGCCCGGCTGCGGCCCCGGACGGGATTCGTGAGACTGCAGAGAGCTCGCAACTGCCCCAGGAATCCTCCTTTGTTACAACCTTGGCCAGGCTGGTTGCAGCTGTGTCAGCCACGCCGACAAGCCAGCCCGAATCCACGACCTCCCAGTCCCCTTCCAACTGCTGCCAGTCTGTGAGCAGCGGATCGTGTAATCCGTCTCGCAGAGAAACAACGCTCTGCACTTCAACGTCATCGAAAGCGCACTCCTGTTCACCGTCAACCCACAGGCCGATGCCTCCGCCGACAAGTCTGTCATCTTCGACCTCGCCGACCAGATGCCCGTCGATAAAACAACGAATTCTGCGTCGCGTGATCTCCACACTCAGCTTGTACCACTGGTCAACGACGTAGCCTCCTTCTCGATCCATGAGTACGGCAGCCGTGTCATCGGCGACACGGACGAGGCGTCTGCGGCCGCTCGCTCCAGCCGACCACTCGAACCGGTAGTATCCCCGGCCGTTTCGGTAGAAAATGAGACCTATCGCCCCGGCCCCGGACGGCCGACACGCGGCATCGAATCTGTAATCATGCCAGAACGCGTAGCCGGCTGTCGCGATCGCAGGTTCACCGGCAGCACACCCGTCGAAGCGAAACGCATTTGCGCTCCGCAACGAGTTCTTGATTGTCCGAATTCGCCAATTGCCGCTAGGAGTCTGCCATGAAACGGCGTTCTGCTCGGCAGACATGAAGTCATCTGCAAAACGGATCCGCTCAAGAGGCTGCGGCCGGGATCCGGAGAAGCCCACCGACGAGTCTGTTGCCCCCCAGCCGACGGCCTTCCTGGCACTGGTGGCTTCGGTCGCGGCTTCAGCCACGAACCTGCCGTCTACGAACACGGAGGTCGTGCCCTGCCATCTGCGCAAAGTCAACTCGCCCGCAGAATCGTATGGTTGCGGAGCAGAGCCAACGCGCCGCTCCAACCCCGCTTCCGTCCTGCCCAGCCAGAGCTGCGCTTCGGTCAAGTGCAGAAAATCGTGGTTCTGATCATCCATCCAATCGTACACGACCCGGGCCGAAGACGGCGTCTCGGGCCCATCACGTTCCAAACGGAAACGCATGACAAAATCCCGGACCTTCTTCGTGCGCATGCTGTAGTTGAAAGCCTGGGGATCGGTCTGCTCAAGGGCCGGGAAGTCGTATCGCGACCTGATTGCCAGCACGCCCACCAATGCCGCACTGCAGAGCAGCAGTAGGACAATGCCGGCAGAACGAGGTTTGCGCATGGTCACGTCAGTCAACGGGCGTTCCCCAAAGTTCCAGCTCAGAAATGATGAATGGCCCACGTGGCCGGGCCCCGAAGCGAATCTCAAAGACCTTTGCCTTGGCTGGGGCAAAGCCTAGCCGCAGTTCCCTGACATCCTCGCCTGAGTGGCCCCAGGCATTGAGCGTAGCCAAAGACGTGAAGGCCTTGTCCGGCCCGCTGACCACGCCCACGGTAGTGCCCGGAATCTGTCCATGAAGCCACAGGCGCGCTTCGGAGGCGGTCACCGGCGCCTCAAACTCAAGCCGAACCGTGACCGCGTCGGTCTGCTGCCATCCGACCACCCACGGCGCCAGTTCTTCGGTCAATGGCTTGCGTCCTCGCAACGGGTCAGCGCGAAGAGACTCCGGGCGATCAAAGAGATCACCTGTACGACGGTCCCAACGTGTCCTCCCCGGATGCTCCTCCGCGATCAGGTCAGGAACATCTGAATACGTGCAGGTGAACGGCCGTGCCGCGTTCGGCCCCAGAGCCGGGCGGTCACGACGCCAGCCGCATGCGTTTCCGGTAAGACAGAGCAGGTCCTCGGGGTAAGGAGATTCCGGCGTTTCGGCTTGCAGCGGGAAACGGAACCGCCAGATATCGCGGTCCACCCCGCACCCCAGATCCTGCTGCAGCGCCTTGAAGAACTGCCACCATGTGCGGTTGCTCAGCGCATTGTGGCGGAACGGATTGACCGCAAAAGTCACCACTCGTCCCTGCCCCACCTTGTTCACCATCACGGCAGGTTGGCCGTCGGCAAACTCAGCCAGTGAACGAGCGCCTGCCAGCTCGATCGACAGAACTTCGTCGGCAAAAACAGGAATAGGCGTCGCCGCCATGGCGGACAGCGCCGGCATGTCATTGCCAGCCACAATCCTGAACGCTCCCGGGGTCGGCCGCTTGCCTGTTGCGTGGACGCCTGCAAGGTCAACCGGAAGCGTCTTCCGTTCCGTGCCGTCCGGGCGCCAGCGGAACACATGCGGTGTAGCGGCGACCAACGTTCCGCCGGGGCCAACGAAACCTCTGATGCGGTCAACGGTTTCGTCATCCTGGTAGACACAGCGAGGGACGTAGAGGACCTTGAAGCGTCCCAGGTTCACCGTTCGGTCGGCGATCTGGAAGTCACTGACAAACTGGAACCAGCTCCGGGCGCGTGGCCCGAGCAGCGTGAAGGCGACCTCGTGGTCCAGCCCCGCCCCGCCCCACCAGTGCTCACCGTAGTGGCTGATGTTCGAGTAGAGAATTGCGCCGTCAGGCTTAGGGAAGCGCAGCTGCCGCATCTCGGGCAGTTGGCGCAACACGTGAAGGATCTGTCGGTAGCGCTCCGGAGCGCCATGCATGTCTGATCCGGTCTTGCCGAACCAGTCAATCAGCCACAACGCCAGCGAGCGACCTCCTACCCGAAACACACTGGACAACACCTCGTTGGCCTCGGCTCCCGAAAGAGACCCCAAGTAGTGCTCAATGTGACAGCCGGCCCGCACCGGGACGCCTGCGAGATCCCCTGCCATCTTGGTCGCAAACGCGCAGCTCTGTCGGTAGGGTCCGCTGCCGTTGGTCATCTGTTGAGTGATGTAGCCGTAGGTGCCACGTGCCCGTTCATAGCCCATGGGGTAGAGCCCCGCAACGGCGATGTCAGAAACGATGTCGACGGTCGCCGATTCCCGCCGAGCGGCATCTGCAGCCTGTCGTGCATGCTTGTTGAAGCGCTCGATCGACCAGTACTGAAGCGCGATGCGTTCGAACGGGGTTGCCGATTCCTTGCTCTCGGGCAGTCCGTACTTGCCGAATCCGTACTCTCGCCGCACCTCGTCATCCCATTTGGCCCACGTATCGGGATCCTGCTCGAGGTAGAGTTCCCTGAAGGTGTTGTAGTGCCGCATCGGCACGTTGTGATCCTCATGTCCCAGAATCAGCGTGTGGATCTGGTCACTGTGGTTGCGTACCAAGTCCGTGACGAACCCCAGGAATGAGTCACGTACGCGCTCATCGAGGAACAAGTAGTCGTACTTTGGCGTCGGGGCCTGGGGGCGGCGGGAGTAGGCGTATTGCCTGCCTCCGCACTTCATCATCGCGCAAACGCTGAGCGGCAACTGGTACCGTTTCTGGCGCCGGTAGTGAGGCGACTCACGTTTGGGGTCAATGCCGCCTGCGTGGTACGGCCCGCCCGGCAGGAGCAGACGCAGATCCTGGTAGAGCCTGAGGAGGTCGTCCTCATGGTGACGCATCCCGTGCTGAAGCGCAAACGCAATCGCCTTCGCACCGCCGGCGGTCTGTCGCCCAACATCCATGAAGGCCACGGGATCGTCCGCGGCAAAGAGGGGGGCATCGCCCATGAGTTCCTCGAAGAGAGGGTCTTCCAGCACCCAGGCCTGGGGTGGTCGGAGCGCGGTTTCGTCGTAGCCGCGGTAGCGAAAACTGACCGTCTCTCCCTTCCCCTCGACGCCGACATCAACCGGAAAAAAGCGGGTCGGTTGGGCGTAGTTCCCTTGAGGCCAGGTCAGCCAGGTGATCTTGTGGCGGTCCGGCCAATGGCGATTGCGGAATGCAGCCAAAGCCATCGCCTTCTCCGGCAACGTCACTTCCTGTGGCCCGTACCCCAAAGCCACGACCGGGATGACCAGTTCAAAGCCCCATTCCCGGTCGGACTGCCAGGCGGCAGCACGCAGCTCGGCTGGACTCCAGCCTGCATCACGCCCACAGGCATCGTAGACCGCCCCGCGGCTGTTCACGGCAATTTGGTAGTAGGAGCTTTGGTCGCGTTGGGCATCGATGAAAAGCTCAATGGAGTCGTCAGCCCATACGGCCCCGTCCCGTTGGGTTGCGTCGCTCTTGTTTCGAGCCATCTCGGGCTCCGCGCAGGCAGCACGCACAAACAGGTGGGTATGGTTGGTCAACAGACGAATCTCGGTCTCGACCTCAGCCGGGACACGATCGAGTGAAGCCTGGCCGAAGGAGAGGAAGCCGTTGAGGGTTAAGGCTCCCTCCCATTCATCCGGTGCGGTGGCACCGTCAACCGTCGGGGCCACGTTTGCGGTCGGTATAACGGGCACGGCAAGCCCTTTGACAAGTGACACATCGTCGAACCATGCCGTGCCGGTTAGGTCCTCAGCCACAAGCATGACATCGACGCGGTTGCACTGCGCCGGCGTCTGGAAGGTGTAGACCATCTGCACCCAGTCTTCCTGCGAACCCCGCACGGGAAAGAACGACGTGGGGGTCCAGTGCCCGCGCAACCAGTTTCCTCCCTGGCGGAAGCGAAAGGCACACCCCACCACCCCCGAGCTCATCCGGGTTCGCACCCAGCTCCGGAGTGTGTAGGTCGTCTCCGGCGTAACGTCGACGTAGCGACACCAGAAGGCATAGCGGGTCCACGCTGTCTTGCCGATTGGGGGTGGCAACTCGGTGGTGTCGTCAATGTGAATCCGCAGGCTGTTCCTGCCTGTGCGAGCCATGCCCGTCTCGACATTGCACGGTTCGTCGCCGCGGCGATACCACCCTGCGGGCATGCCTTTGGCGTCAAGCGTCTCAGCGCCGCCATTGTCCACCAACTCTGCACTGCCTGTCGCCCCCCACAAAACCAGGGCCGCCGCCAGTCCCGGCAGCACACTTGGCCTGACACCTGTTCCTCGTTTCCAAGGCCAGTTTTTCATAGGAGTCCGTTCCTTCTGCGAATGGCAAAGAACATGGTGCTCCGGGCGCTGCTGTACAAGGCGAAGTCCCCAGTGACTCGGTATCTTCAAGACCGAGAGAAGACGCGGCTGGGGACCATCCGCGCCACTGAAGAGATCCCCGAAGTCGAGGACATGGTGATCCGCGATGGTCCCTCCAATTGCCGTGCTTGCCGAACTATAGTAGCCGCGACAGCACAGACGCGAGAGAGTACACATGAACCCGGCCGCCGCCGGAAGTCCGGCAGTCATGTCAGAGGGTGTAACGGGACAGAACGGACTGATAGCGATGCCAAACCGTGCTCCACGCCCCCGGCTGTTGCGCCGCTCCCTTTCCAGGCTTCTGGGGGCATGCCTCCTCCTCCCCTCTATGGTTAGTCTGGGTACACGACCCGAAATCAACCGGCTGGCCATCGTTGAGACTGGTTTTGAGGAGGGCCTGAAGGGGTGGTGGAAAGACGGGGCAGCGGAGTTCGCAATCGACACGACGGAGAAACACTCGGGCAAAAGCTCATTCCGTCTCACGGTGCCTCAGGGAACCAAACTGAGCTACCAGAAGCTCAGCCTGGACCATACCACCGATATAGGCCCCGGTGACATATTCAACCTGGACACATGGGTGCGCTCGAACGGCCTCACTGCCGATCCCGGAGCCTATTGCGTTGTCGAGTTCCTCGCCAAGGACGGCCGCCGCACCGGGATCGTCCACAGTTTGACCGGACGTGCGAATGGAAGTACCCGCTGGGACCAACTCAGAATCCGGGGCGCAACAGCGCCCAAAGGAACAGGGGCTGTGCGAGTGTCCCTGATCCTGCACGCTCACGGCACAGCCTGGTTCGACGATGTAAAGGTCGAACGCACCAGCAAGGGGCAGCGTCTGCCCGAACTGGGTGATGTAGTCCGGAAGGCAACCGTGCATGTCGACGATGTCGTTCATCCGTGTTTCGGCGGGGTCGGCTACCATGTCTTCTACCACCTGCACGAGACAACGTCCCGCCACCTGAACACCACGCTTCTCAAGCACTGGCGCGAACTCAACCCAGCGTTCGTCAGAGCAACCCACAATTGGGAATGGGACGACCAGAAACGTGAATACGTAGCCGAGCAGATGGCGTTCTGGAAGACAACCGGGACTGAGATCTACCTGACCACGTGGAACCCCGAAGACGCAACAACACCAGCCGAGCGACTGACCTACGCAAAGCGAGTGGTCGACATGCTTGAGTACTTCGTCCGTGAGAAACACCTTACCAACATCAAGACGTACTGCATGACCAATGAGATGTCGCTCAAGGGCTGGGGCAAACTCCGCAGCGATCTACCCAAGTTCCGAGACTACCACCGCAAAATCCACGCTGAACTACGGGCTCGGAATCTCCCCATTCAGCTTCTTGCGACCGATGCCGCACCCGTCCAATCCTGGCACACGATCGAGTGGGCCACGCAAAACATGAATGAGGTGACCGGCGTCTACGGCGGCCATCATTACTTCAACAAACATGGCCCTGACGACGAGCAGTTCTACCGCTGGTTTCTTGATCGGCTGTCCTGGGGCACGCAGTTGGCCCGAGACAAGGGAAAGGACTTCATTCTCGGGGAGTTCGGCAGCAAGCAGGATGGACGCACGGTCAATGGGGTCAAGCTGGACAAGTGCGTGTACTGGGACACGCCCCGGGAACCACAGGTGGCGATTCAGTTGGTCGACGCCGTTGTCGCAGCGCTCAATGCAGGAGTCTACGCGCTGGCATACTGGACCTTCACGGATTTCCCCGACGACTACCGAAAGACGTACATCAACAAGTGGGGCACGTTCAAATGGAGCGGCACAGATTTCGCCACGCGAGACGTCTACTACGGGTTTGGCCTGCTAAGCAAGTTCCTCCGCGGTCCGGCCATCGTGTACCGGGTCTCCGGAAACGACCCACGCGTCCGAGTAGCAGCTCTGCGTCACCATGGTGCCAACACGTGGTCGTTTGCCGCAGTGAACCGGAATGCCCGCCCGGTTGACTTGAGTCTGGAACTTGGCGGGATCGCGCCAACAAGCGTAGCGTTGCGGAAGTACGTCTACGACCCGACAAGCGTACCACAGCACCCATTCGGGGACTTGCAGCCACCAGCCGGGACCGTCGCGATGGTGAACAGCCAACTCGAGGACACGCTCGGCCCAAGCACGATCACGGTCTACACGAGCGCCTGTGACGGAACGCCACCTGCTCCCGTCGAAGGCTTGTGCGTCAGCCGTCCCCCAGACGGCGACGTCGTGCTCAGCTGGAGGCCCAGCCCCGCCCCCGATCTATGCTACTACCGCATCTACCGCACACCCGTTGCGAACACCGCGCCATCTCTGAATGCGCGCATTGGATCAACCGTCGCCACTCAGTTCCGCGACATCAATGCTCCCGTCGACCAGCCGACCCACTACACAATCGTTGCCGTGGACCAGTCGGGGAATCCCCGGGAAGCACGATAATGGACGCTTTGGCCTCCGAGCCACACCAATGGCCGAACAGGAGAAACGACACGATGCGCGTTCCCAAGCAGAAAACGGTCGGGACAATCGGGCTGCGGACATCGTGATCACGATCGAGGCCCCGGAGATCCTCTCGGGAGCACCAGCCTGCAGCGGACCTCGCAAAGCTCAGTCGCTGAGGCACGGCGTTCGCTGTAGGAAAGACGAATAATGAAAAACCGTCCGAACATCCTACTCATCCTCACTGACCAACAAAGTGCAACAATGATGAGTTGTGCTGGCAACGAGTATCTTCAGACACCTGCAATGGACAGCCTGGCGGCTTCCGGGGTGCGGTTCGAGCGCGCGTATTGCACCAACCCGGTCTGTGTTCCTTCCCGATTCAGCTTGATGACTGGACTGATGCCAAGCGCGATTGCCCTCCGGTGCAATGATACCTCACACATTGAGGAAATCCCCGCCTCGGTGAGGACGCAGGGGATAGGCTGGTTATTCCGAGATGCAGGCTATGATGTTGCCTACGGCGGCAAGGGCCACCTTCCCCAAATGGGCCCCGAGGACATTGGTTTTGACCACATCACCAAAGATGAACGAGACGATCTTCCTTTCGTCTGTTCCAGATACATCAAGCAGTCCAGACAAAGACCTTTCTTTCTCGTTGCCTCCTTCATCAATCCCCACGACATTTGCTACATGGAAGTCCGGGATTTCGCGGAGACTGATGTTGAAAAGCGCTGCGTGGAACGTGGGGAAGTCGGACTTGCCACTCTTGACGAGGCTCTTCGCCTCCCTGAGAGCACCAGTAGAGATGATTTCTTCAAACACTACTGCCCGCCATTGCCGTCGAACTTCGAGCCCCAACAGGCCGAACCGGAGGCCCTCCACACGATGATGCCGCAATGGCCGTGCAGGATGAAGGGGCGTGAACGCTGGACTGAGGAGAGATGGCGGCTCTACCGTTGGGCCTACTGCAAATTGACCGAAATGGTCGACACGCAAATTGCCAGGATTTGCGATGCCGTGCACGGAAGTGGCAAAGAAGAAGATACGGTTGTCGTGTTTTCAAGTGATCACGGGGACATGGACTCGTCACACCGCTTGGTATCCAAGACGGTATTCTACGAGGAAGCCACCCGAGTTCCGTTTATAGTGTGTCAGCCTGGTGTGACCCCGGGAGGGACGGTCAACACGTCACACCTCGTTTCTAACGGACTGGACCTTATCCCAACGCTCTGCGACTATGCGGGAATCGAGTCTCCTGCAGGTCTTGAGGGAATGAGTCTTCGTCCCCTGGCCGAAGGACATCATCTTGAATCTCGGCGTTCGTTCATTCCAGTCGAAAACGAATGCGGGAGGATGATTGTTACATCCCGATACAAATACATGCTTCACGATTCGGGTGAGAACAGAGAGCAACTCATTGACTTGCAGGAAGATCCTGGCGAAATGCGAAACGCAGTCAATGACTCCCTCCATGTGGAAGCCTTACGAGAACACCGGCGGATTTTCCACAATTACTTTGGCAGTGAACATGCGGACGAGCCCGGCCAGTAGTGAGCGCGGCCTTTCGGCCACATTACTGGCGGGTTACCCGGGACGGGAACTCATGCCATGTATGACCTGAAGCGACACCCGTACTTTGAAAGCTGGGAAGATCCGGCCTCCGGCGTGGAGAGTTTCATTCTCAACGAACGGATTGCGCCGGTCCAGCAATCATTCTATTTCACGAATCCCAGCGTCTCTGCTGACGAGAAGTGGCTTTGGTTCTACGCGGCATTTCCTCCCAACCTTCAGAGTGCACTAGGGGTAGTCTCGCTGGATCCTGACAATCCGGAGATCCAACTCCTTCCACAAGCTGGCTTCACGGCTGTTTCACCCATGGTCGCTCCGGAAGGCGATGCGGCATTTTTCTGTATGGGAAACAGTGTCTACAAGGTGTGGATCGATGGTTCGACACAGGTTGTGTGCACCGTCCCGGAGGACTACATCTGCAAGCGTCATTTTGGCCGTATTTCGACACACCTGAGCATGTCTGCGGATGGGAAATATCTGCTTCTTGACGGCGACCTCGGCAACTTCTGGTGGGTGGGTGTCGGAGATGTAGCCACCGGCGAAGTCAAAATCCTCAAGGAGTTTGGGCAGCACCATAATCATGCCCAGTTTTCTCCGACCGACCCAAAGCTGTTCGTGATTCCCGAGGACTGGTGGAAGGATAAAAACAGTGGCCGCCATTTCTCGCTCGACCACCGGCTTTGGCTGATGGACACTGACCAGACCAGGTTTGAGATTGTCCGTTCCAGGGACTGGGATGCCGGTCACTCAGCGAACGCGTCTCACGAATGGTGGTCAAAGGACGGCAAGCTCTGCTGGAACGACTATGAGCGCGGGACCTATGAATGCGATCCCTATACCCTCGAGGCGACGCATGTTTGGCAAAGACCTCTGTGTCACGCTCACTGCGGTTCCGACCGCCGCCTATGGTGTGCAGACCAAAGCCCCTACGAGTGGGACAAGAAGCCGTTGGAGGTCCTCTTCTTTGACCGAGATCGGGATGTGAATCTTCAGATCGTGTCGGCCATGCCCAAGCCCCCTCTTCCTCGGGACATGTACCACTTGGATCCACACCCGCAGTTTTCACCAAAGGACAGTTGGATTGTCTACACCACGACTGTGCACGGCAAGGTGGACGTGGCCTTGACCCCTACCGCCCCCTTGTGTGCCGCGACAGGGAAGAATGGATAGAGGAGATCATATGAAAGCAAAGCAGACCTTTGTTTGGCCTGAGGGGCAACAGTGCGCTGTGTCGTTGACATATGACGATGCGCTTCCTGTGCATCACGAGCTGGTGGCCCCCCTGCTGACGGTGAAGAAGCTTACAGCAACGTTCAATATATCTGCGCACAGTGGCTTCACAGAGAACACGGGTGCATGGAAACACGTGGCGTCTCTAGGCCATGAGCTTGGGAATCATACGCTCTTCCACCCCTGTCGCCGAGAACCCGGGAAGCGCAAGGGCGGGTGGATTCCACACTATGACCTCTGCGACTATTCTGCCCAACGCTGGATAGATGAAATGCGCGTTGCAAACTGTCTTCTAAACCAGATCGACGGTCAATCAGAGCGCACCTTCGGCAACACCTGCTGCCAAACTACCATCGGACGAGGGCATCACGAAAAGGACCTTTCAGAACTGATCGATCGCATGTTCGTTGCTGGCCGTGGTCCGTTGAATGAGGAGATTGTGCGTCCCGCATCGCTGTCCTACCCAGCTCTGGGCCATTTCAATGGCGACCGAAAGGCTGCTGTAGAGCTTCAACAGGAGATCGAGCGCGCAGTAGATATGAATGGGTGGATAGTATTCATGTTCCACGGCGTTGGTGAAGGTACACATAAGGGTTTTATCGATGCCGATGAGCACGCGAAACTGATTGACTATCTTGAAGCCAACTCCGATCGGATTTGGACTGCTTCGATGGTCAACGTTGCCAGGCATCTGAAGCGTTCAGGATATGGAGCGGCGCCGAACATGACGGATGCAGACGACGCTTGACAGCGCGTTTGAATCGCGACGTTGCACTCCGCGGAAAGGAGACTCACCATCAGACACATGCTGTTGCCTCTGCTGATAGTAGGCGTTACCAACGTCCTGCATGCTGCCGACTCATCAGTCCCAAGAACAACGGACAAGAAGGTCTCTGCAATGGAACTGCTGTTCGAGTCTCGAACCGAGATCACCAAACGAACAGGGAATGTAGAGTTCTTCCAGCGAAAACCGACGATCTACCCTGAGCCGGTCCTGGAGCCGGATTCGTTCGTCGACGGGGCTGGGGCAATGTGCTACGGCACGGTCCTGCGTGACAAGGGGATCTTCCGTATGTGGTACTCGGCATGGCCTCGCGATTGGGCGGATGGTGCCAATTCCGGCTTGGTCGGGTACGCTGAGTCAGACGACGGGTTGGTTTGGCGGAAGCCCACACTGGGCTTGGTGGACTACAAGGGAAAAGGGAAGGACAATAACCTGATCGACATATTCGGCCATTCATTCACGGTCTTCATTGATCCAGATGCGCCGGCCGACTCCCGCTATCGTGCCACGATGTCCATCAGACGTAAGGCCGGCTATGGCTACTATACGGCTCACTCGGCCGATGGCCTGAATTGGGAGTATGACCAACTCGCACCGCAGTGGTGGTCCGTGGATGTCATTACCAGCATCTACCATCCGGACCAAAGGAGAGCCATTGTCGCCCTGAAGTTCGCACCAAAGATCAATGGGCGCCGACGCCGTGCAGTCTGGAACGCAGAACTCCGAGACGGCCGTTGGTCGAAGGCACACGCTGCACTGTCGCCAGATGATATTGCCAATGCCGATGCCATCTCCCGCGGCTATCGAATCGGCGATTACTACGGCATGGGTATGATGCCTGCCGGATCGGGCACGGTGGGCTTCCTCTGGCAGCTCCGCAGCTCAAACGGGACGCATGGAGTAAACGACGTAACGTTGGTCTATCAGGCTGGACGTGGGCAGAATTGGGAGCATGTCCCCGGCCGCCCCGATTTTATCAGCCATGCGGACCCTGACTTTGGCAAAGGCACAATCTACACATCCTCCTGCCCGGTCACGGTCGGAGACGAGCAATGGCTTTACTTCACTGCGTACAATCGCACGCATGGTTGGTTCTTGCACAAGGACAAGAGAATCGCCGCCAAACGAATGCAGACGGTGATCGACGAAGGCCTTAGCCGTATCGGCGTTGCTCGCTGGCCGAAGTGGCGGCTGTTCGGTTTTCGGAGTGATCCCGGGGGATCCCTCACCCTTAGTCTGGCCGGCATCAAGGAGCCGTGTCGTCTCTTGCTCAACTACGAATGCGAACAGGGCGGCTCGGTTCGAGTATCGCTTGAAGATGTGCCGGAGAGAGCAGAAGAGAACTCCATTCCCCTCACGGGCAGCAGTCTTGACGCCGCTGCGACCTGGAGTGACGGCGATGTACTGGCACCACGACCCGAGGGGCAGTCAATCAAGGCAACGCTGCACATGGATCGGGCGAGCATCTATGCGTACCAGATTCTCCCTACCGAGTAGAAAACGGCCAGGGGTAACGCACATAACAGGCCTACCATGCTCCTGCGCTGACGCTGTGCGCCGCCAGGCGCGGCGTTCTGCCAAACAATGGTGACCGGATGATCGGGGGTCCGGAACGAGGCCAACCGGAAACCATCGGATGCCGGACGCATGTTTGGAGGATCACCCCGACAGAAGTACTGATTGCAGGTTTCAGTCTTCAGTGTTCAGGTGTCAGGAGGATGGTTCCGAGCTCACTGTGACCTTCCTGAAACCTGAAACCCGACACCTGGACTCTCCGCCGCAGACTTTTGTCGGGGTGATCTTGGAGGGCCGATGTCCCCAGCGGCCGCCTGAGACGGGAAACGGTTGTCCAGGACGCCGCCACGGCGGTTTCCGGACTCACTCGTTTCCGAGAGAACCAACCCCTTGCTGGCGTGCCTCGCCACCCTCAGTCTGTAGGAAACTCCTTGAGGAAGGCTTGCCAGCGTTCGAGGAAGGTGGGGTGCTGATTGAGACGGCGCAGAATGCGGTTGAGTTGCGTCCGCGACGCTTTGATTTGTTGCCGTTCGGGGTCGTCCGCCTCCCCGTCGAGTTGGCGCAGTGCCTCCTTGATAGAGACCTGGCCTGCGTGCATCTGCTCGAAGAGCTCCGGGGCCTCCCGCTGGATCCGTATCGCATCGCCCACATACCCGTTGCTCACCTGCATCATGGCTGCGACGATGACCCTCGCACTTACGGGCGCGTCTGCTGGCCCAGGGTTGTTTGCCATTAGTGGCAAACAACCTCCGTCACGCTTGCGTTCCCAGGCCGCGCGTACCTTCTCGAGGCGGCCCTGCTTCACCATTTCGGAGACATCCGGCAGGAGACGGACGGCGGTCGTGGCTTGTTGAGTCTTGCTGATCTCGTGGTGGTATTGGTTTGCCGAGAGGGCGTAGACCAAGGCGTCGTCATCTGACCCGACAAAGTCCAGAACGGCCACGAAGATGCCCAGTTCACGGCAGGCCCGCAGCCGGTGTCGACCATCCAGGATCTGGCCATCAAAGCGGGTCAACGGAGTCTGCAGTCCGTTGTCCGCGATCGACTCCTTCAGGGCCTCGTACTCGGAGTCTGACTTGACCGGCATGAACTGGGACAGCGGATGCGGCTCAAGCGTGCCCGGGTCGGTGAGTCCTTCCGGTGCCGGCACCAACATCACGCCCTGGGGCATATCCAACCACGGCTCCGTGGGATCGGGATCGGGCTCGCCCGTCATCCCGGGGTCGTCCAGCATCGGCGGCTCATCGACCGGCATCCCGGACTCATCCAGCGGCGGTTCCGCCATCATACCCGGGTCATCCATCATCCCAGGCTCGTCGATTGGCATACCCGGTTCCGTGGGCTTGTTCAGGTTAGCCACGCCTGCGTCGTCCATTGACATGGTCTCTTCATCGTTCATAGCGCCATCCCTCTCTTCCTGCATCGTCTCTTCCTTCGTTTCCCTGGGGCTCCGGCAACCCGGCGCGTAATGCCGTTCCCTCACGTCCTCACAGATCTTGCTCCGGCCGCCACCAGTTGGGCGTGTCGCTGTACCAGTCGGGAGCCTCGTCCAATGGCGTGAGTTTGAGTTCGTCCGGGTGCGGTTTCATCTTAGACCAGCATGTGATAGTCGTTGATCTCGAACACGCTTTGCTGGCGAGATGTGGCGCGCAGCGCGATCAACGCCTCCTGCACGGCTCGCGTACCGCCGAAGAGCCGTACGACCTCATCCGGGAATGGGTGCAAGTCGCATGTCTCCTCCCGCAGCATGTCAATCGTCAGGTCAAAGGCATCGTTGAGCAGCTCCGTGAACACGGGGTCTGGTCGACACGCGAAATGCAGCATCGGTGTTGCTCCTTCGTCCTGAGCAAGTGAACTGGACGCCGTGACGCACAAACCTATCGTGGCAGTATACGCGAGGCGTGGGCACGCAGCAAGCCCTGATGCAGCGCTCGCGGACACTCTCATCCTCTGGGCAGATGCCCCATTGCCGGCATCCGGCGAAGTGATCAACGCCGATGACCAGGCGGCGATGCACGGGCACGCTTGCCGTGGGTGTGGGCACCGCGCTTCCGCCAGGCCTGCCGATGTGATCCCCGCTTCGGCGACCGCTGCGCGCGTCGCTCCGGCATCGCGTCAGGGGAGGCTCGGGCTGGCGGCGCGGGTTCATCGTCGCCATTCTCCTCGTTGGGGCCGGCGTCCACAGGGCCCCCAGCGTCCGGCGCGGTCTGGTCCGTGGTTGGTGGCGGAGCCTCTTGCGGATTCCGCGCTTCTGCGGCGTCTGCGCCCGGATGGTCAGCATCGTCGATGTCCTTTGGCCCGGCCCCCCACTGGGGATTGTCATTCGGTGGGAGAGTCGGAAAGGGAGATACCTGGGGTGACGGCGGTTCCTCCGCGGACCCGGGACGCGCCTCCGGCTGCCGCGGAGGAACCGCAGAACCTGCAGGAGCTGGCCCTGCAGAGGTCACGGGAGAAGCGACTCTAGTTGCAGGCCCAGCAGGCCCAGCAGCGGCTTCCCGGTTCGTTAGGCCAGGCAACGTGCCGCGGAGCAGCAGGTCCAACGGGCTGGTCGCCGGGGTGCACATCTCGCGGATGACGTGGAGATAGATCATGGTCGTCTCGATGCGCTCGTGACCCAGGTACTCCTGAACACGATGGATCTCGACGCCGCTCATGAGAAGGTGTGTGGCAAACGAATGGCGCAGTACGTGTGGCGTGACATGCTTCCGGATCCCAGCTCTCTTCGCGGCTTCCGCAACGGCGCGTTCGACCGTGCATCGATGGATATGCTGGCGCCCAACCTTGCCGGATCGAGGATCCACCGAACGCCTTGGGCTTGGGAACACATACTGCCAAATGAAGCTGCGCGCGGCAGACCGGTACTTGCGGGAAAGGGCATCAGGCAGCCAGACCTCGCCGTGCCCCTGCTCAAGGTCCTTGTCATGGACCTCTTTGGCAGCCGCGATTTTCGCACGCAGGCCATCGGTCAAGTGTTCGGGCAGCATCACCGTCCTGTCCTTGTCTCCCTTCCCGGAAATAATCCGGACCGTTCTCATGTCAAAGTCGTTGTCGTGTACGCGCAGGCGGCAGTATTCCTGCAGGCGCATTCCAGTGCCGTAGATGAGCTCGATCGTGAAACGGTCGTCCGGAGTTGTCGCCGAACGGATCAGCTCAAGTGTCTCGTTGGGGGACAGAACCACAGGCAACCGCTTCCCGCGCTTGGCACGCGGAGTCTCCTCAAGCTCCTCCACAGACACGTGGAGAACGTACCGGAACAGGAACAGGAGCCCGTTGAAGGCCTGATTCTGAGTGCTCTTGGCCACGTTCCCTTCGAGAGCAAGGTGGGTCAGGAACGCCTTGAACTCGTTGGCGTTCGGCATGCTGCCACTCAAGCCGACTTCTTCCCTGTAGGAGTAGAATCGCCGAGCCCATCTCAGGTAGGATCCCTCAGTTTTCAGGGCTTTGCGGTGAAGCCGAAGCTCTTCCTTCATGCGCTGCAGTGTTGGGCCGGCTTCGGTGCCGACTGGTGGCGCCTGGGGGGGCATTCCCGACACGGCTGCATTGCCATGACTCGACTTCGGGTGAACCTGCCGGAACTGATGAAAGTAGATGCGCACGGCATCGCGTGCCTGCGCTACTTGCCAATCCGGCCGCTCCTCCTGATCTCGCAGCAGCGCAGAGAAGCGCAGGAGGCATCCATCGAAGTCGGGATTCCCCAGCTCCCGTGCGAAATACAGGAATAGGTGGACCCAATGCCCGTAGAAGTGTGCTTGCTCGCGCTTCACCAAGCGGCGGGCCAGCAGGAACTCTTCGAACTGTGAAACCGTTTGTTCGTACATCGAGCGCCTCTACTCATCGATGCTTTTGATAGCTTATGGCTAATAGTATCCAGAAGCGGCACAGAAGTCAAGTGCGACGCTAATAAATAAGTGTATAAACGAGAAGGGACAGGGAGGTAGCGCGCTGGTCTTCAGGCGTCTATCGGCAGGCAAACTCGCTGCCTGGTACAGCGCCTTTCTCCCGGCCCCAATCGGATATTGCCCCGTCCAGGTCTGAGCTCAAACTCCCAAACTCAATAGGCGCAATTTTCTGTGCGACATCGAATCCGATATCTTCCGGCAAAGCGAGCATAGCCAAGCACAAAGCAGCAGGATTTGACACCTATTGTCCAACGTGGTAATATCAATCAGGTTGAGGCGGAATTCCGAGCATCCTGCGCCAAACGCTGCGCAGAAACAGTAAACGTTGCCGGGCAGGAAACCGGACACCGGACAATCGGGCAATAAGGCGATGGCGGTCGTCGCGGTTGATCGGTCCCCGGTGAAGCCAATCGCAGGTTGCCCAGCCGATCGCCCTCGGATAGAATGGAGCGAACCGGAGCCGG
>JABHEG010000277.1 GCA_018676675.1 Lentisphaerota bacterium
CGGAACCGAGCCGCGCACACCGTAAGCGGTCTTCCGCTTGAACCGAGCCGCGCACACCGTAAGCGGTCTTCGTTGGGCCGTGAGAAGACCCCTCCCGTTGGTCAGGGCTCGGCTGGCTGGGAGAGCCCTCTCCCGTTGGTCAGGGCTCGGTTGGATGGTGGAAGCCCCCTCCCGTTGGTCAGGGCTCTGCCGGAACCGAGCCGCGCACACCGTAAGCGGTCTTTGCTTTCCGGATTCGTGGGGCGAGAAGATGGTCAACAAGATAGAAGGACAGGAAGCGTGACAGATCTACCCCCACTGGCGTATCTTCTGACGTTCTCCTGCTATGGTGCGTGGCTTCCAGGCGACAAACGGGGCAGTGTTGACCGCGACCATCGGATCCACGGTAGTCCGTTACTCCCTCCGAATGAGCCCATGGAGGGTGCTTCTCGTCACCGTATGGGACATCCAGCGTTCGAGCTTGCTTCACGGGACGCACGGACCAGCGTTCTGGACGGCGTGGCTACGCGTTGCGGCCAGCGTGGCTGGGACCTTCTTGCAGCCCACGTCCGGATCACCCACGTGCACGTTGTCCTGAGGACCCGAGGCAACATCGACTCCGTGCTCGCGGGGCTGAAGGGCGGGGCCAGCAACGCGCTGAACCGGGAGTTCCCCGAAGACAGAGGGCGGAAACGGTGGGCAAGGCATGGTAGCACGCGTTACCTCTGGCGTCCCGAGGATGTTGAGGCCGCCATCCATTACGTGGTCCACGAACAAGGAGCCCCCATGTCTGTCTATCAGAAGGAGCCGAATCCGTTGGACAGTCCCCGGGGGACCCACAGCGGCCGGGAGTAAGCGCCTTGCCGGTGCGGAGCCCCCTCCTCCCGCGGCTGCGGGATCAGGGCTCTGCCGGATGGGCGTTCTCCGAACCGAGCCGCGCACAACGTAAGCGGTTTCCGTTGGGCCGTGGGGGACCCCTCCCGTTGGTCAGGGCTCGGTCGGATGGGCGTTCTCCGAGCCGAGCCGCGCACACCGTAAGCGGTCTTCGTTGGGCCGTGAGAAGCCCCCTCCCGTTGGTCAGGGCTCGGCTGGATGGGAGAGCCCTCTCCCGTTGGTCAGGGCTCGGTCGGAGAAAGGGAAACACTACCGCACGATCGTCAGCTCACGTACGCCCTGGATCTCCGCGTCGACGTTGATATAGACAGACTCCTCGACCATCTCTTCCCGAGACGCCACTGCTTCTCCATCCAGGGCGACTTTGGGGCGACCTCCCCATCCGGGAATCAGAATGCGGAATGCCACCTGTTTGCCTGTGCCGGTGAACGAGACAGAGATGCGATCTCCGCACTCTTCGTACTTGTAGGCAAAGTAGGTGTTCGACGCCGGGAAGTGCGCGACCGCGGTGGCGCACTTGCTCCTGGCTGCAGACCACCTGGGACAGCACACGACTCGCTCGAAGCGTTTGCCCTCCGACTGGATGCCCGCAAGCTCCTCTATCACTGCCTGGGTCCACGGCGTCAGGCCCCACGGGTCATAGTTGGTCTGGTGATGAGGGGCATTGATGCCCGGGTTCCCCTCCAGGTCGTACCAGGTGAACACGGCACCATGGTCGCGCTTGACGACCGAATGGAACTCGCAGAGCATGCTGTAGGCGAGTTCTTCCATGCCGTGCTGGAAAGCCCCCCGGCAGATCTCGCCGCCCACCCAGGGGAAGAGCCCGCCGTTGCAGTACTCCCCTTGCTTCATTGACCAGGCGCCTTCGGTCTTGAAGTAGCCGAGTTTGTCCGGATACCCCGGCTGCAGACTCCACCAGGGCAGGCGGTCTCCGGTTGTCTCCAGGCGACGCATGTACTCGTTGAGAATGGAGACGGCTTTGGGGTGGTCGGCAAAGCCCCGGGTGACGGCCCACGAGTTGCTCATCGCGAGCTGGTCGTCTTCATCGAAATCTCCATGGTCCAGAGAGTCCAGATGGATGTGGTGTTTGTACTTGACTCCGTCCCAGAAGAGGTCGTTGCCCGCTTTGTTGTAGTGTTTCTGCCGCTTGCGCCAGTAGGTCGCCCGGTCGTCTCGCCCCAAGGCCGTGTAGAGCTCCGCCAGCAAGCGGCAGGCCTCGAACATTGAGGAGGTGTCGCCCTGCATGAGGACGAAATGCGAGGTCTCGTTGATGAAACTGTGGTCATCGCCGTCGGAGGGGAACTGGATGTCCCACTCGTCCAGGGTGTGTGGCCGCTTGATGAGAGCGCGTTCCTCATCGCACAGGGTTGGTTCGTTGATCACAAACTCCAGAGCGGCTTCCACCTTTGGCAGCAGTTCCCTCGCCCATTCGTCGTCGCCGTGAGCACGCCAGGCTTTGCAGAACAGCGCGGCCGTCTGGGTTTCCAGGTCTGCCATGACCGTGCGGATTCTGCGCTTGCCGTTCCAGTCTGGATTGGCGTCGGTGTAGATGTGGTCCGGCAGTCTACCGTCGGGCCACTGCTGCCCGTAGAGCGCCTCGAACATACTCTTCACATCCGGGATGAAGTAACGCAGGGCGGCGACGGCGAATGCCGGGAACGCGAAGTTCTCCCTGCTGTTGTCCGCAGCCTTGTAGTAGGTGACGGGCTTGCCCTCGATGTTGGCCACATCGATCGTTTGCCTGAGTCCTTCCTCAAGAAATCCGAACAGTTCATCCACCATCGCGTTGTCGCAGGAGATGCCGCTCGCGACGTTCACCCTGAAGCTTCCGCAACGGTTGTAGCTGCTGTTCCCCGCGAGCGACGTCCACACCCGGATGTGGTGGACTCCGGGCTGTGCCCCGGGCATGACGACGAGTTCGGCTTGGCCGTCACCCGACGCGACGACTCTGTCGAGGTATTTCTGATGCCCGGCATCGGTTACCTCAAAGCGCACATCTTGACCACTCAACGCGTTGCATCTGAACACAATCTGAACCTCGTCCAGAGGCTTGCACGTGTTCGGGTACGTCCAGACAACGCCGGCTTCCTCAAGTTTCATGTTCAGTTGTCCTCTCGGGCGTTGGTTGGTTGATTCGTTGGTTCGAGTGGTTCTGTGATTCGGGTGGATATCCGATGACGAGTCTTCGACTGTCGAATCCCGTGTATAGCCCGTCGGCGCTTACTTGAACCTCAAGGGGGCAAAGTTCTCAAGCTCGAAGAATCCCTTCTCAAGCGGGGCCCAGGTAATCAACTCGTGCCCGGATTGTCTGGTCGGCAGGCGCTGGCGCACCACATTGAGGCGCCACACGTCGCCGGCCTTGGGCGGCTCCACCCCCATTCCTTCGTAGGGGATCATAAGTTCCAGTTCCCAGCAGGTTCCTTCCGTTACGTGAGCGGCAACATGGGTGCCGATTACGGCAGTACTCTTGTTTCGGAACTCTGCCTTCGTGCCGGCCCCATTCACGATTACCTGAGCAAAGGTCTTGCCGTCTCCATTCGCATCGATGAAGACCTCGACCTCATCATCGTGCCAAATGCCCCCGTGACGCACGATTGGCCGAGGGCGGGACGGCTCCTCACAACGGATGCCTACATAAAGGTACTTCTCATCGTAGTAGAACTGTGCCAGGGTGCGCGCAGCCGAGACTCCGGCGCCGCCCAGGAGAAAGAACTCGTCGGTCTTGGCCGCGCCCTGCCACATCTCGTCATCAAGCACGCCGTCCACGATCAACGTCCCGGGCACGCGAGTGATGGTCACGGCCCTGGGCGTCCGGTAACGGGCGATGGAGTCGTTCGGGTTCGTGGCGGTCACGAATCCATCGGTAACAGCATCATTGACCGCAAGAATGGATGCCTTGAGCCGCCGATCACTTCCAGCCCAGTCGCTGCCTACACTGAGCCACACCTGCCCGTCCCAGCCGTCGGGTGCGTAGTGAGTCAGGTCGAGTGAGAAGGTCTTCTCCCGGGCCTGGTCCACAACACGTCCCAGGTCATACAGCTCGTCGAACGGTCCGTGCTTGCCGTACTTTGGGAGGCTTGTGCTGCATTTCGGATCGAGCAGGCCCACGGCGAGATTCACGCGCTTTGCATAGCCTTCCGGTGTGTGGTAGTCCACCACGAACCCGGCAAATGATCGGGTGCTTGGCCAATAGACCGGCCCGTGGTTTCCCGGGCCCCGAAGATGAAAGGCGTCATGGTAGGTGTTGGTCAGACGGATTTTGACTTTGCGGAGGTCTCGGACCTCGATCCCCGCGAAGGCCGCGCCGAGGAAGTTCATGATCTTCCGGGTCGTGCCGGCCTCGAGGGTCAACGTGTCGGCGTCCACCGAAGCCGTCAGGGCTTCCAGTTTCGGTTGCCAGCCGGCAAGCGAGGTCGGCGACGTGTAGGTGGCAGCCTGCAGCACATGAATGCCTTTCACTGTCCTGTTGATCGGTATCGTCCTGTGTTCCTCGGGCACCGTCTCCCCGAGTTTCGGAGAGAGCTTGAGATCGATGGAAGATGCGGGGATTTCCACGCCGCAACTGAGCGGTTGACCACGCCGCCAGGACCCGTCTGCCGTCATGCCGGCTACCACTGTGACGCCGTACGTTCCGCCAACGCGATCACCGGCCAGAGGGATGGAGAACGTGCCGTTTTGGCCGGTCACCATGCGACTGAAAAGGACGCTATCCTGCCGGCCGATAGAGATGATAGCACGGTCCAGGCCGGGGATGCTGACTGAGAGTGAATTGTCGTTGACAGCAGCCTCAATGCCTTGGGGAGGGGTGGCACGTGCACGGATGGCCGCACACTCGATATCAAGGACGTGTTGTCCTTTTCCGACGGTGAAAACAGGACACAGCAGCCCTCCTTCATCGACCCATCCAGGGGTGATCCGCACGTTGTTCAGTGTGGCCTTGACAGGAGCCTGTCCCTTCTCGAGATACACGATGATTTGTGCGGAAGTGCGTTTGGACGACACGTTCACTTGGAGTATGTCGGGGTTCGTCCGCTCGGATGTCTTCAGGTCTACGCCCGTCGTCTTGCTGAAGAGATAGTTAACCGGCATGCTGTCCACCGCGTAGACGCCCGCCCGTTGGCTGGTGATGTACAACTGATGCAGAATCAATGGATCCATCGGCAGATTCAGGCGCAGGACCTCTTGATGGGGGCCCATATAGAGCAGGCGTCGACGGGTCACCCCGTCCAGGCGCCATCCGGTCCGGGCGTAGGCTGACTTGACAGCCCGTTCCGTGACCCGGCCTTCGAATACCGTTGCGTCTGCCACCACGTGGTCCCAGATAGTAATGGCATTGCCACGGCTCAGGTCCAGGGAGTTGAGGTCGACAGTCACGGGGATGTCCGCGACTGCGTCTTCGTGACTGATCAGGGAGAGCAGGTAGCCCGGATCACCGGGCCGTTGGGTCAAGTATGACTCCACTGCCGTGTCTTTGTCGCGTTTCCAGTCGGGGGTGTACGTACCTGATACGGGCGAGGTGTTGCCCATCTCGTAGGCGGCCTGCGCGTAAGGCCGACGGCCAAGCACATCGCCGTAGGTCAACGACGGAATCCATCCGAGGGACAACGTGCGGTTGACGTACTCACGCCCCAGAGCCGGAATCCAGTAGAGGGGCACAATCCGCGCGGCCGGACGACAGGTAAGGAAAGCCTCAATGCATGAGCCGATACCCACGAAGTCCCGCCAGTACCCAGCCCGCAACTGCCCGCGTGCCTCAATGAAATTCACGTCCCCATAGGGATTGCCGCGACAGTTGAAGAAGAGCATCTTCTCCGGCCCGTGTTTCGCCACGAGGCGTCGCAAATCGCGGAAGAACCGGTACGAAATGTCATCGCGTGTGTACTCTCCACTGTGCCAGTCAACCATGTTGACCGCCTTGGGATCATCCAGATAGATCATGTCCACATCCAGGTAGCGAAGCACGCGATCGAACTCGGCCAACAGCTCGTCATAGCACTCGGGAATGGACAGTAGACTGGCGAAATTGGCCACCATCCCCGGGAAGGTAGAAAGCTCGCCACCGCTCTTGTCGAGCCGGCGGAACCACTCGGGGTGTTTCTCCAGAATCCGCGTCCCCTGAGAGGCCGAGAGCACCCACTGGTAGATGCCCACTTTCACTCGTGGAGACAGCGCCTGGACACGCTGAATCAGGTCCTTCAACTCGGGGCCGGTGATGAAGCCGCCGTGAGCGCCAACGAGGCCCTCCTCGACGTAGTAGTCGGCAAGACTGCCCCAGGCCCCGATTAGCACGATGATGTTCCCTTCGTCGGTCGACTCCACCAGTCGTCTCAGACGCGGAATCCCGTAGCGCCCAAGGTCATAGGAGGCCTTTACGTTGTCCATCCACTCCGGCACAGGGGGGATCTCGGCCAGAGCCTCCTGCACGTCCGGTTTGGACGGGTAGTGGGCTGAGAGAAACTCGTACCAGCCATCCGGGAGAATGCCGAAGGACTCCTCGTAGGAGACCTTCCCCCCGGGCTCCAGCCTTGAGGTGCAGAGCGACATGTCCCAGCCGTTGGGCGTGTAATGGAGCATGTTCTTCTCCTCATTGTAGGAGGAGACAGCACCCCCAAACCACGGCCAGACAAACTGTCGGTCCAGACGCGTTCGCACGTGTGCGAAACTGAAGCGTTCCCTGGGCTGATGGAGCAGCATGCCTTTGCTGGTGTTCTGATACTCCAGCACGCGCTGCCATTCTCCAAGATCCGGAGCCGGCACCAGCGGGCCGACGTATCCCGCCCCCATGTAGTACCCCCCGTCACGGTAGTCAGGCGTGAAGGCCACTTCCGAGTTGTAGGTGACGAACTTCGTCTTCGTGCCCCGGTAGGCGAAAGCTGTTTCTTTGAACAGACGCCGCTCTTCCAGCCGGTAGGTCTTCTGAATCTGGAGTTCCCGGACTACCGGATTTGCGCAGGTAAGGACAATGCGTTGATCCGGCGCCGAGAACACGGCATCGGCAACGCGGTCATCCTCCTCGCGACCCGTCAAGATGCCCTTGATGTCTTCCAGGTGATAGCGTGCCTGGCTGTGGTTCAGGTACCGCGTCCGGGCGGCGGCGTTCCATCCCCCGACCACCTGCCCCGTCTTCTTGGAGATTGCCCACGCCACGTCGCCGTTGCCGAGGAACCAGGCATCCGTCGTCTCATGGGGAAACTGCCAACCCTCGATCACATGTGCCGGTGCCAGGGCAGCGCTCAATGCCGTGCCGTTGACGGTCACTGACAGCCCGTCAAGAACCATGGACTCGCCGGCTTCATCGAAGATGCGGGAGTAGAAGGAGAGGGCGGTCACCCGGCCCCAGGCCTTGAGTTCCGTTTCCCAATTGGCCAGGTCGAGGTCGAGTTCAACGCGGGTCCACTGGTCCTTGGTCGTCGTGGCGTAGCGGTACACATGTTTGCCGTTCATCCGCATGTTGAGGCAAACACTGTTCCCGAAATTCCCTTTGATGTGGAACACGATCCGGTCGTCGGGCCCGGCCCCGGTCAGGTCCACGTCGCGACGCAGACACACGCCGGTATAGAGCTTTGCCCGCTCAGGCGCGTTTGCGCGTAGCGCGAAGGACCCGCTCCTGGCATCTCGGACAATCTCAAGGCGTGCGTCCTGAAGGCCCTGCCAGCCAAACGTCTCGGCCGCTGCCAGTTCGTGGAACTCAAGGAAATCGGTTTCTCTGTCGATGGCAGAACTCGAGCCCGCAAGCATCATGAACGCCGCCCCGAACAACCGCCATAGCGTCTTGGCTTCCACGATCCCGCTCCATCCTGTTGGTACCGGCGAACACCTGACCACACTGTTCCCACACATGAACTCGCGATTATCCATACATATGCAGGCTCGGGGATAGAAAGGAAAGAGGATCCTGTCGACAACAGCAATGGAAGGTGGCTCTCCCCCCTTGACTCCATGGTTGGTTGGGGGCCCCATTGCCCGGAGCAGTTGACGTGGGCATCCCCGCTGTATATGCTCCGCAAAGCCTTCCCGGGACTTGTCTGTGAAGTGTTCACGCAGACCGACAAGGAGCCTCGATCAATGGGACAGCCACCGCTGCCGCCTGCTATGCCCATCTCTCTTCTCTGCCTCATGGCCGCTGTCCTCTGCGTTCCCGCGGAATCCGCCGCCGATCCGCAGGTACTCCAGAGCTCCGGACAGCTGTGTGTGCGGCATGCTGATCCCCTCTGTTTTGTGGATGCCAGAATGACCGTAGAGGCGTGGGTTCATCCTGCTCGGACGGGGCGTTGGATGCGGATCGTGTCGAAGTACGGTGGGGGCGCCCACGACATGGGGAATCGTGCCTGGGAGTTCTCGATCCGGGACGACAGAAGGCTGCACTTCCGTGCTGTGCCTTTCCGCGCCGATGCGAGTGCCCCGTGGCTCGGCATTGCGTCCAAAACGACCATCCCCACAGACACGTGGACACACGTGGCATGCAGTCTGGACGGCCCCGGAGGAAGAGCGCGGGTTTATGTCAACGGCACACTTGACGCGGAACAGGCTATACCCGTCAGCACGGCCCTCCAGAGCAACCCGCGCCAGGACCTCTTCGTGGGCGTTTACGCCGGGGCCGACGTTCATCGCTTCGAGGGGATGATCGACGAGGTCAGGCTCTGCTCCAAACCCATCGTGTTCGCCGACTGCCCTTCAGAGCCGTACACCGGGGCGGAGGCAGGCACAGTCGCCCTCTATCACTTCGACGAACAGATGTCCGGGGGACGTTTTGCTGACGCGGCCGCGCTGTCGGCACACCCCGCGGGATTGATTGACGGTGACATGCCTGCCACCGTCCCAAGCCGGGCAGGTTTCGGGAATGCGCTCCGTCTCACGGCCGGGGCTGCCGCGCCTGTGCCCTTCGCCGCGACCGCCTTCGATGTGCTGCCGCATCCGTCGTTGGAGGAGCTTGCGCAGCTGTTCACGCGTTGGCAGGAGCAGTGGCCACGCCGCGTCCGGACCAACGTGCAGGGGACAGTCAGCGACGGGCTCCCGATGCATAGCCTGACGATCACCAACTTCGACCGACCTGACGACAACAAGGAGATTGTTCTCCTGGTAGCGATGCACTCCGGTGGGGAAATCAGCGGAACGACCGCGCTGCTCGCTTCCGCCGAATGGCTCTTGGGGGAGTCCCCGGAGGCAACTCGCATCCGTCAACGGCAACGTTGCGTGTTTGTTCCCGTCCCGAACCCCTGGGGCTATGCCCGGCGTTCGTCACGCACGATGGCCAAGCTTGATCCCGCCTGGTCTTGGTCGCCGGAGGGTGCTACCCGCCGTGAAGAGAACCCCGAAGGCGTGTTGATCCAGGCACTCATTGACGATCTGAAGCCAGATGTTGTCGTCGATTCCCATGGTACATGGTGGAAAGGTCAGAACATGGGGGAGTTTGTCGGCTCCTCCGGATACAGCTTGATCCTGAACACGTTCCAGGGATCGATCGTGCGCGACATGGCCGCGGCGGCAGCAGCGGTGGGTTTTCCACAGCACCTGGGTAGCGAATCGCACGAGAAAATCCTCACTGCGGATGTCCTTCCAGGCCGTGAAGAAGCGCTCTATGTATACCCCTCAGGTACTGCCGTCAGCACCGCTGTCTATGCATACCTGCGCTGCCACGCGATCCCCTTGACCATGGAGAGTGGTGGTTGGGCGGGCAGCGCTGTGGCGCGCTTGCGACGGCTCCTCGAGATCGGCTGCGAGACCTGGCCAACCGAACGTTACGCTGGCTACCCGAACCGGCGGATTTCCTCCAAGCGCGCCTGGATGCAGTGGCTCGCAGCGTACGGAACCACAGCCCAGGCCCGCCGCAACAGCCGCGCCGAGCTCTGGTCTCGCCACGGGCAGTTTGTCACCTTCCGATCGTACCCCGATGCAGATGGTGGCTTTCTGTTCGGTGTGGTTACTGATCCGGCGTTGGCCCGACGCGTGTTCGCGGGGCGTCCATACCGGGCCGAAAGCGTGGACGTGGGTCTCGTGCTGCACAACCTGGCAGGTATTGAGCGAGATATCGATGTCTCCACGATCCGCAAGCATCTGACGACGTTTGGGAGTACGGCAAATCTGTCCGCCGACCCGCGGGCGCTCCTGCCCCCGCAGGCGTCTCCTCCCCTGCAACACGGTCTGGCCATTCGGGGAATGCTGCCGTACAACGCTCCGGATATCATCGCCGTGTGCGTGAACGGGCACCCCATCGGCACCTCGGACACGGATGGCCATGAGATTTGGAAGGGCAGCCCGGGAGGGACGTACCTCCAGGTCAGCATTCCTGCGAGCAAGCACAATGGTATCGCCGTAGTTACGTGCCTCTACCGGGCCAACGAGGAGCGTGAGTGGGGATTCACCATTCCCCGCTGAGTGTACGACGGGAAGGTGGGAGCACGGCAAAGCTATTGGCTTTCTCCGGCCATCGCACTGGCGGAGAGGTCGCCGGATGGCACCGCCTCCCACATTGTGCGTTCTGGGAACGTGGGAGGGGCTGCCACGCCGCGACCCCATCTCCGAGAGGGCCAATAGCATTGGGGACATGGACGTTTGTTGGACTCACCGCTGTGACGCATTCCGTGTAGGCGGATCGGATCGGAGGATTCGCTCAAGGCTTCGGGGTGAGGCTGGTTCCCCGCCCGAAGCGCACGCTGTCGCCGATGCCGTATTCGTAGATGGTCCAACGCGCACCCTCGCCAACGCGCTTCCCAAGTTCGTCTGCCGGGATCGGGTCAACGAGATGAACATGGTTGATCCCGGCTTCGTGCAGCAACCCCCATGCCTGGTACGGGAATCCCATCACACCCCGGACTCGGAGGTCAATCCCGGGCACGCCGGTCTCGAGATGGCCGCCATTGTAGAAGCAGTCGCTGTAGTCCAGACGTCCGTCGATCCTGCACAGGCCGGCGAACGCCATGCTCACTTCCGGCCCGTTGAGGATGATACCATCCTCGAATCCTGCCGCAATGCCTTCGCCAATGTCGCCCACCGAGTCCAACACCAGGGCGACGTGGTCTGCGTCTATCTGTTCTGCGGATTCAACCGCAAAACTCACCAGACGCTCCCCATGGTTGTCGATCATGATACGTTGCCCCGGCAGGGAGGCGAGGGGGGGCGCAGCACCTTGGATGACGATTCGTCGCAGGGCTCGGTCGACGGTGACGATCGTGGCTTCAGGCGGCGGCTCGGCCAGTCGCATCTCCGTGTCGCTGAACGCCAGCTTCGTGCCTTCGACGAGCTGCATATTGGTGACGGCACCCCCGCGTTCGCGGATGAGCCCGAAGGCACCGGCCAGAGCGAAGCCTTCACCTGAGCATTCCCGCGATGAGTCGCCGTTCAACAGGATGATGTCTCGGCCGCCGGGGACGGTGACTTCGATGGCAATGGGGCTGTACCCGGAGTTATCGGTGGTCTCGACCGGCAGACGGCGCACGTCCAGGGGGGAGCGTGAATCGGGATAGGCCTCGATAACCGTCACAAACTGGGACCGCAATCCCTCTTCTCCGGTCCGGTGAGGGATTGCCCACTGCAGGACCTGTGTGTCCGGAGAGATGGGTGCTCCGCCTCGGGCCGTGATCAGCTCCGTCTCTCCTATGGGGATGAAATTCAGGCGGAGGCGGATGTCATCGCTCGTGTCGTAGTCGTAGTCAACCGTTGTCAGGGCTCCCATTTGGCCCCGGGCTACATCCCGCAAGTGGCAGTAGGGATCTTTACGCTGTTCACCGGAGGGCCCCGTGTAAGTGGCTCCGTAGGGCACACCTTCGCCGGCGAGAGTTCCCCGTTCCTGCGCGGTCAGCGTTGCGCCGGCCACCGCGGTCGCCTTCGGTGTGTAGGCGCCGTGCCACGTCTGCAGGTGGTCCGTTCCCCCGGAGACACGGAACACGTCCACCACGTACCAGCGTTCCGAATCGACATCGATCAGAGCAGTCAGACGCCGGTAATCCGTGACATCAGGCCCATCTTCTCCCCGCGGCTCGTGTTTACGGTAGGGTTTCTTGCTTGCCTCCATGACCTGACAGCCCGGACCACGGTACCACGTGGCCAGGCTGCCGATCACGGTTGAGCACGGCTTCTCATCTCGGTTCACAACGACGGTGTTGTGGGTGAAGAGGCTCCACTCCCAGGCTGCTGCGAAATTCCAGGACTGGGGGTAGCCGATGTTGGGGAGCAGATCACGGCCGAAACCATAGAGGCCGATCATAAGCGGGTCGTAGTGGGCGTGGCCCCGGAGGCCACCGTAGAACAGAGTCAGATCACGTTGGTGAGGGCCGATTCCGCTGCGCAGGAGCCCCAGGCCGAAACCGTCCAGATACTCACTGTCGCGTGCCTGTGATCCGGTACGCGGAACCTCGCTGGTGGTGGGGTAGCCTGCGTCGCCGATGCAGATTGTCCATTGTCCTCCCAGGGCCTTGATAGCTTGTTTGTAGAGACCGAAAAAGCGTTCGAGTTTCTGGTTGGCGCGGATGTCCGGGAAACGGTCAAGGTCGACATGATCCGGGTCCAGCTTGCGCAGGCGTTCCACGAGCTCTCCTGCCCGAATGATCCCTCCCCGGGCGTCATTGTACCCGGTTGAGGAGTAGCTCGAGCCATCTTTGTAGAACTGGTTCCCCGCCGTGCCCAGCCTTCCGGCCCCCTCGTACAGCCACAGCAGGCAGTCGAGGCTGTTCGGCCGCTGCTCTCCGAAGTCGTTCAGCATCAAAGCCAGAGAGGCGATCGCCTCGGCTCCCCAGCCGATATTGGGCTGAATGGCCCGGTCCATCACAGCCTGGATGCCGGAGCGGAAGAGGTGCGTCTCGATGTAGACCTTCAGGTCTGCCATCGTCTGTATTTTCGGAATGCGCTCACGGGCGAAGCGGAGCAGTTCACTGTCGCCATCGATAGCGGGGATGATCTGGTCGTAACACTGGGCGCTCTCGAGCAGCGCCATGGATGACCAGACGACGTCAGTGATCATGCCGGAGCCTTTGCCATAGCCGGGGATGTACGTTCTCTCCTTCCGATCGTCGCTGTCGGGATACTCGTAGGCTTCCTTCAAGAGGCAGATGGCTGCCTTGTGGGCATACCTGAGGTCGTCCGTTGCCAGATAGGCATCGCCGAATGACTTGATGGCCGGCTGGAGGACGGTGTTGTAGGCATAGTGGGCATAGAGTCCAAGGAAGTAGTAGCGCTTGCCCTCGATCAGGCATCCCCGGCCGTCGTCAGCGTAAGGGCCGGCAGTCAGGTCACCCGCGGCGTAGTCATTGCTTGGGTATGTCTCGCCCCCAATCGGGCACGTGATCCTGTAGGGCATCGCTTCACAGTCCACGATCCACGGATAGTAAGCGTTGACTGTGTAGATCTCCTGACCGTGGATCGGGCAGCCGAGCTTGGGGTTGCCAAACGAGTCGTTTCCCACGGTGACCACACGTTGCATGGTGGTGGCGGGCATGATGTCCCAGAACCAGTCGTCCAGCTTCGTCACCCACTCTTTAGCCGGAGCGTGGCCCACTGCTGCCGTGAACGGGCGCGTATCCCCCCGCAACGCACGGTTCACAAACGCGGCATTCGTCTTGCACGACTTCGTGAATTCCGCGGTTGTCAGAGTCCGTTTCCGTTTCACTGGGGTGTGCTCCTGTCCTCTCACGCTGGCCGGGATACCGATGGTCGCGACCAGCAGACAGCAGTAGGCCGTCCAGCGACGGGTGTTGCTTCTGAACTCCACAGGATTCTCCTCGACAGCACGGGACAGCGGGATGGACCAGCCTGTTCGAGGCAGCCCTGCGCGACGTCTGAATCCCAAAGCTGCCAGTTCTCTCGGTCCCGGAGGTCGCTGAGCCACCTCAATCAGCGGCAATGACATCCACCATCTGGGAAACGGACGCGGACGCTATCGTGCGAACACGAGATGCCTGAAATGCCGCGGCTGCTGGACCGTTCCCTCGATCGGCGCCCACGTGGTGTGTTCGGCAGGGGAATTGGACCGTTGGGGGCGGTTGCGGACCACATTGAGGCCCCACATGTCGCCTGGTTCAGGAGGCACGGGAAGAGGGATAGCGATTTCTGTCGTCCAGCCTGACTCTGTGCGTCTGGTGACGGCTTCCCAGCCTTCGGCGGGCTGCTTGGCGCCGACGGCATTGACCACGAACTGGCGAAAGGTCTGGTGCCCGTGCCCACGGTCCAGAAGGATTTGAATGGAGTCGTCGCAAGACATGTCTCCACCGTCGGAGTCCTGACGTGCAACGATCGCAGCGGGATCATGTTCGGCACAGTTGATCGCGATGTAGAGGGTGGCGGAATCATAGGCCGCCCACGCCTGGGTTTGCTGGCAGGCCGCACTTCCCCCGTCGCTACGCACGAATGCCGACGTGGTTGCTGCTGCTTGCCAACATGGTTCATGCAGCGCCCCATCCACTGTAAGTTCTTCACGGAGTTCCGGACAGACAATGGCGGCAAACTCATCGAGGACGTGGAGGTCCACGTTTGCGTGCAACGGCGACTGTCCGGCGGGGGTGAGTTGAATCCCCATTGCGTACGTTCCCGGCCTGACGTCCCTTGGGTTCTGGACCCAGATTCCTACTGGTGTTGCCCGGCCTGGGAGGATCGTGAGATTCCGGATTGGGGACGGGGCCGGCCATCCCGCCGGCAAGGTCACGGTCATTTCGGCCTTCATGGGTTCGCGCAGTTGGCTCCGGATCATCGCCTGCACTCGCGTTCGCCGACTGGCCGTATCGAGATGGGGAGGGGCGGAAAGCTCAAGCGCCAGGGGGGCCTCAATGCGGACCCAGGTCCGATCGGTGAGTGTACCCATCCCTCGGTTGCCGACCGCCAGGTCAAGAGGATGTCGCCCCGTGGTCGCGTCTGCGGGTACCCCCGCTATGCAGCGCGTCTCTCCGGCCTCCATGCGTTCGAACCTGAAGGTCCAGCCTTCCGGGCCTTCTACCCGCCAACCTGCCGCCAAACGCCGTGACAGGGCCAGACGCAGGATCACTTCCCCACCGGGGGCAGCGCTGCCTTCCTGAGCCACCTGGAGGACAGGAAGCCGGTCCCAGATCGGTTTCTCATCGCTCAGTTCATACTCAATCTGACCATAGACATCCAGGCCGGGGATGACCGCTTCCACGTAGCGAGCTGGCCCAGGTGTCAGGACGGTGAACGGAAGCCAGTGCGACGGCGTGTCTTCATCCGGAGAGACAAAAACGGCCCGTTTGACGCTCTTCCCTTTCGGCAGCCGGACTTTGATCGGCAACGCCGTTTCAGCTTCAACCGCCCCGTCAAGCCCGACGCCGTAGTTCACCACGTGTACGAGGAGCGTGTTCCCTCCGTCGTAAGCGATTGAGATTTCCACATTCGCGGTCGGGTCAGTTGCGGCCGGGAGCGAGCGCCGAGACACATGGGCGATGGACGGAGCCAGATCTCGAAGCCCTGCTTTTCCTTCTTCAGGCAATCCTGCATTGGCGGCTTCAGGCAGAGGCACACCCGGCAGGTATGCCAGACGCCCGCGCCCGACATCAATGCGTCGGGGCTCTCCCGGCCACGTGCCCTCGACAGCCAACGCTCTACTGATCCAGGACTCATCCCTCACGTTCCCCCACTCATCATGGGTTGCACATGGGCCGATGAGGATCAATCCGAGACCACGTTCGGTCAGCCTGCGCAGGGCCTGGAGTTGCCGGCTTGAGACGATTCGAACGGTGGGCAGGATCAGAGCTTCCACTTGCCCCAGGTCGTCTTCCAGGATGTCCCTGTCCGTGATCATCAGGTGGGGGATGTGGCGATCTGCCAGGTAGCGTGAGCAAGGCATTGGGAACGTCGCCACTCGGTGGTACGCCTGCTGCAGCGAAGCCCAGATGCGTACCGGGCTCCACGGGCGCAGGCGGGTGAGAACGGACTCGCGGCGCTTTAGGAAAGCATGGTATGCCGCAGTGGCCCGTTGAGCTTCCGGAGCCAGCCCATTGCATGGCCGGGACCCGCCGCTGGCGACGCTTTCGGCGATGGCCAGCCGAGCCAGCGCGGAACGTCCACGGGGGCTGTCTGTCGCGGGGGCCGGCTCGAGGAAGGTGAACGCCTTTCCCCGACTTGCGGCGGCTAGATAGCGGTACTCGGAGCTGTTGCTGACCCTTACCCCGGCTTCCGTTCGCGGCCCGGTCCCGTACCTCGACTCGGCGAACACGACATCCTGGCTCGCACTCCACTGTTCGAGATCAAGGGCTCTCGAGCGGAGAGAAGAGAACGGCTCGCCATTGGGGAGGCCGAAGCGGGCCGTGAGTATGTAGTTCGGATTGAGCGACTCACCGTATGATTTCATTGCATCGATGAAGTCGGCCAGTGACCAGGCGGCAAAGCCCCGCCAAGCCACACGAAGGGGGGCGTCGGGCTTGGTCGGAGGCACGACGGAGCGGACGTCAGTGATGCCCAACTTCGTCTTCAGGTCAACGGCTCCATAGGTATTCCCCAGCCACTCTATAAACCGGAACCGGCACCACTCACAGTAGCAGTTACCCGTTTCCACGCGAAGTCCCTCAATGACGTTGCCGTCGGCCCCCGCTTCCAGCCCCATCCGGATCAGTCCCATCGTGTACTGCCGAACACTTGGGCTGTTCACACACAGGTGGTATCCCTGTTGATCACCGTGCCTGTAACGCCTCGGCGTTCCGTCTGCGTCGCGCTGGGTCATGCTCAGGGCGTCTTCCGGGGCGGATCCGAAGTAGTCTCCATAGTCTTTCCATCGTCGGTCACAGAAGTCGAACAGTTGCGTTCGTTTGTCGGCATTTCCGCCCCCTGAGCATGGGGAAAGCTCGAGCAGTGCCGCCGCTCCCTGCGCGTGCACAGCCGCAATCGCCTCCCGGGCGTCTGCGATCCTCGCGTTGAACAGTGCCCGTTCGGGGATTTCTCCCTGGTTTTGGAGGGGGTTGGGCCAATGGAACACGTTGATCCCTGCCTTGCGGATGAACTTCAGGGCAGATTCGTCCGGGGATGTCTGGCCGAACCCGTAACGCACGGCCCCCGCTCGTGGAGCTGGGCCCGGGCGGTAAGCGGGCGTCTTCGGACCCGTCTGGGGCAAAGCGGCAAGCGAGAAACCGTAGAGCAGTCCCCACGCTTCGCGCGTCCCCATTCTGACGAAAACGGCGTGGGTCTCGGGTGAGAGGTAGTTGGAGAGGTCGAGGGTTCGACGCAGGCGCACGCTCGTTCCCATTTCGGCCGGCACGTAGCTGAACACTTCCTCCCAATCCGTTCCATCGGGAGACGCCCAGACGACCGCTTCGGTACCCTCAGACCCCCAAAAGGCAAAAGACAAGGTCAGTGTCGTGACCTGTCGGGAACAAACCACCTTGTAAAGGACTCGGGAACCCTCGAAGGCGAGGTCTTTCCAGCGTTGGGCCCGCCAGGACACTTTTCCCTCGACGGCAAATGCGTGTTGGTCGTGGCGCTTGGGATCCTGGTCAAATTCCTCGGCGTATCGTCCTGTCCCGTCGTGCCGGATAGGGATGCGGATCTCGCTTCCGTCGCCGATGACCAACTCATCGGCTATCCCCGTAGACGCCCACATTGCCGCAACGGTCAGGACGATCAGCTGTTGGGCCACTTTCCGCATTGGTCACTTGCCTTTGGTTCGACGCAAGAGAACCGTCCGCGCCCGGGGGTGGCTTAGCGAGCGGTTGATTTGCAGCAGGTCGTCATACGCGTCGGGGGGGATGATCGCAGGTCGGAGGTCGACGACATGGCTGATTTCAAGACGTTTGGCTCCCGATTCTCCTTGAGCCGTGCCCGTGGTGACTCGGACAAGCACGCTGCCGGCATCCCCCGGGGCCAACCAGACGGTCTCGTCCGGGACCAGGACAGGGACCGTGAACTCCGGTGGAAGCTCGATGGTGGTTGTGAAGCGGGTGTGTTGGGGCTCGGGCCAGTTGAGGGGATTGCTTCTCTCGTCTGCTCGAAGGCGAAGCAGGTTGGTCAAAGCGGCCGGTAGGCTGAAGTACAGATAATCGCTATCCTGCACGGCATAGTTGGGTACGGAGACGGTCAGGGACTCCGTTCCCGGGTAGCTATCGAAGTTGGTCACAAGATCGCCTTCAGGCGTGGCGGCCTGTGAGACTCGCGCCACGGCTTCCTGGAAGTAGCGTCGCCTCTCCTCAGGGGGCATCTCGGCAAACTTCCGTTTGTTGGCGGAGAAGCCGTCGCCGTAGTAGTGGACTGTGCGAGTGATCCGAGCCGTTCCATCCGCGCTGATCGTCACTGCGAAGGTCGCTTCGCTGCGGTTGCGCATCTCTTTGGGTGCGGAAATCGTGTCGATTCGGGGCCTCTTGAGCCGCAGTCCGAGCCGTCCGTCGTGGGGAGTAGTTCCCAACGCTGCGTACTGATCCGTGTCATTGAGGAAGACGGCACGACCGGCTACCCGGATTCGCACGAGTACATCGGGGAACAGCGATGATCCCGGAAACTCGACCAGCGGCTTCTGCAGGACATCGTTCTTCGGTGACCATGAGGCCAGGACGTATTCGGGCTTGAACCCGGCTGCTGCTGCCATTGCGTAGATGACGACGGCTCTGTCCGTGACGTTCCCATACCCTTCTTCGAGCGTCTGGTCCGCTGGAGTGACGCAGGTCAGGGGGAGCGCGTTGATCCCCGGGCCGGCACCCCGCAGGGCCTTGGCGATATCGTCGCGAATGGCAATCAGCGTTGCCCTGGTCCCCTTGCCCGTCAATGCGGCGTGTTGAGCTCCCCGAACCGATGCCTCTTTCTGCCTGGAGGCTGCCTGTTCGAGCGTTTCCCGGACCGAGGCCGCGTATGTGTCCCAGTCGCCTGTTGACACGAAGACGCTTGGGTTGAAGCTCCACCAGGGGGGAAGACCACTTTCCCGCTTGAGGCCTGCCTGTGCCCGGGCTGTCCATTCGTAGACCAGCTTGTCGCCGTCTTCCTTGCAGGTTGCCGTCAGTACGGGGTCGCCGCTTCCACCTGCCGTGCCCTGCTCGAAGACCTCGGTTTTCAGTTTGAGGGCCTTCGGAACGATGAGGCGAACCCGCTTCTCGCGGATGGGGTCATAGCCGCGGAATGAGTGACGGAAAGCGAAGAACGGGCGGCCCTTGACCGTCCGGGTCACATCGTACTCGATCACACTTCCTACTTCAACGCCCGGGAGACTGGCTACGAGGGTCTTGGCCGCGGGATACCGTGGGGCCGAAGCCGCCCAACCGGCGTCCATCACGTTCTTCTCCTGATCACTGATCGCCTTGGTGGAATCGCTGGTGGTCACGATCGCTTTGGTCAGTTCCACCTCCTCCCAGGCGGGGTTGTAGTTCCACTTGAGCTCAGAGCGGTCCTTCTTCCCTTTGTATGTCAGGATTTTGTAGACGCTGTTGTGCCTTGCCGTCCAATTTCGGGCGTCGGTCAGTTCGTACTCCCATGTGTCTCGCACGATGATTGAGTCGGCCGAGGACTCATCCGGGGCGCTCAGATCAATGATCGGGCGCTTCCGGCCATTCACTTCCATGGTCCTGAGAGCGCCTTTGAGCTGCAGGTATTCAGCGGGGAGGAACTCGACTGCTTTCATCAGGAACTCAGCCTCATCAACGAGCTCCAGCCCGTCCTGGGTCAGGCCGCGTTTCCAGGATAGGGCATCGAGTGCAATCGGCTCGAACGTGGGGAGGGATGTGAAGTGGCTGATGTCGGGCGCCAAGCGGAGGCGCAGCGTTTCCCGAACCCCGCAGGCGATATCGGTTTTCAGGGGATACTTGCGCTTGGCAAGTCCTGTTTTGCCGAGAATAAAGTTGACCATCCCAACGCTCGTTCCTAGTCTGGGAACAGGGAGCATTGCCGTCTCTCCGTCCGAGACGAGAATGTCGGCTGCCTCGTAGACCAGTCGGACGGAAAGAGGAGTCTCGGTGTCCATCATGTCCTTGGGCTCAATGGTGATGGACTTCAGCTGTGTTCCGGCGGCTGAGCGCTTGAGGGCACCCTCGAAATACCGGCGTCGCTCCTCGGGCTTAATGCGTGAAAAATAGCCGCGGTAGGCGTTGTCGTTGATGCCTTCGAAGTGCAGGATGCTCTCAGCCGAGAGGTCCCCTCGAGAATCGATTCGGGCATCGGTTTCGATGCGCATCATGTTGTCTTCAGAGGGCACGATTGGCGAGGTCAGGAGTGTCTCACCGTCCGGTTTGGCCACGAGATAGCTCTGGTTACACAGGTAGGCGGGGAAGATGTCCTTCGTGTTTTCATCGGTGGGATCCATGAGCATGTAGGAGCCGTCGTCGTTCTCAACGGCCACGACCGCGTGGTTGAAGAATGGCTGAGGGACTTCCTCGTCCTTCTTGGGGCCGTTGTGAATGATCACAGGGTAGCCTTTGAACCCGGCCTCTCGCAGCATGGCGGCCAGCAGGGCAGCTTTGTCCCTGCACACGCCATGGCGTTGCTCGAAGGTGTCCTTCGCATCGTGCGGCTCATATCCGGGGGCCTCTTCTTCGACCGTGATCCCCATGTACCTGATTTCTTGTGAGACGAAGCGGAAGAGCGCTCGGATCTTCTTTTCCCGGTCGCTTTTGCCCTTCGTGAGTTCTGCTACCTTTGCCTTCATCTCGTCGGTTGTTTCCAGGTGCGGCAGACAGAGCTCCCAGTACCACTTCGAGATATCTCGCCAGTCCGGAATCGTGCTGATCAGGAGGCGCTGCACGACCGTGTGAAGCGGAGGCATGCTCGGCTCTGCGTACATCCGGGGAACGTTGGAGGCTTCCCAACGGTAGTTCAGACGGCCCTCCCGCTTCGTCTCTGTGAACGTCACACTGTCCTTTACGGGCGACTTCAGAGCAATGCTCCGAAGGGGACGCTCCGGAGGCGCGGAGACCTCGCGGACAAAGTGCTGGATAGGGCTGGTGTACTCGAGGATTTCGTAGTCGCTCCAGGTGTTAGGGACGCGTGGCTTGACCAGTTCGTTCACGGCCACGTATCGCACCATGTCGCCGATCTCGAGATCCGGAATTCCGACCTGCAGAACTTTGCTGTTCGGGTTGTAGATGTTCGATCCCATCTGAGACCGATTGACCATCACCCGGCTCTGCTTCTCGATGTCGACGGGGATCACTTTGCCGTCCGGTTTGATCACTTGGATCAGCGTGTAGAACGCTTTGTTATAGGGGAGGGTGAAGTGGCGCGTGAGGGTCTTGTAACTCCGTTTCCCCTTCTCGGTCAGGACCTTGGCGAATGTGTCATCCCATGTGATTGCCGTACCATCGGCTTCATATCGTGTGAGGATGTAGTCATCCACGAGCACATCATCCGCGTTCGGGAATTTCTCTCTGGTGACGTTACTCGAGCTCTTGAGCACGTTCTCAATCTGCAGGAGCCCGTTAGCGAATTCAGCGGCGGCTTCCTCAGCGGAGGCCGCCTGCGGTAGGAGCAGGTACCCGACGGCGAGCAGAGCGACTGTCGCCATGAGCTGTCGCGGCCACTGGGAAAGGTTGGTCGAAGCAAGGGAGCGTCGGCGGGTGTTGTGCATGCTGGAATCTCCTCTTGTGACGCACGACAGCAGGGCAAATCCGCTGTTCCGGGGCTGAGTTGTGTCTTGATGAAGCTCCCCCGCCGCCGCCACTACGCCGGTGGGGGCAGGGAACTATAGCACCATTTGACCCGGTCCGAGCTGAATGGTGCCCACCCCCCGGTCATTCCTCATCAACCTTCCCCGTGGAGCCGGCTCGCCCGGCGGGAATGCCACTCGCCCGGCCTGACTGAGTTGCTGGAGTCGGTTTCGGGTCTTACCGTACCGTCGTTGTCGGGCTAAACGTCACCGCCACGTACGCGACCTCCCTCCAAGCCCGAACCGATGGAGTCACTGTGAAGCTGTCTGTTGTCATTCCGGCCCACAACGAAGAAGGTTGCGTTCGCAGCACGGTCGAAGCCTTGGTCGATGCCCTCGCCAGTGAGGGGATTCCCCACGAAATCGTCGTTGTCAACGACAGCTCGACCGATGGGACCGAAGAGATCCTCAAAGGGCTGAGCGAGGCCTTCGCCAGTGTCAGGTACGTGAACAACAGGCCCCCCAACGGTTTCGGGTTCGCCGTTCGTCGGGGACTTGAGTGTTTTGAGGGGGACGCAGTCGCCATTTTCATGGCCGACGCCTCCGACTCCCCGGCTGATCTGGTGTCGTTTTACCGGACGATGTTGGCCGAGGGCGTAGATTGTGTCTTCGGTACGCGTTGGAGCCGGGGAGGGAAGACGATTGACTACCCCCTGCACAAGCGCCTTCTGAACCGTTTTGCGAACCACTTCGTCCGAGCTTTGATGCGGGTCCGCTGCGATGACGTCACCAACGCGTTCAAACTCTACCGGCGCGAGGTCATCGAAGGGTGCCGCCCGTTCTTGAGCCATCACTTCAACTTGACCGTTGAGCTGCCCTTGAAGGCCGTTATCCGCGGCTACTCCTACGTCGTCATTCCCAACAGCTGGACCAACCGGACGAGCGGCGTCTCAAAGCTCAAGATAAAGGAGATGGGGTCGCGCTACCTCTTCATCGTGCTGTACTGTCTGCTCGAGAAGTGGCTTTCCCGCGGGGACTACCGGCGTGAAGAGGAACCCTGACTTACTCCTGAACGGCCAGAAACGTGACTGAGTGGGGAGGGATCGTGCAGGTGAGAACACCATTGTCGATTGAGGCGGGCAACGGGGACACCAGATCCTCTTTCCGGTCAAGGAGGGGTTTGCCGTCGGGATCGCCATGGCTCAGGAGGATACCTTCAGCTTGAGCGACGTGGAAGTTGCGGATCTCGATGCGGCAGGGGACAGCCTTACTCCATGAGCCGTTCGCGATGACCAGGAACAGGGCGTCGCCTTCCTTGCTGAGCGTGGCCAGGATGGGCGTCTGAGGCCCTGTGAATCCTCCCTCCTTGAAGCCCGAAGCGTCGCCCTCCCCCGGTGTGTAGCGGGGCGCCGTTCCCTCCAGGTCGAGAGCCCATTCACCCACGTGCCGATTAAAGTAGTAGTAGAGCCAGTAGAGCATGAACCGCTGCTCTGGAACGGTGGGGCCGAGGACCGCGAACCCTTGCGCGCCGACCCGGTTCAGCATCTGCCACGCACTTGCTCCGGCAAGCATGCCTTCCCGGGCGTAGTAGATGAGCCGCACTGCCCGGTGAACCGTTCCGACAATGTTCGCGTTCCGGTCGACGTAGTCTGCGCGTTCGCCATTCGGCCCCCCGCAGTGCATGCCCCATTCGGTGTCGATCTGGACGACTTCCCTTCCCGGGTTGTAGGCGCGTAACAGTGCATTGACCTTCAAACACGTGTCCAAGGCTCGGTAGTTCGCGGCCAGAGTCGCTGCTTCAAAGCTGCACGTTTGAATGCTGCGGACGAACGAATAGTGATGCGCCGCAACAAAGTCATAGCTTCCCGCCGTCTGCTTGAGGATGTAGTTCCCCCACTTCTCGCTCTTCTTGTGGATGCCGATCCCGATCTGAGCCTTTGGGTCGACTGCGCGAATGGCCCGACTTACGGCCTGGACATGTTTCACGTAGGAGTCCGGAGTCGGGAACGCCGTTCCGGGGCGCATGAGGTACGGCTCGTTCGAGATCTCCCAGTGACAGAAGCTGTAGCCTTTCGTCTTGGCATGGGCCACGCCCCGGGCCCAGACGTCGGGCGTCAGCTTGCTCCGGGCGCCCTGCGTCTCGAATTCCAGAACACAGCTGTCGGGCGGCACACCGATTCGGCGGCAGACCTCGGCTGCTCGGTCGATGGATTCCTCAAGACTGAATGGTTCATCGCCGACGGCGTAGAAGCGAGTCATGGGCATGCGCATCTCGCGGATGGCCTGCTCCGTTTCCGGAGGCAACGTGTACACGCCATCCTTGTTGTAGGGATGCCCCGTCCACCCCGCGACGCGGTGGAACGACACCGCTCCGACCTTCCGGGAGGCTGGCCCGATTCGCTTCTCCGTGTCCACCACGATTTTCAGACTGGGCCCTTCCACCAGACGGTGCTGCAGCGGTTCGTAGGTAAGCCGTGACGTGTCCATAAGGCGCCCTTCCCGTGGACTCTCGCTCTCCGTAACGACAACGTCGTCCACCCACAGTGTGCACGCTTCCTTCCTGTCCTGAGTCGGGTAAAACGTCAGCAGGAGGTATTGGCTGCGGTCGGCGAAAAAGTCCCAACCTTCGTGGATCTCAAACTGGAACTGCTGCCACGCCGGGGTGACGTCGATGGGCCAGCGCCCAGGCGAGGCACCGTCGATGAACGGAGCGATGGATTCGTAGGCGGTAAAGCGGAACGACGACGCCCCCGTCCGGTCCGAGCGGGCGTAGAACGACACCTTATAGACCTTGTCGGGCTTCGGACGGATCGCGTGCTCAGGACTGGAGACGATATAGCCCGCGGTGTCGGCGGGGTGATGGAGCCGGAACGATGCATTCCCACGGTGGGCGACCGTCTCGTCTCGCGTGTAGTTGGCCGGGACTTTGTATCTCTGCGCCCCCCACATGGTCCAGCCTGAGGGAGGCGATTCGGCTGAGGCGGTCTCGAAATCACCGTTGTGAATGAGGTTGAAGGCGGCACCGCCGTCGTTCCCGCCTGGTACTGCCCAGGCCTGCATAACGCTAAATGGAATGGTCAGCGCCAACACTGCACATAGTCTCATTGGGTTCTCCTCAGTGGCGCGGACGTTCCCCGGTCAGCGCCGGCTGCCTTCTCCAGCATTGAGAATGCACACGCTCGATACACTGCGGGTCGCTCGGTTGTCCGTGAACTTCCAAACGATCTCCTTCTCCCGGGTCACTTCAAAGAGTGGAACGCCCTTTCCCTTCTGACCGTGCCCGAGCCAGTTGCTGACCACCGTGTTGCCATTCGACAGTCGATGCAGCCCTGCCGTCCATTTCATGTTGATATCCGGAATGTCGTCCGTCTTCAGCTGCCAGACAATGGCGCCGATGGCGTCGACCTCGGTCACCACGCAAGCTCCGCCTCCGGCAACCAGCGTATTGCCATTGCTGAGTCGAATCGCTGCAAAGGGCTGACCAATACCTCTGATCGTGCGCAGGACGCTGCCATTGGTGTTGTATTCACGGACCACGGATTCCTTGGGATGGGTGACCAGTATCGTGCCTGTGTCGGTCATCCGGATCTGGCGCATGTGGTAGTGAGGGTTCTTGACGTGGCTGATCAGCGGGGTCTCGCGCACAATTTCACCCGCAGGGCTGACCTCAAGCACGCGGCAGGCGCCACACTCGCCCAGCAGAGTGTTGCCATTGGCCAGGCGCTGGCAGGCGTGGATTTCGCCTTTCACGTTGAATTCGAAGGCGATCTCCTTTTCCGGAGTCACCTCCTTCACGCCGCTTCCTCCCTTGTGGAAGCTTGTGAACAGGATGTTGCCGTTGGGCAAGACCCAGACATCCTGGCAACGGGGGGCGGGGTATTCCCAGACACAGCGCCCGTCCGCATCAAACTTCAGTATCTTCCCCAAGCCGTTGTCGGTGCAGAGGAAAGGGTGGCGTACCGTACCCTTGACGGGTCTGGCCTCTGGCTTCGCTGCGGCTTTGGCCTCTGTCTTTCTGTCGCGCTGAGCTCGACCCAGCAGGCGGTCCACCGACTCGCGATCCATGCCCACGCGCGCGATGATCGTGGAGATGTCCACGTTCGCCACCGGGACGTTACCCTTGGCTGCCAGAGCTGCCCCCACGCCAGCTGCGTGACCGAGCCACATCATCGTCCGCGACAGTCGGACACTGGATGCCGCCACCCGGTCGAAGCCGGCCCCCCGGCAGGCGACCAGGAGATTCGTCCAGCCCTTGGGGATCAGGCATCGATACGGGACTCCATAGGGCTTGACCTGCACGTGTTTGACGCCCTTTTTCGGGCCGTGCACATCCACGCCGTGGGCAGCCAACGCGATCAGATCTTCATGATCCTGCTTCCGGATCCCCGCAGTCAGATCGGCGGCACTGAGCATGTACTCGCCGACAATGCGGTGTCCCTCGCGAACCCCCAGGAGTCGAGCGGGTTCTGCAAAGCGGTATTCCTGCCACTCTCCGGGGCCCTTTCTCAGCCAGGCCCAATGGCGGCGGACGAGGGTCTGGCATTTGTCGAACGCCTTGTCATAACCGAGCTGGAGAAACTCCGATCCGTTCATGGTCGGGAGCATGTTGATCAGCCGGTCTCCATTGGGCAGTTGGTGGTTGCATGAGGTCCGCTTGAAGGGGGTGGCTGTGAGCACATCCTGCGCCTCTTCCTCACCTTTGCGGACCCGGTAACAGAGGGTCACTCCGTTCACAGTATCGCCGATCAGCGTTTCACAGCCGGCCGCCCGGCACAGGTAGACATCGCCGGTTGCATCGATGAAGACCTTCGCTTCGATACGGGTCGTCGTACCGTCAGCCGAGACTGTCCCAACGGTCGTGACGCGCCCATCGGCGGCTTCGGCTGTGCGGAATTCGGTGTCCATGAGGATCTCGACGCCGTGGCTCTTCAGCAGGTCATAGGCGGCTTCAGAGAAGGCCTCCGGGTCAAAGGAGACACGGTTCGCTCGGGCTTTGGTCGTGCTTTCATAGGTCAGGGTGGGATCGATCGACCAACAATGGTAGGGCACGTTGCCGAAACGGCGTGTGACGCCCGCTGCGTTCCTGAGCTTGAGTGCGTCGTAGATCTCACGGGCCGTGCTGTCGCTTGGCGACCCGCCCCAGAGCGATACGAGCCCAGCTGTACTGGTGCCGCCCAGAAGGGGGAGCTTCTCGACGAGGACGACCTCAGCACCTTCCCGGGCTGCGGCCAGAGCCGCGCCAATTCCCCCGCTCCCGCCGCCGACCACGCACACGTCAGTGCGGATCTCCGCTCCAATGGCGTTGCTTCCCACTACGGCCGCTGCCACGGCGAATCCCATGAGCAGTTTCATCGGGTGACGTTTCCTCATGGAGTGACACCGTACCAGAGCGTCTTGTACGCGGGCCCAATCGTGTAGGCCGTGACGCCGGCTTCCTCTGAGGTCCCCTCCACGGTCATCGTCGGCGTACCTGTACCCGTAAGGGCGGTCATCTGCCTGCCACCGGGCAGTGTGATCCGGGCCTCAATCCCCTCGGCGACCGTTGGGCCGTTGCCCCATTTTCGACTCACACTTGTGCGTTCCTCGTTCCAGATCATGTTCTGATTCTCAACCCGTCCTGCTGCCACGACCAGTACTCTTCCGGACTCCGCAATCGGCTTCCCGTCAAGCGCGGCGATGGCCACTGACGCCCAACCGTTCGCCGCCCTGGTGACGGAGATCGAAACGTCTCCGAGCGCGATCGTTTTACCGGCAACGAACCCAACCGCAGCTCGAACGGCAGGAGCATTGACGGTGTAAACTGCAGAGTCCGGATTGGCAACGTCCCAAACGATTTCACCGGTGCTGGACACACGGCGCGATCCGGGCAGGGGGGCTTCCGGGACCTCGATTGCTCCTTTGCTGTCCACCAGCTCGAACGCCACGTTTCTGATCAAAGCCAACTGCTTCATGGTTGTGGCCGGGGCGAACGATTTTCCGGCAGCGGCCATGAGCTCTCCAAGTGCCCGGGTGGGCACCCTTGCGATGACCGGGTTGCCTCCCGGAGTTACGGCCCCCATCCGGAACATCACCGCAGCGACCGGCAGGAACGCCAGTTTGCCGGGATGAGCCGAGAGATCGAAATACCCCCCAATTCTGGGATCGTCCAGCTTCTCGCCGCGCGAGTGATAGGTGAACTGGTAGATCCCATCCCAGTCCTGGAAGGCTCCGAATGAAGCGATCATCGGGAACAATTCAGCCGCATGATCTCCGGGAGCGGGATGATCGTACTCGCTCATTGTGAACGGCTTGCCCAGCATACGGTACCAGGCCCGTCCGCCCAGCGTCCCCCCATTCTCATCGGCAACCATGGACGTGTTTGTGATGTTCCAGTTCCTGCTGTCCCAGGGCCTGCCGGGGAAGCGTGGATGTTGCCAGTATGCGTGCATATCCATGAAATCGCTACGGCTTCCTTCCCGGTAGACGCCCGCCGTGCCTCCATAAGACACCTGACTGGAGCAGAGGCCGACCTTCACGCCCAGGTCCGTGCGCACAAAACGCATCATCTCATCGACGTAGTCGCACTCCGTGTCGCTCAGGAATTGGTGGAAATCCGCCGTAACCGCATCGGAGGCGTTGGTCGGGGCGATCGCGATGTTCCCCGCTTCGAGTGTTTCATCTTCGCGCAGCCCGATTACTCCCCCTCGCCGCAGCGAAACATCCGTTAACCAGAAAACGCCGATTTCGTTATTGAAGTTGAAGCTGACCCGGGTGTGCTCAGGGTCCGGGTCCTTGCAGGTGAAGGTGAACTCGAAGTGTTTCCACTCCGTTCCGAAGGTAGCACTCGTGTTCAGCCCGCTCATACTCCACGGCGCTCGGTCCCTGCGGACGCCCACGCTTACCCGCCGTGCTTCATCCGCTTTCCCCCAGAATGCGACGGTGTATGCCTTGCCGTCCGTGAGATTCAGCCCCACCTGATGGAACTGAAGATTCCACGATTGGGCGCCAGGCTGGAGGGTCTTGATCTGCAGAGCGATTTGCCCCTTCGGGCCCGCTCCGTTGACTGGAACTGCGACCATCTTGCTCCCGCCTCCCTGCTCGAGGCTCCAACGCTCGAGTCCGGCGGAGAACGTGCGGTTCGTCAGGAGCTCTTCGGCCAACGGCTCGCTTCCCACATTCCAGTGCTCCCGGAGTCTGGCCGTGGTCCCGTAGCGTTTTCTGAGCCACGTGTGCCACTGACTGGTGAGTTCCCCAAGGAAGGGCTCCGGCATCACCTGCAGATCTCCCCAGCTGACATTGGTGAGTGAGTTCTCGTTGTTCAATTCGACCACAATCACGGCTGGTTCATCGGCGTAGGTCGTCTTTGTATACGGATTGCGATGGTGCAGCAGAAGGCGTGCATACTCCTTCTGAAGGGTGATGAACTCCGGGTAGAAATTGTCGAGGCCCTTGCCATACCGGTAGGCCCGGGGACCATCCTTGGGAATGCCGGGGTAGGTGCGCGACACGTGCAGATTCAGATTGACATAGATGCCGTTCTGCTTGAGTTGGTAGATCAACCAGTCAAGCTTGTCCATCTGTTCCGGGTCAAGCTCCGTGAACCCTTTCAGCCAGACGCCGCGGGGAGCAGGTCCCGTGTCGATGTGATGGAACCGAATCACGTTCATGCCGAGCTTCCTCATGTGCGCGGCCATCCTGGGGGCATCTTCCTTGGGGGGAAATGCCCCTGAGAAAGTGAGATTGCTGCCCAGCAGACGGATGCGTTTCCCTCGACCGTCCGCAAAGTGTCCGCCTTGTATCGTGACGAAGCCATCAGCTCCGGCGGCGGTTGCGTTCAGGCTCGACATGTCGGTGAAGGAAGGGGAAGAGTCGAAGCCGGGAATCACGAACGAGAAGTAGCCCGGGGTGTCGTTGGTCACTTGAGCACGTAATGGCGGGCCCAGGAGGGTGCCTGCGGCAACGCAAGTGAGGGTCAGCAGCACGGTCAGTCGGATCATCACCGGTCCTCCGGGTTGGGGCATGTCAGCGTTCGGCAGACTGGACATTGCGTCGGCCGCAACCCGACAACCTACACCGGGGCGGACAGTAGCTCAAACACAGGACTCACGACCCTTCTTGTGCGGCGGATGGCCCTCCAGCCGAGGCCAGGCCTCGAACTCCTCGAGCAGCGCGTTCAAGCGCTTGAGGAAGGGCGTACACCGTTCGGGATCACGCAAGACACGATTCATGCGTGTCCGCGAGGCCCGGACGCGCAAGTGATGCAGTCGTTCGCCAGGAAGAACGAGCCAGGTGCACGTGACCGTCGAAGCGCCGGCCTCGTCGATCGGCATGCCCGGCTCCATGGGCTCGTCGGCGTTCCCCATCCCCGCTTCGTCCATCGACATGGCTTCCGCGTTGGTCATCCGGGAACTCGTCTCTTCCTGCATTGCCAAGTCCTCCTTTGTTCCTTCGCTCAGGCTGCCCTGCCTCCAGACTCACCATGGTTTGGGGGTGGTGTCCCCTCCAACGTGTCCAGTGGGCTCGAGGCCGGGGTCTTGAGCTCACGGACGACATGCCGGGATCATCATCCGAATGCCTACGCAGAACACCCGGACAACCAACGTGATGGCGGCGCCCAATGAGTGCAGAAAGGGCCTGCAAGATCAGCCTCGGACGACGGTTGACTTCGTTTCCCGACTGCCATACGTTCAGGAAAGGAAGGAAGGAAGGTGATCCACGAAGACGACAGGCACATGTGTGCTCTGCTGCATATCGTGGCAATGAAGACCGACGGCTTGCCGCCAATCAGGCAACGACTGCATGCTGTCTATACAGAGTTCACCGGACAGGAAGATGATCGGCTGGCTTCACCCGAGGTCAGGCCCGCCGCGAGGCGACCTCGTTCTTGCGCTGACGGCGCAACACAATGATAGCCTGGGGCAGAGCGGCAGCGCCGCCCTAGGTCGCCCGTCGCCCGGGAGACGCTCGTTGCCAGCCGTGAAACCACCAAGGAGGCCGGCCAAGGGGTGTGACGGGAACGGTGAGGTCCCCTTTCAGGGCACAACGGCTGTTTCCCCGTTGACCTGGGGCGAGTGCCCCAGGCTACGGTGAGGCCGCCCCGTTGGGGCTGGAAACGAGAACACCAGAGGCGAATCAGTCGATCGAGAGGGACGCTCCAAAGACTCGGCCCCCTCATCGCAGCGTTCTACATGAGACTATCTGGGAGGAGGAATGTAGATGAGCAATGATCACGCAATTAGTGGGTGTAGCTCCGGCCTTTTCCGGGGAATTGCCGTCATTGGGCTGATGGTGACAGGGATCTTGGGAATTCTATTTGCCGTCAACGGTGCCGGGCCCATAGCACTCCTTGCATCCGCTGGAGCATTCAGTGCGTTACTCTTTGGGCTTCGCCTGAATAGCGGAACAGTCAATAAGAACACCCAATAGAACCAGCCTTGCTGCGGACCTCCTATCGTCGGCCCGCAGAAGGGCACGTTCGGCATGACAGAGCCATGATCTGTCCGAGGCCCTGCCGGTGACAGCGTCGACCGTGTAAACGGGCTCGCGGCCGGTGGGGTTCTCGGACACTTGGGATGCAATGAAAGCAGACACAGATTACCGACTCCCCGTTTGGGCCTACCGCCTTCGCAAGTCCCATATTGAGCGACTCTACAGGAGCAGTGCTCGAGGGGTTCTTGATGAGGACCTCATTGACGAGGTGGGCTTTGCCCTCCTTGTTCGGTGCGAGAGCATGCTTCAGGTCGGGGAGGCAGTCCACGGGAGACCGCCTTGTCCGACCTGCGGCGCCTCAGCCCGTGTCGACAGGGGGCCTACCCGTTTCGCCAGATGCGACGCGTGCGGATGGGAATGCCCCTGGTCCCTCTACCAGAAGACATACCAACGCAAGAACCTGAATGCCGGGGGCATGACGCCTTTCGTCAGGGAGTTCGTGACCAAGTTCTCGGCCAGTCACTCTCACGGAGAGAAGCTGATCCTGATCGACACGCTGATTCACAGGTTCCACTGGGAGTCAGCAACCGGTTCGGGCGGAAGACCCGGCGCCTGCAACCTGATCGAAGGAACGATGAGCGATATCATGCCGTTCCTTGACCGCTTGACCTATGGTGCCAGTCTTCCTGCCGACGTCGAACAGACACGGGAGGAGTGGAGAAGAAAATGGGGGCGGAATCCCTGGTCAAAGGGCAAGGGACAGAAGCCGAACAAGCCGGCTGGAGGCGACGCTTGAAAGCGCGCCTCAGGCAAACGGCTTCCCGGGCAAGAACGACGTGGATGGTTGGGTTCTGGGAATCGCGATTACGACTCGGAGATCCGGACGGCAAGCCGATGCTCCGGACCCCATCTCGCTTTGCCACAGATGCCGGCTTTTCCATGTACTTGGTGACGCTTCGTTGTTTGAATCTGAGGAGGGATGTGACCCCTACTCTCTTGATCAGAAACCGTCCGACCATCGGGGACGGCAGGTTTGACTCAAGATGGCGGAGCAGATCCAGATCGTGCGTTGAGACGAGCACAGCTCCTCGATGGATGAACGCCTCGACCCCTCGTGCCACGACGGCCCGCATCTCCTCGTCCATGTGATTTGTCGGCTCGTCGAGCACGAGCATGTCGACCGCGGGGATGGCCGAGACCGCAAGGAACCAGAGCAGGCGCTGCTCGCCCCCGCTCAGCGTGCTGAGGGGGCGCGTGCCGCCGCAGAATGCCAACTCCGGCCCATTGTGATCAGCAGGATAGTCTCCTTCGGCAGCAACACCGTCCAAGGCGCTCACCGTTGCTGCGTCATCCACACCATCGAACCTGCAAGCTCCAGGGCATCGAGCCTATCGAGCATCCACGCCTGGCCTATACGTCCGGCGGACTCGACGTCCTCGACTTGGTTAGCGCCGATCCCTCGGATGCGGCCTGATTCCCAGCCCGAATCCCACGCGTCCTGGTAACCGACCAGAGGGAACTTATCTTGCTCGAAGCACGCCGCCTAGGGAGCGCCGAAACCGGGCAAACCCGTGCCGGGGCGGTGGCCCCCGGCCTCCCGGATATGGGCTCGACCGACCCCAAGCTCAACGGTTAGGGAAAGAACACTCTGAGAGGCGACAACTCACTGATTCGGGACCTATCTTTCCAGGAACCAGGCCATTCCGCTGGTCCGACCCGATGCCACTCCACAGAGGAGAGCCCATGACACACGGACTCGTTCAGGTTCTGCTCGACACGGACATGCTCACGGATTGCGACGACGCGGGCGCCCTGGCCATGCTTCACGCGCTCACGGACCGCGGCGAAGCCAAGATCCTGGGCGTGGCCGTCAACGGCGTGGACACACATGGGCTGCATGGCGCCGTTGTAGACGCCATCAACCACTACTTCGGCCGGCCTGACATTCCCATCGGCATGAGTCCGCGCACGGCCGACCAGAGCCCGGCCAAACCCTCGACCTACGCGCCAGCCATCTTCGAGGCGTATCCCCACGATGGACTGCGTGATTCCGAACGGCCCAACGCTATTGACCTCTACCGGCGCCTGTTGGCGGAAGCCGAGGACGGCTCAGTCACGATCGTGAGTATCGGCTTCCTGTCCAACCTCGCGGACCTGCTGGCCGAAGAGTCTGGTCGCGATCTTGTGGCACGCAAAGTCCGGGGCATCACCGTCATGGGCGGGGCCTATCCAGCGTGCGGGCCTCCTCCTGCGCGCGGAGCACACAATTTCCAGTTCGGCGGCGCGGGCCCCACAACGAAAGCAGCCATCGCAGCTTGGCCCAATACGGTGCCCATGGCGTTCGTCGGCTACGAGCTGGGCAAACCCGTCGTGACGGGCAAAGGTTACGCGGATGCCCCGGACAGTCCGATGCGCCGGGCCTACCAGCTCGCCTACGATGCCATTCGCCGAGGCCGCCCGAGCTGGGATCAGGTGGCCGTGTTCCACGCTGTACGCGGGCTGCATCATGATGGCCGCACATGGTTCCGGGCCGTGCGCGGCCTGAACCGTATCGCCGAGGACGGCAGCAACGTCTGGGAGGCGGACCCCGTTGGTCCGCATGCCTACCTCGAATCGGGAACGCCTCCAGGCGACCTGGCGGCCGTGATCGAGGGCCTGATGATGGCGACGCCGGCACCCCGGGCCCAATGATTCGGGAAACGCGGATCGTGCACGGCAAGGTCACCAGTGTGGACGAGGGTGTTGGCAAGAGATGAAGCGCCGTCAGGGCGCTGAACCGGAACGGGGGCAACCTGCACCGGTCAGCATGGTCGATCTGTGGAGGACTATGATGAGAATCATCACTGCGATTGCGCTGCTTTGTCACGCTGGCGTGGCTGGAGGAGCAACCGAGGCCGAGAACGTTGCCGCGCTGGCCTTGAAGTCCGATGTCGTGGTTGTCGGAACGGTCGGGAAATACCCGCTGGGATTCGCGAGTTCGATGTACATCGAGTGGGTATTCGATCTACATATCAGGGAGAGACTGCACGGGTCGCCGCCAGGTGTTCAAACGATACGTGTCACGGCAATCCAGCCCAGGGAGACAGACGCCCTGGGCAAGCTGCCTTTCGGTCCTTCGCAGGAGTTTCTGCTCTTCCTGAAGAGACCGGCGGCACGGCCGGGAGTTTGGGTCACAGAGGCTTACGTTCCGTGTCTGGACACGAAGCGTGTCGCGGCGATTAGGGAGCAACTGAAGGCCGTTGGGGGCCGCCAGTTCATGCATCCCGTGCCTGCGCGGCGGGACTGGGACTGGTATGATTTAGACCCTAAGCTACTGAACCGCGTGAAAGACGCCGGGTAGAACCGGGAACACACTGAACCAAAGCACCGACATGCAGGTGGACGCTCAATTTTCCACGCCGCGGATGGCGCGCGTTGTTCGTTCCTCACAGCAGGATTCACAGACCATGACTACCACTGAGAACAATCTAATCCACGTCGCGGGGAACTCGGTTCTGGATCTGCGGGTGCGCGATGTCAGCCTGGGGGACCGACAGGAAGTGGGAGCGTGGGACCGCGGCAGCGTCCTTTTCCTCGATCATCCGATTGAGCCGACCCTCGGTGGGACTGCGGCGACAGCCTATCTTCTCGGCCGTCTCGGTGAGCGCGTGTCGTTGAACACGCAGGTTGGCGACGACGCGTTTGGAGCGATCCTCAAGGGCTGGTTGGCCGATGCGGCGGTCCAGCGGGTCGTCCTCCCGGCGAAAAGTACCGCTGCAAATATCCTCCTCGTGGCGCCCGACGGGACCCCACGATGGCACTACTACACGGGGCAGAAGGTCGAGTGGCGGCGTTCGCTGGCCGTAACCAACGCCGCCTGGTTCTACGCTTCGGGGTACGGACAGGCCACAGAAGCAGACTTGGCGGAGATGTGCACCGTATTCAAGGCGTTGCGGTCGCGGGGCACCAGGGTTGCGTTCGACCCAGGTCCGTGGCTGTTCCTGCATGCCCCTCGCGAGCGGATGGAGGAGACGTGGGCACACGTGAATTGCCTGATTGGCACCGAGTCGGAATTGTCGACATGGCACAAGGACGAATCCGTCATGGCGTTGGTCGGTCGGCTACTGACGCTCGGGCCACAACAGGTGGTCGTGAAGCGTGGTGCCGAGGGTGCCGCATTCGGCGAGGCGGGTGCCGGAGCCCAGTCGCTCTCGACCGAGCGGGTTGATGATGCTAACGCGGTCGGCGCCGGTGATACGTTCAATGCGGCCCTGCTGCACTCGCTCAACCGGGGGGCGTCTCTGGACGAAGCCGTCGAGAAGGCGCTTCAGCTCGCTACGGCTGCGGTTAGACGTGGCAAAGGCGTCCTCGGCGCACTGGAATAGGCCAGTACGCTGTCCGGGACACAGCAATCTCATTCACCAACGACGCGAGGTCGTTGGGGCCTTATCTTGGTGGCGGGCAACAGGGCAGCCGCTCGGGCCAGCGTTAGACCATACTTACAGGACGTTCACGATGAGTAAGGCAAAGCGGAGGATCGAGGTAAGAACTGGGGCCGGCGCAACCGTGGGGTTGGGTTCAATTCTTGCCATAACCCTGTCGTGGTCGGCAAATCATGCCATCGGCTGGGCAGTGATTCATGGATTCCTGAACTGGATCTACGTGATCTACTACCTCTGCACGCGAGATGGCTGGACGTGGTTCTGACAGTGACATGAACAGAGATGCTTGAAGAAGAAAGCGAGGCAGTCATGCAGCCAGTCAGATTTGAGGAGCGACCAGCAGGGCGGTTGCTGGGGATCCAGCGGCGCCTCGACCCACACACGACCGATTGGGGTGCCCTGTGGCAGGAGGAGTACGCACCACGCCTCCCGGAGATCGAAGCACGCTGCACGGGCGATGTCTGCCTGGGGGCGTACTTCGCCGGTGGCGATGACGGCTTGCTGGAGTTTGTGGCGGGGCGACCTGCCAGGGACGGAGTGGATGTCCCGGCAGATCTGGTCATGCGCGAGATTCCGGCGGCGACATACGCCGTGTTCGAGTGCACCATGGAAGCCATCGGGGCGACCTGGGATGCCATCTACAGCGATTGGCTCCCCAGCTCATCCTATGTGACCGATGCCGACAAAGCCTGTTTCGAGGAATTCGCGCCAGGGTGCCACGAGGGGAAGACCCCGGTGAGAATCCTCGTCCCCGTGGTACAGCAGGACTAAGAGAGGCAGGAAGAACGGCACACCGCTGCGCTAAGTGCCTCACTACAAACGCCTGCACGCTGGGGCCGAAACTCGTTCGTGGTTAGCAGCGTAGGCCTCGCCGGAGTTGCCCGCCGCCACTAGGGCTTCGAGTCACGCAGCTCGAAGTCATGCTCGTTTGCCAGCTCTCTGCCCCGTTCCCGCCAGTCCTCCGGGCCTGCCTCAAAAGGCACGAGCTTCACGGAGAAGCTGAAATGTGATCCGATCTCAAGTGAAGGGATCTGCGGGCGCAGATAGAGTTTCGTATCCCTCTTGCGATCCCAAATCGAATTCTTGAATGAGTCGCCACCTGCGTAGATTTCGGGATAGATATAGACAACCCCTTTGCGGTTGGCATCCCCCCAGCAGGCTAACGATTTGAACTCCTCCTGAAGGACGAATTTGCCTAGACCGTCAGCGGCCCGGCCTTCCTTGCTCCCGCCCTCCGCAAGCACGGCCGACCAGTCCTTGATGGTCTTGTTCATGCAGTGCATGAAGGCGTACATCGATTTGAAGCCCGCGGCATCTTCGATGACCGCGTAGGAGTGTTTCTCGACGAGGCAATCGCCCGACGCGGGGAAGGTGATCTCTGCCGTGTGTCTGAATGGTCCCAATTTCGACACTTTGCGGGTGGTGACCTCCCGGCCGGCCAGGCTCACGCCGCTCGAGTACTCGTGCATCTTACCGTCGACAATCAGATGGAATGACTCAATGATCTCGCCGCCATGGCCGGTGCCGACCCAGCCGCTCTTGTCTCCGCCCCACAGGCCTTTGGCACAGGCGCTGACTGTGCCGTTCGCCCCGTATTGGCCGACAAGTTCGTCCCTTTTGTACGTCACCTGAGCGATGGTCCAGGCCTGGCCACGGTTAAGGGAGACGTAGATCACACCGTTGTCTATGCAGACGTGTTCCGGTTTCCTGTCGCGGACAGTTCTCACCCTCCACTGCGGCGCTTCCACGGCCGCGTCGGCATCCCGGCCGGCAACGGCGGCAGCCTCTGTGTCGCCGGCGATGAGCGCGATTGACATGAAAAGGCACGTCTTAGTCATGAGTGCTCTCCGTCCCTCAAGCGTTCCTCAATCCGTCAGTTTGATCCAGATGTTCCGGTAGCGCACAGGGTTGCCATGGTCCTGAAGCTGAATCGGCCCTTTGCCGTGCGGTGAGTACTTCCCGACCTTCTTGTGCGAACTTCTGCCAAGGAGTTCTACCTTGTCGTGGACAAGGACGCTGTTGTGATAGACCGTCATGACGGCCTTCTTCACCACGTCTCTCCCCTTGAAGACGGGGGCCTCGAAGAAAATGTCGTAGGTCTGCCACTCACCGGGGCCACGGCAGACGTTGTAGTCCGGCGGCTTCTGTCCGTAAAGCGCCGCGCACTGACCGTCGGCGTACGTCTTGTTGTTGTAGGAGTCGAGGATCTGCACTTCGTACCGGTTGGCCAGAAAAACGCCACTGTTTCCGCGTCCCTGGGAGTTCCCCTTGGGTGGGTTCGGAGATGCCCATTCGACGTGCAGCTGGCAACTCCCGAATGCTTCTTCCGTGCGGATGCTGCCACTCTTCTTCACGGCTTCCATATGGCCGTCCTGAACCTCCCACATGGCCGGTCCGTTCTTTTTCCCCAGCCACCCTGACAAGTCTGTTCCGTCGAACAGAATGACCGCTCCCTCTGGCGGGGCTGTCGGCAGTCTCTCCTTGGCCATTTCGTCCGGATCGGCAACGGGGGGGTGCGGCCGGCGATTGTCGTGGACGCGCCATTCCGTGCCTGGAATGACCGGTGTGTTGTCGTAACCAGGACCAACTACCGGCCGCGTGTCCGCGGGGTTCGCCGGCGCGGCGGCAGCCTGAGCGAGTACGGTCGGACGGATCGTGCAGAAGGAAGCAAGGGCGATCAGCAGACAGAGGGATTTGGGTTTCACGTCTGTTTCTCCATTCCCGTTGACAAGGTTGCGATCGGTTGCGGTGGGTTCCAGTCATCTGCCGGATGCCGATGGAACGCCCGGGCAACGAATCGGCCTACAATGTAGGCCATGATGAGCGCCGTGTATAGAACCGAACTTGGGGGGACCACGGCGGAGGCGGTGCGGCGGGCGGCGTGCGGCTTCGACAGGAAGGAAGACCGCTTACGTTGTGCGCGGCTCGGCTGAAGCAGGCCGCTTGCGGAGAAGCGGCGCCTCCAATGGTGTATTCCGGGCTCAGATCGGGTGAAGTCACGCGCAAGGGAGTATTGTTGTCCTCAGAGCTCCGGTTGATAAAGCCCCAGGGAGAGACGCATGGCAATCACGCGAGGAATACTGGTACGGGTTGGGGTGACTTTGCTTACCTTGAGTTGGGTGGCGCAGTTGCGGGGGGCAGACGTGCCCGATGGCGCTGGACCTGCCCTTGTGCCCATGCCGAAGATCTATCACTCACTTGGCCACGCGTTTGGGGTCACCGGACAGACAATCCACATCGCGCGAGAGAATCGTCAGTGCGAAATTGCGGCTGAGGAACTCACGAAACGCATTGCGGAACTGGGGGGCAAAGCGGGCCCCACGGAGCCGGCTGCGGACACGGCGCGCCCGGGCATCTACATCGTGCCCGTAACAGATCCTGCTGCACAGGCCTTGATTCGGGAACACGCCCTCGGCATCACTGCGGCCGACCCCGGCCCGCAAGGCTACGTCATTCGCACCCGCGGCGAACGCGTGATCGTGATCGGCAGCGACAACATCGGTACGCTCTACGGAGCCATGACCTTACGCCAGATGTTGACGGGTACCACCGACACGGTGATCATCGCCGCCGCGGACGTGTACGACCGGCCGGATTACCACTACCGTGTCGGTGCCGCGTACTGGCGGCAGCTGGGCTATTGGGGAACGGGTGAAGCAGACCAGGCAAGCGCACTCAAGGCCGGCGTGGACTGGTTGCTGCGTCTCAAGATCAACGTCATCAAAGACTATAAACTGCGCGACCCTCGCGAAGTCGAGACCAAAGCAGCAGGCTTTGCAGTGATGAAGGAGGTGAACGCCTATGCTCTGGAACGCGGCATTCATCCCGGGCATTTCATCCAGACCAGGGTGGGACTGGGCACGTTCGACAAAAGCGAACGTTTCGATAAGTGGCCCTGCTACATCTACCCCAATCGAGGCAAGCGTTACTACTGCTGGTCAGCTGACGACTTGGCTCGGGAGACCGCGACACGCTGGGCTGACTTCTTCCGCGACCACAACTTCTCCTTCTGCTTCCTGCATCCCGTTGACGGCGGGGGCATCGAGGATCCGGAACTGTGGAGTCGACGCTGTCCGGAGTGCCGAAAGCGTTGGCAGGATGACGAGCGCTGGAAAGCCAGTGTGCACCAATACAACATCTGGGCCGAGGTCTTCCGTGAACGGGCACCGTCTGTGACCATCTCCAGCCCGATTTATCCGTATCATGCGGGCTACGCCAGCCAGGCCCGATTCCCGAGCACCTCCAAAGAGACGTGGCTGATGAACAGCACAGATTACTGGGACAAGGTCCACCGCGGCACGGACCAGAGCATTGTTCCCATGAGCTGGATGTCGATGCGGTCCTTGATGGACGGCTATCGTGCGCACTGGAATGGGCGGCCCCTGTGCGTCTACGCTCACAGTTTCGTCTCCTGCGGCTACTTCGGCACCTGGCACCGGAACTGCAAGACGAATTACTACGGTGACCAGCGGGACATCTTCCTGCTGACCGGTGGGTCGTGCCTGGCCTGCCTGAGCCGCTGGATGGACTACCTGTGCTCAAACGAGTTCGCGTGGAACACCCTCGCCCCCGGACACGAGTACTACACCGGGCTCTACTACGATGTGGACGCCGATCATACCGGACCGGATGTCATCATGCAGAACTGGGTGCCGCGCGCTTGCCGGGCCTTCTACGGCGAAGCCATGGGGAGAGCAATGGTCCCGGTCTACACCGCGGGAGTACAGCCCCTCTACATCATGGACCCGGGCCAGGGGGTGGCGAGGGCCAATAAGATGCGGCGCCGACCACTTGCGGACGTTGATCCCACCAAGAACCAGAAGGAAGAGGACCTCGGCAAGCCCATGGCCCCGGACATTGTGGATTCCCCCCAGCGCATGGGGACGCAAGTCCAGGCCGCGAGGACTGCCCTTACCGCCCTGGAAGCAGCATACGAGCACATCGACACACTCGACAAGTACCGGCGAAAGACGTTCCTCCACTTCTACCGGCGCATGCCCGTGTGGTACCTGACCGCCCGTGCCCGACACGCGTGTTACGTGGCCGCCGAACAGCAGCGCGAAGGCGCCTACAAGAACGCCGCCGGCGTGCTTGAGACCGGACTCAGGAACTTCGAGGAAGACTACGCTCGCGTTCAACAGGTGATCGCCCGGACTAAGGGCATGCGGGAGTTGAAGTACTTCGCCCTGCTCCACGACCGTGGCGGCATCGACCCCAAGCCGGACAAGGTCAAACAACTCCTGGAAGAGCGCCTCGCGAGCGCATCAGTGGTGCTGAAGCCCCGCCGTCCGGGCAAGGTCATCCGAGTGGGTATCCACAAGGGCCTTGGCGAAAAGGGGACCAAAGCGTTCTTCGATACGTTCAAGAACGTGGAAGCGGAGATCATCGAGTCGCTGTCCCTGGCTGTACTCGATCGTTACGACTGCGTCTTCATCCTGCAAACTAAGTCCGTGGATCGCGCCGACTATTTCCACGGTCTGCCGCAATACATAAGGAAGGGCGGAGGCGGAGTTGTGTTCCAGCACGATATGTGTGGGCGCCCCGGGCGGAACGCATTTGGCGAGAAGACGCCGTTCCCGGACATCTGCCCGAATGCACCTGGCCGCAAGGATGCGAAGACCGTGGTGGCCAAGAGCGCACATCCCGCGCTTCTCGGGGCAAAGCCGGGCGAACGCTTTGAGCACACGTACTACGACCATCTGAATCTGGAACCCGGCAAGGATGGCACGGTGATCGCTGAAGACGACGCAGGAGATCCCGTAGTGATCGCCGGCACAGCCGGCCATGGCAAGGTGATCTTCGACGGCAATGTGAATCTGAGCGCAGCAGATGGTGATGACCTCCTGACCGGCTTCAATGCGCGCCTGGCCAGGGGCGCGGTGGAGTGGTTCACGGGCGTGGCTCTGGAGAAGAGATGACCAGCTCGGCAATCAGCAGACGCCACCACTGTGGACAGTGGCTAGTCGCGTTGCTGTGCGTGCTGCTCCTCTCGGTTCCGGCACGCGCGGTCGAGATCACCACGCCCACGGTGTGGGAGGGGCAAATCGAGATCGGGGAGCCGGTGTTCGTCACGGCCGGCGGTGCCCTCACTGTGAACCCAGGCGCGGAGGTGCATTTCACGGGGGACGGGCGCATTGAGTGCAACTATGCCGGCGCGTTTCAGGCCGATGGCGCCCTGTTCCAGGCATCAACGCGACTCAAGGGGCACCCCCGCCTGCGCTTCTCGAACTGCAAAAGCGCGGCCTTTGAGGACTGCATATTCAGGGGGCTGGTCTGTCCCGAATCCGGCAAGTACAACAACTCCGCCATCCGCGCGGTGTTCACGCGTTTCTGTCTCCGGCGCTGTCGTTTGGAGGACTCCTCATCCCTGGCCGTGCTGCACACCACTGCGCCTGAGTTCAGCGAGAACCGCTTTGTCCGCTCTGTCGGTCAAACGCTGATTGTGTGGTTCTGTGACCGGGCGCAGGTGCTGCGGAACTCCTTCCACGGTGGCCCGGACACGTCGTTCCTGCTCTATCTCAAAGCCGCGAAGAACACGAGAGTCACCAGCAACCGCTTCTTCGGTACGGGCCGGGAATGGGGTACGGTGCTGCGGTACACCGCGCACAGCAACACGCTTGGCGCTAACGCCTATTTCCACTGCCGCACAGGCATCATGATTCATGGTGGCGACAACTGGGGGAATACGCTCGTCGGCAACGTGGTTTACGAGCCGCGACTTTTCGGGATCCGGCTGCGGGAAGCGGGGGCAGGCAACACCATCGCCAACAGTGTCGTGTGGGGTGCAAAGCACACCGGGTTGTACATCGAGACGATGGCATCGCAGGCCACTGTGCGCAATTCAGTCTTTGCTGCCGGCAAACGCGGTATCCGGTTCAGTGGAGACACCGCCCTGCCCCAGCTTCAGAAGAACTGCTTCTGGAACAACGAAGAGGCGCCGAATGAAGCCACTCGGGCCGCGATGGACGCTGGGGGCAGTCTTCTGGTGGATCCACTCTTCGCAGCACCCGACAACGCCAATTTCCGCCTACAGACCCCCGGATTCGGTCACGAGACAGAGTCACCGCTCCTGAACGCGGGCACGCCTGCGGGCGTCAGTGTTGGACTCTATCCACACTTCCCCGTTCCTGCACCGTACAAGGGACAGGGGCAATGGAGTCCCGGTCATCCCTGACCGGCTGTCTTCCTGACCGGTTTGGCAAAGCCAGTCTCCAGGGAAGATGACGATCGGAGGGCTTGCCCTGCTGGACAGAAGGGCCGCTCGTCGTACAAGAAGCGAGGCGGCACGGCGCCTGGGATACGTGGTGACGTGCCCCCACAGGGCACACGAAGAAGGGAGTGTACTGCCTACGCGAGGGACCAATCTCTCTCACCAGCCACGCAAAGTGGGTGAGTTCGAGCACTCTCAGCAACGACTGCCCAGATGAGCCAGCATCCGACTTGCGGCCTCCACGATCTGGTAACCGGCCTCAGGTGCAAAGCGGGTCCAGTAAATGGGCTCGCCCGAGTATCCTCCGGCGATCACGGCACCGTAGGTAGGGCAGTATCCCGAGTATCCGTCACAGATGCTGAAGACCGCGGTTAGCGGAAATGGGCTGCGCTGCTTGATGTCCAGGCCGAACTGGCAGAAGAGCTCAGTTGGCTGGGTGACGACGGCGGCAGCCCCGATCCTGAGGGCATGGATGGGAACGAGTCCCACGGGGTTTTCCCCGAAACGATCCTGGAGCAGTTGGGCGCCGTGCGCGAACACAATGTCAAAGGGAGGAACGGAATCACCGTTGTCCACACGGGCGAGGATGCCTTTCGCCCAACGGAGCTTCTCTTCTGAGGGCAAGCGTACGGCGACCTCAATGTCGTCATGGTGGTGCTCCAGAAGCAGGTCATCTTCCGGTGGTGTTTCGTAGATCAGGCGCAGTGTTTCCCCGGCCAGGGGCAATGCGCAACGACTCAGCTTGAGCTGGTTTCCCGAGTCGGAGACCGGCGTGTCCAGCTTCTCCTGACCAATGTCTCCAAAAGCACCATTGAAGAAGAGCACGGGGATGTCGCCCAGGGCGTCTCGCAGGAGGCGTCTTGCCAGCCCGGGGTAGTCTGCCGAGTAGAAGTCAGCCCCGTAGAACGTGCAAGGATGAGCGGTGTTTTGATGGAGCACGGCGATCTTCCGGCCTCCCCGATCAACGGCGTAGAGCACGAACTGGTCGTTGTCTTCCGGTCCTTCGATGCCGGTGAATCCGGCGCTGCCCCGATTTCGCCCCATTTTGTGGCTGCCGTCATCCCAGCAGGTTCGCCGGTTATAGCCGATCTTCGCCTGTCCCTGAACGATGCCGATCTTGGCGGGGACAAGACACGCCACTGTTTCCGCGGCCAACTTAGTCAGCTTGTGTTTGAGCCTGCCCAGGTAGGCCGTGTCGATAGGCTTCACATAGTTGCTGGGAATGACCGATGGGCCTCCCGTGTGAGTGGCCCCGATGATGATGTCGCGAGGGTGCAACCCCGACGCGGCCGCCATTGCTTCCCGTGCGCCGATTGTGAAATCGGGCTCCAACCCTCCGAGATCGCAACTTACGAGCATCACCCGCGTGTCATCGCGAACCAGGCACAGTGAGTTCGCCTCCAGTTCGTCGCGGATGTACCGAGCGACACCGCCTACGGTCGCGCCCTGAATCGCTGTTCCCAGCTCATTGGTGATGATTGTCGACTTGGCCCCTACTTGGATCATCGGGCGGGAGTTCCTTCCGTGGCTATATAGGACCCCAACGACCTCGCGTCGTTGGTGAATGAGACTGTATCCCGGACTGTGCTCGCGTCGTCCTATCCCCCCCCCTCTCGCCGCAGGGATGGAGTTCCATCTCTGCGGCCGGGCCGGTTATGGAGAACCGGCTCCTCCAGACGTTTGGGGGCGGTCACACACCTCTGCATTCTTATCAAGTCATCGCCAGCGGCCCATGCTCGTCAACTCATCGTGTCTGCAGGGCAACGGTATAGCTGTGCGGGCCGGCCAAGGCAAGCTCGACTGTGGTCGAACCCTCACTCGTGCTGACGTCACGCAGGGCATCGCCGCTGATGCCTCGGTAGTCGCCATTGAGTGTAATTGTCACCGTATGCACCGGTTCGGGGGCATCGAAGGGACGGGCCAGGGATGGATCCGGTCTCGTGACGCTCAGGTCGAGGCGCCCCGGGGAAGCGTCGCGCGTGAGCACGATGACCGGCGTGTCGACGGCAATGACGTCCCCCTTCTGTCGCGGTTTGGCCCCATCACACGGGCCCGCCGCGAAGAAGGCGTAGAAGACAAGTTGCCGTGAGGGTATTCGGACCGCGTGACAGTTCCGGTTCCGGTGCAGGACCTCGTAGAATCGCTGTCCCCCATCCATGGCTTGCGCAAGTGACTCAATACCCGACGGGGTTGTTTCGGGCATGATCACATACTCATAGGACGCTGCTTTGGGGTGGAGGCCATGATTCAGCCAGGTCTTGACGAAACGCCCGGTTGTCGGCTTCCTGGTCTTGTCATGCCGTGATTCCTGCAGGCTGCGCTTCAGAACCACCGGGTCGTTCCCCGGCACGATCAGGAAGCCGTTTCCCTGGGGGTCAATGAACCAGTCGCTGTGGTCGCTTCGTGGTATGCGAAGTTCGCAATTCTCGGTGTCGGGTATGAAGTGCAGCGGACGCACGCGAACCCCAAGGCTCTTGCCTCCGCACTGGAAGAGCGTGGTTACGGTTTCGTGCTTCGCGGAGCTGTTTGTGATGTCGCTGCCCAGGCAGATGAGATGGCCGTCGACCGCGAACACGGACTTGCGGACCTGGAGCGACTGCTCGTGTCCCGCGCCATCGAGGGAGAAGGCAAACGCGCCGTATCGATTGTCGAGATGGCCGCTGCCTGAGAAGGTCGCCTTCTGGGGAGGGCCCCATCCGTAGAACGCGGTCGCAGGGCCCTCAAGCAGATCAAGCGGGAGCTGGAGTGTGGTTGCTCCCGGTGGTTGGGCCCAGTCCCAGCCTCCGTAGAGGATGCCGCTCGTGTCGGGCGCGTCCTTGCGGAACAGCAGGATTGTACCGTGGCTTCCGTAACGGCCGAAGCGGTTGTCCTTGCCATAGGTTTCGTGCGACCGAATGCCGTTCCCGTAGCCTTTGATGATGGCTGTGGTGTCCTGCCATTTGTGAATACCGGTTGCCGCGTAGTTCATGTTCCAGAAGCTCTGGGCAGGGCCCTTACCCAACGGGATCTCCTGCAGCCGCTCCGGCCCAGGGTTGCCGAAGATGATGCCGCATATTCCGGCGAGTTCCGGATCCACACCGTCGGTTCCCGGGACGGACACTGCCAGCCGCTCGAAGGCGGTCTTCATCCGGACGATGCTCCCGGTGATCGGGTGTCGCCCACAGGCATTGAATGCCCAGTTCGGGTAGCCCCACTTCTCGGCCATGACGAAGGCCGTCTTCAGGCGCTGATAAGCCTGGGGAGTGATCTCGCAGGGGGTCCCGTCGATCAGTTCGACGAGGCCGGCGAAGGCATTCATTGCCGGGACAGCGTAACCCGCGTAGTGCATGCGGTGGTGGTAGAACGATCCATCGGGTTTCAAGGCGCCGTTCGGGCACGTGATCATGGCGGAGAGCATGTCCCTGTAGTTCTCCAGAGCCGCGGCCTTGAAGGCGGTGTCATCCAGGAGCAGAAGGGCGATCAGGTGCGTGTTCGAGAAGGTGTTCAGGTAGTCGGCGAGGCGCCCTGCCAGGGCGCGACCAGCCTGCTCGTCGTAGGTTGCGTACGGTTGCGTGTAATCGAGGAAGTCGCGACCAAACCAGATGATCGCGCGGACCATCGGCTCCAGCAGGTCGTGACGATCGAGGGAATCCTCCATCAGGAGAACCGAGGGAGCCCACGAACGCGATTTGTAGCCGAAATGGTGCTGGGCATTGAGCGCGCTGCCTTCTGCCCAGCCCTGGTCGAGGAGGTGTTCGCACATCAAAACGTACATTCTCTCCAGCTCCGTCTTCGCCTTCCGGGGAGCGGAGCGGTGCAGCGTGGCCATCTTGAGCAGGTGGTCGAGATACGTCCGGATTTCTCCCGTGCCGACAGTCTTTCCCTGAATCCCGTGTGGTGTCCTGCGGATATGCAGGGAGGCGATGTAGCTCCTGACGGCCGCGTGGGTTTTGGAGGAAAAGTCCTCCCTGATGTAACGATCACTGATGCGCCTCTTGATGGTGTCGACGTGGGCCTTGCTGCACGGATCAAGAGGACGCGCCTGAAGCTCCCGCGCCTCACTGGAGTTGAGGTGGAGCGTGTTCAGTACACGAGACGTGATGAACGGCATCTGGTAGTCCGGCCACTGCCACCGGCTGTCGTCAGGGAAGACAGGTTGAAGGACATCCAGCCAGATGGTGCCGGAGGAGATTCCCTCCGGAGACTCAAGCGCAATGGTGTTCATGTCGGGGTGAGGCGTGCCGGTCATGTCATCGAACTTCACGCAGACGAACCGCCAACCGGTGAAATCGAGGCCGTACCTGAAGTGACAGTCTTCCACGGCCTGTCGTCCGAACGAAATCCTGAGGGTGGCATTGGGCCGAGATGTCTCGCTGTAGAGCCAGGCCCCGAATACAGAGACTGTCCGCCCGGACTTGGCGTAGTCGCGGCTGAGCTTGGTGTAGGGAACGGGGACCCGGAAGGTGAGGGTGCTTCGCTCCGCCTGCCATTGCCACTCAAGGGCATGGTTGCCGTCCCGGAAGTGTGCGTCGCTCCTCCGGATGGAACTCGTCACGTCAGGGACGACGGCGGGGAAATCGTCCTGTTCAAAAGAGAGCGTCCGCACCTTGCCGTAATCAGGGAGAGCGAACTGGGGCATTGGCGTGTCGACGGGCACGAGTTCCGGCCCCATTTGGCACCCGCCGGTCCAGATGGCCAACCCGCCCAGGAGAGCGAATACAGCGCATCGTGTCCAGCCCCCGGTGGGGCGGAGGCTGTACCTACACATCGTCATGACGTCAGCTTCCGTCTGGCCTCAACGACCCCCTGAAACTCGGCCGCCGTCAGGTCTGGAGATTCCGTCGTCGCGGCGTTCTCACGCATGTGGGCCACACTTTTGGAGCCGGGAATAACGGTGGACACTCCGGCGAATGACAGCGGGTACTTCAGGCAACTCTGGGCGGGCGTCCGGTCCTCGATGGTGAGGAAATCGAACGCCCGGGCGGCATCGGCGCGCGCGCGTTTGGAGGCCTCTGTCTGCCAACTGCGCCGATCATTCTCCGCGAACGGGGTAGTCTCATCGATGCCTCCTGCCAGGAACCCGGCCCCAAACGCACAGCGCGCCACGATGCCTACGCCGGCTGAGGCTGCTGCGGGGAGCAGCTCTTCGGCCATATGCGCATCGGTCAGGCTGAGGACCACCTGGAAGACATCCACAAGACCTCGCCGGATCAGGTCTATCCCCATGTCGCTCGGACCAAGAGAAACGCCCACGAGCCGGGCCTTGCCGCTCGCCTTGATGCGTGCCAACGCGTCGAGACACTCTCCCCGCTCGATGTCTTCCTGCGACGGTCCGTGGAGGAGGTACACGTCAACGTGGTCCGTGGCGAGCCGCGTGAGGCTACGCTCGATCTGAGTCAGCAGATGGTCTCGGGAGAAGTCCCGGTAGTTGACCCCGTCCTCGTGGAAGCCTTCACCGCCCTTGGTCTCGATTACCCAGTCCGCGCGATGCTCCTGGACGGCACGCCCCACGACCTCTTCGCTATGCCCGGCGCCGTAGCCTGCGGCGGTGTCGATGAAGTTGATCCCCAGTTCTCCACATGACCTGATGAGTTCGATCGCGTCCTCGTCTCGGACATCGCCCCAGCCGTGCGAAATCCAGCCGAGCTTGTCGAAGTAGGCTCGTAGCTCACCCCCGACCTGCCAGGCCCCGAACCCAATCTCTGAGACCTCGATACCGCTGCTGCCCAGTGTCCTGTATTCCATCGTCGCTCCTCTCTCCTCATGTCCTTGTTCGTGTGATCAGAAATCCATGAAGGTCCCATCGATTGGTCTGCCGTCATCGGTCAAGGCCACGTCAAGGGCGTCGGCAAAGTGCAAGTCTCCACGAAACGCATAGATGTGAGCATTCCGGAACCGGACTTCCAGGCGGACGATCTTGCCGGTCACGTCGGCGAGTGTGCTGGATTTCCAGTGCACGGGGGCGTCAATTCGGTCGTTGCGCTCGAAAGGCACGCAGTCGGCGAAAGTGAGCCCTGGAATCGGTTTGCTCAGGAGATCGGTCACCTGGAACGCAATATCGCCGTGCGGGGCTTGCGCGTTGATGGTCAGTTCAGGCTTGAGGAACGCCATCGGTTTAGTGATGAAACGGGCGTAGTGGCCCTTTGATGTCAGGTACATGAAGCCGTCTTTGCGCAGTCTGTGTGCGACGATCGCGCTGGGAGGAACCTGGCCTTTGCGGGTAAACTGTGTTGTGGCGTATTGATGGTGCAGGTCGGGGGTCGCTGACGAGTAGATCCACAGCTCATCGTCCCGCTCAACCATGCTGGTGGGGTACAGCACTCCGGCGCCGGCGGTCCCAAGTGCTGTATTGGGCATGAAAGGTTGGCGGACACTTCGCTGCCAGTGTTCTCCGTCAACGCTGTAGGCGAGCTGGCAGTCGATCGGGCCCCACAGCTGGTTGAAGCGTTCAAGGCGTTGCGAGTTGCTGAAGCTGGCCGTCCACAGGAACCCGACGAACGTGTTCTCATAGCGATGAACCGGCATGCCGTAGAACTGCGTGCCGATGGGATCGGTTGGGTCCGGTTGCATGACGTGCCGCAGGTTGCCCCAGTTTCGGGCATCCTCACTGCTGAGCATGGCGATACGCCGATCCCCCCAACCTGGGCGCGTGACCATGCTGTGCTGGTTCGTGAGGGGATTGTGAAAGCAGCACAATGGCGGATCGGGATGCCAGCTCGGAACGTTCCAGGTGGCGTCCTCGTCGATCGCCCAGCGCAGACCGTCCTCGGAGACCGCCACGAGATTGTCGGCCATCCACGGCTTCACCCCTTCGCCCATGACCACTTCATGGAAGTAGCTGTCAGGGTCCAGCTTTGCTCGCCCGGCAACCGGCCCCCCGCGCTGGACGCAACCAAACTTGAAGGGCCTGCCGTCGGACGCCACGGGGTCATGGTAGAATGGTCCGCCGTTGGCACTTTCCACGGTGAACAGGTGGTTTGGGGCCAGTTTCTCGCCGGGGGGAATGATATCCGGGCGATCCAGCGGCCGCCAGTGGATGCCGTCTTCGCTCTCCGCCCCCATCACCGACAGTGGGAAGCCACTGATGATGTACAGCATCCGCCACATCCCAGACGCCTCATCCCGGTACACCGTTGGCCACGAGGCCAGATAGTCGAAGCACGGATCCTCGTAAGTGGCCTCCGGCATCCATTCGGGCTGCCCTTGGCACAGTTCAACGTTGTCCTGATGCTCAAGATGCCAAGCGTCCCAGAAGAGCCAGGTTTTCATGCGATTTGATGTCCTTTTCGCCAATCGCGGTCATTCGGCACTTCGGTTGCTCGCGATGCCGAGGTAAACAGGTCGTTGCCTTCCCGGCGAGAAGGCAACGACATCACGGGATCGGAGATGCCAGAGGGCCATGCAGGATGGACTGGCCGGTTGCCGTGATTGCACCCACATAGAAATCGTGGTCGGAATCGGCATCCACCGGGAGTCGATGGGTCGCGCTGAACCGATGGCTCCGCACCGGTACTCTTACCTTGCGGAGCCCCGTTCCCTTTGGTGCGGCAAACAGCACAAGCTGCACCGGCTTGTCTGTCCGCACTTCCAGTTCCGGCCCAAAACGCTGCACCGAGAGGACGCTTGGGAGGGACAAGTCAAGGTAGTGGTCTGCCCCGCTGACAGCCTTCAAGAGCACCGTGATCACTTCCTCACGTCCTCGGAACGGGACGTCGACCACCGCTTGGCCCGGCCCCGTCTTTCGGACTGGGCAACCATCGACGGCAATTTCCTTAGTCGCGAGTCTTGTTTGCCGAAGGTCCACCGTGACGCTCAGCGGGATATGGAACACACTCAAAGGCAGCGTCCCGTAGGGATCAGCGTAGGTCACGGTCAGTTCAACGCCCAGGGCCGTTTCCCGCGCGGCCACGGATGCCATGTCGCGCAGAAACTTGTGTTGCAGGGCTTCACCGAAGTCCAGGGTGACCACGTGGTGCGTTCCCATGGCAGCTCGCTGAGCCGTGTAGTACTCACCAAGATCGAGCTCGAAGCGCGGACTCGTGTGCCAGTGGTTGAAGTCACGGTACCAACCATGGGTGGTAATGGCGCCCTGCAGCAGCTCAGCGCAGTGCTCCAGCACGTCGCCTTGGGGACGCTCCAAATCTCCCGCTCGTGTGGTTAACGGAAGGCTTACGGCCTGGCAGTGGGTCAGTGTCTCACGTTGCTCCGTGCCCAAAGTACCCGAGCCCATGCTGGAGTTCCCGTAAGAGCAGCCACCCGTTACGCTCGAATTGCGCACACCGAGCAGGAATGGGCGAATTCCGTGAGCAGCCCCGGTCTGCCCGTTGCGGTAGCCACCAGCCGACGCCGGATGACCAAAGTGCTCACGGACCCACTCGGTCTGTACTTCGAGCAACCCTCTCAACACGTCGGTTTTCGCCGCGTTCTCCTTGTCCGTGTCGTAGCCGAAGCGTCCTGCGCTGCATTCGTACAGCTGTTTCCCATGGTTGGGGAAGCGTGCCCGTTTCGCCGCACCCACCTCGACCTGGAAGCCCGCGTTGACCCCGGCTTGTGTCCACGCTGTGGCGTAGTAGTCCGGGATGCGGCTCACCCTCTTTTTCACCGGGTCGAACCATGAGTCGGACGCAACGTAAACCTGGAAAGAGAGGCGCCCGGTCCGTGCTGCTGCTTCGCGCTCCGGAATAGGGACGTAACGAGAGCCTTGGCGGAAGGGGATGTCGAACACGGTGACGGCCAGGTTGCTGCGGAATGCGCAGGCTTCGGCCCACCAGAAGGAGTTCTTCTGGGCGGTATCGGTGCCTTGAGACCACGTCGCAGTGGCTCCGTACCGGTGGTCGCATGCCGCAGCTGGAACGGTTTTTCTCACGCTCATTCTGTCCTCGGCTGCCGGGGCTGTTTGACGAGAGAGCAGGAGCAGGGCGACAGCCGCCGCTCCCGACCTGCACCAGCGCGCAGCCCAGCACTGGCAACGGATCATGTGTGGACGATCGAGAGAAAAATCGTTCATGGGGTATCGGTCTCCGAAGATGTGTAGGACAATAGGTTCGGTGCCTCGGCGACGCAAGGAACCGGAGGAGGGCTGGGGATGGGCACATGCTCGCACCGTTGCCGACCAAAGTGTTACCGCAGAGGGTAGCACCGAATGGCGTCAAAATAAGGGCAATCGGGGCATGGCAGCCCCTCCCACGTTGGCTGCATCTGACCTCAATGTGGGAGGCGGTGCCATCCGGCGACCTCCTCCTGAATGCACTTCCCACCGCCTATCCAAACGCCATTCGAGGGTAGCACCGTCGGTCGACATCGGCACGATCTGGCCTCAAAATGAACTCACGCGCGGCTGTGATACCTTTCTGGACGGGGTCTAACTACGAACGAGTGCCGTCTTCCCTGCCTGTGTTGGCGACATTTACCACTAGACTTCGCCAAATTCTTCCAGGTCGGCCAGATCCTCCAAGCGCCCAAAAGCCCGCTTGTCGCTTTGGCGAACTATGTTAGCCGGCGCTTCCCTCTCCTCAAGCAAAGGCCGACCCCAACCATGCCCTCCGGTCAACCATCCCATGCAGGCCGTGATGAGGCCTCCGCCCGGCCTCGGATGTACTATGCGGACGATGTCAGTGGCCGACCACTCTCCAAGGATCCGGCCGTAGTCAGGCTTGGCGGTACTTACTGGCTTTACTACTCGATTCCGCCTTACGAGGGCAAGCTGACCACTGGCTGGACCATCGGCGTGGCGACCAGCAACAATCTGACGGATTGGGTCAAAGCCGGCGAACTCACAAACACCGGCGATGCGGAAGCCAGGGGATTCACGGCACCCGGAGCGATCGTGCTTGACGGCAAGATTCATCTGTTCTACCAAACCTACGGAAATGCTGACCGAGATGCGATCTGCCACGCCTGGTCCGAGGATGGCCTGAGCTTCACTCGGAACCCAACCAACCCGATCTTCCGCCCGGCAGGAGAGTGGAACAACGGCCGCGCAATCGACGCCGATGTCATCCCCCACAGTGACCGCCTCCTGCTTTATTGGGCAACGCGGGATCCGCAGATGAAGGTCCAGATGCAGGGCGTGGCCGCCGCGCCGCTCAGCAGTGAGTTCTCGCGTCAGGACTGGGTCCAGCTCAATCCCGATGGTCCCATCCTGGCCCCAACTGTGCCGACGCACTTGGATGATCCGGATCTGGATCTGAGCTGGGAAAAGGACTGCATCGAGGCTGCAGCCATGGCGCGGCACAACGGTCGACTCTACATGTTCTACGCCGGAGCCTACAACAATGCCCCGCAGCAGATCGGGGTGGCGGTGAGCGATAACGGTGTGGACTTCAGACGGCTGTCCGACCGACCGTTCGTACCCAACGGCCCTCCTGGGAGCTGGAACTCAAGCGAGTCCGGCCATCCCTTCTTCTTTCAGGATGACGACGGGCAGGACTACCTCTTCTACCAGGGAAACAACACCGGCGGGAAAACGTGGCACCTGTCGGTCATACCCATTGACTGGGTAGACGCCCAACCGGTTCCGGCCCACAAACAGGCAGCCACCTCTGTCTGAGGCCCACCGGACAGATGGGAGGCGAGTTGGCTGTCTCCTGGAGGCGGTCGTCCTCGACCGTTTGCCCGTCTCCTGGAGGATCGATGTCCTCAGCGGCCCCGGACGTCGATGCGGCACAGCCGCATCCCGTCGGTGCGGTGACTTGACGAGCGTTGTTGATCCCGGGCGCTGAGGCCATCGCCCCTGCGAGGCGGCTGCGTCAACGTGGAAGGCGGTGCCACCCGCCGATTGCCTGGTTTCTTCTGGTCTGGAGACAAGAATCGGGGCGTGGCAGCCCCTCCCACCTTGAAGGGCTGCGCCTCATTCCCCTCCCCCCACGGAATCACCGGGCAGGGAAGTCCGGCTCCACCTTCAGAACAGCCGCCTCCCACTCACTCCCCGTTTTCCACCAGCAGCATACGGTCCACAGACACAGCCTTGACCTCCTCGGGATTTTCGCGAGGAGCAACCCAGATGTAGGCATCCGGGGTGATGGTTGCTCCCTCGATGAGGTAAGTGCAGTACTCGCCGTCCGGGGAAGCGTCCGCCAAAGACACGGCCGTGCTCCCGAGGCTCTTGGCAGCCCGGGTGTCGTAGACACCTGCCTGAAAGGCGGCGCCGCCGGGTTGGGCTCCGGCGGCCCGTTCCACCCGGACAGACACGTAGATCCGCCACGATCTTGCAGCCATCTCGGGACTCAGGGGCACCGTGCACTGCACGGCCCATTCCCGGTGGTTAGCAGGCATTCGGACGGTGACGCCGTCAGAGGCCAGCGGGTCTTCAGCGTAGTCACACCATTTGCCGGGCTTGTAGAGAGTGAACAGGTCGTCCTGCAAGTCGATCCAGCGGCCGGGAGGCAGACCGGAGGCGAGGTTCGGGGGGCGCGGCTTGCCTCGCGCAATCCGGTTCCGCCACGGCGTGATGTGTTTCTCACTGACGCCGTGCTCCTCACACACACGGACGTAGTCAGCGGCGTACTCCGCCCGGCTGCGAGGGAACCACGTCTTGCCCCCCTGGGCCATGCTGTTGATCTTGAGCCAGGGCCACTTACTGATGATCCCGTACCACACGCTGGCGTGCGCAATTTGAACACGTTTCAGCACATCCGGCTTGGCGGAAACAGCCTCCTCAGCCTGCCGGAAGAGTCCTTCGGCCTCTCGCAGCAAGTCCACGGTCAAGTAGGGAGCTGCCCGGTCGAAGCAGGGCATATAGTGTCCACCGGTTTCGGCAACATCGTGCAAACGGTCGATGTAGCGTTGAACGTGAGGCGCGGCATCCTCGTAGTAACCGCGAACAAACTCGCGGACCAGGGCATCGCCATCGAGCTCTGGATCCCAAAGCAGACGGCCCAGCACCCAGGCCCTGATATCGCTGAAGGCTGCGCCGCGGGTGTAGTGCCCACCTTCCTCGAACACACCTTTGGCGCCGTGTCGGACGAAGAACCGCATATTCGGTGCGAGCACACGTAAGTTCGGATGTGGGAGCGGAGGCAGCGAGAAATTGGTCACGTAATCCCAGATGTAGAGCCGATCGGTCAGCTGTGACCAACGCCGGATGTCATCCGCAAACGCCCTGTTGCTCTTGTGCTCGAGCGGCTGCAGAAACGAACACTCGATGCTGCACAGGCGGATGCATACGTTGGGGCGCGGCCTCACCAACTTGGGAGGGGTGCGGGTGTACTGATAAGCCAGCGTGCTGACCACCGCTTCGGGAAAACCACCCTCAATGTGTTGAGCAATCGCGTTCACGAAACGCAGCAACGGGCCGGATGGGCTCCCCTCTTCAGCTTCGACCGCCAGACACTCAGCACACTGACAACGGTTGCGCCAGTCGTTCTGCGATACCTCCACGATCGAGTCCGGAGGCGAATCGCTCAGGAGCTTGTGAGCACGTGCTTTGACCAGCTCAAGCAGCTCCACGTTCGTGAGGCAGAGCTGTGAGCGTTCCGGGGGACCAATTCGCTGCCCCTCTATCTCGGAGAACCACTCCGGGTGGGTGGGGAAGAACTCTGCGGGGGGAACAATCGTGTTGAAGGTGTGAACGAAGCCCCACTTCCCGGCGTACCCTCGATAGGCCACATGGCCCCCGAGCTCCTCAGGGATCTTGCAGAAATGGCCGTTGACGCGGTTGCGGATGGACCATTGCGGTGTCATCGCGTGGGCAATGTAGGATTCGCGATACTCGAACGCGGGTGACTCACGGCGCGACATCGCCGGGACGTCAAGGGTGGACGTGCTCGGAATCGTGCTCGCACCTGGCGCCCACCAACGACAGCCCACGACATCGGTCAGGAACGTCACTACCGCATAGATCGCCCCTCGACGAGCGCCAACGGCCCCCGTAAGGATCACGTTCCTCTCCGTGCACTGGATAAGAATCCCCTCATGCCCCATGGAAGCCGGAGACAGGTCAAGTCCCGGGTCCAGAGCTTTCGCAGCGCCTGCACCAACAGCAATGGGGAACAGACCCGGAACCGGGGTGGAGCCTACCGCGAACTCCGCACCTGTGGCCTGCCGAAGGAACGTAGCTAACTCTGACGCTGCTGTCTTCTCGGGGGCCGACGCATCTTCGGCCAGGACAACCGATGCCAAAGCCCGTCCGTCTTGACTTAGGCGCAACGGGCCACCCACCACGACCGGCCCGAGAGCCACGAACGCCGCCAACGTCACCATCGCGATACGCATCCTGTTCGCCTCCTGTTAACCACATTTGACTCCCGCCTCCCGCCGGGACAATAGCCCACTGGGTGATCAGCGTCCATATCTTCAGGCTTGCGAACGCACCGGCACCATTTACGTTGGCACGCACCCGGAGATCGCGACCCACGTTCGCCATAGGCAGAGCGGCGTTCGTAGTAAGGCTCGTAGCGCAGCGGAGTGCCGTTCCCCTGTCTTGTGAGGATCACCGCACAAGACAACGCGACTCCGCAAGGCCTACGTCGCTCGCTACGAGCAAAAGCAAGACCGCAGCGGAGTGCCGTTTCCCATCCCCAAATCAGTGCCATTCGACCAAAGAAGGACAAGCGATGTCTGACTTCCTGAACAACGGCATCACGGCCCATCGAGGCAACGCCGGGCAGTTCCCGGAGAACACAATCCCGGCGTTCCGCAGCGGCATTGCCTGCGGGGCCGACTGGCTCGAACTGGATGCCCACAGGACCGTTGACGGGCAGCTGGTCGTTTGTCACGATGCCACGACGGGCGCGACGGCAGACCGGAACCTGTGCATCGCCACGTCCACCTGGGATGAGCTCAGAACTCTCGATATGAGCTGCGGATTCCGCCAAAAAAACGAGCAGAGCAGCAGCACCTGCCCGACCACCGGGATGCCCTCCCTTCGCGATGTCCTTGAGCTGGTGCTGACGCAATCCCGGACCCGAGTCTCAATCCAGCCCAAAGCGGACTGCGTTCCGGAGATCGCGGCACTGATCCACGAACTCCACGCCGGTCCCTGGATCGGGTTCAATGACGGGGATGTCCAGACTCTCCTTTCAGCGCACGAACTGATTCCGGAGGCCTGGGTGTTCCTGGATACCGGCCCCGCAGGTCCTCCCGTGGATGTTCACATCGATGTCGCCCTGCAACACGGGTTCCGGTCGATCGTCATGCACCACAGTCTCGTGACGCGTCAGGCAGCGAACGCGATCTCGGAAGCCGGGTTGGAGCCCGGAGCCTGGACCGTGAATGACACCGATCACATGAGCCGGGCTCTGGAGGCAGGCATAACGCGAATGTACACGGACTACCCCGCGCGTCTGAAAGACGTGCTGAAGGGAAAGGGGCGGCAGTGAGTCCACACCAATCCATCGCCCAGTCGTTGGGAATCGCGCAGCACCAGGTGGAAGCCACCCGCACTCTCTTGGCCGAAGGCGGAACAGTCCCATTCATCGCTCGCTACCGCAAAGAGAGGACGGGGTCCCTGGACGAAGTGGCCATTGCCGCGATTCGTGATGAACTGAAACGGCTGGACGATCTGGAGAAACGACGCCGAGCCATCCTGACGTCGCTCGAAGAACGCGACCTCCTGAACGCAGGCCTCAAGCAGGATGTGACGGCCGCCGGAACACTCTCAGCCCTCGAGGATGTCTACCTGCCCTTTCGCCCGAAGCGTCGAACCCGCGCCGAGATCGCCCGGGAGCGCGGGCTGGAGCCTCTGGCAACGATCCTCTCCCACCAAGCCGCGCACACCCGGCCCGAACAGGAGGGAGCACGCTATCTCGCCCCCCGGGAAGGCGTCGCATCGGTTCAGGATGCCCTGGCCGGTGCGCGTGACATCCTGGCGGAGTGGGTGAGCGAGTCTGCTCCGACGCGTGAAGACCTGCGCCGGCTCCTCCGGCAGCGCGGTGTTGTCTCCTCGAAGCTGGTGAAAGGCAAGGAGGAGGAAGGAGCCAAGTTCCGGGATTACTTCGAGTGGCAGGAGCCCATCGGGCGAGTTCCCAGCCATCGTCTGTTGGCCGTTTTCCGAGGCGAACGCGAAGGCGTCCTGCAAGTCCGACTGCGGCCCCCTGAAGTCGATGCCCTGCGTTTGATAGAGCAGCGTTTTGTGAAGGGCTCGTCGCCATCTTCCGAGCACGTGCGGACGGCCTGTGCAGATGGCTATAAGCGCCTCCTGGCGCCCGCAATGGAAACGGAAGCGCGGACCCAGGCACGGGAACAGGCTGACGACGAAGCCATCCGGGTCTTTGCTGCCAATGTCCGGCAGATCCTCATGGCGCCCCCGCTGCCGAGCTCCGTGCTTGCCATCGACCCCGGGCTGCGAACGGGGTGCAAAGCCGTGTGCCTGGACCGCACTGGAATGCTCCTGACGCACACCGTGCTGTATACCGCGGGCAGCGAAAAGGCTCGGGAAGAGGCTCACCGGGTCGTGCTCGAGCTACACTCTCAACGCCAGTTCGAAGCCATCGGTATCGGCAACGGGACTGGCGGCAGAGAAGCCCAGACGTTCATGCGCTCAATCGGCTTGCCTGAGAGTCTCCCGATCGTGATGGTCAACGAGAGCGGCGCATCCATCTACTCTGCCTCACAGACTGCCCGGGATGAGTTCCCCGACCTGGATCTGACGGTTCGTGGAGCCATCTCCATCGGTCGCCGGCTCATTGATCCCCTGGCAGAGCTCGTCAAGATGGACCCCAAGTCCATCGGCGTGGGCCAGTACCAGCATGATGTCGATCAGAAGAAGCTCAAGACCGCGCTGGAAGACGTGGTCACGAGCTGTGTCAATCGGGTTGGAGTCGACGTGAACACAGCCGGAAGAGAGCTCCTCGGTTATGTATCCGGGGTGGGGCCGCAACTGGCCGAGTCGATCGTCGCTTATCGCACAGCCCATGGCCCGTTCAGCTGCCGATCCGGGCTCAAGGACGTCCCGCGTCTGGGGGCCAAGGCCTTCGAGTTGGCGGCCGGCTTCCTGCGCATAGCGGAGGCGGTAAACCCCCTGGACCACAGTGCCGTGCATCCTGAACGCTACGATGTCGTCCGGAAGATGGCCAAAGACCTCGGAGTCGACATGCGGACGCTGGTGGCTGAAGCAGCCATTCGACAGCGCGTGGACTTAGGGCGCTACACCACCGACGACATCGGCCTCCCGACGCTTCAAGACATCATGGGTGAACTCGCCCAGCCGGGCCGCGATCCCCGCAGGGCTTTCGAGGCGACAGCATTCTCGGCCGAGATCAAGACGGTCGACGATGTCAAACCTGACATGGTGCTGGCAGGGGAAGTCACCAACGTGACCCGTTTCGGAGCTTTCGTGGACATCGGTGTCCATCAAGACGGGCTTGTGCACATAAGCGAGATCGCCGATCGGTTCGTCTCCGATCCGTCTGAAGAACTGCGGGTGGGGCAAACCGTGCGGGTGGTCGTTCTGAGCGTGGAGCGCGACCGCAACCGAATTGCGCTCTCAATCCGCCGCGCTCCCAGAGGCGATCCGTAGGGCGAAACGCGGGGGGCTATTTATCCTTGGTCTTCCGCGCGAAGAGTGTGAAGGAACCCCCTCGGAACCCAACCTTGGTTAGCAGGTGGAGAATCATGAAGGCGGGCTTGAGAAGCCAGCCGGTCAGCGTCTTAGGGACACCGAGGACGCAGTCGGGCATCGGGATGGCATGGTGCTTGCCGACAATCGTGAACGCTTCCTGGCCCAGAAGCATGCGCAGCGTCTTGGGGGTGAACTCCAGCAGGTGGTAGGGCTTAAGATGCTTCCCTGCGGGCACGATCTTGAACATCGGCAAGGGCTTGACCGGCGCAATCCGGTAAAACGCCCGCAGGCCCCGGTAGTAGAATGAGTTGATGAACGAGGGGACTTCTACGGCGAGCAGCCCATCGTCGCTCAGGGCGCGCCGCGCCGCACGAAGCATCCGGTGAGGATCGGTCACGTGTTCCAGCACGTGTCCCATGAAGACGACATCGTATGCGCCTTCGTCAAGCCCTACGCTTTCAACGGTTCCCGTGTGGACCGGGCACCCAGAGTGTTCTCGAGCCTGTTGCGCCATTTCGGGGCAGATCTCGACACCTTCGGGGCGGAAGCCATGCTCACGGGCCACCGACAGGAGCAGACCTCCCGCACACCCCACATCCAGGAGGCGCCCGGATCCCCCGCGGCGTTCGATACGGTGGACGACCTCCTCGTAGCGCCGAAGCAGCTTGCGCTCATTCTCAAAATAGCCCCCGTCACTGAGGCCCGAATCGAAGCATTCCTGGTGGTAATTCCCCGAGTACATGCCCGCGATCTGCTCGGCCGTCGGCCAAGGCTGCACAAACACGAATCCACACCCGGTGCATTCCGACAGCCCGTAGTGTTGGTCTTCGAGTTTGTAGAAGTCGGGGGCATACCGCCGGAAGCGGGTCCCGCCGCAGATGAGGCAATGCGTCAAAGGGTGACTCCGAGTGAACCGTGCAGATCGGCCCCGATCGTCGTTCCAGGATGGCACCAAAGTGGGAACCTGGGGACGGTGCGGGCTCCGACCGGAAGTCAGGGAGAGGCTTCGGCCTCGTGATCGACGTTGGTCAAGCAGTGATGTTGTGGTACCACTGAAATCTAGCCCCCCAACGGCTGAACGCGAGGCCTGCCCAGCACGATGGCGAGTGACGATGACGAGCCTCATCCAGTACAGTTGACTTCCGCTTCGCCCTTAGTATCCTACCCGTGCACACCCCAAAAACGATGCGCGAACACCCGGCGAATCAAAGGAGCCATACATGAAGGCAGCTGTCTGCACAGGCATTGGACGAATTGAGATCCGAGATGTCCCCAAGCCGTCGCCCAAGCCCGGCGAAGTCCTTGTCAAGATCAGGTCCATCGGGGTGTGCGGATCTGACGTTGACGGGTACCGCGGCCAGCACCCCATGATCGGCTTCCCCATCATCCTGGGACACGAGTGTTCAGGGATCATTGCCGAGATCGGCGAAAGAGTTGACCCGGGTCGGATCGGCCAAGCCGTCACGGTTGAACCCTTCTTCACCTGCGGCGTGTGCCCCTTCTGCCAGGAGGGTACGTACAATTTCTGCGCGGATCTGCAGATAATCGGGCACCAGGTCGCGGGGGCATTCGCCGAGTACATGCCAATCCCATCCAAGTTCGCCCACTTCAAACCCGCTAACGTGGACTTCGAGGAAGCCGCCATCCTGGAGCCCTGTTCCGGGGCGTTGCACGCCGTTCGTCGCTGCAAGATCCAGTCGGGAGACACGGTCGTGATCATCGGCTGCGGAACCATGGGTTCCTTTGCCACGCAACACTGCCGGAACCTGGGAGCCGAGGTGGTTGTCATCGAACCGATCGCGTTCAAACGCGATGCCGCGACCGACCTCGGCGCTGCTGTCGTGATTGACCCGACGACGGAAGATGCGGCCGCTAAGGTTAAGGAACTGACAGATGGTAAGATGGCAGATGTGGTCATCGAGGCTGTGGGCGAACAGGAGACGCTTGAGCAGACGGTCTCACTGGTCAAGAATGGGGGGACGATTATGCTGATCGGCTGGACCGGGAACGCCAGCGATCCGTTCGACCTCACCAACACGACCTTCAAGGAACTCACCGTGCTTGGAACGCTCGGGTTCTGCCGGGATTTCCCAATCTCAATGAAGCTCCTCGCAGCCGGGAAGATCGATATCAAGCGGATCATTACCCATCGCTTCACGCTCGATCAGGTCCAAGAAGCCATCGAGATGCTCGAAACGGGAGCGGACGGAATGTGGAAGGCCGTCGTCAACATCGACTGAACCCATCCTCCTGGTGGCGGCGGGCGCGAATAGCGGGCCCACCCCTTGCTGATGCCTGGATGTGGAAGTGTTTCGGGTACCTTGGTGCGTACAGACGTACGTACCGAGGAGGCCGGAATGCTCCCGCGCCAGGGATCGGTAAGCCGTAGGCCGGGCACCGTTTCTTGGCTCAGCGTTCATCATTCGACGAATGGGGCCTTTCTGTTTCCTGGCAACCCTTACGGGCGGATCATTCTTCGCGATTCTCCGCCCGGGCCGCCAACGACGATACTCGGCATCGCCTTTTGCCGTCCCGGACGAAGCCTCATCGAAGACTGGCCCGGGGGTGGGCTCGCTATTCGCGCCCGACGCCACTAGAATCTGGCGCTCTTCCACTTGCCCTGGCGGAACTTGAGCATGGTGGGGATCGCCCGGGTGACAGCACTGATCGCCATCCCAAGGGCAATTCCCGCAAAGCCCATGTTGAGGGTCACGGCCAGCACATAGCCGGCAACGATAACCACGAGCAGATCCGAGACGCTGCCGTAGATAAAGGGAGACATCGGGTCGCCCCCGCCGCGCAGGGCGCCGCCCATGGCGAAGGACAGCGCCATGATCGGCTCAGTCACGGCGACGATGATGAAGAAGGTTCTCCCCATGGCGATCACCTCCCTGTCACTGGTGAAGAACGCCATCACGTGCTCAGGGAAGAGGAAGAGCAGGCACGCTATCACGCTCATAAAGGCTGTAGCAATCACGGCCGACGCCCAGCCGCTCTGTTCCGCCCGGTCGGGTCGCCCTCCTCCCAGATTCTGCCCCACCCGAGCCGAGGCCGCAGCCATGAACGCCAGCCCCACGAACGTCGAGATCATGCGCACCTGCATCCCCACACTGTAAGCGGACACCATCCGGGTTGAGTCAGGAAGCAAGGTGATGATCCGCAAGGTCATCAGACGCGAGAAGTTCCGAACGATCCCCTGAAGCGAGCGCGGCCCACCCAGCTTGACGATCCTGCGTACCAAAGGCATGTCCAACACGAGTCCGTCCCGGAGTCGCGCCTGCACGGGGAACCGAGGGCTCACGGCAATCCAGCAACCTGCTGCCGACCCGATCGCTCGCGCGATGACCGTGCCCAGCGCAGCCCCCGCGACACCCATGGCTGGAAACGGGCCGACCCCGAAGATGAGCAGGTAGTTGAGTACCACGTTGAGACCGTTTATCCCGATCAACAGGACCAGCGACACCCGCGTCTTTCCTACCCCCAGGAGAATGCCCGTCACCGCGAAGTTGAACATCGCAAAGACACTGCCGAGGAAGAGGATACGCAAGTAGGAACAGCCGAGATCCACGACCGCCTCAGCACCGCCCAGCGACAGCAAGATCGGGCGTGAGAAGAGGAGGCCGGCCGGCGTAACAGCCAGAATGGCCACCGCAACCATGACCACAATGGACCGCGAGGCGACCGTGCTGACGCGTTTCCGGTCCCCGGAACCGTAGGCGTGGGCGACCAGGACAGAACTCCCCCCGCTTACCGCGATCGTCAGCACCATCAGGAACATCATGACATGCCGAGCCATCCCTACCGCAGCAATCGAGGTCGTCCCAAGCGCCCCGACCATTTTGAGGTCGACAATTCCCACCATCACCTTCAGCAGGTTGGTCAGAATCACGGGCCAGGCGATGGCCCAGACCTGCACAGCCTCACGCCTCAGCTCTGAATGGTTGTGTGACATCTATCCTCTGAGGTATGGACGCAAGACGCCGTAGTCCCGGCGTTCCCGTGACAGGTACTAGAGGAAACGCGCAAGTTGCGGACATCGAGTCGTTTCGGCGATCAGACGCCAGGCTTCCTCCCAACGAGGCGTTGGCAGCAGCGGGACGAATCCCAAATCGATGTAGACCTTGACCGCGATCCAGCTCGTCGTCTGGGTAGTCAGATAGGCCTTGGTATGTGATTCAGACAGCCGAGACAGCGCGACGCTTACGAGCGGTTTGCTCAAGCCGCGCCCCTGGAAGGCGGGACGAATGCCAACCCAGTGAATGCGTCCACAGTCCCCGAGGAGCGCGTCTGTGTCCGGCCGCCTGAACGCGCCATTGTACCACGCCGTTGCCGTGCCGATACCGTGCCCATCAGCAGTCTCCAGGATGAAACACCGGTCGCGCATCTCGTCGAGGGAAGCCCCGAACTCCCGATTGAAGCGATCTTCGGCGTAGGCCGGGTCGTCAAATTCCCCGGCCTGAGTCTCGATCTCTGCCCAAAGTCGTTCGTCACCGGGGCAGAAACGCCGAAGCCGGTAACCCTCGGGAAGAGGGTGACTGCGGAGACCGCAAAGATCCTCTCGGACCATTGTGACCGGGATGTGCTCCATTGAGGGCGTGCTTTCCTGGATGGGACGTGGCTGAGTACCCGTGACTCGTCTGCGGCCACTACTGTAGTTCCTCAACCCGCAAGTCGTCACGGTGAATCTCCGGCAAAGAGATCGGAAAGGCCACGCTCCCCCAGGCACCGTGATCGTTCAGGCCAACAGGCGAAGACCGTTTGCGCTGGGCGCGGCGCGCCTCAGAACGCTGGAACAGCCCCCCGTCGGTTGCCCCGCCAAACCACTGCACTATCTTGAGGAACAACACACTTGCCGCGTGATCCAACGGAAAGGGACAGTTGCTGCAGACGTGCGTTCGCTTCTCTACAAAGTAGTCTTGATCACCATCCTGGTCGGGATGGTCGCCCTCTGGGTATTCCGCAACTCCTGGATGAGCACGCCAACTGCAAGTGGAGTCGGCTTCATGCGCCCGTTCCTGGTGGGATGGAACCGACTATCAGACAGCGCGTTGCACCTTGCAGGCATAGGAAAACGACGTGAACAGGCCAGGCTGGACGAGCTGGAAACCGAAGTCGCGCGCCTCCAGGTCGCGATGGGTCAAATCCAGGATCTTCAGAAGGAGAGTCGCGAACTCCGCGAGCTCCTCGACCTTCCCCGTCCCCCGGGGTGGCGCTTCGTGGCTGCCCAGGTCATCGCCCGTGAACCGGCAACGTGGCAGCGTAAGTTCCGGGTGGACCGGGGTCAGGGAGATGGCATCGAGGCGGGAGATGCCGTTCTCGCCGGAGGGGGGATCGTTGGACGCGTCGGCGAGTGTACAGCCACGACCTCGACGGTGGTAACCGTCCTGGACCGTAACTGCCGACTCAGCGTGGTCGTGGGGCGGCAGGCTGTGCCGGGCATCCTGGTGGGCCGTAACGGTCGCGTATGGCGCACAGAAAGTCGCTGTCAGGTGGACTACCTACCCCGCGACGTCAACTATGAAGCAGGAGATGCCGTGCACACATCAGGGCTGGGCCTCCATGTCCCCGGGGGCCTGCCGGTGGGCAGTCTGATCACGCAACCGGACGGAACGGTGGCAACGACCATCGACAGTATCTATAGCCAGGCCCTCATGCAGCCTCTCGTCGACGTGGCTGACGTGTCCCGGGTCGTGATCGTAACCCGAAGTCGGCGGACCAAGGGCAGGACGGCAAAAAGCCGGTGACCAAGCCTGCCAAGCAAGGCAGAGGCGGAGCCGGAACCGTCCATGACGTTGAACAGCAGGAGCAATGTATGAAACGAGAGCTCATCAAGGATGTCCTCAAAGCAGCACAGGTCGACAGCGATGTCACCGTGGCGGGATGGGTCCGAACAAGGCGGGACTCGAAGGGCGGGTTCTCCTTCGTCGAACTCAACGACGGATCCTGCTTCGCGAACATCCAAATTGTCATCGACGCAACACTGGACAACTACAAGGCGGACATCTTGCGCCTGTTCCCAGGCAGCTCGATCGTCGTTCGGGGCAAGGCCGTCGAGTCTCAAGGCAAGGGACAGACGGTTGAGATCCAGGCCGAGAGCGTCAAAGTTCTTGGTTTCTGTGACCCGACGGAGTATCCGTTAGGCAAGCAGCGAGTGAGTTTCGAGCGCCTGCGAGAGCTCGCCCACTTACGCCCGCGAACGAACAGCTTCGGTGCCATCGCGCGCGTCCGCAATGCCCTCGCCTACGCGACCCATCAGTTCTTCCAAAACCAGAACTTCCTCTACGTCCATACCCCCATCATCACGGGCAGTGACTGCGAGGGAGCGGGTGAGATGTTCCAGGTCACAACCCTCGACTCCGAGGCCCTGCCTCGAAACGAAGAGACGGGGCAGGTCGACTACGCCCAGGACTTCTTCGGGCGCCCAACCAGCCTGACAGTCAGCGGCCAGCTCGAAGGCGAAACCTACGCCTGCGCTCTCGGGAACATCTACACGTTCGGCCCGACCTTCCGGGCCGAGAACTCAAACACGCGTCGCCATCTGGCTGAGTTCTGGATGATCGAGCCGGAGATGGCGTTTGCGGACCTCGCAGACGATGCGGACCTCGCAGAAGACTACCTGCGCTTCCTCTTCACCTACGTGCTGGACCACTGTGAGGAGGACCTCGCGTTCTTCAACAAGCGTGTCCAGAAAGGACTGATCGACACCTTGAAAGGGCTGGCCGACAGTCCCTTCAAACGGATCAGTTACACGGAAGCTATCGACCATCTCGAGAAAGCAGATGTCGCCTTCGACTATGCGGTCGAGTGGGGCATCGACCTGCAGTCCGAGCATGAACGCTACCTGACTGAACAGGTCTTCAAGTGCCCGGTCACGGTCGCCGACTATCCGCGGGAGATCAAGGCGTTCTACATGCGTCTCAACGATGATGACCGCACAGTCGCGGCGATGGATGTCCTTCTTCCTCATGTAGGTGAGATCATTGGTGGGAGCCAGCGAGAAGACCGGCTGGATGTGTTGGAGACGCGTATCCGTGCAATGGACTTCGATCCCGAGGACTACTGGTGGTACTGCGACCTCCGCCGTTACGGCAGCGTGCCCCACGCAGGGTTCGGCTTGGGATTCGGGCGTATGGTCCAGTTCTGCACGGGCATGCACAACATTCGCGACGTCATCCCCTTCCCCAGAGTGCCCAACAACGCCGAGTTCTGATCGGGATGCGCGCGGTTCCCGTATGGTGTTCACGCTTCAGCGTGTCTCCCGAGCCGTAGGGTGTAACTGCCGTCGGGGGCCAGACCGGTCGCCGTCCAGAGGCCGCCTCCCACTTTGGGGGGCGTCCGGTTCAGTGTGGGAGGCGGCCTCCGGGCGGCGACCGAACCGCGCTCAAATCGGTGAAATTACAGACGAGCGCCAGGTTCCCCCAGACGAGCCACTGAATGTGGCCGGATCAGTGGTGTTCCTGCAGCACCGTGCCTCCTGTACCATCGCCGCTTGTCGTTGGAGTGTGCACCATGAGTACCGTACGTCCGCTGACATCCATTTTCATCTTCTTCTTCACTGCCGCAGCCGGTGCTGTCGAGGTAGGCGGAATCCGACTTCGTCCCGGTCCCAACGACCAGGTCAGCGTGTCCCGTAAGAACTGGTCCTGGCGCAGCGGGGCGAAGAGCTTCCCGGCCGTCAGCATCGCGATGGATTCGGGCAGGTCAGCCTACACCGTCCGCCATGATCAGGTCACCAGCAATGGAACCCTTGGTTTCTGCGTACCTACGAGGTGCAACTGGTACCAGTCCGGGATGATCTCGGTCACCCTGAACGGCGAACGACTCGGCATGGCTGGGGAGAACGGCGAACAGATCGAGTTCCACGAGGGTTTGGATCGCGGCAGCGTCACGTTCTCATGGCGCAATGAGAAGGCTGACATTGCGTTCACCTTCGTGCTCCCGCGCGGATTGGACCGGGTCTACGTGGAAGCTCGGATCACGCCGCACGTCCCGGTCGAGTCCCTGACCGTCCGGTTGCTGAATTACCCCGCCGGTTTCAACCGGAAACCTGAACACGTCCTCCACACCACGAAACGCGCGATCACGGAAAAGGGGAATGTGGACCTCGCCGCTGAGGATGCTCTGTTGTTCTGCGACCGGACACTCGATGTCGCCATAAACCCCAGAGGTTCGGGCCCCTGTGCCGTCGTGATCGGGCAAGACGGTCTCCAGGCCAGTCGGGTGCGGCTCGGGGGCTACGGAACGACCACGACACTGACCTACGCGCAGGAGACACGCCGAATGAGGTTCTGCTTCTGGGAGTTCGCCGGCATGCCCGATGCGGATGCGCTGGCTGCATTCCGCGCCAGCATCCCCGCTGCCCGGAAGGACCTCGTGGCCAAGACGCTCGACGACGTGCAGCCGTATGTGGTCCCGGCATCCTCGGCAGTCACGGTCGCCCCCGCACAGCCAACGTCGACGGAGCCGAAGGACAACCTGTTCGAGGATCTGTCCACCGCCGTGCGGACCCCGCATTTCGCCTGGGCGCCGGACATCTCGGGTCCACCCATTGATGCCGTGGTGATCGCCCCCGCCTACGGTCAGCGTGACAGCGTGGAACTGATGCAGCGTTTTGATGTCATCTGCCAGCCCGCCATGACCTGGACACGCAACCGGTTGGCCGGCATCGGCTACGGGGACACCCAGTTCTTTACGCCGGGAGCCGTCGCCAGGCGCTTCGATCAGGCGCTGGCACCACGCCGCGACGTTATCATCGTTGGTGGGCTGGAGTGGAACATGCTTCACATCGAGCACCGCAGGCGTGTCCTCGAACAGGTCCGTGATGAGGGTGCGGGAGTGATTGTCGTTCAACCCAGCCACGACAGGCACGCGCATGGTCTGTTCAGCAGCTCCCCAGAAGCCGCTCCGCTGTTCATCACCCACGGTATCCCCTGGGAGGCCCTGACCACATTCCCAAACCAGACACCGGGTGAGCTCGTCAGAGCGGGACGCTTCGGGAAAGGCCGTTGGGTCAGCTTGAACTACAGCACGAACTCCACCAACCAATCCCTGACGCCACGCCTCCGCAAGCCCTGCCTCAACCCCTGGGAGTATGAGTACCATCAAGCACTGCTGGGACGCGCTGTCCTCTGGGCCGCCAACCGTGAGCTGCCCGTCTCTGTCGAGCTCGACGCACCCGTGACGGCATCGGTCACAGCAAGCCCCCTCGCCGTCGGACTGCATCTCGTGAGTCACCCGGAAGACGCTTCTTTGGACGAGCTAACGGTCGAACTCACGGCACACCATCTGGGCACAGACAGCCGTTGTTCCGCTCCTCCCGTTCGCACACAACTGGCGGACGGGAAGGTGAGGGTCAGCACCAAGCTCCCCTGGGTAGCCGGAGGCCGGGTGATTCTGACTGCACGGGTGTTGTCCGGGAAACAAACGGTCGGTTGGAGCTCCCGAGCAGTGGAACTCATTCCTCCGGCAAGCGTGAGAAGCATGGGCTTGACGTCCCCTTCCTACTCGGACGCGGACGACGTCACCGGCACAGCCATTCTGGCAGGCGACCTGGCAGCGGTCGACCACGTTGCGTTCTCGCTACAGGACAGTTGGGGACGCCTCCTGGGAGAACACGCGTGTGTGCCGGCCGACCAGGTCCGCTTCTCCTTCCCGCGGGTCGTGTCGACAGCAACGTCGGATCACGTGGTGGCCTGCGCGCTCGTGGACGATGCGGGACACACGCTGGCTTCCGAGAAGATTGAGTTCGGCATCACCGGGCGCGAACGGCCCGCATTCCATCTGGCGATCTGGGAGGAGAACGAAACGGACCGCATCTCCGCTCTCTGGTACAAGCGCTTCCGCGAGTTGGGGGTCGATGCCATTTTCTACCGTAACGACCGCGGCAACATCGATGCCGCCGCGCGTCTGATGGCCCGAGCCGGGCTGTTCAGCGCCCCGATGTTCACCCCCTACAGTCCGAAAACCGAAAAGGGAGAGTTGGGGCCCGTACACACAATGTGTGCGAACTACGCTGGGGTGGTTGAGACGGCCAAAGACCGAACCAGAGAGGTCGCCCGGAACTGGTCACGCTTCGGCGTTCTGCACTACTGCGATGGCAGTGACAAGCACATGCATGGAAACTGCTTCTGCGAGTACACCCTCAGCGCACTCCGCAAGCACCTGCAGGAGGCTTACGGTGGCCTCGCCGCGCTGAATGGTGCCTGGAAAACGTCCTTCGGCGGATGGAATGAGGTCGTCCCGGACGCGTTGGCCAACGCTAAGGAGCGTGGACATTTCCGTTCGTGGTTGGACCACACGCGGTTTATGGAATCGTCGTACATCGCCTACAACAGAGCCATGCGCGATGCCTTGGCGGAGATCGATCCCAGTGTCCCGATGGGGCCCGACGGCTACGGCCGAATGAACTCTGTCGACGGCTCGGACTGGTGGCAGCTTCTGCAGACATTCAGCTTCTACAACCTGTACACATATCAAGATGCCCCGCAGCTCGAAATCACCCGCTCATTGGCAGACCATCTCCAGACGATTGAGCTGCGCAGCCTCTACTACGGCTCCTACACCAATCAATTCGGCAATGACGTCTTCCTGCGGACAATCCCCTGGTACGCCCTGCTCCATGGCTACAACGGACTATTCTGGTGGTCTGCCAACGGCAAGACCAGTTGGGCCTTCTCGAACGGTCGACTCGCGGGGCCGGATTTCAGGGCCACGCGCAGCTATCTGCAGTCGCGCAAGGGAATCGACGCCGTTCGCGATGGCTTGGTGCACCTGATCCGCGCGGCCGAACGCGACCACAATGGCATCGCCATGTACTACGACCAAACCGCCGTCCATGCCGCGACAGCATATTCCCACCCCTCCAACGTGATCCGATTCTGCCAGAGCTTTGAGAAGGTGATCGAGGACCTCGGCTATCAGTACGACTATGTAACACCTCATCAGATCACGCATGACCACCTCAGCGAGGAAGCGTTCCGCATCCTCATCCTGCCCCATACACTCGCGATGGATGCAGATACGGCCAGTGGCATTCGCGCGTTCGCAGCGAACGGCGGGGTCGTCCTGGCCGACACGCCCCCGGCACGCTACGACGAGAACCTCGATTCGCTTGGTGAGACCAGCGGGTTGGCCCCCCTGTTTGGCGAACCGGGCCAGCCGAAGATGGTCGGCAAAGGCATGGGATTGCTGTTGGATAACGGCATGCAGGAGTACTGGCGCAGCCGAACGAGGGGGGGAGGGCCTGCAGTGCGCACCGCCTTCCGGGAACTCCTGACCCAACACGCCATTCCACCCGAAGCCACCATCTCGTCCACCGATAACACGGGCCATGTCGGCCTCGAAACCATCGTCTACCGGGCGGCAGACGCCCGGTACATCGGGGTGATCAACCGCGGTAGCGCTGTCCGGGAAGCCCTTGAGCTGAAGACCCCGGGAGTAGTCTACGACCTGCGAGAACGGCGATGCTTGGGACAGACGGGCAACATTGCGCTGGAACTGGCCTCCGGGGATGTTGCGTTCTTCGCCGTCTATCCGGCCGCTTTGCCGGACGCCAGGCTCAAGCCCGTTTCTGAAGGGACGCTCGGGACAAGCGTTGTGTTCCCGGGCGTGCTTGAGGACGCTGTCCAGACACGGCGTGTGCTCCGCCTGACCGTCCGGCAGCCCGATGGCCGTGAACGTTCCGAGTACGCAAAGGTGCTGGAGGCAGTCACAGGTGTGCCCTGCCAATTCGACCTCCCGTTAGCCCTCAATGACCCCGTCGGAGAATGGCGGGTCGAGGCCACGGATGTGATCACCGGGAAGAAGCAGAGCATGACGCTGGACGTTGCTCCGCGGTGAGGCCGGCCGGGAATGCATCCAGGAAGAGGTCGCCGGATGGCACCGCCTCCCACATTGAGGTAGCTTGCAGCCAACGTGGGAGGGGCTGCCATGCCCCGATTGCCTCTGATTGAGGTCATTTGCAGCCAACGTGGGAGAGGCCGCCACGCCCCGATTGCCTCCAATTGAGGTCACTTGCAGCCAACGTGGGAGGGGCTGCCATGCCCCGATTGCCTCTATCTGAGTACTGTTCTGTCCTGGGGCCGCCGAGGCCCGCCTCGGCCCGGTTTTCCCTCGTACCGCGAGCGGCTCTCCAACCGCCTCTTACTCCCCAGTCATGCAGGGCGGCAGTGTGTAGGGGTACAGGGCCAGTTCCAGACGTCGGCAGACCAACGGCTCGCAAATCGCCGACTCATTTCGGCGTGTGATCGTGACCACATTACGCCCCGACTGCACGAACCCCGCCGGTACCCGGTAGTTCTCCACGTTGAAGTGGTCAGGAAGCGACTCACGCGTAAACGGAGCGAACAGCTCACCCACGTACGGCGATGCCTCCAGGATTTCGTCGTTGAGGGCCACCTCGAACGCCATTCCCCAGGCTGATTCCGTCATCTCCAACCGCAGCATGGCATCCTGGAACGCTGCGATGTCCGCATGCAAATCAAGGGTCACGGACGCGCTGCACTCAAGCCCCAGGGAAATCGGCAGCTTGTCGAAGTTGCTGTTGATGAAATAGTGCTTCGCCCGGGGGGCAACAGCGGCCGGGTCGCAGGCCGTTCCGAGCATCTCAAACGGCGGCTCAACCCCGGGAAAGCCACGGCGCCGTGGTTCACCGAAATGATGTTCCCGGCAGTAGGAGAAGTTGAACACGCTCAACCCATCCACGCCGCGCTGCCAGTATTCGTGTGCCAGCGTTTCGTACTGCTCCCGGGTGGTCTTCTGGCTGTAATTGTTCCGATAGCCGGACGGGTGGATCCGGCCCGTGTCGGTGATGAAATGCATCTCACCGTAGATCTTCGCGTGGTCCAGCTGCTTCCGGAAGCCCTCGATATCGATCTCATGTGTGGAGATGAAATAGGAGGACACATTGACCATGTCCACCAGCTTGGTCTGGTCCCAGGTGACCACATCCAGACCTGCCTTGGCGCAACCAGCGAGGTCGCGCGGAACGCGGACGGAGAGCAACTTGCGTGGCCCTGTCCCCTGATTGCGGTCCAGCATGGCACGCACGTCGCGGACAAACTCGGTCATCAACACCGTGCCTTCATCGACGCGATCAGCCGGGAAGAAGGTGGGGGAGCGCATGAAATCCAGTTCGAGACCCTCCGGATCGTAGCGCTCGACGAGTTCCGTGAGCAACGCCAGATAGTACGCCCGGACCTCGGCGTGAAGGTAGTTGAAATAGGACCCTCGGTCGGGGTCCATCTGGAACTCAGGATGGTCCCGCCAAAAGCGATCGTGGGTCGGGCAATCGCGATTCCACAGATGATGGTGGTCGTTCATGCGATAGGAGAAGAAGAACGTCAGCCCTATGTCTCGGGCCGTGTCACGTGTGACCCGGACCGGGTCACCACCCTTGATCATGTACTGCTGGACCCGCCAGTACGCCTTCTCGGAGTACTTCATCTCACACGGGCCCACTGGAGCCACGCGATCAGCATCTTCCTGGCGCCAGCGCGGATCCACGTCCGAAGGCCAGAGCACGGCCCGCCAGGCAGTCGGGCAGCACATAAGGGCATCAATCCTGGTGTCGGCGAGCTCCTGCACATACCCACGGGCCTGGGCATCGCCAACCGGATCGCGGTAGCTCTGGTAAGGGGTCTGGCTAGTAAACAGGATCAGCAACTCATGGTTGTAGAGGCACGTGGGGATTGCAGTCATGGGATATGCTCCGTTCTCGTCTGTTTCACCCATCCGTCTCCGTCCGAGCCGCGACTATCGGGAGCGGTTCTCAACGACATCGGCTCCGGACGCCGCTCCCGTAGGTCGCGGCTCTGGAAGACAGGCCCCCGCTCCGTCCGAGCCCCGACCAACGGGAGGGGGCTTCCCGGGGCAAGAAGACCGCTTACGCTGTGCGCGGCTCTGTCAGAAAAGCACCCTGTCCGTCCGAGCCCTGACCAACGGGAGGGGGCTTCCCGGGGCAAGAAGACCGCTTACGCTGTGCGCGGCTCTTTCGGGACCGAACTCATTACTCCGCTCCTTCGGGCGACAGCCGCATCTCCGCCCAGACGATGGTCTGTTCCGGCCCATCCGATGCCTGCTTGACCGTGACCGTGTTGTGCGCACTCCGCAGAGCGGTCAGAGGGACCGGGAAGCACAAAGCCCGGACAGCGTCACCGCCGAGGCCCTTGAGGTCCGGAAGATCGGGTCCGGCGGGGACGACATGCCCGTTGACCGTGATCTCGAGTACAGCATCGCCCAAAGCGTCCGCTTTGGCCAGCCCGAGCACGACCTGAGCCGTCCCGGAAGTGGGGATGCCGCCGACATGAATCTGGAACTCTCCGCCCTTCCGACCTTTGATCGGGAGCGAAACGCCGTTGGGGAAGCCGCTGGGAACGGTGTCTCTGAAGCACACGGGGAAGCGCTTCTCCTGAGCGGTTAGAAATGCGTCACCGACGCCCTTCTCGACCAAAATACGGTAATCAGAGGCCGGTACAGGGCGCGTCCCGCTGTCCATGAAGTTGAACAAGTAGATCGCCTCCGCGCCGCGTGCTCGGGCAGAGGAGGCGAACCCGTAAACACAGGGCAAGGAGTTGGCGGTTGGCTTCCCCCCGGACCACGGTCGGGAATTGTACTCCAAACCAGGAGCGATGGCGACCGTGTCGGCATGTTCACCCAGGCGTTCCTTCCACAGCTCGATCGGGATGTCGAAATCGGAGGTGGTCCAGAACGGACAAGGGACGAGCATGTCCACAAGTCCCTCGCGAGACCACGTGACACCGTCCATTCCCAGCCCTGCCGCGGCATCGGGATGAGCTGGGACGCGGGCGCTGAGAAAAATCGGGTGGCCGCGCTTTGCAGCCCAGTCACGGGTAAGGGCGCGGACCTCACGCACAAACTGAGTCAGGATGGGGCCTTCCTCCCGTTCTTTGCCGGGGGTCAGGTGATGCCCGAAGCGCATCCAGTCCAGCTCGAGGCCGTCGGGGTCGTAGCGTTCCAACAGTTCGCGCACAAAGGCCATGTTGTGCTCACGCACGGCCGCGTGAGCGTAGTTCAACGCTCGTCCCGTCCACCCCCCGCTCTTCCCGTGTGGGACGCGCCAGAGCTCGGGGTGATCGTGCCAGAACGAGGAATGCATGAAGTTCTTCTCATGAGGCACATCGTGGACGTCGTTCATACGCATGGAAAGCCACGGCGAAATGCCCTTCTCGCGAGACCGGGCAATCCAGGTTCCGTACGGATCGAGTCCCTTTTCGTGCAGCAGGCGTGCGTTGCCTGGCCAGCGCGTTCGTTTCGCTGTCTCGGGATCTTCGTTGCCGGTCACGTCCCAGATCGCTTCGCGGGTTGCACTCCTGAAGCTTGCGCGCATGGCGTTTGGGCACAGAAACAGGTGCGTCACCGCGGTGTTCGCATACTGGTCTACGAACGCATTGAGTCCCTCCAGCGTCATGTCCTTGGCGTGGCGCCCCCCATAGAAGTGACTGTTGTCCTCGTTGATGATAAACGCATTCTTCATGGACGCTTTGATCCCCTGTGCTGGCGCCGTCATGGTGGCCGCGGAGATGAGTAGTAAAAGAACCGCGATCTGGCCTCGCGGTCTGACTTGATCCTGCCTACGCAGGATTGTAACACGTAGCTTCTGAATCACCATCCCCATGTCCAGTTTCCTTTCATTGCAGACCGCGGTCAGTGGTTGGTCTGCATGGTTGGCCGTCCCCATCGGTGAGAAAGCCCATTGCGAGTAGTCTCCTGTGGGTTTCGTTGGCGGCACTCGTCCTTCGTCTTCCGTCCGCAGCCTGACCAGGCTAAGCTACCGCATCCCGTGTTTTGGGAGAAGATAGGTTCTGCCGTAGGGAGAGCAAACGGCGGGGACTGCCGAATGCGACTGAGCTGGCCGTGCCTGTTCTCACCCTCTCCGGCGCGATATGTTGGCGGGGATCAGGCGTCAGACATTGGCTGGAGATACCAGGATGAACAGTCGCTTACAATCACTCCGACGGTTCTCTCTGCTCACGCTTCTCCTGTTTGCAGGCCCGTTCGTACCCGGGCAAGCACCTGGATCTGCCTTCCTCGCTGACTTCAGGCCTCCCCCCAAGAACTACGTAGCCAACGGCAGCTTCAACCGCGGATTGGATGGCTGGCATTTCTTTAAAAAACGTGGGGGCAGCATTGTTCCGGAAGGACCGAACGGGGAGACCTGCTTCAAGATCAGCGGCAGCTTCGACGACTATGTCTACCTCTACAACATCGGCACCGCCAACGGTTGGCGCACAGACTTGAAAGAGGGGAGAACCTACACGCTGAGCGTCTCCTTCAAGGCTGAAGGCCTCACGAACATCGACGTCAACAAGGCCATCCACGTGCCAAACAACGGTTGGACAAAGGCCGTGGCTGTCGGCCCAGGAGCGGCGACTACGGCAGGCTGGGTGCGCAAAAGTCTGACCTTCAAAGCGCCGCCACAGACCAAACGACACGATGAGACCGGAGGCGACTACAGCCTGTTGCTTTTCTGGCCCCATGGTGCCGGCGGCACGCTCTGGGTGGATAACATCCAGGTTGAGGACGGTGCGAACGAGACCCCGTACAGCGATGTCCTCAATCACCAGGTGATGGCAACAGCGAAACAACTGCAGAAGCTCCACTCGCAGGCCCAGCTGACCCGGCACGTATTGGCCAAGACGTTCGCTCATTCCAGCGCGGCCAATGACCTGGAGCGGCGGTTGACGCTGAGCGGAGACAAGATCGAGAAACTCGGGGACGAGATCGCTGATTGGCAGCAGTTGTCAAACGCCCAATTGCGACGGATTGAAAAACGAACAGCCGCAGTTGCCAATGAGATGGCGGCAGCAATGTGTCCCATCTGGCTCGCGAATCCCCTCCTGATGGCCAAGGAAACGGACTTCCCCGAACGTCTGGAACTGGTCGGACCGCAGAGACTCACGTGCTACGTGAATGAAACGAGAAACCTGGGGCTGATGATCACCAATCTGTCCGGCCGGAACATCGATGCACGCGTTGCACCTCTGAGCTTCCTGCAAGAGGAGACGCAGGACATCGTTCCCGCAAGCCGGCTTGTCACGATGTACACGGCCCCGTTCATTCGCGGACACCTGGCCAAGGAGGAGCGGTTCACTGACCCCTTACCCAAAGCAAATGCCATGGGGCATCTGGCCATTCCCGCAGGCGAAAGCCGGCAGGCGTTGTTGTCGTTCTCGACCCGGGGGGTGCAGCCGGGAGTCTACCGAGGAGCCGTCCTGTTTGACCCGTTAGCCAACAAGACGCTTGCGCAGAAAGTGAGGGTCGAGTTGGAGGTGCTGCCTGTACGCCTTCCGGATAGGGCGCCGGTGGATGTGGGTGCCCTTGGAAGCTATTCCCTGAGAGCCGAAGAGGCGCGGCGCCTGGGCCACAACGTGGTGTTTCTGCGGATACCGAGCGTCTTCCCGAACATCGATGGAAATGGTGTCCTGCAACGCCTTGACTACACGCACCTGGATCGCAAGATAAGGGATGCCAGAGCGGTCGTGCCGGACTGCACCTTCATGATGATCTTCTCAATCGGCATCCGCTTCATCAACGTTGCCAATCGTGGCGGTATCACCTGGCCGGACGCGCGGCTGAAGAGCGCCTGGCAAGCTTGGGTGAAGGCCGTGTGTGATCACTTGGTCACCGTGGGCGTCGACCACGACCAGTTCCTGCTGCAGGTGGTCGATGAGCCGGGCCCTGCAGAAGCAATCAAGGCCGCCGAGCTGCAGAGACTGGCAAAGGAAGCCGTTCCCGAATTGCGTCTCGCCTCTTTCCTTACCGGTTTCAATCCCGATCATGAACACACCGCCACGTTCTACGATGGCCTCGACTATGTTGGCCCGATCGTGAAGGCGATCAGGAACAGCACATGCGCCGCCTACTTCCGGGCTCGTGGCAAGCGGGTGGCAGTCTATGACTGCTGCGAAACATCCGAGACGTTGAACCCGATCTCCTACTATCGTCTGATGCCATGGCGAGTGTGGCACCAAGCCCTGGCCGGCTGGTACTACTGGTATCGTGACGACCGGAACCCGAACTGGTCCTGTGCCAAATACATGTCAACGGTCTACCCGGTACGAGAAGGTAACAGCGATTTCACCAGCACTCCCCTGTGGCCTGAGGACACGTATGTCATCTCGCGCCGTTGGCTTGCCATGGAGGCCGGACACTTGGACTACAAGGCTCTGCATCTGCTGCGTCAGGCCCTGACTGAAACGGACACGGCACCCGGAGCAGACGCGACCGCGGCACAGGCGACCAGGGATTTCTTGAAAAACGCACCGGCCAAAGCCCTGGCCCTGGATGATCCGGCCAAGTACCCCCGGGCTCTGGCAGAGGGCGCTGACCCGCACTGCTTGGACCGGATGCGGGAGAGAATGGCGGAATTGACGGCTGCACTCCTGCAGGCCAACCCGATTAGGGTCGTCAACGAACCCCGAATCGACGCACGGGGAGTCCTGGCGTTTGAGACCGAGACACCCACCATCGTCACGATCCGTTACCTGAACAACGGGCAACTGCCGTGGCGAGAAATTGCCCTGGATAGGTTTGCCCGGAAACATGTGATCCCGCTGGATGCAAGCGAAGGACAGACCGTCACTACATGCGACATCCAAGTGTACGACCGCTCGGGGAGGGCTATCGCCATTTCCCCGTTCATTACCGCAGAGGTGTCGGTCGACAGCGTCTTCCCGGATGGCTATAGCATGGAGTGTCTGATCGACGGAGAACGGATCCCGGCAGCCCAGTACTGGCGTGGCAAGACCTGGATCTCGGCCCCAACGAACACCGAACATTGGGTGCGACTCGACTGGGACAGGCCCTGCAAGGTGAGTAGGTTGACGATCTGTTGGATGACCTTTGGTGGCCTGCCCTCCGCCTACAAGATCCAGTACCAGCAAGAGAACGACACTGTGGACTCGTGGACCGACATCAGCCCTACCTGGCGGGAAGCGACGGCCGCCCACGAGGCAATCGACTTCACCCCCGTCAAGACACAGTCCGTACGGGTGCTGCAGCGAGCAGGGGGAGGGAATCACCTGACCCCCACCATGATGGGCATGAGCGAGATCGAGGTCCACGGGCCGTGAACTTAGGGACTGGTCATCGGCTACTTGGTACATCGGGATGCAACACATGATCAAGAGAATGGTGGCTATCATGGCGTTAACGGCGAGCACGGTGTGGTCTCAGGGCAAAGACATACCCGGCGAGACGGTTCCACGAGGCGTGCCGGCCCCAAGACTGTTTGAGGAACTGAACTACGAACTACCGGGCCTGGCAGGCGTGAAGGCAGCATGGGACAGGGGAGACGAGAATGGAGCCAAGGCCGCACTGCTGACGTATTTCCGATCCCGAGAGGACGTGGTCAAGCCCGGGTCGTCCAAGACGTATGACACGACGTTGGCGGACGAACTGCTCAAAGGGCGATTCGTCTGGGGCGATATGGTTCTCAACTACGGGCCCACCGTTGCGGATATCGCGTGGTACAAGGTCCCGATGGACATCCATTGGCCCACGTTTGACCACGAGATCGGCCGGGGAACGTACGTCTACAAACTCGGAAAGGCCTACTGCGCCACGGGTGACGACAGATACGTCGAGCACCTCGTCAAGCTCATGCTGGAGTTCATCAAGGACTGTCCTGTGGAGCAGGGCCGCGCTATGCCGAGAATCAACAACATGGACGGCTATGCAGTCAGACTCATCGGCCGTGAGGCTTTGGCAACAGATGGGCATCCAGCCATGTACTGGACGCTCATGGCCGCCATGAGGCGCACCCAACAATGGGCGCGCTTCTTCCAGTACTGTGTCACATCGCCCGCCGTCACCCCTGACGCCTTGGTGACGATCCTGACCTCGCTCATCGAGCACGAACGCTTCATCGTGGACGCAACTACGACCATCACCCGCGGCAATCACGGCACACGCAACGCGGCCGCGGTTCTGGAGATTGCCGCAAAGTTCCCGGAAATTGCCGAACGCGAACAGTGGGCCGACCGGGGCCTTGCGGACCTCCTGCTGCGCTACAACTGGAAGGGCACGGGACCGTACGCCTTCATCTACCCCGACGGAGCGACTGAAGAGATCTCTCCGGAGGTCGGCCGAGGGGATTACGGCACGCTGCTCCAGGCGATGTCATGGCTCCGGATGCTCGGCCGGGACATGCCGCGGCAACTCCTCGATATCCAAGAGAAGAACATTGAGTACTTCGCCTACATCTCATGGCCAAGCGAACTGGCTTGGCGGGCAGCGCGCAAGCGCCGGGGCCCCGAGCTGCCGGGGCGCGGAGACGTCGACTACATCGAGAGCGGCGGGACCACGGGCACCATCCCGGAACAGACATCCTACCCGCTTCGTTCAGGCGAAACCTGCTATGCGGGAACGTACGTCATGCGCAGCGACTGGACCCCGGATGCGGTGGCGCTGCGCGTCCGCTTTGGCCCGATCCAATACAAGTACAGTCAGAGCGGTCTGGGGGATGTCGGGGACATCGGTGTGTGGGGATACGGCACCCACCTCATCCCGCACATCTACAAGCACCCCCGAACAGGGCCCTTCAGGGAGTATGGCGATCGGAGCTTTGTGGGAGATGGCAGGTCGGAGAACACCATCTCGGTGGACGGGCATGGTCAAAGTCGCTTTGGCCGCGTTCGTTACATCGACGAACCGCTCACCAACCCCTGGGTAACAACGCCCGTGTTCGACTACGTGCGGGGAGGCTACGCGTTCGACCCCAAAGAAGCCCCCGTCACGCACACCCGTGCCGTTCTCTTCATGAAGCCGGACTACTTCGTCGTGCTGGACACCATCGAGGGCGATGGCGAGCACGACTACCGGATGAAGTACCAACTTCACCAGGATCTGACCGTGGTCACAGAAGGAGTGCGCGTCATGGGCAGGTCACGGAACGGACCCGGTGTCATCGTGTCTCCATCGCGCCCTGATCTGGCCCTCTCAGTGATCGAGGGACAGGATGATCCGTTCAAAGAAGGTTGGCATCTACTGGATGAAAAGCGCGCGGAAACCGCCCCGGCACTGATCTATGAGTGGCGTGAGCAGGGCCCGGAAATGGTTGAAACCGTCATCTGCCCCGTGCCTCGCGATGGGTCACCCCGTATGCGGCTGGAACGCAGTGTCGAGGGGACAACAGTGACCCTTACTGTCACGCGGCCGGAAGGCACGGATGTGATCACCACAGACGCAGCAGGTAACCTGACGTTGCGCCGTATGCGAGAAGAGAAGGTATACGCCGCCGGCAGACTGGGAGCAGCGAACATCGAGGCCCCCGGGCTCGCCCTGGCGGCCCCCAAGGCAGGGGGAGCCTATGTGGTTCGCGACGGCCAGGGCTACATTGCCGCCTCGAACTGCGGAGCCCTCGTCTCAATCCCCGGAGCCGATGTGAAAGTCATCGAGTGGCAAGGGCGCTAGTTTAGTGCCTGCACGGAAACGCCTGTGGTGGTGGATTTGAGCGGTCGAGGGCGACCGCCCTCCAGGCCAAAGACGTCATTCACCGCACCCCCTTGGAGGGCGGTCGCCCTCGACCGCTGGGTTTCCGTGCAGCCACTAGCTCAGTGTCTGAATCCTGACTTCAAGAGAGGTCAATCGCATGCCGAAACGTCGAAAACTCGCGCTGGCCTATGACCCGCTGTGCAAGAAGCACCGCCCTGGTCCCACCCACCCCGAACGCCCCGAACGGGTTGATGCATGCCTGGGAGGCGTCGTGGAAGTGGCCACCGCCGAGGACACCGTGGAGCTTGACCCTGCAGTCGTGACAGACGCGGAACTGACTCTGTGCCACACACAGGAGTACGTGGATCTGGCGCGCCAGGAAGTCGAAGATGGGCGCTGGTGCCTGAGCACCGGGGATACGAGTATCTGTCCGGGATCATGGGATGCAGCGGTCGCCGCGGTAGGTCTTGTACTGGAAGCCGCGGACACCGTGTTCGCCGGCAGTGCGGACCTCGCATTCTGCCCCGTCAGACCACCCGGTCACCATGCAACCCCAACTCGGGGAATGGGCTTCTGTGTACTCAACAACGTGGCCATCGCCGCCCGCTATGTACAGCGAGAATACCACCTTGAACGGGTGGCAATCATCGACTGGGATGTCCACCATGGAAACGGGACGCAGGAGGCGTTCTACGAGGATCCGTCCGTCTTCTACTTCAGCACGCATCAGTCTCCACTCTATCCTGGGACAGGTCGAAGGGAGGAGACGGGTAGCGGCCCAGGCAAAGGAACAACCATGAACTGTCCCGTTCCTCAGGGAGCAGGAAGGGAGGAGATTCTCGGGGCTTTGAGAGAGAAACTCGTCCCCGCGATGGTTGAGTTCAAACCCCAGATCGTGCTTCTCTCGGCCGGATTCGACGGCCATCGTGACGATCCCATTGGTGGCCTGCGGCTCACCGACGACGACTTCGCCGACATCACGCGCCTCTGCCTGGAAATAGCCGATACTCACGCTGAAGGCAGACTGATCAGCGTTCTTGAAGGTGGATACAATCTGACCGCCCTCATGAGCGCAGTTGCCGCTCACACAAGCGTCCTTATCGGGAAAAGCTGACGACAAAGGAGAATGGTCATGCGATTGTGGAGGGTTTTCTGCGCGGGGTGTCTGGGTTGGGCCTTTGCCCATCTGTTCGTCTGCCGGAGTCAGGCTCAACCGGCGCCGGCAATGACCATTGAGAACGACCATATCAAGCTTCTTGTGGGGAGGGATGGTCAGATTCTGCAGGTGATCGACCGAGAGTCCGGGGCTGAGCTTTGCGCTAAGCCTGGCGGGACACCTTTCGCTCGGGTCACCAAGGGCGGCAAAGAGACCGGCTCCACCGGGGCGTCGCTTGTGGATGGCGTGCTGGACCTCGAGTTTGGGGAAGCAACCGTCTCCGCCAAACTGAAGGTCACCCCGCGAGGAAGCCATTTCCTGTTCGAGGTCACGTCTGTCAGTGACAAGGCGGTGGACCGCCTGACCTTTCTTGACCTTCCTCTTTCCCTCAAAGGGACTCCCGAGGAATCGGTCGCGGGTTGTGTTCTGGCCCTCAATCTGCAGACACAGGTGCACGGCATTCCGGCAGCCACCAGTCGGCTTCGAGCCGCGTGTTACCCGCGCTTCGGGTTTGCCGGTGCCAAAGCAGCTGTGATCATTTGCCCGCAGGGAGAGCTTCGGTCGGTGATGCAAGAGGTGGTCAGTGCAGCCGAGGATCTTCCCCACTCACCGATTGGCGGCCCCTGGGCCCTGGATGGCAAGGACAACAACGGGTCCTACCTGTTCAACACCAGCGACCTGTCCGAGGAAACTGTAGACGAATGGATCGCTCTGGCACAGACTTTGGGGATTACCCAAATCGACTTCCATGGCGGCACGTCGTTCCGGTTTGGTGACTGTCGTCCGAACCCGACAACCTATCCGCGCGGGGCCGCCAGCATGAAGGCCGTTCTCGACAAACTCCACGGGGCCGGAATTCTGGCCGGACTGCACACCTATGCCATGTTCATCGACAAGTCTTGCCCGTGGGTGACGCCTGTACCCGATCCCCGACTGGGAACCGATGCGACGTTCACGTTGCGGGCCGCGCTCAACGCGGAGATGACCGACGTCCCGGTGGAGGAGACCACCGCAACCATGTCGACGATCACCGGCTTCTTCGTGCGCAACAGCGTAACATTGCGTATCGGGGACGAACTGATCACCTATGCCGGCCTCTCGAAGAAGCAACCCTATGCCTTCACGCAGTGCAAACGGGGGGCTTACGGCACCGCGGTGTCCGCACATGAAAAGAGCGCAAAGGTCTACCACCTGCGTGAGTGCTTTGGACGCTTCGTCCCCGACGGGGATTCTACCCTCTTCACAGAAGTTGCGGCCAAGACGGCGGAACTCTACAACGCCGCCGGGTTCGACATGATCTATCTCGACGCACTGGATGGTGGTGACGCCGTCGCCGGCCGTGAGAATGCTTGGCACTACCAGTCCAAATTCACGTTCGCGATCTGTGAGCGGATCGAACGACCCGCGATCATGGAGATGAGTACGTTCCACCATCATCTGTGGTATGTCCGGTCCCGCATGGGGGCCTGGGACCACCCCACCCGCAGCCACAAGAAGTTCATCGACATCCACGGCCAAGCAAACCAGCGGTTGCACCGCCAGTTCCTGCCGGGGCACTTGGGGTGGTGGGCCTTCAAGACGTGGCATGGTCTTGACAGTGAACCGACCTATGAGGACGACATCGAGTACCTCTGCACCAAGGCCCTCGCCAGCAACACGGGCCTCTCCATCATGGGGATCACCCCAGCCAACGTCGGCAAGATTCCAGCCTTGCCACGCCTCGCAAGCATCGTCCGGCGCCACGAGTCTCTGCGCCACGCAGGTTACTTCAGTGAGGAGATAAAGCAGAAGTTGCGGGTGCCGGGCGATGAGTATGCCCTGTTCCAAGGCGATGATGGTGACTGGCAGTTCCGGCCGGAGGAACATGATCGTCACAAGGTCGAGAGTCGGGAAGCCTGGAGTAGCACCTGGACCGTCGAGAACAGCTTTGACTCACAGCCGCCCGCCCTGCGGATCGAGGTGTTGACGGCGGCACGGCCCTACGACAGCAGCGACGGCAAGGTGCTGGCGGATCTTGGCGAGGTTGGGGTGCTGCCGCAGGTTGCCGCTCAGCCCGGCATAGCCGCCACGCTCGAGCCGTCGACCGCTCAGGTACGGACCGGGACCGTCAGCGGCTGTTTCTCCGCAACCAACTCAACCCCGACAGCGATCCGTTCGTGGAGCAAAATGGGGAAGACATTCTCGCCACCTCTGGACCTCAGCGGAAACCGTGCGCTCGGGTTGTGGGTCTACGGCGACGGCAAGGGCGAGGTGATCAACCTGCAGCAGACGAGCCCGTCCCACCTGTCCCATGGCATCGCTGATCACTACATCCTCGTCGATTTCGTTGGCTGGCGCTATCTCGAACTTATCGAGCCGGAGGGCGCGCGACACGCCGACTACTCTTGGCCTTACGGCGGCATCTACTCCATCTACCGTGAAAGCATCAGGCCGAATGCCGTCCAGACCCTCAGCCTGTGGTACAACAATCTGCCCCCCGGAGAACAGGCGACGTGCTACCTGAGCCCTATCCAAGCCCTGCCGACAGTTGAGGCGACACTGCGCAATCCCCGGGTCAGTATTGGCGGAGCGACGCTCACCTTCCCGGTCGAGATCAAGACCGGCCAGGTGCTTGAGTTCCGCTCGCCTACCGACTGCAGGCTCTTTGGTCGCCAAGGCGAGGATCTTGCTCGGGTAACGCCTCTCGGCGATGTGCCGACACTCGCTGCCGGTGCGAACCTGGTCAGGTTTGAGTGCGACGAGACAGATGGACTGAACCCCCGTGCCTACGTCAGTGTAATCACCCGTGGCGCCCCTGTGCGCGGCAAGGCGCCAGATGATCAGATCGGTTGGGATCTCCTGCGTCGTGAGGACGATCCTCCGCACACGATCCGAGCATTGGACGGCAAGCAGAACCGTTGGGAGACAATTTGCCGGCCCAATCCTCCTCAAGCGACTCTTGAAGTGGAAATAGCGGTCGACGCCATTGGCGAGCCGGGCGCCCTTTACGGTCACCCAGACGCCCTCACACTGATCTCATCGGACTCCCTGGAAGCATTCGCGGACACCGCGCAGAACGAGTACGCCAAATATGTCGTCAGTGGGCCCCGCCGAGGCTTCCCGAAATCCCTCGGCGTCACGCATGACCTGGCGTTGGCCGATGGCGTCGTCAGAGAGGGCAAGAGTACGCTTCGTTACCAGGCGACCAGCACTCAGGACGGGGGGTGGTCTGCACGCGGGAAACGCTTCGATCCTCCTTTGGACCTGGCAGGCTACACGCATGTGGGCTTCCCCATTCACGGCGACGGGAACGGTGAAGTTCTGTACCTGCAGCTACGCGACACCAAGGGGGCATGGCACGACATGAAGGTGGGCGTCGGCTTCACGGGCTGGAAGTACCGCGAGTTCCCCCTGGCCGGAGCCGCCTGTGATTTGGCGAGCATCGAGTACCTGATCGTCTACTACAACGCCTTGCCCAAAGGCAAGACGTGCGTCTGCTGTCTCGCCGATGTCAGGGCACTACGTGATCCAAGGGCACTGCGCGATGCCACGCTTGTTGTTGGGGCTGACCGGCTTGTGTTCCCGGGGATGCTTCAGCCGGGGGAGCGCTTGGTCTACCGAACGCACGACGACTGTGTCATCTACGGCGGCGACGGAAAACAGAAGGCGCGGGTCCTGCCGAAGGGCAAGAGCCCTAGCCTCGCAGCCGGACGGAATCAGGTACGGTTCGAGTTCGCGGGTGATGTGTCCCAACCGCTCCGGGCCAGGGTGAAAATTGTGAAGGTCTACGGCCCATGAGTGCAGACGTCAGACGTGGTCTCCTGCTTCCCATGCTGCTTGTCGCCGTTGGTGCCGGTGGGGAGGAAATGTCCGTCCCGATGAGCCTCGGGAAGGGAACGGGAGGGGACCGAGCCTGGGCCGTAGGACACGCCGTGCACTCACCATCAACGATCACGATGGACCCGCTTGCAGGTCCGGCGGAGACCCCGGCCGCCGTTCTTGAGTTTTCCTTCACGGCCGGAAAGTACAACTGGAATTGGGCCAACGTGGCTCCGGGAGCCGTCGATCCTAGCGGCACGCTGGCGGTCAGGGTGACATACCGCACCGAAGCCGTTCCGGGGTCTCCCAGACTGAATCTCATGGTCCGTGAAGCCGGTGGAGCGGCTTACTGGGTGCCCAAAGGCCTGCCGCTCTCCCCCGGGAAGTTCACCACCACGACCGTGTCGTTGACCGGGCTCAGCATGCCCGCCTGGTCGCAGGAAGATTCCAGCGGAAGACTGGAAGCCGATCAGATCCACCAGGTGAGTGTCGGGTTCGAGACGCATAGCAGCGGGACCGGACGCATCATCATCGCGGAGGTGCAACTCGTGCCGAAGGGTTGGTGAAGAAGCCTGTTCACGTCGCCACTTACTGGCCTGCCTCATGCCACACAGGGGCGTGCCGAGGGACCGACACAACGGAGTCGTGCCTGTTTGCCAGGTTGCAGGGGCGACGGTAGCTTTGCGATGACCGCACGAACCATTCCCCTCTCAAGGAGCCCGTACCGATGAAGAAGACCACACGCGCAATGCTGAAGGCCCTGACCGAAGTGAACGGGGTGCCTGGGTTTGAGGAAGACGTCAGCGTTGTCATCCAGAAATACCTGCCAAAAAGCGTCGAAGTCAGTCACGATCGACTTGGCAGCCTGATCTGCACAAAAACCGGGGCAAGCGACGGTCCCAGAATCATGATCCCCGGGCACATGGACGAGATCGGCTTCATGGTCAAGCTGATCACCTCAGATGGTTTCATTCGCTTTGCACCCCTTGGTGGATGGCCGGATCAGGTTCTGCTGTCACAGCGCGTCATCGTCCGCGGCCGCAAAGGGGATGTTCCCGGTCTGATCGGGGCCAAACCGCCCCATCTGATGTCAGGGGATGAACGCGGCAAGATGGTGAAAAAGGACGCCATGTTCATCGACGTTGGAGCCAAGAATGAGAAGGAAGTGACCGACAAGCTCGGTATCCGGGTCGGCGACCCAATCGCTCCAGACTCCCCGTTCGGAACCATGAAGAACAAGAAGCTCCTGATTGGCAAAGCATGGGACGATCGGGTTGGCTGCGGCATGTTCGTCAGTATCCTTGAGGCCCTCGAGAAGCAAGAGCACCCGAACACAGTTTACGGTGTCGGCACGGTGCAGGAGGAAGTTGGCACCCGGGGGGCTCAGACGAGCGCCGAGGTCGTCAAGCCGGACATCTGCTTGGTTGTCGAGTCGGGCATTGCTGCCGATGTTCCTGGGATCAAACCAGAAGAAACGCAGGGCAAGCTTGACGGGGGCCCGCTCCTATATGTCCTCGATGGCGGAATGATCGGACATCGAAGGCTGCGTGACTTCATCACCGATATCGCCGATGAGTGCAAGATCCCCTACCAGCTCAGCCTGCTCACAGGAGGCGCTACGGACGGACGCCCCATACACCTGCATTCGGCCGGCGTCCCGACCATCTTCATCGGCGTCCCCGTACGCTATATCCACTGCCACACCGGCATCATCCACGCCGACGACTACGACAACACAGCAAAGCTCATCACCGAAGTCGTCAAACGCCTGGATGCAAACGCCCTCAAGAGCATCATCGGACACAGGTAGGGCGCCTGGAACGACACCGATTTGAGCACGGGACGGTCGCCGCGCAGAGACGCCTCCCACGTTGAGAAGGCAGAAGGCAATGCCGAGCTGGAGCTCGGCGTTCTCAGGGAGAGGCACCGGTTAGGGATAACCGGCCTCCAGGGACACAGAAGGGAAGGCCGAGGTGGCTCTCGGCGTTCCCAGGGGAAGGCACGGCGGTCAAAAGGAAGCCCTGGAGGTCCGGTCGTCCCGACCGGTTGTCTCTTGCCGGACCGGAAGGCACCGCTTGGGGATGAGCGGCCTTCAGAAAGGCGGAAGACCACGCCGAATTGAGGTGGCCCTCGGCGGCGCTAGGGGGCGCCTTCCATGCTGGTTGGGAGCGTGCGCTTCTGGTTTCCCTGAGTGTGGGAAGGGCTCCGTCCCGCGACCGGATGAGGTAAGAGACGTAGTGACACGCTCTGGTACGACCGCAGAACGTCCGGTGGAAGAGACCGCTCGGGCAGTACTCACCAATTGATGAACGGCGGAATCTGTTCCCAGGGACTGTCCAGGTAGCGAACAGACTGCCCGGCGATGGCCTCGGGGTCGCTTCCCCTTGACACATTGAGGCTGCTGAACAGCGCGTTCCAGCACCGCATCGTCTTGATACCTGCCCGGGTGGTCGGGTCCAGCAAAGGCAGTCGCCAGGCAAAGAGTCGCCCGCGCCCCAGCTTGCGTGAGACCAAGAGCCCCGGCGCGATCTCCTCCTCCCACCCGTCTCCGGCAACGGCGACGTCCGCGGTGACGTCCGTCTTGAAGTAGAGGTCGCTGCTTCCCAAGCCCGGGATCATGCTCCTCCTGCGGAGTTCGCCGCGGAAGAATGTCTGCTCGGAGAGCTTCAGCCCGAAAGCGGCGGCTGTTGGTTCCTTCGCGTCAGGCAAGAGCAGAACCGTGGCTCCGGCCCGAACAGCTGTGCGGATTTCCTCACTCTCGATTGAGGGGCGTTCCAGGTTGCCGACGAGGATGAGAGTTCCCGACGCGTCCTCGGGCGAAGCAACATCGAGGCTGAACTCCCGGGCGACGTCGCCTGCTCCGCCGCCTACCAGACGCACGCTCACAGGCGTCACAGGTCCTTCCTCGCGGAGTTCGCGGAGGATGTTCGTGATTAAACGCCGGCTGACTGGATTCGCAGCGCCCCGGGCCGTCACATCAACCTGACACATCACGATCTGCCCCAGGCCCACGCGCGCCGTCAGCAGAGGCGAATCCACCAAATCGAAGCCGCATTCGAGGATGGGGGTGAAGGGCCCCAGATGCGGAATCCGGCAGACGTAACTGGCCACGCCCCCGCGGTTGCCCCACTTGAAGTAGCGTGCAGGCCATTTGGTGCGGGTCTGGGCGGGTGCCGGTGGGTAAGGGTCGAGCAGATCCGATTCACCGGAAAAGTCGACGAAGTCCGAGGCCTCAAGTCCAGTCAAGAACGCGTGGCCCTGCTGCCGGATGAAGACGCGCCGAGCCGACTGCTCCTCGATCCGGACACCAAAGACCTCTCCTTCCACCTGTTCGAGTACGAGCACATTGAGACCGGCGGCGATGGCCTGCTCCAGGGCACCCGCTTTGGCCAGCTCGAGGAAGCGGTCATCGTAGCCGCGCTCTCCGACAACCAGCATACGAAAGTCGGACAACGTCTCGGACCCGGTCCAGGGCACCGTACGGACGCCCAATTCCGTGAGGAACCGAGACGTGCGCCCGTGGGGGTCATGGACGAGAACGGGCCCGTTCTGTGACACGGTCCCCCCAGGGGGAGGGAACACCTGCAGGTCGAAATCGTCCCGCAAGAAGTGTTCTGCTGCTGCGCCCTGAGCAACGACCGACAGGACACACTCCGTCCTGCGCGTGACCCGCGGGACCGCGAACGTGATTGGGACGAACGTTACCTTTCCCGCTGCGGCAACCGCCTTCACGACTCCGGAGGCAACGTCCAGACCTTCCTCCGCAGCCAACGACCACCGAAGCGCAACAGGCAGGTCACGGGTCAGGTCGTTGAGAAGCACAATCTGCTTCTCGACGTTCGCCCCGCTCTGGAACGTGTGATCCTTAGCCGGCCAGTTCCCCGGCCGACCGGCGATGTACATGTCGGTGTGGTTGAAGTACCGCCCCAGCGACTCGAGAACCGGGGAAGGTCGACCGTCGGGCAGGTAATAGTCCCAGCTGATCGCGTTGAAAACGATGCCGGAGACACCGTACGTACGCCAGGCTCGTAGCGAATGCCTGGCAAAGAGACTCTTGACCTCCTGGTAGCCGGGGTGCTCCTTGATCAGGGCTCTGGTCCGGCCCGACCGAGGCTTCTCCCGCTTCAGGTCGTAGCGCTCGAACAGGTCGCGAGTGACGGCCGAGTAGGCTCGCCCTCCCATGTACTTGGCGGAAATCTCGTCGAACAGGGGCTCACCGGAATAGACGACACTCAAGGGGAACTGCCGGGGGCGATACCAATAGGGAATGAGCATGAGTCCATGCTCACAGGCCAAAAGGGGAAAAGGCCGTTTCTGCGCCCACCGGGACGGCCATTCCTCACGTTCCTGCAACGGGGATGTAGGGCCGATGTAGCAGTTGAGGGAGAACACCTCCCCGAGATTCCCGCACGCATGATGGTAAACGGGGCGTGGATCCACGCCCTGAATGAGTTTCTGGGCCTGCAGGGCAAACCGTTCCTTCTCGAGAAACACGGAATCGTCCGGCTTGTACGATCCATCGATCTTGTCCGGCGGGTGGTACCAGCGGTAGCCGGCCCAGTTGAAGTGAAGGTGCCACAGGCAGACGCTTGGGTGGTTGCCATAGCGCCGGACAAAGGATGCAATGCGGCGCTCGTAGGCCTCCCCCACGGCAGCGCTCGAGAGCGTTTCCCGCAGCACCTTTGCCCCGGGAAGGTTGACGGCCGCGATCAGTCCATTCTCATCTGCATACGTAAGGATACGCTCGAAATCGGGAGGAAAGGCCGGTCGATCCCGGTACCATCCGGAGCTCACGGGCCCGTGGAACTCGAAGCTGTTCATCCCGGCTGCTCGAAGCTCCTCCATCCGCGGCATCTGTGGGCCCCAGCCAAGATCGATCTGATGCCCGCGAAGGTGAGTCGGCACGCCGTTGAGGAAGAAGTCCGCCCCCTGCATGCGGAATTCGCGGAAACCAAAGGAAACCGGGGGGGCGACGTCGATCCGTTGATCGCCGAGGAAGATCTCGGCCCGGGCGCGATAGAGGAAGGGCTGGTCGTAGGTCCAGAGAGTCGGGTCAGGCCACGGGAAGGAGCAGGCGATGGCCTGTGCCGCCCCGATGGTGTCACGGCCGGAAGTACGCTTGGCCAGAGAGACCGTGTGTGTGAATCGCCTGGCCCCAGCTGCCGGACCATTCCCTACGGGCTCGATCGTGAGGGCCAACGCTGCCTGAGTCGCCGGTCCTGCATTGTGGACGGTACAGCCAACCCGAAGGCGCGGCTCACGAAGGAGCGACACGCCGCCGTTCGGCCCTGACCCATCGACGGTCACGCGCGGATCGAGAACGAGAGAACGGAGCGAAACGCGAGGCGCAGCAACAAGCCGGACATCGCCGTAGATGCCGAACTGCCGCAGCCGAGCAGTTTTCTGCAGAAGGACGCAGATGCTCGCGTCTCCTCCGGGCTCGAGGAGATCGGTGACGTCGAAGGCCCCGTCCTCCCAATGCGGCAACTCCCCCACTGACGTCCCATTGACAGACCATTCCGCCAGACCACCCACGCCACCGCATTCGAGCAGTAGCGTGCGGCCCCGCCAGGCAGCCGGCACACTGACAGTGCGCGTGTACATCACCATGGACAGGGCAGAGGTCTCCCTGCCCAGCCACTCCTGGCGAACAGGTTTCCCATCCGGAGTCTGCGAGACGCCCGGAGACCAGCAAATTCCCGGAACTGTGCTGCGCCCCCAGGCAGGCACGTCCTGCGTTCCATCACCGGCGACCGGGGCAAAGTGCCACGTTCCATTGAGGGATATGGCTCGACGGGTCGGGCTGACGTCAGTCACCGGAATGGTCTCGGGAGCTCCTGAAACCAGCTTGATCGCTGTCTTACCCGCCTCGACCCCAACGACAGGACGATCCGCCAACGGGAAGCCATCCACGCCCTGCTGCCAGACGGCAGTCACCTCCGCCGCCGTCAACGCCCGATCCCAGACCCCGACCTCATCGATCAACGCTTCACCCACCGGCCGAGGGTACATCGCACAGCCTCCGCCCACATGCAGGAGTTCATCCTTGAACGCGGCATTGTGAGGGAAAGGCGCTTGACCCGAGAGCTCACCATCCAGATAGATACAGCGCTGGTTCTGGCCCCGTGACCACGTGACGGCGACATGGTGCCACTCACCACGTTTCCAGTGCGCAATGGACTTGGAGCTGCAGTCATAGTAGAGGTCCCGATCAGGGCGAGCTGTGCCGAATGTGATGTGCGTGTGTTTGGCGTACTTGTAGACCATTCCCCAACGGCCGGCCCCGAAAAGCGCCGAGTACGTGGTCGTGTTGTCCCCGTCATAGTGCGGGTTGAGCCAGAGAGATGCGGTGCCCTCATCCGGTCGGAAGTTCCCGCTGGCCCGGTAGAGTAAGGCCTGCGTGTCGGCGTTGTAGCCCAGTCCGACCTTGCCGGCTGGGAATGTCCGGCGAGAGCGCTGATGGATCAGCAGAAGGGCGTCTTTGACGGTCCCGCGGGAGATGTCCGCAGTCCCGTCATTGGCGATGGGCAGATCCGAGCCATCGAAAGGGAAATAGAGGCATGGCACCGGAGGGGCAGCGGACACAGATGTGGACAGCGCGGCCCAGGCAATAGCCGCCGAAGCAAGGCCCAAGCGCACAGGTGACGGACACCGGATCAACATGTCTGACCCTCCCAAACTCAGTAGCCACAAGCGAAACCCCTCACTATGTTGATCTCAACATACTTCCAGCAACTCCCAATCCCAGAATCCCGGGATTCCGGCAACCACATGAACAATCCAGCCTAGAGGTATTCTACCGTGAGCAACCCCATGAACGTAGGTGTCGTCGGCGTTGGGAGCAGAGGCCGCTACCTGGCCCGGGCCTTCAGTCAACGTCCGGAAACCAACCTGGTGGCCGTCTGTGACGTCAGCGAACAAGCCATCCAGCATGCTCGGGAAGAGCTGGGACCGGATGTGCACTACTATCCGGATCTCGAGGAGATGTGTCAGCGGGAGCCCCTGCAGATCGGCGTGGTCGCATCCTGGGATCCCGCACACCGTGACCACGCGGTGACGTTCCTTAACCACGACCTCCATGTCTACCACGAGAAGCCCATGGCCCAGTCCATTGAGGACTGCGATGACATACTTAGGGCCTGGGAAGGCTCAACCGGAACCCTTCTCGTTGGCCTTGAATTGCGCTATTGCACCCTCTGTCAGGAAGTGCGAAAACTGCTCGACGCCGACGAAATCGGCGACGTCAAACTCGGGATGGCCGTCGACAATGTGTCGGTAGGTGGACGCTACTACTACCACAACAACCGGCGCCTCAAGTCCTTCATCAACAGCCTGATGCTGGAGAAGGGCACGCATACGCTCGACCTCATGAACTGGTTCATCGGCTCCACCCCGACCCGGGTGTTCGCGGAGGGAGGCCTTGATGTCTACGGCGGCAATGAGGCCAATGACAAGCGCTGCCGGGACTGCGAACGCAAAGAGACCTGTCCCGACTTCCTGGACGTAAGCAAATTCATCTACGACTACGGTGAAAAGGCCAAACACGCAATGGACTTCTGTGCGTACGCTCAGGAAGTCGATGTCGATGACAACTGCCTGGTCACGGTGCGCTACGAGAACGGAGCGAAGATGTCCTACATGGAGTGTCATTTCACTCCAGACTACAACCGCCATTTCACCCTCGTCGGGGACAAAGGGCGCCTTTACGCGTTCTACAACAACGAACAGGAGTTCGTGATCCGCGTGCACAAGCGCTTCGAGAAGGATCCGGTGGAGTATCACCCCCCGAAAGCGCCGGGCGGACATGGGGGCGGGGACCCAAGAATCCTGGATGAGTTCATCGCTCGAGCCGGACGCAATGAGCACAGTTGCCCCGGAGCAGTTGACGCCCGGAACAGCGCGGTGATTGCCATCGCGGCGGCCAAATCGTGTGAAACGAACCTGCCCGTGAACGTCCCGCCCTTCCGTCTGCCGCAGGAGTAGAGCTGCCCTCAGTGGCTCGGGACCTCCGAGACCGAGAAGACCTGCGACTTCAGTAGCTCGGGAACGTGAGAGGATAGCCATGAAACTGCTCGCGATCGGGGCACACTACGATGACTGCGTTTTTGGGATCCCCGGAACGCTTCTCCGCGCCGCCAACCAGGGCCACCATGTGACCATCCTCTCGGTAATTGGCAACTACCGCAACTGGGCTCCGGTTGGGGAGGATCGCCAGGACGCTCTGATCGAGGGGACAACGACTCTCTGCCGGGAAAGGGGCGTCGAGGCGCGGTTTCTCAACTACCAGTCCATGGGCGTCGAGGTAAACGAGAGCTCGAAGAGAGCCGTAGCCGAGGTAGTCGCCGAGGAAAAGCCCGATGTGGGGTTCCTTCTGTGGCCGTGGGACAGCCATCCCGACCACGAAGTGGTGTCCCAACTGAGCAAAGCGGCCTTCAACTGGAGTGGGGCAATACTGGGGGAGGACAGAGGAATACGCCCCCCGCGAAGACTTTACTACTATGACAACGGGCCCAGACACACGACCGGCTTTGAGCCGGACACATTCATGGATGTCGAAGACGTCTCGTCGGACGCCCTGGACTGGCTCAGCTCACTCATGGGATTGGCCCTGGGGCCGGACATCGGCAGGACCGCCGCCCCTATCGAGGCCAAGAGAGTCCTCGCGGCGTACCGGGGACAGAGCTGCGGCGTGCGCTTTGCGGAAGCCTTCAAGAGCTTCCAGAACTACCCGACCGATGTGCTGAGTTTCTGAACGCTAGCGGTAGTTTACTGTGGATGCAGGAAGAGGGATCTGCAACCTTCTCTCATTCAAGTGGAAAGATCTACGCGTCGTTGTATTGCCCTCTTGTGGCATCGAAGCACGCGTAGGTGTAGCGTGCAGCCTTCATCAATAG